>JAPUEK010000085.1 GCA_027492585.1 Paracoccaceae bacterium | reverse complement strand
CGCACCTCGGTCAGCAGGTCGTCGCGCAGCGTGCAGCAGATGCAGCCATTGGTCATCTCCACCAGCTTCTCCTCGGCCCGGCTCAGTTCCGCCCCGTCGCGCACCAGATCGGCGTCGATGTTGACCTCGGACATGTCGTTGACGATCACCGCCACCCGCAGCCCCTGCCGGTTGTTCAGCACATGGTTGAGGACGGTGGTTTTCCCGGCGCCGAGAAAGCCGGAAAGAACGGTGATGGGAAGGCGGGTGTCGGAGGGATGGGTCTGGTCCGGCATGATGGCTCCAATGATTGTTATAGTATAACGTAACAATTCAACGCCGCATCCCGCAAGCTCAAAAGAAAAAGGCACCGGGTTTCCCCGATGCCTCTTGCCCCGCCGGCAAATCGGCGACGGAATTTCAGCCTGAAATCAGCCCAGAACTTAGCCTTGCACCATCTTGGCGACTTCGGCAGCGAAATCTTCCTCTTTCTTCTCGATGCCCTCGCCCACGCCCATGCGGACGAAGCCGGTGATTTCCACGCCGGCATCCTTGGCGGCCTGCGCCACGGTGATGTCGGGGTTCATCACGAACATCTGGCCGAGAAGGGTGTTCTCGGCGAGGAATTTCTTCATCCGGCCCGGAATGATGTTGTTCTGGATCACCGCTTCGGGCTTCGGCTTGGCCGAGGTCGCGTTTTCTTCCAGAGCTTTCTGGGTCTGCACGGTCAGCTCGCGCTCCACCACCACCGGGTCGAGATCGGCTTCCGACAGGGCCAGCGGATTGGTCGCGGCGACGTGCATGGCGATCTGCTTGGCGATGCCGTTGTCGGTGCCTTTCACGGCCACGAGAACGCCGATCTTGCCGAGGCCATCGGCGACCGAGTTGTGGACATAGGAGGCCACATGCTCACCCTCGACGGCCGCCATGCGGCGCAGGGTCATGTTTTCGCCGATGGTGGCGACGGCTTCCTGGATCACGGTCTCGACCGGCTGACCGGCGAGATCCGCCGCTTTCAGCTCTTCAACGGTGGCGCAACGGATCGCGGTCTTGGTGATGTTGTGGACCATCGACTGGAAGTCGGCGTTCTTGCCGACGAAGTCGGTTTCCGAGTTCACCTCGACGGCCACGCCGCGCCCGCCGGAGACGGCGACGCCCACGAGCCCTTCGGCGGCCACGCGGTCCGCTTTCTTGGCGGCCTTGGCAAGGCCCTTGGTCCGCAGCCAGTCAACGGCCGCTTCCATGTCGCCATTGGTTTCGACGAGCGCTTTCTTCGCGTCCATCATGCCTGCGCCGGTGCTGTCGCGCAGTTCTTTCACCATTTGTGCGGTGACGGTCATATCAGTCTCCTGAATCCGAAAAATGGGTCCGGCGGGGTTTGTAGCCCCGCCGGTTATCCGTCCTGTGACAGTTCCCTTGCGGGAAGGTCAGGCGTCGGCGGTCGCGTCTTCTTCCGGGGCGGCTTCGAGCGCGCCGAGGTCGATGCCGGCAGCGCCCATCTGGGCCGACATGCCGTCCAGAGCCGCACGGGCCACGAGATCGCAGTAGAGCGCGATGGCGCGGGCCGCGTCGTCGTTGCCGGGGATCACATAATCCACGCCCTTGGGCGAGTTGTTGGTGTCAACCACGCCGACGACCGGGATGCCGAGCTTCTGGGCTTCGAGGATGGCGAGGTCTTCCTTGCCAACGTCGATGATGAACAGAAGATCCGGGGTGCCGCCCATCTCGCGGATGCCGCCGAGCGAGGCCTGAAGCTTCGCCTGGTCGCGTTCCATGCCCAGACGCTCTTTCTTGGTCAGGCCTTCGCCGCCCTGCGCCAGCACTTCGTCGATGTGCTTCAGACGCTGGATCGACTTGGAAACGGTCTGCCAGTTGGTCAGGGTGCCACCGAGCCAGCGGTGGTTCATGTAATACTGGGCGCACTTCTCGGCGGCTTCGGCGATCGGCTTCTGGGCCTGGCGCTTGGTGCCGACGAAGAGGATGCGGCCGCCCTTGGCGACGGTATCGCGCACGACTTTCAGCGCCTGGTCCAGCATCGGGACGGTCTGCGTCAGGTCGAGAATGTGGATGCCGTTGCGGTCGCCGTAGATATACTCGCCCATGCGGGGATTCCAGCGGGCGGTCTGGTGGCCGTAGTGAACGCCAGCTTCCAGAAGCTGACGCATGGAGAACTCGGGAAGAGCCATGTCCTATTCCTTTCCGGTTTCAAACCTCGGCGGAGCTGTCTCATCCCGGATCATTCCGGGACAACCGGCGGACCTGCGGGATTTCTCCCCGCAAAGCCCAAGCCCTGCCTGTGAAGTGCGGTGCCTATAGAGGAGCGCCGCGACGGATGCAAGGGGGCAAGCCGCAGAATGATCCGCCGCTTGCGCCGCTCCGTTTCAGGTTTTGCCCTTGCGGACGTAGTCGCGGATATAGGGCCAGAGCGGGCCGCTTTCCGGTTTGCCCGACTCGAACCAGTGCTCGATGATCGAAGCCTGCTGTTCGGTGTTGTAGCTCGACCAGGATTGTCCCGCCGGGTAATCATAGGCGCCGTTGCGGCTGCTGCCGAAGATCGAGGCGCGGCATTGGTGCATGATCGAATTGACCACATAGGTGGTCGCGGCGGTGGAATTCTTGCCCTGCCACACATGCGCCAGCTCATGCACCAGCAGATTCTTGTGGGTGCCGCTCATATCCTGAAACGGGGTGGGGCCGACATTGACGAGATAGCCGAGGTTCACGAGGCTGGTCACCTGCGACAGCATCGCCATCGGCCCGGTAAAGCCGCTGCGGTTCATCGTCCGGGCCAGCAGACCGTCCTGACCGCCGAGATACTGGATCGCCAGACTGCTGAGCGCCGCCTGCACCGCCGCGGGGATCGTGGCGACGCTGATCGCCGAGGTCGGGATGGTGAAGGGCGCATCGCCCCCGCCGAGACCGTTGGTGATCAGGATGCGCTGGCGGAAGGGCAGCGTGTCGCCGAACACGCCGGTCAGAATATCCCATTCTGTCTGCGTCAGAAAACGCGCTTTTGTCGGAATTGCCATTGAACACCTGTTTTGCGTGAAATGTGCTGTAAATGTGTGGTCGGAAGCAGAGTCGGTCTTGTGCAATGCGGCCATCTTTGCACCCGGCGGGGCTTTGTGTCGAGAGAAGCCTCTTGCGGCTTGGCGGCGGTATCGGCATGAACCCTCTCATGACACCGGATATCCTCTGCATCGGTTCGGTCCTGTGGGACATCATCGGCCGCTCCCCCGCCTCCATGCGGCTCGGCGCCGATGTGCCGGGGCGCATCACCCGCCTGCCCGGCGGCGTGGCGATGAACATCGCCATGACGCTGCGCCGCTTCGGCATGACGCCCGCGATCCTCACCGCCGTCGGCCGGGACGCCGAGGGCGAAGAGCTGATCGCCGCCTGCGAAAGGCTCGGCCTCGTCACCGGCTTCGCCTATCGCTCCGAGGATCTGCCGACCGACCGCTATATGGCGGTCGAGGGCGCCAACGGGCTCATCGCCGCCATTGCCGACGCCCATTCGCTGGAGGCCGCCGGGGACAAGATCCTGCGCCCCCTGGGCGACGGGCGGCTCGGCACGGAAGCCGCACCCTGGACGGGGCTGATCGCGCTCGACGGCAACCTGACTTCGGAGCTTCTGTCGCAGATCGCCGCCTCGCCGCTGTTTGCCCGCGCCGATCTGCGGATCGCCCCGGCAAGCCCCGGCAAGGCGGAGCGCCTGCTGCCGATGCTTGCCCATGAGGGGGCCACGCTCTACGTCAACCTCGAAGAAGCCAACCTCATCGCCCGCACCCCCTGCGCCTCCGCCCCCGAAGCCGCCGAGGCGCTGCTGGCGCGCGGCGCGGGCCGGGTGATCGTCACCCATGGCGGCAAGACCTGCGCCGAAGGCACGCGCGGCAAGGGCGTGATCACCGGCACCCCGCCCGAAGTCATGGTCGCCCGCGTGACCGGCGCGGGCGATACCTTCATGGCATCCCATATCGTCGCCGAACAGCGCGGCGCGGATCGCGCTGCGGCGCTGACCGCGGCCCTGACGGCCGCCGCAACCTATGTCTCGGGAGAGATCGGAACATGACCACCCAAAATCCCGCCGCCCTGCCCCTCGCCTTCTCGCCCGAGGTCGCCAAGGCCCGCGCCGAAGGGGCCGCCCTCGTGGCGCTCGAAAGCACGATCATCACCCATGGGATGCCCTTTCCCCAGAACGTCGAAACCGCCCGCCGGGTGGAGGCGGAGATCCGCGCCCACGGCGCCGTGCCGGCGACGATCGCGGTGATGGGCGGGCGCATCCATATCGGGCTGACCGATGCCGAGCTGGACAGCCTCGGTCAGGCGCAGGGGGTGATGAAGCTCTCCCGCGCCGATCTGGCCGCCTGCCTCGCCCAGGGCAAGGTCGGGGCGACCACGGTGGCCGCGACGATGATCTGCGCCCATCTCGCGGGGATCACCGTCTTTGCCACCGGCGGCATCGGCGGGGTGCATCGCGGCGCCGAGGAGAGCTTCGACATCTCCGCCGATCTTCTGGAGCTGGCGGCGACGCCGGTGACGGTGGTGGCGGCCGGGGCCAAGGCCATTCTGGACCTGCCGAAGACGCTGGAGGTTCTGGAAACCCACGGCGTCCCGGTCATCGCCTATGGTCAGGCGGAGTTCCCGGCCTTCTGGTCGCGCTCCTCGGGGCTGAAGGCGCCCCTGCGGATGGACGGGGCCGCCGAGATCGCCGCCGCCCTGCGCCTGCGCCGCACCCTCGGCCTGCCCGGCGGCCAGCTTGTCGCCAACCCGATCCCGCAAGAGGCGGAGATCCCCCGCGAGACCATCGGCCCGGTGATCGAGACCGCTCTTGCGGAGGCCGCCGCACAGGGGGTCGCCGCCAAGGCGGTGACGCCCTTCCTGCTGCAACGCATCTTCGAGCTGACGGACGGGCGCTCCCTCGCCGCCAACATTGCCCTCGTTCTGAACAACGCACGGCTCGGAGCGGCCATCGCGCGGGCAGATCGGGCCTGACAAGCCCGTGATCTGCGCCGGTCCGGGCGCAGACCCATTGTCCAACCCCCGGCGACTGCCTAGATTGCAACGGTTGACCGAGGAGCTTCGATGACCGATCCGACCCCGCCCCGCCGCAGCCTTCTGGGCGCGCTGCGCTCCTCCTTCCTGACCGGGCTCGTCGTGGTGCTGCCGGTCGGGCTGACGATCTATGTCGTCTGGGCGCTGATCGGCTGGATCGACGGCTGGATCCTGCCGCTGATCCCCGGCCCCTGGAAGCCCGAAGCGATCATCCGCCGCCTCTTCGGCCCCGACGCCTCCTTCCCGGTGCGCGGCGTGGGGGTGCTGGTCTTTCTGGTCTTCACCGCCCTCATCGGCTGGCTGACCCGCGGGCTGATTGGCCGCTCGATCATGCGCCAGGCCGAGGGGCTGGTGGACCGCGTGCCGCTGGTGCGCTCGGTCTATTCGGGGGTGAAGCAGATCACCGAGACCTTCTTCACCAAATCCGAGAAAAGCTTCGACCGCACCTGCCTGATCGAATTCCCGCGTCCCGGCTATTGGGCGGTCGGCATGGTCGCCACCAAACCGAAGGGCGAGATCGCGGCCAAGCTGCCGCAGGGCGAGGGCCGCGTGGCGGTCTTCGTCGGCCTCACCCCGCTCACCTCCGGCTTTCTGGTCTTCGTGCTGGAGGACGAGGTGATCATGCTCGACCTCAAGCCCGATGAGGCGGTCAAGCTGATCGTCTCCGCCGGCCTCGTCTACCCGGCCCCGCGCGAGCAGATGCAGGCCATCGGCGCGAAGTAAGGCGCTGCGCCCCCGGCCTCTGCGGAACGCTCCGCGGGGGATATTTGGAAAGAGAAGAAAGCCCTTTCATACTGGCTCAAATATCCCCGCCGGAGGCTTCCCCGGCCGGAGGCTAGAGCGCCGTCCAGCCGCCATCGACGGAAATCGTCGTCCCCGTCACCTGATCGGCATAAGGCCCGCAGAGATAGACCACCGTGCCGCCGATCTGCTCGGTCGTGGCGAACTGGCGCGACGGCTGGCGCAGCAGCATGACCTCGCGGATCACCGTCTCGCGGTCCATGCCATGCACCTTCATCTGATCGGGGATCTGCGCCTCGACGAGCGGCGTCAGCACATAGCCGGGGCAGATGGCGTTGCAGGTGATCCCCTGCCCTGCGGTTTCCAGGGCGATGGTCTTCGACAGGCCCACCACCCCGTGCTTCGCCGCGATATAGGCGGATTTGTAGGGCGAGGCTGTCAGCCCATGGGCGGAGGCGATGTTGACGATCCGCCCCCAGCCCTTCGCCCGCATCCCCGGCAGCGCGGCGGCGGAGGTGTGGAAGGCAGAGGAGAGGTTGATGGCGAGGATCTGGTTCCATTTCTCGACCGGGAACTCCTCCACCGGGGCGACGAACTGGATGCCGGCGTTGTTCACGAGGATATCGCAGCCCCCGGCCTTTTCGATGAGCGCCCGGCAGGCGGCTCCATCGGACATGTCGGCGGCGATGTAGCGCGCGCTCACGCCGTGGCGCTTGCCCAGGTCGGCGGCGAGGGCATGATCCTCGGGCCGGTCGGTGAAGCTGTTCAGCACCACATCCGCCCCGGCGCGCGCCAGTTCCTCCGCCGCCCCGAGCCCGATGCCCGAATTCGATCCGGTGATGATCGCGGTCTTGCCCCTCAGCATGTCGGCCTCCTCTTGCTGCCCTGCAGCGAAGTCTAGCGCGGCAATGCGGCGGCGGGAAGCCCGCGGCGGTTGCAGCGGGGAAACCGGCCGGCCCGAAAGAAAAAAACGCCGGCACGAAGCCGGCGTTCAGTTATTGAGGCAGGTTTCATACAGGCAAGAAACCTATCGAGCAGTAAGCATCTTATACGCCGCCTTGCTGCGCCTTCCAAGCTAAAAGTTTGAATTGGTTCACAAGCCGGCATAAGCTCGCCTTCAACAAAAACAGGCCCCGGAGGAGTGTCGTCCCAATGAGACAGAGAGTAACCACAACCCTGAGGGGCTTCGGGGTGGCGCTTTTTCTGGCCGCCATGGGGCAGATGGCGGGGGCTGAGTCGCGCCACGGCATAGCTATGTATGGCGAACCGGCCCTTCCACCCGATTTTGTGTCCCTGCCCTATGCCAATCCCGATGCGCCGAAGGGCGGCAGGATCGTTTTCGGCGAGTCGGGCGGGTTCGATTCGCTCAACCCCTTCATCCTCAAGGGCTCCGCCCCCGCCGGGGTATCTTTGCTGACGGTGGAGACACTTCTGGGCCGTTCTTACGACGAGCCCTTCTCGCTTTACGGGCTTCTGGCCGAATCGGTGGATACGGATGAGGCCCGGTCCTACGTCGAATTCACCCTGCGCGCGGACGCCCGATTCTCCGACGGCAGCCCGGTCACGGTCGAGGATGTGCTCTGGTCCTTCGAGAAACTCGGGACCGAGGGCAATCCTCGCTATGCCGCCGCCTGGAAAAAGATCGCAAGCGCCGAGAAAACCGGCGAGCGTTCGGTGAAATTCACCTTCAACACCGAGGACCGCGAATTGCCGCTGATCCTCGGCCTGCGCCCGATCCTGAAGAAGGCGCAATGGGAGGGCAAGGATTTCACCGCCTCCACGCTGGAGGCCCCGATCGGCTCCGGCCCCTATGTGGTGGCGCAGTTCGAGCCCGGCAAGTTCATCTCCTTCAGGAAGAACCCGGACTGGTGGGGCAAGGACCTGCCCTTCTACCGCGGCCAGCACAATTTCGACGAGGTGCGCTACGAATATTTCGGCGATGGCGGCGTGGTCTTCCAGGCCTTCATGGGCGGCGAGATCGACAGCTTCCGCGAGACCAATCCGGCGAAATGGGCGACCAACTACGACTTCCCGGCGGTGCAGTCCGGCGAGGTGGTGAAAGCGGAGATCCCGCATGGAAGGCCCTCGGGGATCGAGGGGCTGGTCTTCAACACCCGCAAGCCGATCTTTGCCGACTGGCGGGTGCGCGAGGCGCTGATCGACGCCTTCAACTTCGAGCTGATCAACCAGACCCTGAACGGCGGGGCGGTGCCGCGCATCGCCTCCTACTACTCCAACTCCGAGCTCGGCGCGCCTCCCGGCACGCCTGCGGAAGGCAGGGTGCTGGAGCTTCTGACCCCGTTCAAGGACCAGCTCCCCCCCGGCGCCATCGAGGGCTACAGCCTGCCCGTCTCGGACGGGACGGAGGCGAACCGCGCGAACCTCCGCAAGGCAACGGCGCTACTGGAGGAGGCGGGCTGGACCGTTCAGGACGGCGTGCTGAAAAATGCCCAGGGCGCGCCCTTCGCCTTCGAGATCCTGCTGGTCAACGGCGCGGATGACATCATCGCCACGGCGAACATCTATGTGGAAGCGCTGAAGCGGCTCGGCATCGAGGCGAAGGTGACCACGGTGGACAGCGCCCAGTACAAGGACCGCACCAACGCCTATGATTTCGACATGACCCATTACATCCGGTCGCTGTCGCTTTCCCCCGGCAATGAGCAGGTGCTCTACTGGGGATCGGCGGGCGTGACCGAGCCCGGCACCCGCAACTGGATGGGCATGAACTCCCCCGCCGCCGAGGCGATGATCGCGGCGATGCTGTCGTCCGAGACCCATGAGGATTTCGTGGCCGCGACCCAGGCACTCGACCGGGTGCTGACCTCGGGGCGCTATGTCGTGCCGATCTGGTATTCCGCCGTCTCGCGGCTTGCGTATAAGAAGGCGCTGCATTTCCCCGAAAAGCTGCCGGTCTATGGCGACTGGCTGGGGTTCCAACCGGAAGTCTGGTGGTATCAGGAATGAAACGGATGATCCTTGTGGCGCTGCTGGCGCTTTCCGCCTGCAACACGGTCGAGGGGGTCGGCACCGATGTCGCCGGCGGCGCGCGGACGGTGAAGGGCTGGTTCGGGGGATAATCCTCCTCCGCCGCGCCTCCGGCTTCTGCGGAACGCTCCGCGGGGGATATTTGGAAAGAGAAGAAAGCCCTTTCATCTTGCCTCAAATATCCCCGCCGGAGGCTTCGACCGTTCCCCGGGCGGGCGGGATCAGGCGCTCTCGCCCTCCGCCTCGCGGTGCTGATCGGGCAGGCGGATCACGGTGACCGAGCAATGCGCCTCCGCCACCACCTTGGCAGAGACCGAACCGAGATAGCGCCGCGTCGTCGAATGGCCGCGCGCGCCCATCAGGATATGGCCGGCCCGCACCACCTCGGCATGGTCGAGGATCACCGCCGCCGGATCGCTGCCTTCGAGCACGGTATAGGTCAGCCGGTCGTCGGTCAGCTCGATCCCCTCCGCCCAGGCTTTCAGCCCGACGAGCCGCGAGACATGGAGGTGGTTGCCCTCGTCATCCGTGGTCTGGTCGATGCCGATGCGCGCGGTCTTGATGACGTTCACGCAAGCCACGCGGGCATCGGGCTGGATGACCAGCATCCGCTTCACGGCGAGAAACAGCGCCTGGGCCAGCGGCTCCATCTCGGGTGCGAGATCGACGGCGACGAGGAGGATCGGCGCGCGCTCCATCTGGGCCGCGACCGAGGCCGGGGCGGCAAAGCTTTTCACCTTCCGCATCGCCCGCCATTTGCGGAACCGCGCCAGGGCGCCCTGCGGCGCCATGCGATGCGCGCGCTCCGTCAGGCGCACCTGCAGCGGATGGGTCAGGTCGAAGGCGATCTGGGCAGCGGACTGATAGCGCCGTGCCGGGTCCACCTCCATGGCGCGCAGGATGATCTCCTGGAACCATTCCGGCAGATCGGGGCGCAGGGCGCGCGGCGGCAGCGGATCACGCCAGAGTCTCTGGCGCACCTGCGCCAGCGTCTCCGGTTCGCCGAAGGGCAGCTTTCCGGTCACAAGCTGATACAGCATCGCCCCGAGCGCATAGAGATCAGAGCGCGGATCCCCCCGCTGACGCAGGAACTGTTCCGGCGCGATATAGGGGAAGGTCCCCATCGGAATGGTGAATTCCTCGGCCAGCAGGTCGGGCAGATGGTCGTGCCGCGACAGGCCGAAGTCGATCAGCACCATCTCGCCGCCCGGCCGTTGCAGGAAATTGTCGGGCTTCAGGTCCAGATGGATGACATGCTGGCGGTGGATGTCGTGGATCGCCGCCGCCATCCGCGCCGCCGTCTCGATCAGCTCCGACAGCGGCAGGGGTGCGGCGCGGAAGAGCCGGTGGAGCGAGCCGCCGGGGATCTTCTCGGTCACGATATAGGGCATCCGCGAGAAATCGCCCTCCCCCATCACCCGCGGCACATGCGGGCCGGTCAGGCGTGGCATGATCATCTGCTCGACCTCGAAGCCGACGATGGTCGGCCCGTCATAGCCGTCGAGGATCGTCGGCACCTTCATCACCATCGGCGTCCGGTAAAGGGGATGGGTCACTTCCCAGATCGTCGCGAAGCCGCCCTTGTGGAGCTGCCCGCCCAAGGTGAAGCCGTCGATCTCCAGCCCCGGTTCCGGTCGGATCAGTGCCATTCATTCCCCCTTCATCAGCCGGGCCGCAAGCGCCTCGGGCAGGCCCGCAGCGCGCATCTTCTTCGCCGTCGTGGTCACGTCATAGCCGACCCGCCGGAAGGTCAGCTCGTTCCTGTCCCGGTCGAGGATCGCATAGCCCGCCTGCGCCACCCCGTCGCGCGGCTGACCGACCGATCCGATCACCCCGAGCCAGCGACGGGAGCGGATCAGCGGAAGCGGCTGGCCAAAGATCACCGGATGGCCCGCGACCCGGCCGCCGAGATCGGCGGAATAAAGCTGCGGGCGATGCACATGGCCGCAAAAGATCAGCCGCGCCTTCGTCACCGAAAAGGAGCCGAGCGCGCGGGCCTCGGAGGTGACATAGATCCAGTCCGCCGGATCGTTGGCCGAGGCATGGACCAGCATCAGATCGCCGTCCTCGATCACCAGCGGCAGATCCGACAGGAAGAGCTTGTGGCGCTTCGAGAGCCGGTTCACCGTCCAGTCGATCACCCGCCGCGCATTGGTGTTGAAGGCGCCGTCCGGGACGCCGACCGCGCGGTCATGGTTGCCGCGCAGACACCAGGCGCCGCCCGCGACCAGGTCCTCCACGGTCTCGATGCACCATTGCGGGTCCGGGCCATAGCCGACGATGTCGCCGAGAACGGCGATCCGGTCGATGCCGCGCTGCGAAAGATCGGCCAGCACCGCCTCGAAAGCTTCCTGATTGGCATGAATATCGCTGAGCAGCGCCAGCCGCATCGCCTTGCCCCCTCGCGCCGAACCGCGACTCCCGCTTCGACCCTAAGGGGCGGCGGCGGCAAGGGCAACGGGCGGATTTGCCTTTCCGCGCAAGGGGCTGTCAGCCCAGCGACGTGACCCAGAGGATCGTCGCATCATCCTCGGCCACCGAGATGACGTTGTGGCCCATGGAGGCGTCATAATAGGCGCTGTCGCCGCGGCGCAGATCGACGGGTTCGTAGAACTCGGTGTAAAGCCGCACGACCCCGGTGAGGACATAGAGAAACTCCTCCCCGTCATGGCGCACCCAGCCGTCGAAATCCTCCATGCTGCGGGCGCGGATCGTGGCGCGGTAGGGCAGCATCTGCTTCTTGGTCAGGGCGCCGGCCAGAAGCTCGTGCTCATAGGTGGTGGTGGCATGGGCCTGGCCCTCGCCCATGCGGGTGGTGACCATGCGGCCGGAGACCTGGGCTTTCGAGGGCGGGGTAAAAAGCTGCGGCACCGACATGCCCATGCCGAGCGCCAGCTTCTTCAGCGCCTCATAGGTGGGCGACATCTGGCCGTTCTCGATCTTGGAAAGGGTGGAGCGCGCCAGCCCCGCCCGGCTCGCCGCCTGTTCCAGCGTCCAGCCCTTGTCCTTGCGGAGGTCCCGAACCCGCAGTCCAAGGTCGAGCGGCTCCACGGCGGGAGAGCCGCCGCTGTCGCGGGCAATGCGGATCAGGCGTTTGGGATCGCTGGACATGGGCGCTGCATATCCGCGCCGCCCCCGCCTTGCAACAGAGCGCGCCCCCGGCTGCTGCAGAACGCTCCGCGGGGGATATTTGGGAAGAGAAGAAAGGGCTTTCATCTTGCCTTAAATATCCCCGCCGGAGGCTTCCCCGCGTGCCGCCGGCACGAGCCTCCGGCGCGGGGCGGCGCCTCGCCGCTTGTCTCCTTCACGGCGCGGCGCTAGCAGGGGGCATGACCTCCTCTCCGCCCTGCCCCGCGCCCTTCAACCTTGCCGCCCATGTGCTGCGGCGGGCCGGGGCGCGGGCGGCGCATCCGGCGTTGGAGATCCTCCATCCGGAAGGCGCGGAGGTCTGGAGCCATGGCCGGCTCGAAGCGGCGGTGCGCGGGGTCGGCACCGGGCTTCTCGCGCTCGGCCTGCCGCAGGGGGCGCGGGTGCTGATGCGGCTCGGCAATACGCCGGCCTTTCCGCTTCTGTTTCTCGGGGCGATTGCCGTCGGGCTGGTCCCGGTTCCGACCTCTGCCGCGCTGACAGAGGCGGAGATCACGCCGATGGCGGCGGCGCTCGGCCCTGCCCTGATCGTGGCGGAGCCGGGGGTGGCGCGGCCCCGCCATGCTGCGCCGGTTCTGACGGCGCAAGATCTGCTGGCCATGACCGCCCTGCCGCCCGCCGCATACCAGCAGGGCGATCCCGACCGGCTTGCCTATGCGATCTTCACCTCCGGCACCTCCGGGCGTCCGATGCCGGTCGCCCATGCCCATCGGGCGATCTGGGCGCGGGGCATGATGCGCGACGGCTGGGAGGGGCTCAGTCCGGAGGACCGTCTTCTCCATGCCGGCGCCTTCAACTGGACCTATACGCTCGGCACCGGGCTGCTGGACCCTTGGGCCATCGGGGCCACGGCGCTGATCCCGGCGGCGGGAACGCCGGTTGCGGCGCTGTCCGCCCTTGCCGCCCGCCATGGCGCGACCATCCTCGCGGCGGCGCCCGGCGTCTATCGCCAGATGCTGCGCGCCGGGCTGCCGAAGCTCCCCGCGCTCCGCCACGGGCTTTCCGCGGGCGAGGCGCTGCCCCCTGCCCTGCGGACCGGGTGGCGGGCGGCGACCGGCACCGATCTGCATGAGGCGCTCGGCCTGTCGGAGTGTTCGACCTTCCTCTCCGGCTCCCCGTCCCGTCCGGCACCGGAAGGCGCCAGCGGCTACCCCCAGCCCGGCCGCCGCATCGCCCTTCTGGACGGGACGGGGCAGGAACTTGCCGGAGCCGCCAGCGGCGCGCTTGCCATTCACCGCAGCGATCCCGGCCTGATGATCGGCTATCTCGATCAGCCGGAGGCGACAGCCGCCCGATTCAGCGGCGACTGGTTCGTCACCGGCGATCAGGCTTCCCGCGACGCCGGCGGCGCCTATACCTTCCTCGGCCGCAGCGACGACATGATGAACCCCGGCGGTTTCAAGGTCTCCCCCCGCGAGGTGGAGGCGGCGCTCGCCTCCGTCCCCGGCCTTCTCGATTGCGCGGTGACGGAGGTTGAGATCGCCCCCGGCGCCCGGATCATCGCCTGCTTCTACACCGCCGCCCGGCCGCTGCCCCGGCAGGCTCTTGCCGATCATGCCGCAGCCCATCTGGCCCGCTGGAAACAGCCGCGCCATTATCAGCCTCTTGACGCCCTGCCCCGCAATGCCAACCTCAAGCTCGACCGCCGCGCCCTCGCCGCCCTTTTCCAACCGGAGCCGCAATGATCCGCCTCGACATCTTCTCTGATCCCGTCTGCCCATGGTGCCTGATCGGCAAATCCAATCTCGACCGGGCTCTGGAGGCCCATGCCGACCATCCGTTCCAGATCGAGTGGCATCCGTTCCAGCTCAACCCCGACATGCCGGCCGAAGGCGTCGACAAGCGCGACTACCTCGCCGCCCGCTTCGGCAGCGTGGAGCGGGTCGACCAGATCCATGGCCAGCTCCGCGACACCGCCCGCAAGAACGGGGTCGACATGGACCCCGACACGCCGAAGCGCATCCCGAACACGCTCGACGCCCATCGGCTGATCCATTGGGCGGGGCTTGAGGGGCGGCAGACGCCGGTGGTCTCCGCCCTTTTCCGTGCCTATTGGAAGGAGGGCCGCGACATCGGCAATCCGGAGGTTCTGGCCGATATCGCCGCGGGCTGCGGCATGGACCGGGAGGCGGTGAAGCGTCTTCTCGCCTCGGATGCCGATGCCAGCGACATCCGCGCGCGTGACGAGGATGCCCGCCGCAAGGGGGTGAGCGCCGTGCCGACCTTCCTCATCGCGCAGCAATATGTCGTCTCCGGCGCGCAGCCGCCGGAGGTCTGGGGACAAGTGATCGAGGAGCTGGTCGCCAAGGTGAAATCGGGCGAAATCGCCGCCTCGTGAGGCCGGCCGAGGCCGGGATCGCCCCAGAGGCGGGGTTTGGGGGGCAGGTTTAAGACCGAAGCCCCAACGCTCCCCTTCCCCATGGATGCCCCTCTGAGCCCCCTTTCCCGAAAGCCGCGAGCTTGAAGACCTCCTGATGATCCTGGCCCATCTGCCCTCCGGCTACCTTCTGGGCCGCAGCTTCGGCCAGCGGCGCGGGAGGCTGCTTCTGGCCGCGATGATCGGGGCGGGACTGCCGGATCTTGACATGATCTGGTTCGCCCTCGTCAATTCGCAGGTTCATCATCACCGTTTCTGGCCGCATATCCCGGCGGTCTGGGCGGGGATCGCCCTTGTCGCCCTGCCGCTCGCCCGCTGGCTGCGGCCAGATTGGCTCGCCCCCCTCGCCATGGGCTTCGCCGGGATACTCCTGCATCTGATCCTCGACACCTCGGCGGGGTCGATCCTCTGGCTCTGGCCGGTGTCGGATCATCTTTACTCGATCGTCACCGTGCCTGCGACGCAGAGCCACTGGGTTCTCTCCTTCCTGCTGCACTGGAGCTTTCTGCCCGAACTTGCCATCTGCGGCGCGGCGCTATACCTGTTTCTGCACGGCAAGGCCCCTGCCGACACGTTCAGAAAGCCCCCTTCATGACCCCTGCACCCCAACGCCTTTCCCAAGGCGAGTTCATTGCCCTGATCGCGGCCCTCTTCGCCACGATAGCACTTTCCATCGACGCGATGCTGCCGGCCCTGCCTGAAATCGCCGCGACCCTCAGCCCCGATGCGCCTAACCGCGCGCAGCTCGTCGTGACGAGCTTCGTCTTCGGCATGGGGCTCGGCACGCTCTTTGCCGGGCCGCTGGCCGATGCCTTCGGCAGGAAGCCGGTGATCCTCGCCGGATCGGCGCTCTATGTGGTGGCGGCCCTCGCCTGCTATTTCGCCAATTCGCTGGACCTGCTGCTGATCGCCCGCGTCGTTCAGGGGATCGGCGCCGCCGCCCCGCGCACCGTCTCGATGGCGCTTGTGCGCGACCTTTTCAAAGGGCGGGCCATGGCGCAGGTCATGTCCTTCGTGATGATGGTCTTCATCCTCGTTCCCGCGGTGGCGCCGCTGATGGGTCAGGCGGTGATCTCCTCTGCGGGCTGGGAGGCCATCTTCCTCGTCTATATCGTCTTCTCGGCGGTCACGATGCTTTGGATGGGGCTGCGCCAGCCTGAAACGCTCGCCCCGGAAAACCGGCGGAGCCTGCATCTCGCCCCGATGATCGCCGCGACGAAAGAGCTGTTCTCCCACCGGATCATCACCGTCTCCATCATCGCGCAGACGCTGACGCAGGCTTCGCTTTTCGCCACGCTCTCCTCGATGCAGGGGATCTTCGATCAGCGTTTCGACCGAGCTGAGAGCTTTCCGCTGTGGTTCGCCATGATCGCGCTCGTCTCGGGGGTGGGCAGTTTCGTCAATGCGCGGGTGGTGATGCGGGTCGGAATGCGGGCGGTGGTGATCGCCACCTATACGAGCGTGGTCGCCCTGACGCTGGTTCTTCTGGCGGTGAACGGGCTGGGGCTGATGCCCGAGACCCTGGCCTTCCCGACGCATGTGCTGTGGTCGATCGCGCTTTTCGCCATGATGGGCCTGTCGATGGGCAACCTGAACGCTCTCGCCATGGAGCCGGTCGGCCATATCGCCGGGCTTGCGGCTTCGGTCACGAGTGCGATTTCCACCGTGGTTTCGGTGGTGCTGGCGGTGCCGGTGGGGCTGGCCTTCAACGGCACGGCTCTGCCGCTGATGGCGGGGGTGCTGGTTTTCATCGCGCTGGCGCTGATCGCGGTGCGGCTCGGCGGCAAGCGGGTGTGAGCGGGCGGAGTGGCGGGGGCCATCGCCCCCGCCATGCGGTGAAAGTGCATCCCTCCGCCGGTGGCCCCAAAGGCCGCCGGCCAGCACCGCCCCCCCGGGAGGGCGGGTGCTTCGCACCCACCGGGGCGGGCGCCTGCCTTTGTGGACGTTCGGGGCAAGTGGTCCAGCGAAACCGTCCCCACACGGGCGGGAAAACGCAATGCGTTTTCTGATCCGCCCGATCTCGGGTCGGGGATGACAACCCCTACCCCTTCGGCTTCACCACCTTCTCGGCCAGATCACGGGCGATGGCGAAGGCGCCCTTGATGCGGTCGGCCTCCGACTTCATCTCGCCCAGAAGCACGATCTTGTTGCCCTGCACCTTCGCCGCCGGTCCCTGCGCCTTCAGGAACTCCACCAGCCCCGCTGGATTGGCGAATTTGTCGTTGTGGAACTGCACTGTCGCCCCCTTGGCGCCCGCGTCGATCCGCGAAATCCCCGCGCGCTTGCACATCGACTTGATGCGGACGATCAGCATCAGCGTGTTCACCTCCTTCGGCAGCGGGCCGAAGCGGTCGATCATCTCGGCGGCGAAGCCTTCCAGCTCCACCTTGGTCGCCAGCGACGACAGCCGCCGGTAAAGCCCCAGCCGGATGTCCAGATCGGGGATGTAGCTTTCCGGGATCATCACCGGCACGCCGAGGTTGATCTGCGGCGACCACTGGTCATCGACCGAACTCAACCCCTGCAACTCGCCCGATTTGATCTTGGCGATCGTCTCTTCCAGCATCTGCTGGTAAAGCTCGTAGCCGACCTCCTTGATATGGCCGGATTGCTCCTCGCCCAGAAGGTTCCCCGCCCCGCGCAGATCGAGGTCATGGGAGGCAAGGTTGAATCCCGCCCCGAGATTGTCGAGGCTGCCCAGAAGCCGCAGCCGCTTGGTCGCCTGCGGGGTCAGCGGGCTGCGCGGCTTGGTCGTCAGGTAGCAATAGGCGCGGGTCTTCGAGCGCCCGACCCGCCCGCGGATCTGGTAAAGCTGGCTCAGGCCGAACATATCCGCCCGATGCACGATCATGGTGTTGGCCGTCGGAATGTCGAGGCCCGATTCCACGATGGAGGTGGCGATCAGCACGTCGAACTTGCCGTCGTAGAATTCGTTCATCCGCTCGTCGAGATCGCCCGCCGCCAACTGGCCATGGGCGATCACGAAACTCACCTCCGGCACATGGGTTTTCAGGAAATCCTCGATATCCGGAAGATCGGAAATGCGCGGCACGACGAAAAAGCTCTGCCCGCCCCGGTAATGTTCGCGCAAAAGCGCCTCGCGCAGGGTCACCGGGTCGAATTCCGAAACATAGGTGCGGATCGCCAGGCGATCCACCGGCGGGGTGGCGATGATCGACAGGTCCCGCACCCCGGTCAACGAGAGTTGCAGCGTGCGCGGGATCGGGGTCGCGGTCAGGGTCAGGACGTGAACCTCGGACCGCATCTCCTTCAGGCGCTCCTTGTGGCCGACGCCGAAATGCTGCTCCTCGTCGATCACGAGGAGCCCGAGGTTCTTGAACCGCACCCCCTTGGCAAGAAGCGCATGGGTGCCGACGACGATATCCACCGTGCCGTCGGACATGGCGGCGCGGGTGGCGGTGGCCTCCTTGGCGGAAACGAAGCGCGACAGCGGCCGCACATTGATCGGAAAGCCACGGAAACGCTCGGCAAAGCTGCGGTAATGCTGACGCGCCAGCAGCGTCGTCGGGCAGATCACCGCCACCTGCATCCCCGAGAGTGCTGCAACAAAGGCCGCGCGCATCGCCACCTCGGTCTTGCCGAAGCCGACATCGCCGACCACCAGCCGGTCCATCGGCGAGCCTTTTTCCAGATCCGCCACCACATCGGCAATCGCAGAAAGCTGGTCCTCGGTCTCCTGATAGGGGAAGCGGGCGGCGAAGGCCTCCCAGATCGAATGCGGCGCCTCCAGGATCGGCGCATGGCGCAGCGCCCGTTCCGCCGCGACCCGCATCAGCTTGTCGGCGATCTCGCGGATGCGTTCCTTGAGTTTCGCCTTCTTCGCCTGCCAGGCCCCGCCGCCGAGCCGGTCGAGCAGACCCTCCTCATGGCCATAGCGGCTGAGAAGCTCGATATTCTCCACCGGCAGGTAAAGCTTTGCGTTTTCCGCATATTCGAGCGCGACGCAGGCATGGGGCGCGCCGAGGGCGGTGATCGTCTCCAGCCCCAGATAGCGCCCGACCCCGTGTTCCACATGCACGACGAGATCGCCGGGGGTGAGGGTATCGACCTCGCGCAGGAAGTTGTCGGCCTTGCGCTTGCGGCGCGGCTTGGCGACCAGCCGGTCGCCCAGAACATCCTGTTCGGAAATCACCGCCAGACCCGGCGCGGTGAAACCCGCCTCCAAGGCCCAGACCATCAGGAAGAGATTGCCACGGCCTTCGGGAACCTCGCGGAAATCCCTGATCTCGCGCGCATTTCCGATCTTCTGATCTTCGAGCAGACCCTTCAGCCGTTCCCGCGCGCCTTCGGACCAGGAGGCGATGACCACCTGCCCGTCTTTGAGAAGAAGACGAAGATGATCCGCCAAGGCACCGAAAAGGCTGACATTTTCCTGTTGCCGTTCCGGCGCGAAATTGCGGCCGATGCGCCCCTGCGCGTCCAGCACCCCCGGCCCCGGCGCCTGCGCCAGCGGCGAAAGCTGGATCACGCGGTGATCCGCAATCGCCGCTTCCCAGGCGGCATCGTCCAGATAGAGCAGCTCCGGCGCGCAGGGCTTGTAGACGGTTTCCAGCCGGCCCTTCTGCGCCATGGCCTCGCGGCGGGCGTCATATTGATCGGCGATCCCCTCCCAGCGGGTCAGGCGCGCGGCGGTCAGCTGATCGTCCAGCATCACCGAAGCGTCGGGAAGATAGTCGAAAAGCGTCTCCATCCGGGCATGGAACCACGGCAGCCAATGCTCCATCCCCTGATGCTTGCGGCCCGCCGAGACCGCCTCGTAGAGCGGGTCCTCGGAGCCGGCCGCGCCGAATTCCGCCCGGTAGGTCTGACGGAAGCGGGTGATGGCCGCCTCATCCAGAATGATCTCCGACATGGGCGCGAATTCAACGGCTTGCAGCTTTTCGGTGGTGCGCTGCGTCACCGGGTCAAAGCGCCGCGCCCCGTCCAGAACATCCCCGAAGAAGTCGAGCCGCACCGGCCCGCCATCCCCCGGCGGATAGATGTCCACGATGCCGCCGCGAATGGCGAAATCGCCGGGCTCGGAGACGGTGGAGACCGGCGAAAACCCCATCCGCGCCAAAAAGCCGCGCAGCTGCGCCTCATCCACCCGGTCACCGACCCGCGCGGCGAAGGAGGCCTGCCGCAGCACCTCGCGCGCGGGCAGCTTCTGGGTCGCCGCACTCATCGTCGTCAGGAGGATGAAAGCCCCGCGGAGCCCCGCCGAAAGCGTGGCGAGCGTCGCCATCCGCCGCGCCGAAATCTCGGGATTGGGGGAGATGCGGTCATAGGGCAGGCAATCCCAGGCCGGCAGTTCCAGCACCACCGCCCCCGGAGCCATGACCTGAAGGGCGGCGCGCATCGCCTCCATCCGCTTGTCGTCGCGCGCGACATGGATGACGGGCGCACCCTTTTCCAGCTCCCGCGCCAGCAGCCGGGCGTCATAGCCTTCGGGCGCGCCGCCCAGAACGATGCGCGCGCCCGTCATGGTCAACCCAGAACGCCGAGATGCATATTCTGCCACATCCCGAAAAGGGAAGTGACGAAAATCGCAACCATGCCAAGGAATTGCGTCGAGATCCTGTGACGGAAGAGCCGGCGGTGCAGCGCCTCGCCATTGTTCTCGCCCGCCTCGATCTTCACCGCCGTCCGCAGCGACAGCAGCATCAGGATCGTCACCGGCCCGAGAAGGAACAGCAGCGCCTGCGCGAATTCGACATTGTAGTAAAAGCCGAGCACGATCAGCACCGTCAGCAGGAAAGCCACCAATCCGATGAGCCAGATCCCGGCGGACCGCGAGATGTAGAGCATCCGCTCCACATTGATCCGCACCAGCGTTTCGAGATCGGCCTGCACCTGCCCGCCCTGCCGGCGCGCGCGGCTGATCATGTCGAACGGCACGCCGATCACCCAATGGCTGGCCGTGGACCAGAGCACGGCAAGCATGATCCAATACCACAGGTTCGAGAAGGATCGCATGTCGATCAGCTCGAATATGACCTTATACCAATCCAACCCTGACCCCGTGCCGGCTTGAGATGCGGATTTGTCCGCTTGAGACGCGCGCCTTTCCATGGCAGGCAAGGCACCAAACCGCAAGCCCCTTCGCCGGACCCGCCCGGCGTATCGCCACCGGAGGACCAGATGCAGCCCATAGCCTCGCCCGATCACCGTTTCCGCCGCCTGCGCGGCACTGCGCCGCTGCGTGATCTCGTGCAGGAGACCCGGCTGTCGGTGAAGGATCTGATCTGGCCGGTCTTCGTGCGCGACGGCGTGGCGGCGCGGGAGCCGGTCGCCTCCATGCCGGGCGTGGCGCGGCTCAGCGTCGATCTGGTGGTCGAGGCGGCGCGCGAGGCAGAGGGGCTCGGGATTCCGGCGATCTGTCTCTTTCCCTATACCGATCCGGCGCTGAAGACGCTCGACTGCGCCGAGGCCTGGAACCCCGGCAACCTGACCAACCGCGCCATCCGCGCGATCAAGGCGGCGGTGCCGGGCATCGCGGTGATGACGGATGTGGCGCTCGACCCCTACAACGCGCTCGGTCAGGACGGGCTGGTGGTGGAGGGCGAGGTGCTGAACGACGAGACCGTCGAGGCGCTCGTGAAGATGGCGATGGCGCAGGCCGATGCGGGGGCCGATATCCTCGGGCCGTCCGACATGATGGATGGCCGGATCGGCGCGATGCGGGCGGCACTGGAGGCGGCGGGCCACAAGCAGGTGGCGATCCTCTCCTATGCGGCGAAATACGCTTCGGCCTTCTACGGGCCGTTCCGGGATGCGGTCGGGGCCTCGGGGGTGCTGAAGGGCGACAAGAAGACCTATCAGATGAACCCCGGCAACAGCGACGAAGCCCTGCGGCTGGTGGAACGCGACCTGCGCGAGGGGGCCGATATGGTCATGGTCAAGCCGGGGATGCCCTATCTCGACATCTGCCGGCGGGTGAAGGATGCCTTCGGCGCCCCGACCTTCGCCTATCAGGTCTCCGGCGAATATGCGATGATCGCAGGCGCGGCGGAGCGCGGCTGGATCAAGGGCGAGGAGGCGATGATGGAGAGCCTTCTGGCCTTCAAGCGGGCGGGCTGCGACGGGGTGCTGACCTATTTCGCCCCGGCGGCGGCACGGGTTCTGCGCGGGGCGTGACACGGGCGTGAAACGGGCGTGAAACGGGCGCGGAGCTTTGGCCGGGGAAGCCTCCGGCGGGGATATTTGAGGCAAGATGAAATCGGACGGCGGGGCTTTGCCGAGCGGGCTCTGCCCCGATGACAGCGCGCGGAAAAGCGGTTAGGATTCCGGTCGCGGGGCCGTTTCAGAGCCCCGGTTGAAGCCGGATTGGCAAGGGCAGGACAGAGATGACGATTTCGAGACGGGTTTTCCTCGGCTCCGGTGCGGCGGGACTTCTGCTGGCGGCCTGCGATGGCGGGATCACCGGCAACGGTGTCGGCTCGCGCGGGGCGGCGCAGATCGACGCGCGGGTGGATGCGACGCGCGACTATCTCTTCTCGCGCTATCCCGGCACGCAGGATCTGGCCTCGCGCGCCTATGGCGTGCTCTACATGCCGCTGGTCACCGAGGCGGGCTTCGGCATCGGCGGCGGCTATGGGCGCGGGGCGTTGCGGATCAACGGCGCCACGGTCGATTACTATTCGGCGGCGCGGGCGACCTTCGGATTGCAGATCGGGGCGCAGCAATATGCCCATGCCCTGTTCTTCATGACCGACAAGGCGCTTTCGGACTTCAGGCGGTCTTCGGGCTGGGCGGCGGGGGCGGATGTGCGCTATGCGACGCCCGAGCAGGGGGCGAGCCTCGGCAAGGACACCACAGAGCTTGACCCGGTGATCGGTCTGGTCTTCGGCCAGCAGGGGCTGATCGCCGGGGCAACGCTGTCGGGCGTGAAATACAGCCGGATCATTCCGTAAGGCCGGGATGGGCAATCTGCCCATCCTGCCCCCCTACCGCAGGCGGCGGATCAGGCTTGAGGTGTCGTTCCGCCCGCCCCCCATCAGTTGCACATCCTTGTAGAACTGATCGACAAGGGCGGTCAGCGGCAGCCTTGCGCCGATCTGGTCGGCGGTATCGAGGCAGATGCCGAGGTCCTTCCGCATCCAGTCCACGGCGAAACCGAAGTCGAAGCGGTCTTCGAGCATGGTCTTGTGGCGATTGACCATCTGCCAGGAGCCGGCCGCGCCCTGCGCGATCACCTCGACCACGGCCGCGCCATCCAGCCCGGCCTTCTCGCCGAAGGCCAGGGCCTCGGACAGACCCTGCATCAGCCCCGCGATGCAGATCTGGTTCATCATCTTGGCGAGTTGGCCCGCGCCGCTGTCGCCAAGACGGCGGCAGATGCGGGCATAGGCGGCCATCACCGGCTCCGCCCGGTCGTAATCGCCCTGCGCGCCCCCGCACATGATGGAGAGAACGCCATTCTCCGCCCCCGCCTGCCCGCCCGAGACCGGCGCATCGACGAAGCCCAGCCCCTGCCCCGCGGCGACTGCGGCGAGTTCCCGCGTCACCTGCGCCGAAACCGTGGTGTGATCGACGAAGACAGCGCCTTTCGCCATGCCGGCAAAGGCACCCTCCGGCCCGAGGCAGACCGAGCGCAGGTCGTCGTCATTGCCGACGCAGGCCATGACCAGTTCCGCCCCCGCCGCCGCTTCGGCCGGGGCGGCAGCCGCCGTGCCGCCATGCCTTGCCACCCAGGCGGCCGCCTTGGCCGGGCTGCGGTTGTAGACCGTCACCTCATGGCCCTTGGCGGCCAGATGCCCCGCCATCGGAAAGCCCATCACCCCAAGGCCGAGAAATGCCAGTTTCGCCATGTCGCCCGCTCCTGTCGCCGCCTGCATCCTGCCCGGCCAATTGCCGCTGCTTCGGGTTTGGACTAGGAAGGCAGAACGCCCGCTGCGTCAACTGCTGCTGCCCAAAGGACCGTCCCGATGATCCTCGCCTTCCGCTGGCTCCTGCGCGCCCTGACGGCGCTGATCGTTCTGGGGGTGCTCGGTCTCGGGCTGGCCTATTATGTGCTGAGCCGGTCGCTGCCGGATTACAACGAAACTTTCACGCTCGACGGCATTTCCGCCCCGGTGGAGATCGTGCGGAACAATGCCAACGTGCCGCATATCTTCGGCAAGACCGAGGCGGATGTCTTCTATGCGCTCGGCTTCGTCCATGCCCAGGACCGGCTCTGGCAGATGACGATGCTGCGGCGCACCGCGCAGGGGCGGCTGTCGGAGATCTTCGGGACGCGGACGGTGAAGATCGACGAACTGCTGCGCCGGCTCGACATCTACACGCTGGCCCAGCAATCGGTGGCGGTGCAGGACGACCGCACCAAGGCCGCGCTCGAAGCCTATTCGGCCGGGGTCAATGCCTGGATCGAACAGGTCAATGCCGGGGCGCGGGGCCGGGGCGCACCGGAGTTCTTCTTCTTCTCCAACGAGATCGCCGCCTGGTCGCCCGCCGACAGCATCGCCATCATCAAGCTGATGGCGCTCCAGCTCTCCTTCCATCTGGAGACGGAGGTGCAGCGGGCGGAACTCTCGCTGATCCTGCCGCCGGCGCGTCTCGCCGATCTCCTGCCCGACGACAGCTCGAAGGGCGTAGCCGCCCTGCCCGATTACGCGAGCCTGATGCCCGGCGATTTCCCGCAGCCCGCCCGCGAGCAGATGGCCTATATCGACGATCCGCTCTCACCCTTCCATTCGGCGCCCTTCGCCGGCGCCTCCAATGCCTGGGCGGCGATGCCGGGGCGCTCTGCCGCCGGGGGCAGCCTTCTGGCCAACGACCCCCATCTCGGCCTGACCGCCCCCGCGATCTGGTATCTCGCGCGGCTGGAGCTGCCCTCCGGCGGGGTGATCGGCGGTACGATTCCGGGGATGCCGCTGGTGCTGGTCGGGCGGTCCGACAAGCTCGGCTGGGGGCTCACCTCCTCCTATCTCGACGATCAGGATGTGGTGATCGAGCGGGTGAACCCCGCCAACCCCGAGGAATATCTGACGCCCGAGGGGCCGAAGCCCTTCACCACCCGCCGCACCATCATCACCATCAAGGATGCGGAGCCGATCACCATCACGCAACGCTGGTCCGAAAGCGGGCCGATCCTGCCCGGCACCCATTACGACCTCGCCTCCGTCACGCCCGCAGGGCATGTGGCCGCGCTCGAATGGACGGCGCTTTCGGGGGCGGATACCTCGATGACCGGGGCGATCCGGCTGATGACCTCGGCCTCGGTCGACGAGGCGATCGAAGCCGGGCGCCATTTCGTCGCGCCCTCGCAGAACCTGATGCTGGCCGATGAAAAAGGCATCGCGCTCCAGACCATCGGCGCCATGCCCGCCCGCGACCCGAGCCACCGCACCAAGGGCCGGATGCCCGCGCCGGGATGGGAGGGCAAGAACCGCTGGACCGGGATGCTGCCCTATAAGGACAATCCGCGCTTCGTGAACCCCGAAAGCGGCATCCTCGGCAACACCAACAACAAGACGGTGGACCGCCCCTTCCCGCTGCATGTCAGCTTCGACTGGGGCGATACGCAGCGCATCCAGCGGTGGCTGGCGCTGATGAAGACCCGCGGCGTCCATACCCGCGACAGCTTCATCGAGGCGCAGCTCGATACGGTCTCCCCCACCGCCCGCAGCCTGCTGCCGCTGATCGGCGCCGATCTGTGGTTCACCGGCGAACCCGCCCCCGAAGGCACGCCCGAGCGGATGCGGCAGAAGGCGCTCGGCCTTCTGGCCGAATGGAACGGCGAGATGAACGAGCATCTGCCCGAGCCCCTGATCGCCGAAGCCTGGCTGCGCGCGCTTCAGGACCGGCTGACGCGGGACGAGATCGGCCCCCTCGCCGACAAGTTCACCCATCCCGAGCCCGATTTCATCGAGCGCGTCTACCGCAATGTCGGCGGCGCCTCGGTCTGGTGCGACGTGATCCAGTCGGCCGCGGTGGAAACCTGCTCCGACATCGCG
This sequence comes from Paracoccaceae bacterium, assembly GCA_027492585.1. Lineage (GTDB taxonomy): Bacteria > Pseudomonadota > Alphaproteobacteria > Rhodobacterales > Rhodobacteraceae > JAPUEK01. Next base: position 19,423 of record JAPUEK010000085.1, on the reverse strand, counting down.
CGGATCGCCCTGGACGAGGCGCTGCTGTCGCTCTCCGAAACCTACGGGCCGAATGTCGAAAGCTGGCGCTGGGGCGATGCCCATCAGGCGGCGCAGGATCATCCGGTGCTGGGCGACGTGCCGGTGCTGCGCTATTTCGTCAACATCCGGCAATCGACCTCGGGCGGGGACACGACGCTGATGCGGGGCCGCACCAAAGGCACCGGACCTAATCCCTACCTCAACGTCCATGCCGGCGCCTATCGCGGGGTCTATGATTTCGCCGACCCGGATTCCTCGGTCTTCATCATCTCGACCGGGCAATCGGGCCATCCGCTTTCGCGCTTCTACGACGATCTGTCGGAACTGTGGCGGCGCGGCGAATACATCCCCATGTCGCTCGATGCCGATCTGGCGCGGGCTGCGGCGGTCGGGATCACCCACCTGACCCCGGCGGCGGCCCCTCCGGCCCCCTAGGATCGCTCGGCCTCCAGCCCGGACCGGCGCCCCGCACGGGGCTCCCTGCCCCCATTTTCTGTCGGAACGCATCCCGCGGGGAGGTCCGGGGGGCCCCCCCCTCCGGGGCCTGCAATGGGGTGCAGCGCGCACCCGCGGCCCCCCACTCACCCGACAGTTGACAGACTCTGGAGGCGGGAGGAGAGTCCTCCCATTCCCGACACATTTTTCCGCCATCCCATTTCGGAGAGCCTCCATGCAATATGAAGTTCCCGGCATGTCCCTCATCACCCAGAACAAGGACATGGCCTGCTGGTTTGCCTCGGCGATGATGCTGCTCTACTGGGCCGAAAACAACCGCCGCAACATGTCGATGCTCGGCCTCAACCAGTGCAGCGCGATCGACAGGGAAACCATCGACCTCTACAAGGCCAACAACGGCATCCAGAACCCGCAGATCCTGCCGCTGGCCCGCCGGCTCGGGCTGAAGCCGGTGCCGCCGATGTCCCCCTCCATCCAGGGGCTGCAAACCTGGCTGCAAAGCTGGGGGCCGCTCTGGACCAACGGCAAAAGTCATATCGTGGTGATCGCCGGGCTGCGCGGCGACGATGCCAAGGGCTATGAGGTCAAGGTCTATGACCCCTGGCCGGGCATCGGCATCGAATGGCGCTCGCTCGCGGGCTGGTATACCGGCTTCAACCCCGGAGGACGGGCCGAAAGCTCCCGCGATACCGGCAAGGATGTGGAGGCGGTCTTCCTCCACGTCTGAGACCGTCCCCGCGCCTCAGGTGACGTAGTTCAGCATCCGCAGCACATCCATGTAGTCGCCGGTTTCCATGCGGATGGTCCGGTTGCCGACGTGGCGCGCGCCGGGATAGTGCTGGTGGCGGGTGGCAAGGTTCGGATCGCCATAGGCGATTTCCAGGACGTGTTCGGCGGGGAGGGGCAAGGGGGCGATCTTCTTCACCCCTTTCAGCGCCAGGGCAACCCCCGCCCGGATCACCTCCCGCGCGCCCGCCGGCGAAAGCGAAACGGTAGAGGCGCCGGAACCCGCCTTGACCGCGCAGCGGTGGATGGCGGGCGATGTCGCCTGCACCTCCTCCATCAGCCCGGCATCGCCGCTGACGAAGGCAACCGGCACGCCGACAAGGGCGGCGGCAAGCGCGTGGATCAGGAATTCAGAGGCCCGCACCCCGTTCAGCCGGATCTCGGCCGCATCGAGCGACAGGGTATGGGCCAGCGAATTGGCCTCCGACCCGGCGGCGGCATGGTAGCCGATCATCAGCACCGCATCGAAGCTCGCGTCCAGCTCCTGCACCATGCAGAACGGATGGCCGGCCCAGGCCCGCACCACCTTCACATCCGCCGGCAGCCGGTCGATCAGCAGATTGCGTCCGGTGGTATGGGCATCCTTGATCAGGATCTCCTTGGCCCCCGCCGCCTTCGCCCCCTCGATCGCGGCAAGCGCCTCTCCGGTCATGATCTCGCGGAATTCGGAATAATCGGGGTGGGTCTTCTCCGCCTCGTTCCAATGGGTGATTCCGGCGCAGCCCTCGATGTCGATGCTGATATAGACTTTCATCGGACCTTCTCTCCCGGTTTCTCACCCGCCCCTGCGGCCGATTGTGGCGGAGGTTCAGACCTCCTGAAAGCGCTTTTCCTGCCGGGCGGTCCAGAGGACGGAAATCTGCCAGCCCTCCTCGTCCTGGGTTTCGGCGGTGACGACGCCCTCGCCATGGAGCCATGCCCGCCGCTTGCCCATGGCAAAGCCGAGGTGCAGCCTGGCCTCGGACTTTTCCTCGTCGAAGCTGTGGGAAATTTCCGCCAGCAGCCGGTCGATCCCTTCCCCGGTCAGGGCCGACACCGGAAAAACGCCCGCCCGGTTGCCCGCCTGCACCGCCAGAGCCTCGCGCGCGACAGGCGCCACGAGATCGAGCTTGTTCCAGACCTCGATCTGCGGCACCGCCCGGTCCACCCCGAGCGAGGTCAGGATATCGGCCACATCCGCCGCCTGCTCGGCGGTTTCGGGATGGCTGATGTCGCGGACATGCAGGATCAGATCGGCCTCCAGCACCTCTTCGAGCGTTGCACGGAAGGCCGCGACAAGCTGCGTCGGCAGGTCGGAAATGAACCCCACGGTATCGGAGGCGATGATCTTGCGCCCCGAGGGCAGCACCACGCCGCGCATCGTCGGGTCGAGCGTGGCAAAGAGCATGTCCTTGGCCAGAACCTCCGCCCCGGTCATGCGGTTGAACAGCGTGGATTTCCCGGCGTTGGTATAGCCGACAAGCGCCACCACCGGAAACGGCACCTTCCGACGCGAGGCCCGGTGCAGCTCCCGCGTTTTCACCACGCGGTCGAGCTGGCGTTTCAGCCGGATCACCTGATCGTCGATGGCGCGGCGGTCCGCCTCGATCTGGGTCTCGCCCGGCCCGCCGACGAAGCCGAAACCGCCCCGCTGCCGCTCAAGGTGGGTCCAGGCCCGCACCAGCCGCGTGCGCTGATAGGACAGCGCCGCCAGTTCGACCTGCAACACCCCTTCCCGCGTCCGCGCCCGATCCGCGAAGATCTCAAGGATCAGCCCGGTCCGGTCGAGGAGCTTCACCCCCCATTCCTTTTCGAGATTGCGCTGCTGCACCGGGGACACCGGGCCATCGACCAGCACGAGGTCGATCTCGAGCGCCTTCATCCGCGCCGCCAGCTCCTCCACCTTGCCGGAACCGAAGAGCATCCCCGGATGGACACGCGGCAGACGGACCACCTCGGCGCCAAGCACCTCCATCCCCGGCAGGGCGGCGGCAAGGCTCACCGCCTCGGCCAGCCCGTGTTCGGGCAGGCGGCGGGTCCGGGCGGATTTGAGATCAGGGTGCAGGACATAGGCGCGGGTCAGCGCCGCGGCCGTCTCATGCGAAGACGGCCCGCGATCGGCAAAGAGCGGGTCGTCCTCGTCGTCCTCAGGAAGATCGGCGTTCAGTCTTCGCCCTCGTAAAGATTGATCGGCCCGCCCGGCATGATCGTGGAGATCGCATGTTTGTAGACAAGCTGCGATTGCCCGTCCCGGCGCAGGAGCACGCAGAAATTGTCGAACCAGGTGATGACGCCTTGCAGCTTCACCCCGTTGATCAGGAAAATCGTGACCGGAAGCTTCGACTTCCGGACATGGTTGAGAAAGGCATCCTGCAAATTCTGTTTATCGGCGGCCATCGGTTTCTTGTCCTTGTTCTCAGTCGCACTGGCGGGCTGTCCTCCCGGCCTGACGCGAAGTATTGCGTCTAAACCGGCGGGTTTCCAGCCCAAAACAAAGGAATAAAGATACCTGTATCCCGGCGGTCTCAGCTTCGCCAGCTGTCGGGGGCGAGGAGCGCCAGAATCGCCAGGGTTTCCAGCCGCCCGACGATCATCGCCGCCCCGAGGATCACCCGTGTCGACTCGTTCAGCGCCCCGTAGTCGACCGGCATCCCCGCGACCTGATGGGCCAGGGCGCCGGTGTTGGTCAGCGTGGCAAGGGCAAGGACGAGGGCGGTGTCGAAAGTCTCCCCCGCGAGGGTCAGCGCCGCCATGGCCGCCGCAATGGCAAGGGTGAAGGTCAGGAAGAAGAGCCAGGCCATGGTCGCCCCGCCCCGCGCCACCGTTCCCATCGCCGAAACCGATTTCGGCACGACGGAAGGATGGACCAGCCGGTCCAGTTCCTGAATGTTGTGGCGGATCAGCACATGCATCCGCAGGAGCTTCACCCCGCCCGCCGTGGTGGCGATGCCCCCGCCCATGACCGCCAGCCCCCACAGCACCAATCCCGCGCGGCCAAGGCCCGACCAATCCTCGGCCGCGCGCCAATAGGCGGATTCGAAACCATTGGTGGTCAGGAAGGACATGGTCATGAAAAGGCCGCCCCAGCCCGCCTTGAGCGCCGCGCCGAAATCCTCTCCCGAGCCGAGCTCGATCGCCGCGATCCAGTGCCGCAGAAGGAGGAGCGTCGCCACGCCGAGCAGAATCACGGCGGCCAGCCGCAGTTCGGGGTCGCGGCTCAGCCGCTGGTCGCGCTGAAGGCCGATGGCGTGGTGAAGGGGCCGGCGGCTCAGAGCCGGGATCAGGAAGAGGAAGATCAGGAATTCCGCCAGCCAGCCCGCCTTGCCCTCGGCCAGCCCGCCGATGGGCGACAGGCCGGAGGTCGAAAGCGTTCCCATGGCATGGCAGAGCGCGGTCAGATTGTCCTCCCCCGCAAGGATGAGACCGAGCCAGAGCAGCAGCGTCATCCCGCCGTAGACCGGCAGGACCATCGTGGCGAAGCGCAGCATCCGCTCCCCCGGATCGGCGATCTGGATGATCTGCGAGGCCCCCTGCGCCCCGCGCCCCGGCGTGCGGCCCGAAATCACCTCGGACCCGCCGAGGTTCAGCGGCGCCAGCACCGAAATCGCCATGACGATGGTGAAGAAGCCGCCCATCCAGCCGACCTGCGCGCGCCAGAGATGCAGCGTCGGCGGCAATTCCCAGGGCGCGAACATCGGCGCGCCGGTGGTGGTCATCGCCGAAAGCATCTCGAACCAGACATCGGAAAAGCGGTAGCCGCCCGCTCCCGGCTGCATCATCGGCAGGCCCAGCACCAGCGGCAGCAGCAGATAGGCCCCGGCGAGCGCCACAAGATGGCTTCGCGCCGGGTTGCGCGGCCGGTAGCCGGAGGTGGCGATGCCGAGGATCGCCGCCAGCACCAGCAGCAGCAGCAGGCTGTACAGAAAGCTGCGCGCAATCCCGTGCTGGCCGAGGATCACCGCATGGCCCCAGGGCAGCAGCATCGACAGCGCCGCGATCCCCAGAAGGATCACCAGAACCGGCAGATCGGCCAGACGGCGCATCTCGGGGCCTCAGAAGAACTCGACCGAGACCTGCAGGAGGCGCTCGACCTCGGGCCGGTCCTTGGCCATGGTGAACAGCGCGATGATGTCGCCCGCGTCGATGCGGAGATCGCCGGTGGGTTTCAGCACCGCCTCCCCCTTCATCAGCGCGCCGACCAGCACGCCTTCGGGGAAATCCACATCGCGGATCAGCTTGCCCGCCAGCGGCGAGGTGGTCAGCACCTGCGCCTCGATCATCTCCGCCTCGGCATCGCCGATGGAATAGATCGCCCGCACCTTGCCGTGCCGGATATGGCGCAGGATCGACGAGACGGTGGTGGCGCGCGGGTTGATATAGGCGTCGATGTCCAGAGGCCCCATCAGGCTCGCCAGCGTCGGGTCGTTGACAAGCGCGATGGCCATCGGGCAACCGGCCTGCTTGGCGCGCACCGCGGCCAGAAGGTTGGTCTTGTCGTCGTCGGTGACGGCCAGAACCGCATCGGCCCGGTCCACCGAGGCTTCCAGCAGCAGGTCCATATCCATCCCGTCGCCATGCAGCACGATGGTCCGGTTGAGCCCGTCCGCCGCCGTCTCCGCCCGGCTGCGGTTGCGCTCGATGATCTTGGCGCGCACCCGGTCGGTCCGCGCCTCAAGCGCACGGGCCACGGCGAGGCCCACGTTGCCGCCGCCGACGATGATCACCCGCTCCTGCTTTTTCGTTTTCTTGCCAAAGACTTCCAGCGTCCTGTTCACATCCTGAACATGGGTGAAGACATAGATCATGTCGCCCGGCAGCAGCAGATCGCGCGGCTCGGGCGCAAACAGGCTGTCCTGACGGCGGATGCCCACGACGATGGCGCGCAGGCTGGGGAACAGCTCGTTGAGCTGGCGCAAGGGCGTCATCAGCACCGGGCAATCCTCGGTGAGCGCGATGCCCAGAAGCTGCGCCCGCCCGCCCATGAAGCTTTCGGTATCGAAGGCCGCCGGGGCCGCAAGCCGCTGCAAGGCCGCCTCCGCCACCTCGCGCTCCGGGCTGATCACCACGTCGATGGGCAGATGGTCGCGCCGGTAAAGATCGGAATAGATCGCGTCGAGATAGCTTTGCGAACGCAGCCGGGCGATCTTGCGCGGCACGGAAAAGATCGAATGGGCCACCTGGCAGGTGACCATGTTCACCTCATCGGAATAGGTGGCGGCGATGATCATGTCGGCATCGCGGGCGCCGGCCTTCTCCAGCACGTCGGGATATGAGGCGAAGCCTGCAACCCCCTGGACCTCAAGCGTTTCCGTGGCACGACGCACGAGATCGGCATTGCTGTCCACCACCGTCACGTCGTTCTTCTCGCCCGACAGGTGCCGCGCGATCTGCCAGCCGACCTGACCGCCGCCACAGATGATCACCTTCATGCCACCCCCTCGGACGCAACCGCGTCCCGCTCAGCGGTTTCTTCCTGTCAGACCGGCCGCGCCCGGTCAATCGCCGTCGGGCGCCGGGTGGCAATCCCATGCAGCGGATGCTGCGCCGCGCCGCGGCCCCACAGGGGTTCTGCACCCCGCCGGACCCTCTCCGCAGGATATTTTCCGACGGAAATGAAGCCAGAGGGGAAGTGTTCGCGCAGGCAGGCCGGTCTGACCGTGGATTGACCCCTATTCCTCGTCGTCCTCATCCTCCTCGCCCGCCCCGCGGCCATGGCCCTTGGCGGAGGTCACGACCCCGAGCGATTTCAGTTTGCGGTGCAGGGCGGAGCGTTCCATGCCCACGAAACCGGCGGTCCGACTGATATTGCCGCCGAAGCGGTTGATCTGGGTCAGCAGGTATTCGCGCTCGAAGACCTCGCGCGCCTCGCGCAGCGGCAGGGTCGCCATCGCCCCACCGAGCACCAGCCGCCCGCCGCCCTCGCCGGTGTTTTCCTGTCCCGGCAGTTCCCTGGCCTCGATCGGGCCGGTGCTGTCGCCGAGGATCAGCACCCGCTCGATCACGTTGCGGAGCTGGCGCAGGTTGCCCGGCCATTGCATGGTCTGCAACATCGCTTCCGCCTCAAGGCTCAGGCCGCGCTGCGGCAGGCCCTGGCTGCGGTGGAACATGTCGATGAAGTGGCGGGTCAGCTCGGGGATGTCCTCGCGCCGCTCCTCCAGGCTCGGCACGGCGATCGGCACCACGTTCAGCCGGTCGTAAAGCTCCTGCCGGAAGCGGCCGGCGGCGATTTCCTGCCGCAGATCGCGGGTGGTGGAGGAAATGACCCGCAGATCGACGCGCACCTTGTCGGTACCGCCGACGCGGGTGAACTGCTGTTCGGTCAGCACGCGCAGGATCTTGCCTTGGGTGCCGGAGGGCATATCGGCCACTTCATCGAAGTAGATGACGCCGCCATGCCCCTGTTCCAGAATACCTTTTTCGATGCCACGATCCGCCGTCTCCCGCCCGAAGAGCACCTCTTCCATCCGGTCAGGCTCCACCGTTGCCGAGGAGACCGAAACGAAGGGCGCCCCCGCGCGGGCGGAATTGGTGTGGATGTAGCGCGCCGCCATCTCCTTGCCGGAGCCGGACGGGCCGGTCAGCATCACCCGGCCGTTGGACTTCGTGACCTTTTCCAGTTGCGATTTCAGGGCCTTGAAGGCCGCACCCGAACCGATCATCTCGGAGGAGGTCACATCGCGCCGCCGCAAATCGGCATTCTCGCGCCGCAGCCGCGAGGTTTCCATGGCGCGGCTCACCACCACCATCAGCTGGTCGATGTTGAAGGGCTTTTCGATGAAGTCATAGGCGCCCTGCTTGATCGCCGCGACCGCGATCTCGATATTGCCATGACCCGAGATGATGACGATGGGAATGTCGGGATTGTCGCGCTTCACCGTCTTGAGGATGTCGATCCCGTCCATCCGGCTGTCCTTCAGCCAGATGTCGAGGATCATCAGGCTCGGCGGATCGGCGTTGATCTCGGCCATGCAATCGTCGGAATTCGCTGCAAGACGAACGGTATAGCCCTCGTCCTTCAGAATATCCCCGATGAGTTCGCGGATGTCCTTCTCGTCATCGGTGATCAGAATGCTGCTCATCATCCCCCCTGGGCCGCAAGGGCCGCCTGTTTGCCCGCGCGTTTGCGCGCAGCGCGGGGAAGGCGGATGACCGCCATGGCCCCGGCATGGGCATTGCCTTCAAAAATCGGGGCATCCTCCAAGATAAGGCTGCCGCCGTGCTCTTCAATGATCTTCTTGACGATCGGCAGGCCGAGGCCGGTGCCTTTCTCGCGCGTGGTCACATAGGGCTCGAACAGCCGCGCCCGGTCGGGGGGCAGGCCGATGCCATTGTCCATGATGCGGATCTCCGCCTCGGTCTCATCCGTGTTCAGGGTCAGCCGGATCTGCGGGACATACCCTTCGGGCGCACCCTTTTCCCCAAGGGTTTCCGTGGCTTCCCCGGCGTTCTTGATCAGATTGGTCAGGGCCTGGCCGATCATCGTGCCGTCGAGATCCATCAGCACCGGGCCATCCGGCACCGTGCTGGAGAACCGCACCCCCGGCTGGCCGTTTTCCTGAAGGGTCAGCGCCCCGCGCACGAGCGCCACCAGATCCGTCTCCCGGCGGTCCGGTTCCGGCATCCGGGCGAATTTGGAGAATTCATCGACGATGCGGCGCAGGTCGTTGGTCTGGCGCACGATCACGTCGGCAAGCTGCTCCAGCTCCTCCGCCTCCTGCACCTGCCCGCGGAACTTGCGCTTGATCCGTTCCGCCGAAAGCTGGATCGGGGTCAGCGGGTTCTTGATCTCATGGGCGATGCGCCGGGCCACATCGCCCCATGCCGCCATCCGTTGCGCCGAGACGAGATCGGTCACATCGTCGAAGGCCACCACATAGCCTTCGAGCCGCCCCTGTTCGGCGCGGCGTTCGGACATGCGGACGAGCAGGCTTTCGAGCTTGCCCTTGCGGGTCAGGCGCACCTCTTCCTGCACGGCCGTACCGCCGATCTCGCGCAGGCGGTCGAACAAAGCCGCGAATTCCGGCACGGCGAAAGACAGCGGCAGATCGGCGGGGCCGTCGGCCATGTCCAGAAGCCGCTCCGCCGCGCGGTTCACGAAGTCGATGCGGCCCTCGGCATCGAGGCCGATCACCCCGGCGGTCACGTTGGACAGCACCGAATCGAAGAGCCTGCGGCGTTGCTCGGTCTGGCGGTGGCTTTCCACCAGATCGGCCCGCTGGCCCTTGAGCTGGCGGGTCATCTGGTTGAAGACCCGGCCGAGGGTGGCGATCTCGTCATCCCCCTCCTCCTCCAGCACCTGCACGTCGAGATCCCCTGCCCCGACCCGGCCCGCCGCCGAAGCCAGCCGCCCGACCGGACGGCTGAGGCGTTCGGCGAACCACAGGCCGAGCCAGACCGCCGCCAGCACGAGGATCAGCGCGAAGCCGAGATAGAGCAGGCCGAAGTTGAAAAGAACCGTCCCCCGCTCCGCCTCAAGCTGCTGATAGAGCGCGACGGTCTGCTTGGTGTCGTCCAGAAGCGACAGAAGCCGCCCGTCCACCGTGCGCGAGACATAAAGGTAGCGGTCGGCGAAGGCATCGAGATGAACGAGGGCGCGGAATTCGTCATTGGCCCAATCCTCGATCACCACCACCTCGCCTGCTTTGGCGCGGGCCAGTTCCTCGGCGGTCGGCTTGTCGAAATCGAAGAGATAGCTGCGGTCGCCGCGGGTCTTCAGCTCCCCCGCGCCATCGGTCAGGAAGACCTCCCGCAGCCCGCGCTGCACCGCCTGCTGGCCCTGCGACAGGATCGGGCGCACCTGCCCGTCATCGAGGAAGAAGGTCGATTGCTTGGCGACGTTCAGGTAGGCCGCCAAAGATTGCGCGTCTTCCTTCAGGGCATTGGTATGCTCCTCCTCATAGGCCTGTGCGGCGGAAAGGGAGGCGCCCACCACATTGCGGACCCGTTCCGAAAACCAGCCCTCAAGCCCGATGTTGAGGTTCAGCACCGCGAAGATCGCCACCAGAATCGTCGGCACGAGCGCCATGAAGGCGAAGACCCCGGTGAGCCGCAGGTGCAGCCGCGAGCCTGCCGACTGGCTGCGGCGGTCGGCGATCATCCGCACCACCCGCGACAGGACAAGGGCCGCGACCACCAGTACATAGACGAGATCGGCCAGAAGGATCAGTCGCAGCAGGTTCGACCCCGCACCGAGGTTGAACCGGCTGAGCGCGAGGAAGGTCGTCACCGCCAGCACCGGGCCGAGCACGACGAGGCTGAGCGTCAGGACGGTCTGTACACGCCGCTGCCGCCTGAGCCTGCTCAGCCTTGCCCAACTGCTGTGACGAATACTCGCCTGAGCCACCACGCACTCCCGCCCATGGGGGTCTTTGCCGCCCCCGCTTCGCCCTCCCGGCGACTGGCGCAAAGAACACGGGCGATGTGGCGGTTTTACATCAGTTTGCGACGCCGTGTCACGCGGATATCGAGGTCGGTGATCTTCTTACGCAAGGTATTGCGGTTGATCCCGAGAAGATCGGCACATTTGGCCTGATTGCCGCCGGTGGCTTCAAGCGCGATCTCGATCAGCGGGATCTCCATTTCATGCAGAATCCGGTCATAGACCCCGGCGGGCGGCAGTTGCCCGCCATGCAGATCGAAATAGCGCTTCAGATGGCGCGCGACGGAGGCGGAAAGCTTCTCCCCCTCCATCCCGCCCTTCATCGGCAGGACCGGCTGGGCGCCGCCAAGGGCCGCTTCAACCTCGGCCTTGGTGATCTCCGGCTCGGCCGCCGTCACCAGCAGCCGGCGCAGCAGGTTTTCGAGCTGGCGGACATTGCCGGGCCAGGGATGGGCGCGCACGAGCGCCATGGCCTCGGGCGAGAGCCGCCGGGTGGCGCCGATCTCGCGCTCACCCTTGGCGAGGATATGGTCAGCCAGCAGCGGAATATCCTCCACCCGCTCGCGTAGGGGCGGCACGGCCAGCGTCACGCCGCCGAGCCGGTAGAAGAGGTCCTTGCGGAACTTGCCCGCCTCCATCCGTCCGGCAAGATCGGCCTGCGAGGTCGCCATGATCCGCGGCCCCTGCTCGCCCATCACGTCGAGCATCCGCACCAGACGGGCCTGCGCGTCCTCGTCGAAATCGGCGACCTCATCGAGGACGAGCGAGCCGCCCCGCGCCCGTGACAGAAGCGTGGCGATCCCGTCCACGCCGGCCAGATCGGCGGCCTGCGCCACGACGAAGGGCTGGCTGCGGCGGTCGGAAAAGTCGTGGATCGCGCGGGCGATCAGCGATTTGCCGGTCCCCGATTCCCCGGTGATCAACACCGGCAGATCGACGTTCATCACCCGCGCCACCAGCCGGTAGAGCGCCTGCATCGCCGGGGTGCGCCCGACGAGCGGCAGATCGTCCATCGCCTCGCGCGGGGCGGCGGGGGTCGGGCTGCGGCGCTTCACATCAAGCGCGCGGGCGGAGCGTTTCATCAGATCGGGCAGATCGAAGGGCTTCGGCAGGTAGTCGAAGGCCTCCGCCTCCGCTGCCTGAATGGCGGTCATGATGGTATTCTGAGCGGAAATGACGATCACCGGCAGGCCCGGCCGCATCCGGGCGATCTGCGGCAGGGCCTGCAACCCATTGCCGTCCGGCATCATCACATCGGAGATCACAAGGTCGCCCTTGCCCTCCTCCACCCACCGCATCAACGTCATGAGGCTGGAGGTGGCATGAACCTTGCAGCCCGCCCGCGTCAGCGCCTGCGTCAGCACCGTGCGGATCGTGCGGTCGTCGTCGGCCACCAGAATCGTGCCATCCATCAGGGGTGCTCCTTGCCTCTGCGGCCCATGTCAGCGGGCCTCCTTCTTGTCTTTGGGGACCACGGGCAGAGAGACCCGGAAGACGGTGCGCCCCGGCACCGAATCCACCGAAATCCAGCCCTCATGGTCTGAAATGATCTTGGAGACGAGCGCGAGGCCCAGCCCCGTGCCGTTCTCGCGCCCGGAAACGAAGGGCTCGAAAACATCTGCGGCGATCTCCGGCGGCAGGCCGGGGCCGTCGTCGATGATCTCCACCGTCAGGGGCAGCCGCCCGCCGGTGCCGTCCTTGCGGCGCAGGCGCAGCGACTGGTCGTAAAAGCTGCGGAGCCGGATCGTGCCGGGGCCGCGCGCGGCCTCTGCCGCGTTCTTGATCAGGTTCAGAAAGACCTGCATGAGCTGGTCGCTGTCGGCAAAGGTCGGCGGCAGCGAGGGGTCGTAATCCTCGATGATCGTCATATGCGCGGCAAAACCGACCACGGCAGAGCGCCGCGCGCGGTCGAGCGCGTCGTGGATGTTCACCGCCCGCCGCTCCGGGGCGCGCAGGTTGCCGAACTGCTCCACCTGCTCCAGAAGCTTCACGATCCGCCGGGTTTCCTCGACGATGAGGTCGGTCAGCTCCCGGTCCTCGGCACTGGCGTTCATGGAGATGAGCTGTGCCGCCCCCGAAATTCCCGCCAGCGGGTTCTTGATCTCATGGGCCAGCATTTCCGCCATGCCGATCGCCGATTTCGCCGCCGATTTCACCTGCATCGCCCGCCCCAGACGGTCGGCGAGATCGCGGGGGGAGATCAGCAGCAGCACCATCTCGGCATTGTCGTGCATGGGTGCGATCTGGACATTGCATTGCACCGGCGGGCGCTCGCCCGTGGTCACATCCACATCGTTGATGAACAGCGCCGCATGGTTGGCGCGGGCGCGGGCGATGGCCTCTTCCATCGGCGCGTCGATCAGCACCCGGTCGAAGGCCGGCTGCCCGGCCAGCGTGCGCTGCGAGGCGTTCAGGAAAATCTCCCCAGCCGGATTGACCTCGGCGATCAGACCGGCCTCGTCGATCAGCAGCGCCGGGATCGGCAGCGAGGCCCAGATGACCCCCGGCACCGGATAGGGGGAGCGGTAATGGGTCATGCCGCCATGCCTTCCGGGACCGCGAAGGCCTCAGGCAGAAGGCGCAGCACCGTCGCGGGATCATCCGAGGTCAGGATCGTCGCGCGCAACGGGCTGTCGCCCGCCGCCTCCAGATACCAGCCGAGATGCTTGCGCGCGCATTTGCGGCCAAGCTCGATGCCGTAAAAGGAAAGCATCGCCTCATAATGTTCCGCGACGAACCCCGCGAGCGCCGCCCCTTCCGGCACCGCCGGCGCCGGGGCGCCGTGGAGCGCATGGGCGATGCCGGCCAGCAGCCACGGCCGCCCCTGCGCGCCGCGCCCGACCATCACCCCATCCGCCCCGGAGGCCGCAAGTGCTGCCTGCGCGCTTGCCGCGTCCACGATGTCGCCATTGGCGATCACCGGCACCGAAACCGCCTGCTTCACTGCCGCGATCGCCGCCCAGTCGGCCCGGCCCTTGTAGAACTGGCAGCGGGTGCGGCCGTGGATGGTGATCATCGCCACCCCCGCACCTTCGGCGCTGCGGGCGATCTGGGGCGCGTTGAGGCTCGCATCGTCCCAGCCGAGCCGGGTCTTCAGCGTCACCGGCACCGAAACCGCGCCGACCACCGCCTCGATCAGCCGCAGGGCCTGATCGGGCTCGCGCATCAGCGCCGAGCCGCAGGCGCCGGAGCCGCCATGGGTCGTCACCCGCTTCGCCGGGCAGCCCATGTTGATGTCGATGATCTCCGCGCCCTGCGCCTCGACATAGCGGGCGGCCTCGGCCATCCAATGCGGATCGCGGCCCACAAGCTGCACCGCCGTCGCCGCTTCGCCGAAGCCCAGCTCCGCCCGCGACCGGGCGAGCGGCTTGGCCTGCACGACTTCCTGCGAGGCCACCATCTCGGAAACCACCAGCCCCGCCCCGAACCGCGCCACCATGCGGCGGAACGGCAGATCGGTGATCCCGGCCATGGGGGCCAGAATCACGGGAGGGGAAAACCGGAGCTGGGTCGGTTTCTGGGTCATCATCGGTCCTTCTCTGCTGATCCTGCGCGGCTTTGGCCGGCGGGCAAGGGGGAGGCCGCAGCGGAGGCCGTTCCGCTATGCCTGAAATCCGGGCATTGCACAATTATTGTGCATATGTGCCGCATTTCGCAGCCCGATTGTCATGCCATGACCCATGGATTAGGGAGAGGCAAGGAGAACCGCCGATGAAAACCGCCGCCATTCTCGTTGCCGCCGGCCGTGGCTCCCGCGCCGGCGGGGCGCTGCCGAAGCAATGGCAGTCGCTCGCCGGAGAGCCGGTGATCGCCCATGCCCTGCGCGCCTTCGCAGGGATGGAGCGGGTGCTGGTCATCCACCCCGACGACCGGGATCTGGCCGGGGCGCTCGGCACCGATGCGCGGATCGTCGAAGGCGGGGCGACCCGCGACGCCTCGGTGCGGGCGGCTCTGGAGGCGCTTGACGGACGCGGCATCCGGCAGGTGCTGATCCATGACGGCGCGCGGCCCCTTGTCAGTGCGGAGGTGATCGCAGGCGTGCTTGCGGCGCTGAAGACCGCGCCGGGTGCGGCCCCTGCCCTGCCCGTCACCGATGCGCTCTGGACCGGAGAGGGGGGCCATGTCTCCGGCACGCGCGACCGGGCCGGGCTCTTCCGCGCCCAGACCCCGCAGGGCTTCGACTATGCGGCGATCCTCGCCGCCCATCGCTGCCACCCCGGCGGCGCCGCCGATGACGTGGAGGTCGCGCGCCATGCCGGCCTTGCGGTGGCGATCACCGCAGGCAGCGAGGACAATCTCAAACTCACCCTTCCCGGCGATTTCGCGCGGGCCGAGGCGGTGCTGAAAGGACGGCGAATGGATTTGCGGATCGGCAACGGCTTTGATGTCCATGCCTTCTGTCCGGGGGATCACCTCTGGCTCTGCGGCGTGAAAATCGCGCATGGCCGCGGGCTTCTCGGCCATTCGGATGCCGATGTGGGGATGCACGCGCTGACCGATGCGCTTTACGGCGCCTTGGCAGAGGGCGATATCGGCCAGCATTTCCCGCCCTCCGATCCGCAATGGAAAGGCGCGGAGAGCCATATTTTCCTGCGTCATGCCATGGGCAGGGTTGCGGCGCGCGGGCTGAAGCTGGCAAATTGCGACGTGACGCTGATCTGCGAGGCGCCGAAGATCGGCCCCCATGCGCCGGCGATGCGGGCGGCCCTGGCGGCGATCATGGGGGTGGAGATGGAACGGGTTTCGGTCAAGGCCACCACATCGGAACGGCTCGGCTTCACCGGGCGCGAGGAAGGCATCGCCGCCCTCGCCTCGGCAGCACTGGTGTCCCTGTGAGCCGGCTCGTCGCCACGGTCGGCGGGCTCGGCCATCTGCGCCCCGCGCCGGGAACCTGGGCCTCGCTCGTCGCGGTGCTGCTCGCCTGGGCGATCGACCATGCGCTCGGCTTTCCGGCGCTGGTCGCAGCGACCCTCGCCGTCACCGCCCTCGGCTTCTGGGCCTGCGCGGCGGAGCTGGCGGGCAAGCCCGGCGAGGACCCGTCCGAATTCGTCATCGACGAGGTGGCGGGCCAGTGGCTGGCCTTCCTCTTTCCCGCCGCCGGCTTCTGGATGCGCGGCTTCGAGGGCTGGCTGCCCTGGCCCGCCCCCCTCGCCGCCTTCCTGTTCTTCCGGCTCTTCGACATCCGCAAGCCCTGGCTCGTCGGGCGGGCCGACCGGCGCGGCGATGCGGCGGGGGTGATGCTCGACGATCTCTGGGCCGGGCTTTTCGCCGGCCTCGCCGCGATCCTTGCCGCCGCCGCCTACCATCTCCCGCTGATCCTGATGAGGTAGCCCATGGCCCCCGCCGACATCCTTCAGGCCGCCCGCTACTGGGGATTGAAGATCGCCACCGCCGAAAGCTGCACCGGCGGGATGGTGGCCGTGGCGCTGACCGATGTGGCAGGCTCTTCGGATGTGTTCGAGCGCGGCTTCGTCACCTATTCCAATGCGGCCAAACAGGCGATGCTCGGCGTCCTTGCGGAAACGCTCGCCACCCATGGCGCCGTCTCCGAACCCGTGGCCCGCGAGATGGCCGAGGGCGCCCTTGCCCATTCGGAGGCCGATATCGCGGTCTCGATCACCGGCATCGCCGGCCCCGGCGGCTCGGAGTTCAAGCCCGAGGGCCGCGTCTGCTTCGGTCTCGCACAGCGCGGCAAGATCACCGAAGTCGAAACGGTGGACTTCGGCGCCCCCGGCCGGAGCAAGGTCCGGCAGGCCGCCTGCGACCACGCCCTTGCGCTGCTTTCTGCGGCGGTCACGCTCTAGCCCCGGCCGGGGAAGCCTCCGGCGGGGATATTTGGGGCAAGATGAAAGGGCTTTCTTCTCTTTCTAAATATCCCCCGCGGAGCGTCCGACCTCCGGGGCAGGCGCGCCCTTGCCGTAGAGATCGGCGGCGCGGGTCTCGAAGGCGCGGACCATGCGGCGGATGGCTTCGTCGAAGACAAGCCCGATGATCCCGGCAAGGATGGCGTTGCGGAACTCGAAATCGACCGAGAAATCCACCTCGCAGCCGCCTTCCGGCAGATCGCGGAACTGCCAGACCGAGTGGAGATAGCGGAACGGTCCGTCGAGATAATCGGTGAGGATGCGGCCCTCCGCCGGCAGGAGCGTCACCCGCGAGCCGAAACGTTCCCGGAAGACCTTGAAGCTGATCACCAGATCCGCCTCCATCACCTCGCCCCCCATTACAGGTTTGCGCGACCGGATGCGGGCGGCGGAATTCCACGGCAGGAATTCCGGATAGCGCGCCACATCCGCCACCAGATCGAACATCTGGGCGGCGGTATAGGGCAGGCGTCTGACTTCGGCGTGGCGCGGCATCTTTGACCTTGCAGGACGTGACTTGCCCTCAGCTATTGGTTAGACCTGCGGGGGAAATCAAGGGGGACCCATGCCACAGCGACCCTATGTCATCGACAGGATGATCTCTGCCAAATCCATTGCCGCGCGGGTCGAGGCGCTTGCGCGCGACATCACCGCCCATTACCGCGACTGCGACAAGCTCGTCGTGGTCGGGCTTCTGCGCGGCTCCTTCGTCTTCATCGCCGATCTCGTGCGCGAGATCGACCTGCCGGTGGAGGTCGATTTCCTCGAAGCCTCCTCCTACGGCGATGCCACCCATTCGAGCCGCGAGGTCCGCATCCTCAAGGATCTGCGCGGCGAGATCGCGGGGCGCGACGTGCTGGTGGTGGAGGATATCGTCGATACCGGCTTCACCCTGCATCATGTGAAGAACCTCCTTCTCAGCCGCGAGCCGCGGCGGCTGGAGGTCTGCGCGCTGCTCGACAAGCCTTCGCGGCGCGAGGTGGATATCCGCGCCACCTGGACGGGATTCGAGATTCCCGACGAATTCGTCGTGGGCTACGGCATCGACTTCGCGCAGCGCAACCGCAACCTGCCCTATATCGGCAAGGTGCGCTTCACCGGCGACGAACCGGAAGCAACCCCGGCATGATGGGTCTCAACTGGTTCATCCGCATGGCGCAATGGGCGCGGCATCCGCCCTCGCCGCAGCGGGTGAAGCTGGTGGTGGGCGTGATCCTCCTCTGCTTCCTCCTCTGGGGCGTGGAGCTGCTCTGGGGCTGGCCGGACTGGCTGACGGTCAACGGCAAGCCGTGATCCGCCGATCCGGCGCGTCCGTCCGTTCCATGTCCGTCCGTTCCATGCAAAATTATATGAAAATGCATACTGGCGGGCGGACGAAGCTGATGTAGTCTCGGGGAACCCACCGTGACGCCAACCATGCAGCCAGCCGGAAGCCCCGCCGATGAAACGTCTCCGCTTTGCCGTGATCGGCGTGATCTGCATCGGCTTTGCGCTTTTCCTGCTGGCAACCCATCCGCGCGTCGGCCCGGTTTCCGACATTGCCGGTCTCACGGCGGATGCGGGGCGCGGGCAGATGGTGTTCACCGCCGCAGGCTGCGCCTCCTGCCACATGGCG
Source organism: Paracoccaceae bacterium (assembly GCA_027492585.1). Classification (GTDB taxonomy): domain Bacteria; phylum Pseudomonadota; class Alphaproteobacteria; order Rhodobacterales; family Rhodobacteraceae; genus JAPUEK01. The sequence goes on along the minus strand of JAPUEK010000085.1, from coordinate 1,323 downwards.
CCGGGGGCAAAGGGCGATGCGGAACTGGTGCTTTCCGGCGGGCAGGGCTTTCCGTCCGCCTTCGGCACCTTCCTGGCCCCGAACATCTCCCCCGATCCCGACCACGGCATCGGCGGCTGGACGGTGGAGCAGTTGTCCCGCGCGATCCGGGATGGTGTCTCGCCGGAGGGCCAGCATTATTACCCCGCCCTGCCCTATGTCGCCTATGCGAAGATGACCGGGCAGGATCTGGTGGATCTCAAAGCCTATCTCGACACCCTGCCGCCCTCGGCGGAGCCGTCGAAGCCGCATGAAATCGGCTTTCCCTTCAACATCCGCCGCACGCTCGGGGTCTGGAAGATCCTGTTCGGCACGCAGGATTGGGTGCTGCAAGGCGATCTGTCCCCGGAGCTGGCGCGCGGGCGCTACATCGTCGAGGCTCTGGCTCATTGCGGGGAATGTCATACGCCGCGCAATGCGCTCGGCGGGTTGGAGCGGTCCCGCTGGCTCGGCGGGGCGCCGAACCCGTCGGGCCAGGGGCGCATCCCCGACATCACGCCCGGCGCGCTCGACTGGTCGGAGGCGGAGATCGTCGAATATCTCACCTCCGGCTTCACGCCGGAGTTCGATTCGGTCGGCGGCCATATGGCGCATGTGGTGGAGAACATGGCGAAGCTGCCGGAAAGCGACCGCGCGGCGGTGGCCGCCTATCTCAAGGCGATCCCCGCCGTCGCCCCGGTGGAACCATGATCCTCATCGGCCAGTTCGACAGCCCCTTCGTGCGGCGGGTCGGCATCGCGCTGCGCCTCTATGGCCTGCCCTTCGAGCACCGGCCCTGGTCGGTCTTCGGCGAGGGGGAGGCGGTGCAGGCGCTGAACCCGCTGATGCGGGTGCCGACGCTGGTTCTTTCGGATGGTTTCGTTCTGGCCGACAGCCACATGATGCTGGACCATCTCGACAGTCTTGTTGCGGAACCGATGTTTCCGCGGGCGGAGCCGGCGCGGCACCGGGCGCTGAAGGTGGCGGTGCTGGGCTGCGGGCTGGCGGAAAAGGCGGTGAGCCTCTTTTACGAACAGCGCCTTCATGCCGAGGTCTCCGGGATCTGGGACCGGCGCTGCCGGATGCAGATCGGCTCGACACTGGCCGCCCTAGAGGCGGATCGCGCCGTCCGGTCCGGCCCGTGGTGGTTCGGGGAGCGGATGGGCCATGCCGATATCGCGGTGGCCTGCGCCTTGCGCTTTGTGGCCGAGGCCCATCCCGGCCTGATCGCGATGGCCGATCACCCCCGGCTCGCCGCCCATGCGGCCGCCTGCGAGGCGCTGCCGGTCTTTCAGGAGATCCGCC
>JAPUEK010000084.1 GCA_027492585.1 Paracoccaceae bacterium | reverse complement strand
GCGGGTATAGGCATAGGCGAAGACCGGCTCGATCCCCGACGACACATTGCCCGCGTAGAGCGAGATCGTCCCCGTCGGCGCGATGGAGGTGAGGAGCGCGTTGCGGATGCCATGGGTGCGGATCGCCTCGCGCACATCCTCATCCATCTGCATCATGGTGCCGGAGGCCAGATAGCCTTCGGCGTCGAAGAGCGGGAAGGCGCCCTTTTCGCGGGCCAGATCGACGGAGGCGAGATAGGAGGCGCGGGCGATGGCCTTCATCCAGGCTTCGGTCCGGGCGGCCGCCTCGGGCGAGCCATAGCGCAGGCCGAGCATGAGGAGCGCATCGGCAAGGCCGGTGACGCCAAGGCCGATGCGGCGCTTGGCCTGGGCTTCGGCCTCCTGTTCGGGCAGGGGGAAGCGGCTCGCGTCCACCACATTGTCCATCATGCGGATCGCCACCCGCACCAGATCGTCGAGCGCCGCCGGGTCGAGCCGCGCCGCCGCGGTGAAGGCCCCCGTCACCAGCGTCGCAAGGTTGATGGAGCCGAGGAGGCAGGCGCCATAGGGCGGCAGCGGCTGCTCGCCGCAGGGGTTGGTGGCGGCGATGGTCTCGCAATAGCCGAGGTTGTTCGCGGCATTGATCCGGTCGATGAAGATCACCCCCGGCTCGGCGAAGTCGAAGGTGTTCCGCATGATCTTGTTCCACAGATCGCGCGCCGGCAGGGTGCGGAAGACCTTGCCGCCGAATTGCAGCTCCCACAGGCCGTCCGCCTTGACCGCCGCCATGAAGGGATCGGTGACGAGAACGGAGAGGTTGAACATCCGCAGCCGGGCGGGGTCTTTCTTCGCCTCGATGAAGCTTTCGATATCGGGATGGTCGCAGCGCATCGTCGCCATCATCGCGCCGCGGCGGGAGCCGGCCGACATGATCGTGCGGCACATGGCATCCCACACATCCATGAAGCTGAGCGGCCCGGAGGCATCGGCGGCCACGCCCTTCACCTCCGCCCCGCGCGGGCGGATGGTGGAGAAGTCATAGCCGATGCCGCCGCCCTGCTGCATGGTCAGCGCGGCCTCTTTCAGCGCGTCGAAGATGCCGCCCATGGAATCGGGGATCGTCCCCATGACGAAGCAGTTGAACAGCGTGACATTGCGCCCCGTCCCCGCGCCTGCGGTGATGCGCCCGGCGGGCAGATACTTGAACCCTTCGAGGGCGGCATAGAAGCGGTCCTCCCAGAGCGCCGGGTCCTGTTCCACCTCGGAAAGGGCGCGGGCGATGCGGCGCCAGCTATCCTCCACCGTGCCGTCGATCGCCGTGCCGTCCGCCGCCTTGAAGCGATACTTCATGTCCCAGATGGCTTCAGCGATGGGGGCGGCAAAGCGCGACATGGGCGGCGTCCTCGAATTCGGAAAGGGGGGGCGGATGGCAGGGGTTGCGGCAACAGCGGGGAAGTCCCCAATATGCGCCTCGGTGTCAAGAGGGTCAAACCCCTTGTCTCTCCCCGGTTCCGCGGCGATGGATCGACGGCGCAACCCCGCCTGCGCGACCGGCTCCGGCTGTTTCAGGGGCCGGCCCGCTTCCCGGCCGCACCTCCGCCACGGCACTTCGGACTGGGGGTGTCCGCTGCTTGGGTTGGGCGTCCACCCACATCTGCCGCGGCCGCAATCGCTGCCTGTCCGGCGCGCCCGGAACAGCGGAAGACATGGTGGCGACCCGGTTCTCCGGAGCCATCTTCAGCGATGAGAAAGGCGTCCCGCGCCTTTCCGTCGAAGATTTGCACGGCTTTTCTTCAGGCCACACCGCGCGCGCCGGAAGCTGCCCCCGCCCTTCCCCGAAGCCATCCCGCGCCCTTTCGCCATCGCAACCAGTCTGGCCACCGGCTCCTGCAATCCTCGTCGCCTCCCTTCACCCGCATCGCTCCGGTTCAGCAGGCATCCATCCCCAGCCGGCCACCCTCCCTTGCCGCCGGAGCGGGGCGGCCTATGATGGTGCCAAGGCTCGGGGGAATCGTGGACCATCTGAATATCGTCAAGCTCTGCGTGGGCGCGGACTCGGTCGAGGATCTGACCGACTGGCACCGGCTCCATGCCGCGCAATGGGCGCCCGGCACCACCGAACACGTCACCCGCATGTGGCCCAAACGCGAGGAGGAACTGCTGAACGGCGGTTCGCTCTATTGGGTCATCAAGGGAGTGATCCTCGCCCGTCAGCGGCTGCTGGGATTGGCCCGCCGGCAGGGCGGCGACGGGATCGAGCGGTGCGCGCTCGTGATGGATGCCGAGGTGATCCGCACCGAGCCCGCCCCCCGCCGCCCCTTTCAGGGCTGGCGCTACCTGCCGCCCGACGAGACCCCGCGCGACCTGCCGAAACTCCGCGCCCGCGACGACGCCCTGCCGCCGGAGATGGCCCGCGCCCTGGCGGAGATCGGGCTGAGATGAAAGCGCCCTCCCCCTTCAAGGCCGGTTGAGCAGCCATGCCCAGGCCGCTCTGGCTGCTTCTTGCGCCTGTCGTGTTTCTGGTCCTGTGGTCGGCGGGCTTTGCCGTGGCCAAGATCGCCGTCACCCATGCCGCACCCCTGACCGTGCTCGCCCTGCGCTATTCGCTGGTGCTGGTCCTGCTGGTGCCGGTGGCGCTGATCCTGCGCCCGCCCTTCCCGGACCGGCGCGGGGCGCTGCATGTGGCCATGGTCGGCTTTCTCATCCAGGTCGTCTATTTCGGGCTCTGCTACGTCGCCTTCAAATCCGGCGTGTCGGCGGGCGGGGTGGCGATCATCGTCTGCCTGCAACCGATCCTCGTGGCCCTCGCCGCCCCTGTGACGGTCGGCGAGAAGGTCGGCGCGCGCGGCTGGCTTGGACTGATCCTCGGGCTCGGCGGGGCGGCTCTGGCGATCCTCGGGCGGTCCTCCGTCGCGGCGGAGAGCCTGTTCGGCCTCCTCTGCACGGTCTTCGCACTCTTCGGCATCACCACCGGCACGCTCTGGGAGAAGCGCTTCGGCGCCTCCCACCACCCGGTCAGCGCCAATCTGATCCAATATGCCGTGGGCGCCGCCTGCACCCTGCCCGCCGCCTGGGCGACGGAATCCATGGCGGTACGCTGGGATGGGGAGTTCCTCTGGGCCATGGCCTATCTCGTCGTCGCCAATTCCCTGCTGGCCATGTCGCTGCTGCTCGCCATGATCCGGGCGGGGGAGGTGGCGCGGGTCTCCTCGCTGTTCTACCTCGTGCCGCCGCTCTCGGCACTCTTCGCCTGGCCGCTCCTGGGGGAGGCGATGCCGCCGCTGAGCTGGGCCGGCATGGCGCTTGCAGCCATCGGCGTGGCGCTCGTCAGCCGCAAACCGGCGCGCAGGCTACCAGCCGGAGGGGTTTCCGGCGCGGATGGTGCCTGAGCCTTCTTCGCCCGACGCGCCCATCCACACCACCTTGCCGCCGCTGATCTCCGCCCCCCAGCAGGCCGGCGGGTCCTCGCCATAGGCGAAACACATGCGATCCCCGTCAAAGCTCCATCGGCCATCGTAATCCTTGCCATGGATGCTGCCGTCGGGGGCGTAGAATTCGGCATAGCCGCCGGAGGCCATCATGGAGCCTTCCACCGTATTGCCGATGATCGCGGCGCGCAGGTCCTTTGCGGTGGCCAGCCCCTCGGCATGGAGCGGCAGCGGCAGAAGGCAGAGGGCAAGCAGAACGCGGCGCATGGCGGGACCTTGAGGAGCTGGGCCGGGAAGGCGGGGCTGGCCAGAGGTTACCCCGATCCGGCCTGCGGTCAAGTGCGGGCGGAGCCGCTCAGGCCGCCAGCCCTTCGGGCAGCGCCAGACCGAGCCGGTCCGCCAGCACCCCCAAGGCCTCCCGCGCCCCGGACCAATCCGCAGGGCGGGAAGCGAAAAGCACCGCCTGGCTTTGCAGGATCAGCCCGTCCGACAGGATCTTCAGGTGGTTCGCCCGCAACGTCTCACCGGAGGAGGTGATGTCGGCAATCGCTTCGGCGGTCAGGTTCTTCACCGTGCCTTCGGTGGCCCCCTGGCTGTCCACGAGCTGATAATCCGCAACACCTTGCGCGGTCAGGAATTCCCGCACCAGACGGTGATATTTGGTGGCGATCCGCAGGCGGAAGCCATGGGCGGCACGAAACGCCGCCGCCGCCGCATCGAGATCGTCGAGCGTATCCACGTCGATCCAGCAGGCCGGAACCGCGAGGATCAGGTCCGCATGGCCAAAGCCGAGCGGCGCCAGCTCCGCCACCTGTTTCGACCAGTCGGCGAGCTTGTCGCGCACCAGATCGGTGCCGGTCACGCCAAGGTGGATGCGCCCCGCCGCCAGTTCCCGCGGGATCTCGCCTGCGGAAAGGAGCACCAGTTCCACCCCCTCCACCCCATCGACGGCGCCGGAATATTCGCGCTCGTTGCCGGTCTGGCGCATGGTCACCCCGCGCGCCCCGAACCAGTCGAAGGTCTTCTCCATCAAGCGGCCCTTGGACGGCACCCCGATCTTCAGCATCAGACCGCCCCTTTCAGCGCCGCAACCAGATGCGGCCGGATGATGCCGCCCACCGCCGGGATGGAGCGTCCCTGCCCCAGCACCGCCGTCAGCGCATCATAGCGCCCGCCGCTGGCGATCGGCGGCCAGCCCTGCGGGCCATGGAAGGAAAAGACGAAGCCGTCATAATATTCCATCGAGGTCCGCCCGAGGCTCGCCTCGAAGGCGAGGCTTTCGACCGCGATGCCGCGCGCGGCAAGGGCGGCGAGCCGGGTCTCGAAGCGGTCCACCGCGGGGGCGATGGCAGGCAGCATCGGCGTGATGCCGCGCAGATGGTCAAGCGCCGCCCGCGCCGGGGCCTGAAGCGACAGCAGGTCGTAAAGCAGCGCCGCCTCGGGGGCGGAAATGGGCTTGACCGAGGCATCCTCGATCAGCGCCGCCGCGCGGGCCGCGATGTCTTCGGGCGCGCGCAAGCCGATCATGTTGCCCGCCGCCGCGATCAGCGCCTCGGGCGTGCCGGTCGCCAGACGCTCCAGCAGATGCGCCCGCGCCGGGGGCATGGGTGCGCGGCCGGCAAAACGGTCGAGCAGCGCGCGGAACCGCTGCGGCCGCCAGATGTGGCGCAGAAGGGCCGCCTTGCGCCGCTCCGTCGTCTCAAGCCCCCGCACGGCGGCCATGAGGATGCCGATATCGCCGGTCACGGGCCGCAGGCTCAGCGGCGCGAGCGTTCCGGCAAAGAGCGCGAAAGCCTCGGCATCCGCCGCCTCCGGCGCCGCGCGGTCGAAGATCTCGAAGCCGACCTGAAGATATTCCTGCGCGCGGTTGTCGAGATGCTCCTGCTTGCGGAAAACCTCGCCGCAATAGCAGTAGCGCGCCGGTTCCGCGCCATGGGCCATATGGGCCTGCACCACCGGCACGGTGAAATCCGGGCGCAGCATCATCTCGCCGCGCAAGGGGTCCATGGTCACATAGGCGCGGGCGCGGATATCCTCGCCGTAAAGGTCCAGAAGCGTGCCGGCGGGCTGGAGGATCTCCGTTTCCACCGGCAGGGCGCCGGCGGCCTGAAAGGCGGCGAAAAGCGCCTCCGCCTCGGCGCGGATCGCGGCCTTTGTCATGGCGCAAGCATCTTCCGCACTTCGCCCACCAGATCGGCGCGGGCCACCTCGACCTGCGCGGGGCGGCTCTTCCATTCCTCAAGGCTCGCGCCCTCGGCGATCTTCGCCCCGAGGATCAGGTCCTTGAGGATGACCACACCCTTCTCCGCCTCGTTGCCGCCCTGGATCACGGCGACGGGGCTTTGGCGTTTGTCGGCATATTTCAACTGGTTGCCGAAGTTCTTCGGATTGCCGAGGTAAACCTCCGCCCGGATGCCCGCCTGCCGCAGCTCGCCCACCATGGCCATGTAATCGGCCATGCGGTCACGGTCCATCACCGTGACGACGACCGGCCCCGCCGTCTCGCCCGTGCTGCGGCCCTTGGCGCGCAGCGCAGCCAGAAGACGGTCCACGCCGATGGAAACCCCGGTGGCCGGCACCGACTGGCCGGTGAAGCGCTTGACCAGATCGTCATAGCGCCCGCCGCCCGCCACCGACCCGAAGGAGCGCTTGCGGCCCTTTTCGTCAAGGATTTCAAAGGTCAGCTCGGCCTCATAAACCGGCCCGGTGTAATAGCCGAGACCGCGGACGACGCCGGGGTCAAGCACGATCCGGTCGGGGCCATAACCCTGGGCCTCCAGCAACTCGGCGATGGTTTCCAGCTCCGCCACCCCCTCGCCGCCGATCACCGAGGCACCCACAAGCTCCCGCAGCCGCGCCACCGTGGCCGCCCCGCTGTCGCGCCTGGCACTGGTGAACCCCATCACCACCTCGGCCTGATCCGCTGACAGCCCCGCACCCTTGGTGAAATCGCCGCTCTCATCCTTGCGGCCCGCCCCGAGCAGGGCGCGCACGCCGTCTTCCCCGAGCCGGTCGATCTTGTCGATGGCGCGCAGGACGATCCCGCGCTCGGCCTCCCTGTCACCGCCCGACAGGCCCGCCGCCTCCATAACCCCGTTCAGCACCTTGCGGTTGTTGACCTTCACCACATAGTCGCCGCGCGGGATGCCGACGATTTCAAGCGCATCGGCCAGCATGGCGCAGATCTCGGCATCGGCGGCGACCGAAGCGGAACCGACCGTATCGGCATCGCATTGATAGAACTGCCGGAACCGCCCAGGACCGGGCTTTTCGTTGCGCCAGACCGGCCCCATGGCATAGCGGCGGTAGGGCGTCGGCAGATCGTTGCGGAACTGCGCCGCGACCCGTGCCAGCGGCGCGGTCAGGTCATAGCGCAGCGCCAGCCAGTCGCCCTCTTCCTGCCAGCCGAAGACGCCTTCGTTCGGTCGGTCCACATCGGGCAGGAACTTGCCGAGCGCCTCGACGGTTTCCACGGCACTCGTCTCCAGCGGGTCGAAGCCGTAGCGATGATAGACCGCCGTGATCGCCGCCAGCATGGCGTTGCGCTCGGTGACTTCGGCCCCGAAGTAATCGCGGAAGCCTTTCGGCGTCTCGGCGCGGGGGCGGCGGATCTTGTCCTGTGACATGGCATGTTTCCTTGGCTTGCAGCCCCTTTAGCGGAACCCCCTGCGGGCGGCAAGCACGGCAGGTCCGTGGCCGCGATCGCAGGGGGTGGCATCCTGCCGGGAAACGCGCCAGAAACGGCAGGAAAGCAGCGGAAAGGGCAGCGCATGGACCGGGTGGAGGGGCTGGAGGAACGGGTGGCGCATCTGATCCGCGCGGTGGAGGATCTTTCCGACGTGGTGGCGCGCCAGAGCAGGGACATCGACCGCCTCCTGCGCCTGACCCAGCTTCTGGCCGAGCGCGAGGCGGAACGCGAAGCGGCGGGCGAGGCCCCCGCCGCCAACCAGAAGCCCCCGCACTGGTGATCGCGCGCCCATGACGCCCCGCCTCTTCGGCACCGATCTCGTTGCTCTCGGGGTGACGCTCACCCTCGCCGCGGCCGGCGGCTTTCTGGCCTCATGGGCGCACCTGCCGCTCGGCTATCTGCTCGGCTCGCTCCTCGTGACGGGGGTGATCGCGGCACAGGGCTGGCGGCCCTTCGGCAAGCCGGTGACGCTGCCCTCGCGCCTGCGCTTTTCCTTCGTGCCGGTGATCGGCGTCTCCATCGGCGGGGCCTTCACGCCGGAGGTGGCGCGGCAGGCGCTCGGCTGGGGGCCGTCGCTGGCGGCGCTTTGCCTCTTCATCCCGATCTCCCATGCCATCGGCTATGCGATCTACCGGCGCGGCGGGTTGCCGCGGGCCGAGGCCTTCTTCGGCGCGGTGCCGGGCGGCTTGCTGGAAAGCGTCCAGCTCGGCGAGGAGGCCGGGGCGGATGTGCGGCTGCTGACCGTGCTGCAATTCCTGCGGCTGATCCTGACCATCCTGACCGTGCCGATGATCTTCTGGGCGCTGACGGGCCAGGCGGTCGGATCGGCGGGCGGAGCGCGGATCGGCGGCGGCGCGACGCTGAGCCTGCGCGATGCCGCCCTTCTGGCGGCGGCTGGCGGTGCCGGGGTCTGGATCGCGCGGAGTCTGCGGTTTCCGGCCTGGATCATGACCGGCCCGCTAACCGCCTCGGCGCTTCTGCATGTCAGCGGGGTGGTGCATGGCGTGCCGCCCGCCTGGGCCGTGGCCGTGACGCAGGTGGTCCTTGGCACCGGGCTCGGTGCGCGTTTCGCCGGGATGGAGCGCGGCCTTCTCCACCGCGCGACGGCTCTGGCGAGCCTCAACGGGGCGGCCGCCCTGCTGCTGGCCTTCGGCTTCGGCAGCGCCGTCCACGCCCTTGCGGGAGAGCCGCTTGCCGCCGCCTTCCTCGCCTTCGCGCCGGGCGGGCTGGCCGAGATGAGCCTCATCGCCCTGTCGCTGCATATGAGCGTGATCTATGTCACCGCCCATCATGTGGCGCGGATCGTGCTGGCCGTCACCGTGGCCAAGATCGGGGCGCGGCTGCTCAAAGACCGTTAGAGGGCCGCAAACCCGCCGCCGCCCCTTTCATCTTGCCTCAAGTATCCTGCGGGGAGGTCCGGAGGGGTGCAAAACCCCTCCGGGGCCTGCCGCCCGCGTTGCCCGCCCGACGCCCCAAGCCATGAAAAAGGCCCGCCGAAGCGGGCCTTTCCCTTGCATCAGGATGCGATCACTTCGGAATGTCGCCGGTGATGCCTTCGACATAGAAGTTCATGCCGAGCAGGTCGCCGTCCGGCGCGGTCGCGCCATCGGCGAGCCAGTCGGAGCCGTCCTGCTTCTTGATCGGGCCGGTGAAGGGGTGAACCGTGCCGGCCGCGATCCCGTCGCGCAGCGCCTCGGCCTCGGCCTTCACGTCATCCGGCAGGCCGGTGAACTCGCCGATGCCGACGGTGCCTTCCTTGATGCCATCCCATGTGTCGCGGCTTTCCCAGTTGCCATCAATGACGGACTGGATCTGCTTGATGTAATAGGGCGACCAGTCGTCGATGATCGAGGTGACGCGCGGGCTGGGCTTGTATTCCGCCATGTCCGAGGCCTGGCCGAAGCCGATGACCTTGCCATCGGTCTTGGCGATTTCGGCCAGCGGCGCGGTCGAATCGGTATGGGCCGCGATCACATCGACGCCCGCGTCGATCAGCGCCTTGGCGGCATCCGCCTCTTTCGCCGGATCGAACCAGGTGTAGGCCCAGACCACGCTGATCTCGACCGCCGGGTTCACCTTCTTGGCGTTCAGGTAGTAGGAGTTGATCCCCATGATCACTTCGGGGATCGGGAACGATGCAATGTAGCCGATCTTGTTGGTCTTGGTCATGCGACCCGCGATCACGCCCTCGACGGCGCGCCCTTCGTAGAAACGGGCGTTATAGGTGCCGACATTCGGATGCTCGCGTTTGAAGCCGGTCGCATGTTCGAATTTCACGTCGGGGAACTTGGCCGCGACGGCATTGGTCGGGTCCATGTAGCCAAAGGAGGTCGAGAAGATGATGTCGCACCCTCCGAGCGCCATCTGCGTCATCACACGCTCGGCGTCGGCACCCTCGGGAACCGATTCCTGCCACATGAAGTCAACCTTGTCGCCAAAGTGCTCCTGCGCCTTCAGGACGGCAGTATGGTGGGCCTGGGTCCAGCCGCCATCGGTCACGGTGCCGATATAGACGAAGCAAGCCTTCGTCTTGTCCTGTGCCAGCGCGGCGCCACCGAAAGCCAGTGACAGGCCGAAGGCGGCGGTCGCAAGAAGATGTCTGCGGTTCATTCGTTTTTCTCCCGTTGGGTTTCGCAGTTGATTGGCCTCAGCGTGAGGCATGGAAATTCTGGCCCAGGGCTGCGGGCGCCTTCAGCGACGCCTTCGCCCGGCCCGACGACATGATGACCAGCACAAGGATGGTTATCAGATACGGTGCCATGGACAAGTATCCGACCGGAATCTTGCTCCCGGATGCCTGAAGACTAAGCTGAAGCTGGGAGATTCCGCCGAAAAGATAGGCGCCGATCAGGATTCGCCACGGCTTCCAGCTCGAAAAGACCACGATGGCGAGTGCGATCCAGCCGGCGCCCGCGGTGATCCCGTCGGTCCATTGCGGCACGCGGGCAAGGCTGATGTAGGCCCCGCCCATCCCCGCCATGGCGCCGCCGAACAGGATGCAGCCCAGACGGACGCGCTGCACCTTGTAGCCGAGCGCATGGGCCGCGTCATGGTTCTCGCCCACCGCCCGGATGACGAGACCGAGCCGCGTCGCCTTCAGCACCCACCAGACCAGCGCGGTGGCCGCGATGGAGAAATAGACCACCCAGTCATGACTGAAGAGAATGCGCCCCAGCACGGGAATGTCGCGCAGCGGGCCGAACGGCACCGCCCCGGTCAGCGGCGGCTTGATGCCGTTGTAACCCTGCCCCATCAGGCTCGACAGCCCGAGCCCGAAGAGCGTCAGCGCCAGGCCCGTCGCCACCTGATTGGCCAGAAGCCCCTGGGTCAGCACGGCAAAGACGAGGCTCAGAACCGCCCCTCCCGCCGCACCGCCGATGAAGCCGAGGAACGGGCTGCCGGTGTGGACGGCGGCCATGAAGCCGCAGATCGCCCCCATGATCATCATCCCCTCGACCCCGAGGTTCAGCACCCCCGACTTTTCCACCACCAGCTCGCCGAGGGCAGCCAGCATGATCGGCACCGCGGCCACCATCAGGGAAGCGATCAGGACGACCGGATTGATTCCACCGAAATCCATCAGCTAGCTCCTCCGGTCTTGGTTTTGGCAGGACCCGCCCCGGCGGTGAAGAGCCGCAGGCGGTAGTTGGAAAGAACATCGACGGCCAGCAGGAAGAACAGGAGCATCCCCTGGAAGGCCTGGATCGCCGCCGAAGGCAGGCCGAGATTGGTCGAGGCCATCTCGCCGCCGATATAGGTCAGCGCCATGATCAGCCCGGCAAGCAGGATGCCGATGGGGTTCAGCCGGCCGAGGAAGGCCACGATGATCGCGGTGAAGCCATAGCCCACATTGAAGTCGATGCTGATCTGCCCCGCCGGACCTGTGACCTCGAACAGCCCCGCAAGACCGGCAAGCGCCCCCGAAATCCCCATGCAGAGCACGGTCAGCTTCGTGGGATTGACCCCATGGAACCGCGCCGCCCGCGGGGCCTGCCCGGAGAGCTTGATCTGGAAGCCGAGAAGATGGCGCTGCAACAGCACATAGGCCGCGATCACCGTCACGAAAGCCGCAACCACCCCCCAATGCATCCCGGTCCCGGCGATGAGTTCGGGGTTGGACGCCGCCTTGTAATTGGAGAAATTGCGGCTTCCCGGAAAGCCCGACCCTTCGGGGTTCCGCAGGAACCCGGTCGAAGCCATGGCGAGGATGGTCTGCGCCACATAGACGAGCATCAGCGAGACGAGGATCTCATTCGTATTGAACCTGGTCTTCAGTATCGCCGGGATCATCGCCCAGAACCAGCCGCCGAAGGCGCCGGCCAGCACCATCACCGGATAGATCAGCCGGTTCTCCGTCGGAAAGGCCGCCAGCCCCACCGCTGCGCCGATGACGGCGCCCATGATATACTGGCCCTCGGCCCCGATGTTCCAGATCCCGGCCCGGAAACCGAGGCTCAGCCCCACCGCGATCAGGATCAGCGGCCCGGCCTTCACCAGAAGCTGCGCGCGCAGATACCAGGCGAATTCGCCGAAGAGCGGGTCCCAGAAGATCGTGCGGATCACCTCGAACGGATTCTTGCCGAGCAGCATGAACATGATGCCCCCCGCCACCATGGTCAGCAGCACCGCCACCACCGGGGTCGCCGCCGTCCAGAACCGGCTCGGCGTCGGGCGTTTTTCAAGCGTGAGCATGACCGCCCTCCTCTTTCACATTGCCATAAATATCCTCGGGGGGGAGGCCCGCAGGGCCGGGGGGGCAGACGGCCCCCTCTCCTTTCACCGGAGCCGCGGGGCAGACGGCCCCCATCCTCGCGCAAAGCTCAGCCATGATGCGCGACCTCCATGCCATGGGCGCCGCCCATCATCAGGCCGATCTCGTCGATGGTCAGCCCCTTCACCGGGCGCGGCACGGTCAGCCGCCCCTCGTTCAGAACGGCAAAACTGTCCGACACCTCCAGCAGCTCGTCCAGATCCTGGCTGATGACCACGACCGCCGCCCCTGCCGCCGCCCGGTCGAGGATCGCCTGTCGGATGGAGGCCGCCGCCGCCGCATCGACGCCCCAGGTCGGCTGGTTGATCACGATGACCTCCGGTGCCTGCGACAATTCGCGGCCGATCACGAATTTCTGCAGGTTCCCCCCGGACAGCGACCGCGCCGCCGCTCCCGAAGATGGGGTTCTTACATCGTAATCCCTGATCACCGCCTCGGCGAAATCCCTGGTCGCCGCCCAGTCGATGAAGCCGCGCCGGGTCAGACCCTTGCGGATCGCCCCGGTCAGAAAGGCGTTCTCCACCAGCGACATGTCCGGCGCCGCCGCATGGCCGAGCCGGTCTTCCGGCGCCATGACGAAGCCGATGCGCCGCCGCGCCGCCGGGCCGAGCGTGCCGACCGGCACCCCCGCCGCCGTCACCATGCCCGGCTCCGAGCGGATCTCGCCCGACAGGGCCAGCAGCAATTCGTCCTGCCCGTTGCCCGCCACCCCGGCGATGCCCAGAACCTCGCCGCGCGCCACATCGAAGCCGACCGCCTTCAGCGCCGTGCCGAAGGGAATGGGCGACGCCACCGACAATCCCTTCACCGACAGCGCCGGGGCCGTGTCGCCCCAATCCTTGCGCGGCGCCCGCTCCGGCGGGGTCAGCACGGCGCCGACCATCATCTCCGCCATCTCCCGCGCCGTCCGCTCGCGCGGGGTGCAGGTGCCGACCACCTTGCCGCGCCGCAGGATCGTCGCCTCGTCGCAAAGCGTGCGGATCTCCTCCAGCTTGTGGCTGATGTAGAGGATCGCCGTTCCCTCCGCCGAAAGCTGGCGGAGCGTCTTGAAAAGGATCTCCACCTCCTGCGGGGTCAGAACGCTGGTGGGTTCGTCCATGATCAGCAGTTTCGGGTCCTGCAACAGGCAGCGGATGATCTCGACCCGCTGACGCTCCCCGGCGGAGAGATCACCGACCATCCGGGACGGGTCGAGCGGCAGGCCGTATTCCTCGCTCACCGCCTTGATGCGGGCGGCAAGCTCGCCCATCGGCGGCGGGTTCTCCATGCCGAGCGCCACGTTCTCCGCGACGTTCAGCGCCTCGAAGAGGCTGAAATGCTGGAAGACCATGGCCACGCCCGAGGCCCGCGCCGCCCTCGGCTCTGCCGGCGCATAGGGCGCGCCCTTCCAGATCATCCGTCCGCTGTCGGGTTTCACCAGCCCATAGATCATCTTGACCATGGTGGATTTGCCCGCGCCGTTCTCTCCGAGAAGGGCATGGACCTCGCCGGCTTTCAAGGTGAAGGATACGTCGCTATTGGCCACCACGCCCGGATAGGCTTTTGTGAGCCCTTCCACGCGCAAAAGGTCCTGGCCTGTCCCTGTTGTCATCCGCGATCTCCGTCTCGGCTGAGTTTTTATTATTCTTTTCAAGTATCCGAACCGCAACGCCAATGGCTATGGCCTGCGGGTGTTTGCCCAGGGCGGGGTTTCCGATCGGGCAGGTGATCCGGTCGATCGCCGTCGCCGGATGCCCCAGAGCCCGGAGCCTGCCTTGAAAGCGCGCCCATTTGGTGGCGGAGCCGATCAGCCCCACCTCCCTGAACCCCCGGCGCAAGAGCCGGTGGCACAATTCCAGATCCAGTGCGTGCGAATAGGTCAGCACCAGATGTTCGGCCTCCGGCGGCGCATGGTCGGCCAGAAGCTCGGGGGCCGCGGCCCAGAGAGGGGTGACCCCCTCGGGGATTTCCGCCGGAAAGCGGTCCGCCGCCGTGTCGATCCAGGTGATCGCAAGACCCGGCAGCGGCGCCATGACCGCGACCATCGCCCGGCCGACATGCCCCGCCCCCCAGATCCAGATCTTGCGGTCGTCATGGGCAACCGGCTCCACGAACCAGCCCTGCACCAGGTGCGGCTCGGGCAGCGCGCCCTGCGCCCGCGCCCGGTCGAGCACGCGCTTGACGGCCAGCGGCATGTCGCGGCCATCAACGGCGCGGGCCAGCACCCCGGCTTCGGGCTGCGGCACGGCATCATACACCTCGGTCAGGACGGTGACCGCCCCGCCGCAGCACTGGCCAAGCTTCGGCCCGAGCGCCTCGCGGTCGATCCGCGCCCCGCCGGTGGGCAACATCGCCCGCGCCCGCAGCGTCGCCTCCCATTCGAGCGCGCCGCCGCCGATGGTGCCGCTCTGCCCGTCCTCCCAGACCAGCATCGCCGCCCCGACCTCGCGCGGGGAGGAGCCGTCATGCGCGGCAATCACCACGCGCACGACCCGGCCCCGCGCGGCCAGTTCGCGGCGGAGATCGGCAAGGTCAAACATGGCCGCGCTGCCGTTCCACGGCGGCCAACACCCGTTCCGCCGTCGCAGGCGCGTTCAGCGCCGGATAGACCGTGCCATCCCCGCAGGCCGCCACCGCATCCGACAGCGCATAAAGCGCCGAAATGCCGAGCATGAAGGGCGGCTCGCCCACGGCCTTGGATTTGCCCACCGAATTCTCGCGGTTGGGCTTGCCCCAGAGCGCCACGTTGAAGATGGGCGGGCGGTCCGAACAGGCCGGGATCTTGTAGGTGGAGGGCGCATGGGTGGTCAGCTTGCCCTTGCCATCCCAGACCAGTTCCTCCGTCGTCAGCCAGCCGGCGCCCTGCACATAGGCCCCCTCCACCTGCCCGATGTCGAGCGCGGGGTTCAGGGATTTGCCGGTATCATGCAGGATGTCGGCGCGCAGGATGCGGTTCTCGCCGGTCAGCGTGTCGATGACCACCTCCGTCACCGCCGCGCCATAGGCGAAGTAGTAGAACGGCCGGCCGGAGCCCTTCACCCGGTCCCAGACGATCTTCGGCGTCGCGTAAAAGCCCGTGGAGGAGAGCGAGACGCGGGCCTGATAGGCCATCTGCGCCACCTCGGCAAAAGCGTAGTCCGCACCCGCGACCCGCACCCGGCCTTCGGCGAATTCCACCGCCTCCGCCCGCGCCTGATGGCGCGCGCCGAGGAACTCCGCCAGCCGCAGGCGGATCGTCTCGCAGGCCGCCTGCGCGGCCATCCCGTTCAGGTCGGAACCGGAGCTGGCCGCCGTCGCCGACGTATTCGGCACCTTGCCGGTATCGGTGGCGGTGATCTTGATATCACCCGTCTCCACCCCGAAAACCGAAGCCGCAACCTGCGCGACCTTCTGGTTCAGACCCTGCCCCATCTCCGTCCCGCCATGGTTCAGGTGGATGGAGCCGTCCTGATAGACATGGACAAGCGCCCCCGCCTGATTGAGGAAGGTGAGGGTGAAGCTGATGCCGAATTTCACCGGGGTCAGCGCGATGCCGCGCTTCAGGATCGGATTTTTGCTATTCCACAGCGCGATTTCGGCGCGGCGGGCCTGATAATCCGCAGTTTTCTCCAATTCGGCCACAAGCTCATGACCGATGAAATCCTCCACCTCCATGTGGTAGGGGGTGGTCTGGGGTGCGGAATTGGCCGGGGAATGTTCGGCGCCGAAGCGGTGGCCCGTGCCGGGAGAAATGCCGGGGCCTTGCGCCGGAGCCGCCCGGTAGAAATTCACGCGCCGCACCTCCAGCGGGTCGCGGCCCGTGGCAAAGGCGGCGTGATCCATGACCCGTTCGATCCCGACCATGCCCTGCGGGCCGCCGAAACCGCGATAGGCGGTGGCGCTCTGGGTGTTGGTCCGCAGGCGATGGCTTTCGATGCGGATATCGGGCAGGTGATAGCAATTGTCGGCGTGGAGCATGGCCCGGTCCGCCACCGGCAGCGACAGATCCTGCGCCCAGCCGCAGCGGAAAAGATGGGTGAACTCCAGCCCCAGAACGCGCCCCGAAGCGTCGATCCCGGCGCGGTAGCGGATCTTCAGGTCATGCCGCTTGCCGGTGATCATCATGTCATCGTCGCGGTCATAGCGCATCTTGCAGGCCCGCCCCGTGGCCCGCGCCGCCAGCGCGCAGGCGATGGCGAGCGCATTGCCCTGGCTTTCCTTGCCGCCGAAGCCGCCGCCCATGCGCCGCATCTCCACCCGCACCGCCGACATCGGCAGGTGCAGGGCATGGGCGACCTTGTGCTGGATCTCCGTCGGGTGCTGGGTGGAGGAAAGGATCTGCATCCCGTCCTCCTGCGGAAGGGCGGCGGCGATCTGGCCTTCGAGGTAGAAATGCTCCTGCCCGCCGACCTCGAATTCGCCTTCGATCACCTGCGGAGCCGCAGCGATGGCCGCCCCCGCATCGCCCTTGGACCAGAGGATCGGACCTTTCTCGAACCGGCTGTTCGCGGCGAGCGCCTGCTCCACGGTCAGCAGCGCCGGACGCTCCTCATAGGTGATCCGCCCGAGGCGCGCGGCCTTGCGGGCGGCGAGATGGGTTTCGGCCACGACCAGAAACACCGGCTGGCCGACATGGTGAACGGTGCCGGTGGCCAGCAGCGGCTCGTCATGGACGGAGGGCGAGCAATCCGGCATCTCCGGGAAATCCTCGGCCGAAAGCACCAGCACCACACCGGGGGCGGCGCGCACGACCGACAGGTCCATCGCGGTGATCACGCCATGGGCGCAGGTCGAAAGTCCGAAGGCGAGATGCAGCGCCCCCGCCGGCAGCGGCACGTCATCGACATAGCGCGCAAGGCCCGTGACCTGAAGCGGCGAGGAATCATGGGGAAGGGGTTTGCCGATGCTCATGCCCGCACCTCCAGCACCTGTACGGTTTCCCCGGCGAGATCGTGGAAATAGCGGGTCAGCAGGTTTTCCGCCGTCCGCAAGCGGTAAGCGGCAGAGGCGCGCATATCGGTCAGGGGCTGGAAATCGCTGGCGAAAGACGCGCGGGCGCGGGTGATGGTCTCCTCCGTCCAGGGCTGGCGGAGAAGGGCCGCCTCCACCGCCGCCGCACGTTTCGGGATGCCGGCCATGCCGCCGAAGGCAATGCGCGCCCCGGTCACACGGCCATCGGCCACGGTGACGTTGAAGCAGCCGCAGACGGCGGAAATGTCCTGATCGAAGCGTTTGGAGATCTTGTAGCAGCGCAGCGCCGGGGCGGAGGCGGGGAGGCTGATCGCCTCCACGAATTCGCCGGGCTGGCGATCCTGCTTGCGGTAGTCGAGGAAGAAATCCTCCAGCGGCATCGCGCGCCGGCTGTCGCCCCGCCGCAGATGCAGCGTCGCGCCGAGCGCGATGAGCGCGGGCGGGCCATCGCCGATGGGCGAGCCATTGGCGATATTGCCGCCGATGGTGGCGGCATTGCGGACCTGTTCGGACGCGTAGCGGCGCAGCAGCTCGGCCAGCGAGGGGTGGAGCGGCGCCATCGCCGCGCGCAGATCGGTAAGGGTGACGCCTGCGCCGATGCGGAGCACGTCCCCCTGCCGCTCGATGCGCTGCATCCCGGCAATGCCGTTCAGGAAGGCGACGGGGGCGAGATCGCGGAGCATCTTCGTCACCCAGAGGCCGACATCCGTGGCCCCGGCGATCAGGGTGGCCTGCGGATTGGCGAGATACCAGGCGGCGAGCTCGTCCGCGGTTTGCGGCCGGAAGGCCCCGGTGGCGGGGGTCGGGGTGGCGGAAATGGGGGGGGCTGTCAGCCCCCCGCCGCCTGCGGCGTCCCCCCCCGAGGATATTTGGGCCAATGTGAAAGCGGCATCGGTTTTCATCCAGTCCGGCACCGGCTTGGCGGCGGCGGCCTCGGCGGCGCGGATGATCGGGGCGTAGCCGGTGCAGCGGCAGAGGTTGCCCGCCAGTACCGTGTCATGGTCGCGCCGTCCGGTCGCATGGCCAACCGCCATGGAGACGACGAAGCCCGGCGTGCAGAAGCCGCATTGGCTGCCGTGGTGATCGACCATGGCGGTCTGCACCGGATGGGGCTGGCCGAGCGGGCCGCTCAGCCCCTCGACGGTGCGGACGGCCTTGCCGTGGAGCTGCGGCAGAAAGAGGATGCAGGCGTTGAGCGCGCGCGGTCCCGCGGCATCGGTCACCATGACCGTGCAGGCCCCGCAGTCACCCTCGTTGCAGCCTTCCTTGGTGCCTTTCAGCCCGCGCGTTTCGCGCAGCCAGTCGAGAAGCGTCCGCGTCGGGCTTTCCCCCGAAACGCGGATCGGCGTTCCATTCAAGAGAAACGCGATCTCCGACATGTCTTTTCCCGCCACCTTCTCCCCGTCTGGACCCATCTGCGCGGCCACCCGATGTGGCGTAAAGCGACCCGCGCGGGCCTTCGGCATTTTGCCTTGTTCACCAGATCAAGCCTGCGAGGCGGGATTCTGGCAAGCAATACCTTTCGGCTCCGTTTCGAAGCAGCTTCAAAATTTGCCGAAGAATGAGGCGGCCTTTCCCTTGCGCGGGTGCTTCGCTAGGCTGGTCTGATGGGCCAGCCACGATTCATCCATCTCCGCCTGCATACCGAACATTCGCTTCTGGAAGGAGCGGTGCCGGTGAAGAAGCTTATCAAGCTTTGCGAGGCGGCGCAAATGCCCGCGGTCGCCGTGACCGACAGCAACAACATGTTCGCGGCGCTGGAATTTTCGGTGATGGCGCAGGGCGCGGGGGTGCAGCCGATCGTCGGTTGCCAGGTCTCGCTCTGCTATGAGCTGACCCAGACCGGGGAGAAGCCGCGCCCCCCTGCCCCGGTCGTGCTGCTGGCGCAGGACGAAGCCGGCTACATGAACCTGATGAAGCTGAACACCTGCCTTTACATCGACGGGGAGAAGACCGGGGCCGGGCTTCTGCCGCAGGTGACGGTCGCGGAGCTGGCGGCCCATGCCGAGGGGCTGATCTGCCTTTCGGGCGGGCCGGAGGGGCCGCTTGGCCGGTTCCTGCAAGCGGGGCAAGCGGCCAAGGCGCAGGCTCTGGCGGCGCAGCTTGCCGGGATCTATCCGGGCCGTTTCTACATCGAACTGCAACGTCATCCCGGCGAGGGCGGGCGGTTGCCGGAGGGCGAGGCCCTGTCGGAGCGCGGTCTTCTGGAGATGGCCTATGCGATGGATCTGCCCATCGTCGCCACCAACGATGTCTATTTCCCCAAAGCCGAGATGTTCGAGGCCCATGACGCGCTGATCTGCATCGCCGAGGGCGCCTATGTCGATCAGAGCCAACCGCGCCGCCGCCTGACCCCGCAGCATTATTTCAAATCCGAAGCCGAGATGTGCGCGCTTTTCGCCGATCTGCCGGAGGCTTTGGAAAACACGGTCGAGATCGCCCGCCGCTGCGCCTTTGCCGCCTTCAAGCGCAAACCGATCCTGCCGCGCTTTGCCGATGACGAGGTGCAGGAGCTGCGGCGTCAGGCCAATGAGGGGCTTCAGCGCCGCCTTTCCGTGATCCCCCATGCCGTCAGCCCGGAAGAGTATCAGGCGCGGCTCGATTTCGAGCTCGGGATCATCGAGAAGATGGGCTTTCCCGGCTATTTCCTGATCGTGGCCGATTTCATCAAATGGGCCAAGGATCACGACATTCCGGTCGGGCCGGGGCGGGGTTCGGGGGCGGGCAGCCTTGTGGCCTATGCGCTGACGATCACCGATCTGGACCCTTTGCGCTATGCGCTGCTGTTCGAGCGGTTCCTGAACCCCGAGCGGGTCTCGATGCCCGACTTTGACATCGACTTCTGCATGGATCGCCGCGAGGAGGTGATCCAGTATGTGCAGGAGCGTTATGGCCGCGACAAGGTGGGCCAGATCATCACCTTCGGCGCGCTTCTGTCCAAGGCGGCGGTGCGCGACGTGGGGCGCGTCTTGCAGCTTTCCTACGGGCAGGTGGACCGGCTGTCGAAGATGATCCCGGTCGAGGGGGTGAAACCCGTCTCCATCACCAAGGCGCTGGCCGACGAGCCGCGCCTGCGCGAGGCCGCGAAGGAAGAGGTGGTGGGCCGCCTTCTGACCTATGCCGAGCAGATCGAGGGGCTGTACCGCAACGCCTCGACCCATGCCGCGGGCGTGGTGATCGGCGACCGGCCGCTCGATGCGCTGGTGCCGCTCTATCAGGACCCGCGCTCGGACATGCCGGCGACCCAGTTCAACATGAAATGGGTCGAAGCGGCGGGGCTGGTGAAGTTCGACTTTCTGGGGCTGAAGACGCTGACGGTGATCCAGAATGCGCTCGAGCTCCTGAAGCTGCGCGGGATCAGCCTCGACATCAGCCTGATCCCCCTGGACGACAAGCCGACCTACGAGCTCTACGCCGCGGCGAAGACGGTCGCGGTGTTTCAGGTGGAAAGCTCGGGGATGATGGATGCGCTTCGGCGCATGAAGCCCAACTGCATCGAGGACATCGTGGCGCTCGTGGCGCTGTACCGCCCCGGCCCGATGGAGAACATCCCCACCTATTGCGAGGTGAAAAACGGGCAGCGCGACCTCGAGTCGATCCATCCGACCATCGACCACATCCTTGCCGAGACGCAGGGCATCATCGTCTATCAGGAACAGGTGATGCAGATCGCGCAGGTCATGGCCGGCTACAGCCTTGGCGGCGCGGACCTTTTGCGCCGGGCGATGGGCAAGAAGATCGCCGAGGAAATGGCCAAGGAGCGCCCGAAATTCGTGGAGGGTGCGGCCAAGACCCACAATGTCCCGAAGGACAAGGCCGGCGAAGTCTTCGACCTGCTGGAGAAATTCGCCAACTACGGCTTCAACAAGAGCCACGCGGCGGCCTATGCGGTGGTCAGCTATCAGACCGCCTATCTCAAGGCCAATTACCCGGTGGAGTTCATGGCCGCGGTGATGAACTGCGACCTTCACCTCACCGACAAGCTCGCCGTCTACAAGCGCGAAGTCGACAAGCTCGGCATCAAGACCGTGGCGCCCTGCGTCAATGCCTCGCTGGCCACCTTCACGGTGCGCGAGGGGCAGGTGATCTATGCGCTCGGCGCCCTTAAGAATGTCGGCGTCGAGGCGATGCGGCTGATCGTCGAGGCGCGGGGGGAGAGGCCCTTTGCCTCCCTTTTCGATTTCGCGCGGCGGGTGGATCTGAAGCGGGTCGGCAAGCGCCCGATGGAGATGCTGGCGCGGGCCGGGGCCTTCGACCGGCTCGACGGCAACCGGGCAAGGGTCTTCGAGGCGCTCGACGCGCTGGTCGCCTATTCGGCGGCGATCCACGAGGCGAAATCCTCCTCCCAGGTCTCGCTTTTCGGCGAAAGCGGCGCGGACATTCCCGAACCCCGCCTGCCCTTCCGCAACGACTGGCTGCCGGTGGAGCGTCTGGCGCAGGAGCATCAGGCGGTCGGCTTCTATCTGTCAGGCCATCCGCTCGACGATTACATGGGGGCGCTGAAGCGCAAGGACGTGAAGACGCTGGCCGAGATCACCGCCTTGGCCGAGCGCGGGCCGCTGATCGCCAAGATCGCGGGCTCGGTCAGCAGCAAGCAGGAGCGCAAGTCGGCGCGCGGCAACCGCTTTGCCTTCGTGCAGCTTTCCGATCCGACCGGGCTATATGAGGTCACGGTCTTCTCCGACGTGCTGGAGGCGGCGCGGGACAATCTGGAGCCGGGCAAGAACGTCGTGCTGACGGTCAAGGCCGATCCCGATGGCGAGGGGGTGAAGCTTCTGGCCAATGCGGTGCAACCCATTGATACCGTGGCCGATCAGGCGGGAGTCGCTGACCTGCGGATCTATCTGGACCGGGCGGAGGCGCTGCCCTCGCTCGCCACCCTCCTCGGCAAGATGGAGGGCCGAAACCGCGCGACGATCCGGCTCTGCATCGCCGATGAACAGGGCCGCGAGATCGACATGGAATTGCCGAAGCCCTATCCGGTGACACCCCAGATCAAGGGCGCGATCAAGGCCATTCCGGGCGTGGTGATGGTGGAGGAATTCTAGGCCGGCAGGCTGCAATGCCTTTGCCGTTCGTCCCGCGCCCCTATTGATCCGGTCGCAAAAGGGCGGCGGGGTCCGCCTCTCCGACGGCATTTGCCTTGGGGGAAGGCCCCATGGCGCGGGATTGGGACCGAAGAGACCCGGTTTTGGGCATAACAGCTTGCACGGACGGATATTTCCAGTGGGCCGAAGTTCGGGATAACCTTGCGTAAAAGGCAGGATCCGATGGACGCTTTCACGGTCAAGATCCCCCGGCTGACGACCCGGAACCTGCTGTTGCGGGAATATCGTCAGTCCGATTTCGATGATTTCGCAGCGTTTTACGAAACCGAGCGATCCCGGTTCATCGGCGGCCCGCTGACGCCGGAGCAAGCCTGGCGCGGGCTTGCCACGCATCTGGGTCACTGGGCCTTGCGCGGCTATGGCTTGTGGGCGGTGGAAGACCGCGCAACCGGGCAATTCTGCGGGCATGTCGGGCTGTGGTTTCCCGAAGGCTGGATGGAGCCCGAGGTGGGCTGGGTGCTGATGGATCATGCGGAAGGCCGTGGGATTGCCCTTGAAGCCGCCCTCGCGGCGCGCGCCCATGCCTATGACGTCCTGCGCTGGCCTACGGCCGTGAGCATGATTGATCCGGCCAACGAACGCTCGATCCGGCTGGCGAAGCGGATGGACTGCACATACGAGGGGATTTTCCGGCATGTCCGGCTGGGTCCGATGGAGATCTGGCGCCATCCTGCGCCTGCCAGCCTGAAGGAAGCCGGAGCAGATCGACCTGACGGTCAGGAAGGACCAGAATGACCAGAGCCGTTGCCGAAGGGATCGTGCATATCGAGGACGACCGTTTCAAAGTGACCGAATGGCGTTTTGCGCCGGGGGCGGCGACCGGCTGGCATGTGCATGGCCATGATTATGTGATCGTTCCGCTGACGGACGGCACCCTGGCTCTGGAGGAGCCCGACGGCACGGCGCGGACCGCCGCCTTGTCACAAGGCGTTCCCTATTCGCGCCGCGAAGGCATCAACCACAATGTCACCAATGCCGGCACCGCTCCGCTGTCCTTTCTGGAGATCGAAACCGTTTCCGATCTGGAAAACTGCCGGCGGCGGGAGCTTCTCGTACGATTCATGGCGGCCTGGAATGAGCGGGATCTGCAAGGGCTCATGGCCTGCATGGCCGCCGACTGCGCTTTCCATGCCTCTGCCGGGACCGAGACAGAGGGTCGGCGTTTCATCGGGCGGGATGCGGTGCGCGCCGCTTATGCCGAGCTGTTCGAAACCTTTCCCGAAGCCGCATGGACGGACGAAAGCCATCGCGTCATCGGCGATACGGGTCTGTCGGAATGGCGCTTTTCCGGCACGGACCGCAACGGCCGCCGCGTCGAGGTCCAGGGGTGCGACATCTTCCGGTTCGACGGCGCGCGGATCGCGCTGCAGGACAGCTACCGCAAAACCCGCAGCTAGAGCTTGCGGTTGTAGCGGATGAAGGGCGTCACCTGCGCGATGCGGTCATAGAGCCTGCGCGCCGTTTCGTTGAAATCCTGCGTGAGCCAATAGACGGCGGGCGTGCCGTTCGCATCCGCGGCGGCATAGACCGCCTCGATCAGCGCGCACCCGACGCCCATGCCACGCACCGACGGCTCGGCGTAAAGGTCTTGCAGATAGCAGATGTTCTCGATCTTCCAGCAGTGGCGGTGGAAGAGATAATGCACAAGACCCACCGGCCGGCCGTCCAGCTCCGCGATCAGGCAGTTGAAGTCCTGCGCCTCTCCGCCCAGAAGCCGGGCGAAGGTGCTGTCGTAGACGGCTTGCGGCACGCTGGTCTGGTAGTATTCCAGATAGCCCGTCCATAGCCGCGCCCAGTCGGCACGGTCTTCGGGGCGCAGGGGGCGGATGGTGCAGGTGGTCATGCGGAGCTCCGTTCGTCAGGGTTTAGGGGGACAAGGCCGAGAAAGCGGTGAAGGGAGCGGCCAAGGTCGTCCGGCCGGTAGCCGCGGCCGATGAAGACGATCCGGTCGTCGGCCCTCTCTCGGGTCTGTTTGGGCAGGATTTCGGGGGATTGCACAAGCTTCCGGACGGTTTGCAGCAGGAGCCGCCCCGCCGGGGTGCGGACAACGCCCTTGACGCGCACGAGATCATCGCCCCGCGCATGGAGCAGCGCCGAGAGCCAGAGCGTAAAGGCGGACCAGTCCAGCCCCGCGGGAATGGCAAGCTGCGTGGGCTGGATCGGGCCGCGCCGATCCTCCTCCGCAAGCGCCGGCAAGGGGGCCGGAGCGGTGTCCGGGGCCAGCGGCGGCAGCGCCACCGTATCGCCGCGCACGGCGGCGGACAGGGTGGCATGGCCGTTCAGTGCGCCCAGCGTGGCACGCAGAAGGTCAAGCGCGGCAGGATCACAGGCATCGCTCTTGGTAAGGATCAAATGGTCCGCAGCGCCTGTCTGGCGCCGCCTAAGGGGTTCGGTCGCAAGATGGGCCAGGGCGTGCAGGCTGTCGACCGCAACGATGGTGCGCTCCGTCACGATATGGTGGATCAGGACGGAATCGGTCTGGATCGCCTGCACGATCGCGCCGGGATCGGCCAGACCGCTGGTTTCCAGCACGATCCTCTCCAGCCGCGGCGCA
This sequence comes from Paracoccaceae bacterium, assembly GCA_027492585.1. Lineage (GTDB taxonomy): Bacteria > Pseudomonadota > Alphaproteobacteria > Rhodobacterales > Rhodobacteraceae > JAPUEK01. The sequence goes on along the minus strand of JAPUEK010000084.1, from coordinate 20,303 downwards.
TCGGCGGCGACCCGGCTGCGCGCATCGCAGATTGCGCGCAGGGCGGCAATCAGTTCGGCCCGCCCGGTGCAGCAACAACAGCCCCCCGCCAGCAGCGTCATTCCTTCAGCCCCGGTCAGCAACGCATCATCGGCGGGGACCTCGGCCGCTTCGTTGACGACGACATGAACCCGCGGCCCGAAGGCGCCGACATGAAGCTGATGGCGCAGCCGGGTTGTCTTGCCCGACCCCAGATAGCCGCCCAGGATGGTGAGCCGCAGGCGCGTGTCAGTCATCCGGATACCGCGGATCGAGAGGGTCTATCGCCTGACCGGAGAGACGTTCCGCCTCGGCCCAGACCTCTCCGAGATCCTGAACGATGCTCTGCGCCCCGGCCAGGGTTCCGATCTGGATGCCCGGCACGACGACGCCGTCATGGGCGGTGAGCCCATAGGGACGCAGCACCGCCTGCAACAGAGCCGCACGATGGAACCGTGCGCGCAGACGGTCGCCGGGCGTGGCGGCGCCGGCTTCCGTCCAGTGTCCGGGGGCCGCGGGATTTCCACAGGCATTGCACATGGCGCTCTCCTCTGTCGGAAAATCCGGAGGGGTGAGCCCCTCCGGCGATCCGGGTCAGATCACTTCGGGACGATTGCCCGAGGCAAAGGGATAGCGCTTGCGGAAGTCCTTGGCGATATCCTCGAAGGTCGCCCATTCCACACCGGAATGTTTGCTGATGCATTCGATCAGCCGCTCCAGCATGAGCAGAACCTGCGGGCGTCCGGCGACATCGGGGGGATGGTGAAGGCGAACACCGCATAATCCATCTCGCGGTACACCCAGTCGAACTGGTCACGCCACAGCTCCTCGATGTCACGCGGATTGACGAAGCCATGGCTGTTGGGCGACTTCTTCATGAACATCATCGGCGGCAGGTCGTCGACATACCAGTTGGCCGCGATATCCACGAGGTCGATCTCGGCCCCGTGCTTCAGCGGATGCATCCAGTCCTTCGCCGATTTCGAATAGTCGATGGTATTCCAGCTATCGCCGACCCGGGCATAGAAGGGCTGGAAGTCCCGGTAGCCCTGCGAATGGTCGCAGGTGAAGCCGTGCTTGACCAGCAGAGCGGCGGTCGAATTCGACATCTCCCACCACGGCGCGACATAGCCGCGCGGCGCCTGCCCGGTCAGGTCCTTGATCAGCTCGATCGACTTGACCAGAACATCCTCTTCCTGGGCCGCCGTCATGGCGATGGGGTTTTCGTGCAGGTAGCCATGCGCGCCGACTTCATGGCCGTCCTTGACGATCATCTCCATCTGCCTGGGGAAGGTCTCCAGCGAGTGGCCGGGGATGACGAACGAGGTTTTCAGATCGTATTTCTTGAACATCCGCAGCAGGCGGGGGACGCCCACCTCGGTCGCAAAAATCCCGCGCTGGATGTCGGACGGGCTGTCGCCGCCGCCATAGGAGCCGATCCAGCCCGCCACCGAATCGATGTCGGTGCCGAAAGCGCATATGATCTTCTTGGTCATCCGTTTTCCTCCTGTCTTGAATCGCGGGAGCGGATCATTCCACCCCCTTCGGATCGTTGCGGCTTCAGCCGCGTATGAACTGTTCCAGGGCCAGCCCGGCCGACAGCAGCGGCAGATCGCGCCCATGCCGCCCGCAGACCATCAGCCCGGTCGGCATCCCGTCCGCATCGGCGCCGTTCGGGACGGACAACCCGCACCAGTCGAGAAAGTTGCCAAGCGCCGTGTTCCTGAGCGTGCGGAAATTGTGGTGGAAGAACACTTCGGCATCGGCTTCCAGCGGGGCGAAGGGCATAGCGACGCCGGGTGTGGTCGGGCAGATGCAGGGCATCGCCCATGCGCTCATTCACGGCCGCGATCAGGCGGCGGCGATGGCCTCCCGCGATCGGCGGCATCGGAAGAGATCGCGTTACGCGCTCAGGCCGCGATCATCGGTCACGGCTCATCCCCCCCGGCAGGGGGGATGGCCCCTGCCCTCCCCACGATCAGCCCGTAATGTTCCGGGCGGCGGTGACGGGCGAAGTTGAAGATCGTCTCCTTGTAGATCCGCCCCATGTCCAGATCGCATTTCGCGGTGATCACCTCGTCCTCGACATTCGTCGCCTGTGCGACGATCTCGCCCGAAGGCGCGATGATCACGCTCTGCGCGCCCATTCTGGAGCCTTCCTCGGTGCCGCATTTTGCGGTGCCGACACCCCAGGTTGCGTTCTTATAGGCGCCCGCCTGCATCGACAGGTGATTGTGGAACAGGGTCAGGCTGTTCACGGCTTCGTCGCCGGTATGGTCAAAGGGCGCGTTGTAGCCGAGCATGACCATATCGACGGCCTGAAGCCCCATGAGACGATAGGTTTCCGGCCAGCGCCTGTCATTGCAGATCGCCATGCCCATCACGCCGCCAAAGCCGCGAAAGACCGGAAAGCCCAGATTGCCGGGTTCGAAATAGCGCTTTTCCAGATCCTGAAAGGCCCGGCCCGGCTGCGGAGTGTCATGGCCGGGCAGATGCACCTTCCGGTACTTTCCGATGATCCGGCCTGTGCGATCGACAAGGATGGCGGTGTTGAAACGCCGCTTCACCCCGTTTTCGATGACCAGCTCCGCGTAACCGAGGCTGAACCCGATGCCCAGACGCCGTGCCTCGTCGAAAAGCGGCTGCGTCGCGGGCGAAGGCATCGTGGTTTCGTAGTAGCTGTCGAGTTCCTCCTCATCCGTGATCAGCCAGCGCGGAAAGAAGGTGGTCAGCGCGAGTTCGGTGAAAACCACCAACCCGGCCCCGCGCGACCGCGCCTCACGCATCATCTCGACAAGACGGTGGACGGTCTGCACACGGGTATCGCTGCGGGCGATGGGACCCATCTGTGCGGCAGCGGTTATCAGCGGGCGGGGCATCGGATTCTCCTTCAGGGCGCGGGGCTGGGCTGCCGTGGGGTGCGGCGCGCAAGAAGGCGCTGCGCGCGGGCGATCACAGGGGCGTCGATCATCTGGCCGGCTTCGGCTGCAACCCCCTGACCGGCGGCCCGCATCTGTCCGGCGCGGGCGAGGATCTTCTGCGCCCACAGGATCTCGGCATGGCGGGGGGGCGAAGGCGGCGGCGATCACCGGCAGCTGAAACGGATGGATCGCGGCAACGGCGGTCATGCCCAATGCCCGACCCTTGGCAATCTGGCGTGCATAGAGGCCAAGATCGCGGAAATTGGCGATGGAGCCGGGAAAGCCCACCGCCATCAGGCCCCGCTCGGCCGCCGCCAGGGCAAGGATGGTGGCCGGATGAAGCAGGCCGCCGTCCGGGTCGATGCCGAGGCTGGCGGAGAAATCCTCGCTGCCCAGCATCAGCCCGGCGAGCTGCGGGACAGCGGCGATCCTGTGGATGCGGCGCAGCCCGGCAGGGCTTTCGATCAGCGCGATCAGCGGCACGCTGCCGCCCGTCAGCTCTGCCATATTCTCCAGCGGGCGCGGATCGTCGCATTTCGGAACGACCAAGGCATCGACAGAGCCCAGCTCAAGCGCTGCGGCATCCGCCACCATATCGCCCAGCGAACCATTCACCCGGACCGCACAGCCGATCCCGGCGTCGCGCAGGTGCCGCTGCGAAGCCGAAAGGGCTGCGCGCGCAGCCGGGCGGGCCTCCGGGGGTATGGCATCCTCCAGATCGAGGATCACCGCATCGGGCCGCAGCCGCAGCGCCGACGCCAGCAAACGTTCCTGCCCGGCCAGCACGAAAAGCAGGCTTTGCCAATCCGGATGCCGCGTCATGGCGATGCTCCGAATTCCTGCCGCAGCGCCGCGCCATGTTCGCCAAGCGCCGGCACCGGACCGTAGCCGATGCCGCCTCCGGCAAAGCTGACGCCGCGCCCCATCATCTCCACAGGGCCGGTGGGGCTGTCGACGCGGATGCGGTGGGCATGCGGATGGGTTTGCAGATCCTCCAGCCCCGACATCCTGCCACAGGCGATCCCCGCCCCGCCCAGTCGCGCCATCGCCGTTTCCCGGTCCATGGTGGCGACCACCGGGGCAATCAGCCCATCAAGCTCCGCCCGATGCGCCACCCGCGCCACGTTCGACGCAAAGCGCGGGTCCGTGCCGAGCTCGGGCCGGCCCAGCACCGCCCCGGCCAGTAGAATCCATTCGCGGTCACTCTGCACCGACAGGCGCACCTGCCGCCCGTCGGCACAGGCAAAGGCGCCATAGGGGGCGATGGAGGGATGGGCCAACCTCATGCGCGCAGGTGCGGCTCCGCCATAGGCGGATTGCAGATAGGGGACGTTCATCCAGTCGGCCATGGTATGAAACAGCGATACATCAACGGCACGGCCCTGCCCCGCGCGCGTCCGGGCGATCAGCGATTGCAGTATGGCGGAAAGGCCGTCTCACCCGCCGCGATGTCGCAGACGGAGATCCCCACGCGCGCAGCCCCTTCGGGCGTTCCCTTGACCGACAGCAGGCCGCTCTCGCCCTGGATCAGCATGTCATAGGCCTTCTGGTCCCGGTAAGGACCATCCGGGCCGTAGCCGGAAATCCCCACATGGATCAGCCGCGGATTGTCCGCGCAGAGCCGCTCCGGCCCCAGCCCCAGCCGCTCGGCCGCGCCGGGGGCGAGGTTCTGGATGAAAACGTCGGCCTGTGCGGCCATGCGCCGAAGCAGGGCAAGATCGGAAGCCCGCCGGAGATCGAGGCAGATCGATTCCTTGCCGCGATTGATCCAGACGAAACAGGCGCTTTCACCATGGACAAGCCGGTCATAGCCCCGCGCGAAATCGCCTTCCGGCCGCTCGATCTTGATCACCCGCGCTCCGGCATCCGCCAGCCGCACCGTCGCCAGCGGCGCTGCAACCGCCTGTTCCAGCGCCACGGCGAGCACCCCTGAAGATCCCGCTCCCCGGTCGTCATGCTGCCTCTCCCGCTGCCGAAAGCCTGCGCCCCAGCACCCGTGCCGAGAGGCTCCCCAGCCCCTGCACGTCCTGCCAGAGGGTATCAGCGAGGGGTCCCAGCAGCGCCCGCGCCTTCCCCAGCAGCGCCGCGCCAAGCGCCTCATGCGGCAGCGCGGCCGCGAGATCATGGCTGAAGGGCAGCTCCCGGCCACTGGCCAGACGCAGCACGCCCTGCGCCTGCATATCGGTCAGGCCCGGATCGCCCTGCACGGAGACGCAAGCCGCCAGCCGGGCGAGGCCGGCGTCCATGACCAGCGCACCGGCAAAGCTGTGCTCGGCAGCGGTATCGCGCCCGCTTATCACCACGACAGCCAGCCAGCGGGCCACCGTCCTCAGGCGTATTTCGGCGATCTCGTCGGGGGCAAGTCCCGGATGGCGGCAAAGCGTCCGCAGCGCCTCTATCATCGCATGTGTGCCGTGACAGCAAGCGTGCAGCTTATGGCGCGTCTCCACCAGCAGGAACGCCTGCTCCGGCGGCACGGAGAAAGCTTCGGTCTGGCTCGCCGCATCGGCATGGGTCGGCAGAAAGCCCTGCGGTCCCCCGATCCCGTCATCGGGCGCCGACATGCCGCGCAGGGCCAGAAGCGCACATTCCACCCCGTTGGAGGCCGCGATACCGGCGTTATAGGCTTTGCCCATCGTGCCGAACTGCGACTTCGGCCCCGAGGCGCGGGTGGCGCAAAGGCCCAGCACCCGGCGCAGACCGTCGCGGTCCAGTCCCAGCAGATGACCCGCCGCCAGGGTGGCGCCGAAGGCTCCCGCCGTGGCGGTCTGATGAAACCCCCGCCCGTAATGTCCCGCCCCGAGCGCGATGCCCAGCCGGATCGAGGCCTCCGCCCCCAGCGCATAGGCCTCGATCACACGAGGGCGGACAGATCGCGCCATTCCGCCACCGCCAGCGCAGCGGGAAAGACCGCAACCGAAGGGTGGCCGATATGGGCGAAATGGGTGTCGTCGTAGTCCAGCGCATGGCTTGGGGCGCCATTGACGAGAGCCCCGCCCCACGCCGCCGTCGCCCCTCCGCCAAAGAGGCTGGCCTGCGGGGCGGCCTGTTCCCCGATCACCTGCTCCCGCAGGATGCGGGCGACGGGCTGATCCCGCCCGGTCAGACCGCAGACCATCCAGTCGAAGAAGGACAGCCGTGCCATCCGCAGCGCCTCTTGCGGAAGGGTCTCCGGCGGCATCGCGCCAAGATCCAGCAGGCGCGCCAGGACCATCACGGCACCCCCGCGCCGTAGGATTTCGGCAAGCCCAGCACCTGTTCGGCGATGTAGCACAGGATGAGGTTGGTCGAGATCGGTGCAACCTGATAGAGCCGCGCCTCGCGGAACTTGCGCTCGACATCGTATTCTTCGGCAAAGCCGAAACCGCCGTGGGTCTGAAGGCAGGCCTCCGCCGCCTCCCAGCCCGCATCGGCGGCAAGCATCTTGGCGGTGTTCGCCTCCACCCCGGATTCTGGCCTGCGTCATACATGGCCGCAGCGCGGTAGACGATCGCCTCGGCCGCGATCATATGTGCATAGGCGCGGGCCAAGGGAAACTGCACCCCTGATTGCGCCCGATCAGCGCCCCGAGACCACGCGATCCTTCGCGTAATCGGCGCCTTTCCCGAGGAACCACTTGGCATCGCCGATACATTCCGCCGCGATCAGGATGCGTTCGGAATTCATCCCGACAGGATGTAGCGGAAGCCCTTGCCCTCTTCGCCCACCAACGCATCGGCGGGGAGCCGCAGGTCGTCGAAGAAGATCTCCGTCGTGGCATGGTTCATCATGGTGCGGATCGGCCGCAGCTCGATGCCCTTGCCGATCTTGACGCGCATATCGACCAGAAAGACGGACAACCCGTCCGTGCGCGACACGGCCTGTTCCCGCGCAGTGGTCCGCGCCAGCAGGACCATAAGATCGGAATGTTCGGCGCGGCTGATCCAGATCTTCTGGCCGTTGATCACCCGTTCCCCGCCCTCGCGCCGCGCGGTCGTCTTCAGCGCAAGGGTATCGGTGCCGCTGGTCGGCTCGGTCACCCCGAAGGCCTGAAGCCGAAGCGAACCATCGGCGATGCCCGGCAGATAGCGGCGCTTCTGCTCCGCGCTGCCGTGGCGCAGCACGGTTCCCATCGTATGCATCTGCGCGTGGCAGGCGGCGGCATTGCAGCCCTGATGGTGGATTTCCTCAAGAATGACCGCAGCCGCCGTCAGGCTGAGCCCCGACCCGCCATAGTCTTCCGGGATCATCGCCCCAAGCCAGCCCGCACGGATCAGCGCCGCGACAAATTCCGCAGGATAGGCCCGGCGGCTGTCCAGATCACGCCAGTCGCTGCCGGGAAAGGCCGCGCAGACATTGGCAACACCCTGGCGGATTTCGACATAGTCGGCGGTCGGTGAGAAATCGGCCATCTTCGGTTCCTGTCGTTTCTGGCCAATTTGTTCGCAGGAAACCGCCCCGATAGATAATAATGAAACGCGCATCCAGCTATCGCGCAGGATCATGGCCGACCCTGCCCCCTTGCCGGAGGATGCAAACCCGAAGGTGCGGAATATACGTTTAACTCAGGCGACTTGCGCCTCTGCCTGATCCACGGGGCAAGGGGCCGGCCGCAGATTGCGGCGGGTGTGGAGCCGGGCCATCCGGTTGCGCCCGCCCCCTGCGGCAAAGCCTGATATCGCCCGGCGGCACTGGCCTTCTGGCCTGCCCTCGCACTCTGTCCGCCGTCAGCCGCCTGACCCGCCCAGCCTGCGCCCGCTCAGCCTGCGCCCGCTCAGCCCGCACCTGTCAGCCGCCACGGCGGGAACCTCCTGTCGGGACCCGCATGGTAAAGGCACAGCCTGTTGCCGCTCGGATCACGGAACCGCGCCTCCCGCCAGCGCCAGCTTTCCTCCTGCGGCGGGCTGTCGAAGACGATCCCCGCCGCGATCAGCTCGGCATGGCTGCGGTCCACGTCCTCCACCTCGAAATACAGCACCGCTGACCCCGCCGCACCCGCCTCTTCGCAAAGCGGGAGCGTCGTCGAACCGGAAGGCAATTCGAACCGGGCATAGCGACCCTCGGCATTGTGGACGATCTGCTTCAGCCCGAGGGTGGTGTAAAACCGCAGTCCCTCGTCGAAATCGCGCACGGAAAGCGTGATCTGGTTGAGATCCATCCCGTCCTCCTGAATCCATCCGATCCCGGACGGGGCAAGCCTGGAGGAGGCGTCGCGGTCCCGCAAGCCCCGTTTCCCACCCGTTCCCCGTTGCATCCCCCGCGCCGCCCGCCGATAGTCCGCCAAAAGCGGGAGGCGGGTATGGATGCGGATTTCCTGATCATCGGCGGCGGCATTGCCGGCGTTTCGGCGGCGGCGCGGATCGCCCCCCTTGGCCGGGTGATCCTGCTTGAGGCGGAGACGAACCTCGCCCATCACGCGTCAGGCCGCTCTGCCGCCCTGTATGAGCCGCATTACGGCCTTGCCCCGGTGGTGGAACTGTCGCTCGCCTCGGGGGATTTCTTCCGGGGGACGCCGGGGCTGCTGTCGCCGCGCGGCATGATGATCCTCGGCAAGGCCGAGGAGGCGGCGGGGATCGCCGAGGATGCGGCGAAGATGGCGCTGAACCCGATCCCGGTTGAAGAGGCCTTGGCGCTCGTCCCGGTCCTCGATCCCGCCGTGGTGGCCCATGCCGCCATGGCCATGCACGCCTGGGACATCGACACCGACCTGCTGCTCCAAGGCTTCGCGCGTGAGGCGAAGGCCCATGGCGCGCAGATCCTGACCTCGGCCCGCGTCAGCGCCATCATCCGCGAGGGTGCGGGCTGGCGGGTGGAAAGCGGCGCCGGCACCTTCACCGCCGCCACGATCGTCAATGCCGCCGGGGCCTGGGCCGATCAGGTTGCCGCCCTCGCCGGGGTCCGGCCCGTCGGGTTGCAGCCGAACCGCCGTTCCATGGCGCGCATCCCGGCGCCGGGGGGGCATGATGTCTCCGGCTGGCCGATGCTCTTCGGGGTGGGGGAGACCTGGTATGCCAAGCCCGATGCCGGGGCGCTGCTCGTCTCTCCGGCGGAGGAGCATCCGATGGACCCGCACGACGCCTGGGCCGACGACATGGTGCTGGCCGAGGGGCTTGCCCGCTATGAGGAGATGGTGACGGAGCCGGTCACCCGTCTCATCGCCAACTGGGCCGGGCTGCGGACCTTTGCCCCCGACCGGGTGCTGGTGATCGGGCGCGACCTCAGGGAGCCGTCCTTCTTCTGGCTGGCGGGTCAGGGCGGCTATGGCTTCCAGTCCTCTCCCGCCGCAAGTCGGCTTGCCGCCGATCTTCTGGCCGGGCGGGCGACGGAGGCCCCTGCGGATCTGGTCGCGGTCCTCTCCCCCGCCCGCTTCGGATGAGCCTGCGCCTGCCCGACAGCGGGACTGCCACAGGGCCGGATGGCCGCCGCCTGCCCCCTTCGGCAGAGCGCAACGCCGGCCCGATCCTGGAGGCGCTTCGGGCCGAGGGGTTGCACGGCCGGGTGCTGGAGATCGCCTCGGGCTCCGGCTATCACGCGGCGCGGATCACGGCGGCGCTGCCGGGGCTGATCTGGCAGCCGACCGATCTCGACCCGGCGAATCTCGCCTCCATCGCCGCCTGGACGGCGGGGACGGAGGGCGCCCTGCCGCCGGTGGTGCTGGATGCCGCCCGCCCCGGCTGGCATCGGGACTTTCCCGCGCAGGAGGCGGCGGTGATCATCAACCTCCTCCATCTCATATCCGAAACCGCGGCACAGGTGGTTCTGTCCGAAGCGGCCCGCGTGCTGGCGCCCGAGGGCCGGCTCTTCCTTTACGGCCCCTTCCTGCGGGAGGGGCTTGCGACCTCCGAAGGCGATGCGGCCTTCGACGCCAGCCTGCGCGCGCAGGACCCTGCCATCGGCTACAAGGATGTCGCGGAGGTGGAAGGCTGGATGCGGGCAGCGGGCCTGAGCCCGCGCCGCCGGGACATGCCCGCCAACAATCTTCTGGTGATCGGCACCAAAACGAATTCATAAAATGGAATTCGTTTGATCCGGATCAAGGCGGCGCCCCGTGCGAGGCCCCATCTCCTCCTCATCCAAAGGAGAAGATGATGAGCTATATCGCCAAGACCGCCGAAATCCGCACCGAGTTGCGCGCGCTGCACAGGCTCAACCCCGAAACCGCCAAGGGCTTTGGTGCGCTGTCGGCAGGGGCCATGGCCGATGGCAGCCTGTCGAAGAAAGAGCGCGAATATGTGGCGCTTGCGATCGCGGTGACGCAGCGCTGCGAGCCTTGCGTGAACCTGCATGTGGAGGCGCTGATCAAGGCCGGAGCCAGCCGGGAGGAGCTGGGCTCGGTTCTCGCCATGTGCGTGCAGATGGGCGGGGGACCGGCGCTGATGTACGCCGCCCATGCGCTTGCCGCCTGGGACGAGATGGCCGCGGCCTGAGGGAAGCTTGCCCGAGAACCGGCGGGGCAGGCTACACAGAAGAGCCTGTGCCTTGTCCCGCCCGTGGCACATCGACACGCCTGCCGCAGGCCGCGGCCCCTGCACCCTCCCCTTTCATCTTGCCATAAATATCCTGCGGGGAGGTCCGGAGGGGCGCAAAGCCCCTCCGGCGCCCGCCGCAGGACGACCGCACTCGCCCTATGTCGATACCCTTTCGTCCGTATGACCACGGGTCCTGAAGAACATCCGCCCCTACCTATGGCAGCGGCGGCAGCGGGACTTTCCGCCTGCCGCCGCTCCTGCCCCCGTGACAGGAACCGCGGCATGGGTGACACTGGGGCATGACCCATGCCGCCATTCCCCGTTCCGCCGCCCTTTCCCGCACCCTGCCCCGCGCCGCGCTTTTCGGCCTTGCCCTGCTGCTCGCCGCCTGCGGAGGCCGAGGCGGGGAGCGTCACGCCTCCCAGACCTCCCCGAGCGCGGTTGCAAATCACGTCACACCGGCGCGCTTCGACGATGACGATCCCCATCCTGCCATCACCGGGCAGACCCGCCGCTATCCGGTGCATGGCATTGATCTTTCGCGCTTTCAGACCAGCGTGGACTGGCGGGAAGCGCGGGCCGGCGGCGTCAATTTCGCCTTCATCAAGGCGGTGGAGGGCGGCGACCTCCTCGACCCGATGTTCGACAGCCACTGGCGCGGCGCCGGACAGGCCGGGGTGCGGCGCGGCGCCTATCTGTTCTACTACCATTGCCGCCCGGTGGAAGAGCAGGTCCGCTGGTATATCGCCCATGTGCCGCGCAGCCCCGGCGCCTTGCCGCCGGTGCTCGACATGGAATGGACGCCGACCTCCCCCACCTGCCGCATCCGCCGCAGCCCGGAGGTGATCCGCGCCGAGGCGGCGGATGGCATCCGCCTTCTGACCCGCCATTACGGCACGGCGCCGATCCTTTACACCACCGTCGATTTCTTCGAGGACAATGCGCTCTGGCAGCTGGGCGGGGCGGAATTCTGGCTGCGCTCCGTCGCGGCCCATCCCTCGGACCGCTACCCCGGCCAGCACTGGCGCTTCTGGCAATATTCCTCCACGGGACGGGTGCCGGGCATCGCGGGGCAGGTGGATATGAACGCCTTTGCCGGATCGCGCGCCGATTGGGACCGCTGGCTGGAGGCGCGCAGCCAGCGCTGACGCCACGGCAGGCGGCGCAGGGCTTGCCCGGAGGTCACCTTCGCCCCTACCCTGCCCCATCGGTGTTTCAGGGAGGAACCCCATGCTCGACGGCCGCAGCTGGGAGGACTGGATCGCACGCTATGCGACCAGCCATCAGAACCGCTGGAATCAGCTGACCCACAGCTTCGGCATCCCGATGATCCTGCTGTCGCTGGCGCTCGGGGTGCTGTCGCTCTTCGTCGCGGGGCTCTGGCCCTGGGCGCTCGGACTGTTTCTGGCCGGATGGGTGCTGCAATTCATCGGCCATGCCATCGAAGGCAAGCCGCCGGAGTTCTTTTCCGACTGGCGCTTCCTGCTGGTCGGCGCCCGCTGGTGGGTCGCCAAGATGCTGAAACGCATCTGAAGGAAAAGGCCGCCCCGGAGGGCGGCCCTTGGTCTCAGCCGTCGATGCGGATGCGCGCGTTCGACGGGTCGAAGGGGCTGTCCTCGGTCACCACGCAGTCCCAGAGTTCGCGGTTGATGCGGACCTGGAGCTTCTGCCCGGTGACGGCCAGATCGGGGCGCACATAGCCCATGCCGATCTGCTTGCCGAAGGCCACCGAATAACCGCCCGAGGTCAGCCGCCCGATCTTCTCGCCGTTCAGGACCAGTGCTTCCTTGCCCCAGGGATCGGTGTCGTCCGGCCCGTCGATCAGCAGCGTCACGCATTTCGAGCGGATGCCGACATCGAGCATCGCCTGCTTGCCCTGAAACTCCTTCGACAGATCGACGAAGCGGTCGAGCGCGGCTTCGAGCGGGGTCGCATCGCGGCCAAGCTCGTTGCCGAAGGCGCGATAGCTCTTCTCCTGCCGCAGCCAGTTCTGCGCCCGCGCGCCAACCAGTTTCAGCCCGTGCTTCTCACCGGCCTTCAGCAGCAGATCCCAGAGATAACGCTGCATCTCGATCGGGTGGTGCAGCTCCCAGCCGAGTTCGCCGGTATAGGCGACGCGGATGGCATTGACCGGACACATGCCGAGCTCGATCCTGCGGGCGGAGAGCCAGGGGAACCGCTTGTTCGACAGCGCGGTTTCCGGGGTGGCGTCCTTGATGATCTCGGCGAGGATCTTGCGGCTGTTCGGCCCGGCAAGGGCGAAGACACCCCATTGGGTCGTCACGTCATGGATCTCGATATAGCCGAACTCCGGCGCCTTGTCCTCCGCGCATTTGCGGAGGTAATCGGCGTCATAGGCCGTCCAGGCCCCGGCGGAGACGAGATAGTAGTCGTTCTCGCCATTGCGGACGATGGTGTATTCGGTCCGCGTGGTGCCGGTGGGGGTCAGCGCATAGGTCAGGTTGATGCGGCCGACCTTCGGCAGGGCGTTGCAGGTGAACCAGTCGAGGAAGGCCGTCGCTCCCGGTCCTTTCACCACATGCTTGGTGAAGGCGGTGGCGTCGATCAGCCCGGCGGTCTCGCGGATCGCCTTGGCCTCATCGACCGCATATTGCCACCAGCCGCCGCGGCGGAAGCTGCGGGTGTTGTGGTCGAAATCCTCGGGCGCGTTCAGCGGGCCGTAGTAGATCGGCCGTTCCCAGCCGTTGACCTGGCCGAATTGCGCGCCAAGCGCCTTCTGGCGGTCATATACCGGGGCGGTCCGCAGCGGGCGGGCCGCTTCGCGTTCTTCATCCGGGTGATGCAGGATGAAGACGTGATCGTAACATTCCTCGTTCTTGCGCGCGGCGTATTCGGTGGTCATCCAGTTGCCGTAGCGGCGCGGATCGAGGCTGGCCATGTCGATTTCGGCCTCCCCGTTCACCATCATCTGCGCGAGGTAATAGCCCGTGCCACCCGCCGCCGTGATCCCGAAGGAGAAGCCCTCGGCCAGCCACATGTTCCGCAGGCCCGGTGCCGGTCCGACCAGCGGGTTGCCGTCGGGGGTGTAGCAGATCGGGCCGTTGAAATCATCCTTCAGACCCACGGTTTCCGAAGACGGCAGCCGGTGGATGAAGGACATGTATTCCTGCTCGATCCGCTCCAGATCGAGCGGGAAGAGATCGGCGCGGAAGCTGTCCGGCACGCCATATTCGAACCGCGCCGGGGCGCCCTTCTCGTAGGGGCCGAGAATCCAGCCGCCGCGTTCCTCGCGCACATACCATTTGGCATCGGCATCGCGCAGAACCGGGTGCTCGCCATGGGTCTTGCGGTATTCCTGCAGCATCGGATCGGGTTCGGTGACGATGAACTGATGCTCCACCGGAATCGCCGGGATCTTGATGCCCAGCAGGCGCGCGGTGCGTTGCGCGTGGTTGCCGGTCGCCGTCACCACATGCTCCGCCCGGATCTCGAACTTCTCGTCCGAGGCGATCAGGTTGCCGCCCTGCTCCACCATCCGGGTGCAGGAGACGATCCATTCCGAGCCGGTCCATTTGTAGCCATCGACCTGCACCTTGCGCTCGATGGTCACGCCACGCTGGCGCGCGCCCTTGGCCATGGCCTGCGTCACGTCGGCGGGGTTGATGTAGCCGTCCTGCGGATGGAAGAGCGCGCCGATCAGATCCTCGGTGCGGACCAGCGGCCAGCGTTCCTTGATCTGGGCGGGGGTCAGGAACTCATGATAGACGCCCGCGGTTTCGGCGACGGAGGAATAGAGCATATACTCGTCCATCCGTTGCTGATGCTGGGCCATCCGCAGGTTGCCCACCACCGCGAAGCCGGCGTTCAGACCCGTCTCCGCCTCCAGCGACTTGTAGAAATCGACGGAGTATTTGTGGATATGCGTCGTCGCATAGCCCATGTTGAACAGGGGCAGCAGCCCCGCCGCGTGCCAGGTGGAGCCGGAGGTCAGCTCGTCGCGCTCCACGAGCATCGTCTCCCAACCGGCCTTGGCGAGGTGATAGGCGATGCCGTTGCCGACAGCGCCACCGCCGACGACCAAAGCTTTGACATGGGTTTTCATGGGGGCGACTCCGATGGAGGGATTTTGTCCATATCTGCCCGATGGGCGGGAAAGCGGGCAAGATCGCCCGACACAACGCGGCCAAAAACGACATGGCGCGCGAAAAGCGGCATGGCGCGACGGGGGCGGGGATGCCGCATGTCCCATGCCGCCCGCCCCCGCCTTGCGCGCGGCTCTGGGGCCGGGATACGCTCCCGCCCCAGAAGCCGGAGGAGCCGATGCCCCCGTTTCCGCCGACCGGCCTCGCCCTCGCAGGCGCCATGCCCGCATCCGTCCAAACCGGGGTCTTCCCTTGCAACAACCCGGAAGTCATGGCGGTCCGCAGGACCACCGTGGACAGCAAGGACCCCGGCACCGCCACCAGCCCTTCACGCTGGAGGAGCAGACGGCGGTTTCCGCCCCCATGACCGGCGTTTCTTCGGACGGAAAGTCCACGGGCCTCTGCCGGCAGGAGCAGGACGGAACCGGGTCCCCCCGCTCCGCTTTCCGGCTATGATCTGAAAGGCCGCAGGATCTGGCGTGAGGGGGAGGAAAGCCATTGCGCCGCGCTTGCGGGGCCTTGCCGGCGGGTTACGGATCGGACAGAGACCCGACATTTCACCCTTGAATGTGCCGCTGCCGCAGCGGCGGATGCGGCGGGGCTTCCGGCCTTCGACCTCCGCTGTTTCGCCGGAAAGACGGGGCGGACGGCTTCTTGATCAACGGCACGGTCGAGGCTTTCCTTGGGCGGCTCCCTGTTCCGGGCAAGGCCGGCAAGATGGGGAAGGCGGCCTTGGTGGCGTTGACAGGCGGGGTGCGCGCGGATCTGGCGCCGAGCCGCAATCCGGTCGCGCCGATCTACCGGCGGCCCGATGGCGCAACCGATCAGAGGGGCGGCGGCGCGGGCTTCGTTCTGGCGAAGGATGGCCATGGCCGGGTGTTCTACGGCGACCGCCCGATCCGCGGGATGGGGAAACCGGTGGTCGAGGGCTTCGGTGTCCCATGACATTGCCCGCAGAAGGATGAGCGGGCTCGACTGCCTGTCAGGATGGCGCCCTGCCGCAACCCCGGAGGGGTTTGTCCCCTCCGCCCTGCCTCCGGCCCCCTGAGCTGGCGGCAAACCGAGCAGGATGCTTTCCGGCAAATGGGTGGCTCCGGCTTGGCTGCCCGGTGGGGCTAGGCGCGGCTCATCCGGCCGAATACCGCCGCCGCTGCGAAGATCAGCGCCGCCGCGGTCACGATGGACGGTCCCGCCGGCGTATCCTGCCAGAGCGACAACCCCAGCCCCGCCAGCGAAGACAAGACGCCGATCGCCACCGCAAGGCCCGCCATCGCCTCGGGCGAGCGCGCCAGCCCCCGCGCCGCCGCCGCCGGGATGATCAGCATGGCCGCGATCAGAAGCGCCCCCACCACCTTCAGCGCCACCGCCACCACAACGGCCAGCGCGAGCGTCAGCACCAGCCGCTCCCGGTCCGGGTTGAGACCGGAGGCATGGGCCAGATCCTCGTTGACGGTGGCGGTCAGGAGCGGCTGCCAGCGCCAGCCGATCAGCGCCAGCACCAGAAGCGCGCCGCCCCAGACGAAGGCCAGATCGCCTTTCGACACCGCGAGGATGTCGCCGAAAAGATAGGCGGAAAGATCGGTCCGCACCTGCGGCACGAAGCTGATCGCCACGAGCCCGAAGGCCAGCGCGCCATGGGCCAGCACGCCGAGCGTGGTATCCATCGCCCAACCCTTCGCGGCGAGGGTGGAAACCGTCCCCGCCATGGCCAGCGCCACCAGAAGCGTGCCGGCCCCGATGGGCAGGCTGCCCGCCAGGGCCAGCGCCACGCCGAGGATCGCCGCATGGGAGGTGGCATCGCCGAAATAGGCCATCCGCCGCCAGACGACGAAGGAGCCGAGCGGCCCGGTCGCCAGCGCCAGACCGATCCCTGCAAGGGCGGCGCGGATCAGGAAATCGTCAAGCATGGGGAAGGGTCCGGTCGGAAGGGCCATGGGAATGGGCATGGCCGTGCTCGTGGGCATGGTCGTGGCGCGGGTCGTGGGAGTGATCCTGCCGCTCGTCATGCCCGCCGTCATGCCCGCCATCATGGCTGTGATCGTGGTCATGCCGGTAAAGCGCCAGCGCCCCCTGCGTACCAAGCCCGAACAGCGCCCGGTATTCCGGCGCGTTGGAGACGACGCGCGGCGTTCCTTCGCAGCAGATATGGTGGTTGAGGCAGATCACCCGGTCGCTCGCCGCCATGACCACATGCAGATCGTGGGACACCATCAGCACCGCCGCCCCCGTCTCTTGCCGGACCTCGGCGATGAGGCGGTAGAACCCCGCCTCCCCCGGCTGGTCGAGGCCCTGCGTCGGCTCGTCCAGAAGCAGGATCTGCGGCCGCATCAGCAGGGCGCGCGCCAGCAGCACCCGTTGCAACTGCCCGCCCGACAGCGCGGTCATCTGCCGCTGTCCAAGCCCCGGCAGACCGACCCGCGCGAGGGCGGCGGCGGCCTCCGCCTCGCCCACCCTTTGCGGCAGCGACAGAAAGCGGCGCACCGTCATGGGCATGGTCCGGTCGATGGACAGCCGCTGCGGCACATAGCCGATCCGCAGCCCCTCCGCCCGCACCACCCGGCCCGCCGACAGCGGCAGGATGCCCAGAAGGGCGCGCAGAAGCGTGGTCTTGCCGGAGCCGTTCGGCCCGAGGATCGTCACGATCTCTCCCGGTGCGACGGAGAGGCTGACGCCGCTCACCACCTCCTCCCCGCCGAACCGCAGGGAGATGTTCTCGGCCCGCAACAGGCTCATGCCGACCCCCCCGCCCCGCCCCTCTGGCAGCCGGGGCAGAGGCCGAGCGCCTCGATGCTCGCCCGCTCCACCGCGAAACCGGAGCCGGTGGCGGCGCGGTCAAGGGCGGCAAGGACCGGCGCGGCGGGCGCTTCGGCCACCGCATTGCAGGACCGGCAGATGAGGAAGGCCGGCGCATGGGCCTCGCCGGGATGCATACAGGCGGTGAAGGCGTTCAGCCGCTGGATGCGATGGGCAAAGCCTTGTTCCTCAAGGAAATCCAGCGCGCGATAGGCGACGGGCGGCTGGTTGCCGAAGCCCTCTGCCGCCAGCCTGTTCAGCACGTCATAAGCCCCGAGCGCGCGATGCGCCTCAAGGAGGATCTCCAGCACCCGCCGCCGCACCGGGGTCATCCGCGCCCCGCGTTCGGCCACCAGCGCCTCGGCCCGCGCCAGAGCATCGGCGGCGCAATGGTCGTGGTCATGCGGCGCGAAGGCCAGATCGGGGGCTGCACAGCCGGGGCAGGCAGGATCGGGGTTGGCAGGCCCGGCGTTGGCAGGATCATGCAGATGGGCCATGGGAGCCTCTTGACGTGTTATGATATTACATACATACCCTTCGCAACCCCGCTGCGAAAGGCCCGACCGATGCGTTATACCATATCATCCGCGATGGCGAGCCTCCTGCTCGCCCTGCCCACCCTCGCCGCCGCCGAAGTGCCGCGGGTCGTCACCGACATTCCGCCGGTGCAATCGCTCGTGGCGCAGGTGATGGGCGATCTCGGCACGCCGGAGCTGCTGCTCGCCAAAGGGGCGGACGAGCATGATTTCCAGCTCAGACCCTCGCAGATGGGGGCCATCTCCGGGGCCGGGCTGGTGGTCTGGATCGGACCCGAGCTGACCCCCTGGCTCGACCGGGCGCTGCGCTCGGCGGGCGGCGGGGTGCCGCAGCTCGCGCTTCTCGATGCGGCGGGAACGGCGGTTCTGCCCTATGGCGAAGGCGCGGAGGACGAGCACGGGCATGAGGAAGGAGAGGATCATGGTGGCGACGATCACGGCGCTGATGCTCAGGGTGCCGATGATGGCCAGGACCATGGTCCCGCCACGGAGGACGAAGCGGAGGGCGACCATGACCACCATCACGGCGCCACCGATCCCCATGCCTGGCTCGACCCCGGCAATGCCGAAACCTGGCTCGGCCTGATCGCGGCAGAACTGTCGCGGCTCGACCCCGACCATGCGGCCATCTATGCGGCCAATGCCGCCGCCGCCCGGACCCGCATCACGGCGCTCGACGCCGAGGTCGCGGCCCTTCTGGCCCCGGTGAAGGACAAGCCCTTCATCACCTTCCATGCCGCCTATGGCTATCTGACCCATCACTACGGGCTGGAGGCGGCGGGCTCCGTGGCGCTTGGCGATGCGGCGACGCCGGGGGCGGCGCGGTTGCAGGCGCTGCGCGACCGGCTGGCGGGCGGCGGCGTCCTTTGCGCCTTCCCGGAGATCCAGCACAATCCGAAACTGTTGGCGCAGGTGATGGAGGGCAGCGGCACGCGGCTCGGCGGCGCGCTCGATCCGGTCGGCTCGGGGCTGGAGCCGGGGCCTGCGGCCTATGACACCCTTCTGCGCGCCATTGCGACGACGCTGGGCGATTGCCTAAAGGGCTGAGCGGGGCCAATCGACAGCCAGGCTGAACGGGCGAAGACCTGGCCCCCTTGCGGCCCGCCTCCCCTGCCCTTTCATCTTGCCTCAAACATCCTGCGGGGTTTGCCACCGGCTCCGCCACTGGTTCAAGGGACCGGCGGCAGGACGGTGGGGTGCAAAACCCCTCCGGGACCAGACGAAGGGCAGCGACGCCCCCGAAAGCCGACCGGCGCCATGCTCCATTGCTTCCCCCAATCTTGACGCCGGCGCGGTCCTCGGCAAGCCTGCCCTGAAAAGGGAGCTTCCGATGACCGCAGCCATGATCACCCCCTTCGGCACCACGGCTGCCGGGCAGACGGTGGACAAGATCACCCTTGCGGCGGGGGATCTGACCGTCAGCCTGCTGACCTGGGGGGCGGTGCTGCAATCGGTGCGGATGGCGGGGGTGGCGCATGACCTCAGCCCCGGATCGGAGCGGCTTGCCGATTATGAGGGTGCGATGCGCCATCACGGTTCCGTCATCGCACCCGTGGTCAACCGGCTGACCGGGGCCAGCGCGGTGATCGACGGGCAGGAGCGCCGGTTCGAACGCAATCTGAACGGTCGCCACACGCTCCATTCCGGAACGGCGGGGACGCATCTGAAGGTCTGGTCGCTGGAGGAGGCGGGGGCGGATCACGCCACGCTCGCGCTCGATCTCCCGGACGGCGAGGGCGGCTTTCCCGGCAACCGCCGCCTGACCGCCCGCTTCAGCCTGCACGCCCCCGCCACCCTGCGGCTGGAACTGGAGACGGTGACGGATGCGCCCACGATCTTCAACGCCACCAACCACAGCTACTGGACGCTGGACGGCGGGCCGGGCTGGGACGGACACAGCCTTCAGGTGCTGGCCGATGCCTATCTGCCGACCACCGGCGAGTTCATCCCGACCGGAGAGATCGTGCCGGTCGCCGGCACCCCTTTCGACTTCCGCAGCCCGAAGGTCATCACGCCCCGGAATCCCCCGCTCGACAATTGCTTCTGCCTCTCCCGCGGGCAGGAACCGCTGCGTCCCGTGCTGGTCCTGCGCGGACAAGGCGGGCTGGACCTGACCGTCGCCACCACCGAACCGGGGGCGCAGGTCTATGACGGACGCGAGGCGATCCGCCCCGGCCAGTCCCATTACGAGGCCATCGCCATCGAAACCCAGGGCTGGCCCGATGCCCCGAACAAGCCCGGCTTCCCGCAGATCACCCTTCTGCCCGACGCGCCCCTGCGCCAGATCACCGAATGGCGGCTCGCCCGCGCGAGGTGAGGGCGGGCAAGGCCATGTCGGCAGTCAGGCCCCCGCCTGGGTCCCCTCCCCCTCCATCCACTGTGCATAAATATCCTGCGGGGAGGTCCGGAGGGGTGCAAAACCCCTCCGGCGCCAGCCGCAGGACACACCGCCCGCCGAATGCCGATCCGCCCCCAAGGCTCCCG
>JAPUEK010000083.1 GCA_027492585.1 Paracoccaceae bacterium | reverse complement strand
GGTTTTGCACCCCTCCGGACCTCCCCGCAGGATATTTGGGAAGAGAAGAAGGGGGGAGGCCTTCTGAGCGGCGGGCTGCCTGCCTCCCCTCATGGGGGTTGGGAGAGGGCGGCGGGGCAGGCAGCGCGTTCCGCCATTTCCTCCTCGCCCGCTCTTTTGCCTTGCAGCACAGCCAAATGCTTGCGACAGCACGGAACAAGCGACGGAGGATGCGATGACGACGGGTGCCAAGAAACCGGCCTGGGTGGTGGACAAGGAGCGCAACCGGCGGGCGGAGGCGAAGGAGACGGTCTGGCTCTTCGGTCTCCATGCCGTGCGCGATGCGCTGATGAACCCGCGGCGCGAAAAGATCCGGCTGGTGCTGACCAAGAACGCGCTCGACAAGCTGGAGGAGGCGGTGGCCTTCTCCGGGATGGCGCCGGAACTGGCCGATCCGCGCCGCTTCGACGTGCCGATCGACGAGGGCTCCGTCCATCAGGGGGCCGCGCTCGAGGTGCGGCCGCTCAACTGGGGCAAGCTTGCCGATGTGGCGATCTCCGGCGAGGGGCTGCCGCTGATCGTGCTGCTCGACCGGGTGACGGACCCCCACAACGTCGGCGCGGTGCTGCGGAGTGCCGAGGTCTTCGGCGCCCGTGCCGTGGTTGCCCCGCGCCACCATTCCGCCCCGGAAACCGGCGCGCTTGCCAAGACCGCCTCGGGCGCGCTCGAACGCCAGCCCTATCTGAAGGTGACGAATCTCTCCGAAGCGATGGAGGAGCTGCGCGCCATGGGCTACCGGCTGATCGGGCTCGACGGCGAGGGGACGGAGCCGCTGGCCGGGGCGCTCGCCGCCACCGGCAAGCGCCCGGTGGCCCTCCTCCTCGGGGCCGAGGGGCCGGGACTGCGCGAAAAGACCCGCGAGACCTGCGATGTCGTGGCGCGCATCCCCTTTGCGGGGGCCTTCGGGAGCCTCAACGTCTCCAACGCCGCCGCCGTGGCGCTTTACGCGGCGGCGAACCGCTGATCCGGTGGCGCCGCCCCGTTCACGAAGACGCGAGCAGGTCTTAAATTCCGGAAGCGGGCAACTATGTCACAGTCAGAGGCGCGGGTCCGGAACCCCCGCAACCCCTCTTCACTGTCCCTCGTTCCACACCTTTGCGCCCCGGCCACCGGCTCGGGGCGCCTTTTTACCAGAACCCCACCCCGGAGGATGCCATACCAGTTGACGGTCAGAGCGATGCGGAAATCCGCGCCATCCTGTCGGAGGTGAAGACCATCGCCCTTGTCGGCTGGTCGCCCAAGCCCGACCGCGCCAGTCATGGCGTGGCGAAAGTCCTCGTGCGGCAAGGCTATCGGGTGATTCCGGTCAATCCCGGTCAGGCCGGACAGGATAGCGGCTGGGGCGAGCCGGTGCGGGCGTCATTGGCGGAGGTCCGGGCCGAGGTCGGGCCGGTCGACATGGTCGATGTCTTCCGCCGCGCCGAAGAGATCGGGCCGGTGGCGCAGGAAGCGATCGCCATCGGCGCCAAGGTGCTGTGGATGCAGCTTGGCATCGTCAACGAAGAAGCGGCCGTCGAGGCCCGCGCGGCGGGGCTGCGCGTGGTCATGGACCGCTGCCCGGCCATCGAGATCCCGCGTCTCGGCCTCTGAGGCAAGATTCTTCGAAGGATTTTGCGCTAGCGTGCCGCTTTTTCGGCGATGCCGGAGGTGCCTTCGCGGCGCTCCAGCTCGGCCAGAACCTGATCCAGCGTCACATCGCGGGCGGCCAGCATGACGAGCAGGTGGTAAAGCACATCCGCCGCCTCCGCCGTCAGTTTCGCGCGGTCGCCCTTCACGGCCTCGATGATCGCCTCGACGGCTTCCTCGCCGAACTTCTCGGCGCATTTCTCCGGCCCCTTGGCGAGAAGCTTCGCGGTCCAGGAGCTTTCGGGATCGGCCTTCCGCCGCGCGTCGATCGTGGCGGCCAGACGGGTGAGCGCGGTCATGCCAGCCTCATCGGGATGCCCGCGGCGGCCATGTGCTCCTTGGCCTCGCGGAGGGTGAATTCGCCGAAGTGGAAGATCGAGGCGGCCAGCACCGCCGAGGCGCCGCCCCTGGTCACCCCCTCGACGAGGTGGTCGAGCGTGCCGACCCCGCCCGAGGCGATAACCGGCACCGGAACCGCATCGGAAATCGCGCGGGTGAGCGGCAGGTTGAAGCCCGCGCGGGTGCCGTCGCGGTCCATGCTGGTCAGCAGGATCTCCCCCGCGCCTTTGGCGGCGACGGTGCGGGCGAAGTCCACGGCGTCGATGCCCGTAGGTTTGCGGCCGCCATGGGTGAAGATCTCCCATTTGCCGGGGGCGACGGTTTTCGCGTCGATGGCCACCACGATGCACTGGCTGCCGAAGCGGTCGGCGGCGGCGGCGACCACATCGGGATCGGCGACGGCGGCGGAGTTGAACGACACCTTGTCGGCCCCGGCGAGGAGCAGGGCGCGCACGTCCTCCGGCGTCCGCACGCCGCCGCCGACAGTCAGCGGCATGAAGCATTGCTCGGCGGTGCGGGTGACGAGATCGAACATGGTGCCGCGGTTTTCATGGGTGGCGTGGATGTCGAGGAAGCAGAGCTCATCCGCCCCGGCGGCGTCATAGGCCTTGGCCGCCTCCACCGGATCGCCCGCGTCGATCAGGTTGACGAAGTTGACACCCTTGACCACGCGGCCATCGGCGACATCAAGGCAGGGGATGAGGCGGGTCTTGAGCATTTTGGGACCGTAGCTTTTGCGGGACTTGCGGGAAAGGGGGGCTGTCTGCCCCCCTCACCCCCCGAGGATATTTGAGCACAGGGGATGGGGAAAACGAGGCTGTCAGGCTCGGGTTTTCAGGGCGTGGAGCGCGGTGGCAAGGTCGATGGCGCCGTCATAGAGCGCGCGGCCGGAGATGGCGCCGGCGATGATACCTGTGTCGCGCAGCGCGATCAGGTCCTCCATCCGGCTGACCCCGCCCGAGGCGATGACCGGGATCGAGACGGCGCGGGCGAGCGCCTCGGTCGCTTCGATGTTCGGCCCCTGCATGGCGCCGTCGCGGTCGATGTCGGTGTAGATGATCGCGGCGACCCCGGCATCCTCGAAGCTGCGGGCGAGGTCGCTGGCCTGGACGGTGGTTTCCTCGGCCCAGCCTTTCGTGGCGACGAAGCCCTTGCGGGCGTCGATGCCGACCGCGACCTTGCCCGGGAAGGCGGCGGCGGCCTCTCGGACGAGGGCGGGATTTTCCACCGCCACCGTGCCGAGGATCACCCGCGCGAGGCCCTTTTCGAGCCACATGGCGATGGTGGCCATGTCGCGGATGCCGCCGCCGAGTTGGGCAGGGACGGAGATGCGGGCGAGGATCGCCTCCACCGCCGCCGCATTGACCGGGGCGCCGGCAAAGGCGCCGTTCAGATCGACGAGATGGAGCCAGTCGCAGCCCGCCGTCTCGAACTTCGCGGCCTGTGCCGCCGGGTCGTCGCCGAAGACCGTGGCCGCCGACATCTCGCCGCGCAGCAGCCGCACGCAGTGGCCGTCCTTCAGGTCGATTGCGGGGTAAAGGATCATCGCCGGGCTCCGTTCGCTGCCTGCGCGGTCTTTGGCACGGCGCGGCGGGCTTGCCAAGCGCCCGGTTTCCGCCGCCGCAGGCAATGCGACCCCACGTCAGTCTTGATTGCGGGGCATTCTGTCGCGGATGATCGGCTCCAGAACTCTGGGAGGAGGAACCCCATCATGAAGACACTGATTCTCGCCGTGGCTCTGGCCTTTGCCGGAACCGCCGCCCTTGCCGCGGATCCGGTCGAAGGCATCTGGAAGACCAAGCCCGACGACAACGGCAATTACGGCTATGTGCAGATCAAACCCTGCGGCCCGGCCTTCTGCGGCACGCTGATCAAGGCCTTCGACGGCGCCGGCAAGGAGCTCGACAGCCCCAATGTCGGCAAGAAGATCGTCTGGGATATGGTCGCCTATCCGGACGGGCTTTACGACGATGGCCAGATCTGGTCGCCCGACCGCAACAAGACCTACAATTCGGACATGACACTCGCGGGCAACAAGCTGTCGGTGCGCGGCTGCGTTCTGGGCATCTGCCGGGACGGCGGCACCTGGACGCGGGTGAAGTGACTACATCCTGAGAACGGGGATGAGCGTGGCGACAAGAAGCACCGCCATCCCCCAGTTGAAAAGCCGCAGCCGCGACGGCTCCGACAGCCAGCGGCGCAGCGCCTCCCCCGCCCAGGCCCAGAGCGAGACCGAGGGCAGGTTGACCGCCATGAACACGAGCGCGATCACCGCGATGAGGCCCAGGCTGCCCTCCGGCGCATAGGCGGAGACGGCGCCGAGCGCCATCGCCCAGGCCTTGGGGTTGACCCATTGGAACGCCGCCGCCTGCAGGAAGGTGAAGGGCCTGGAGGTGGCCCTCCCCTCCCCCGGCGCTGCCGAATGGGCGATCTTCCAGGCAAGCCAGAGCATATAGGCCACAGACACCGCCTTCAGCGCCGTCTTGAGCGGCGGATAGCTGTGGAAAACCCCGGCAAGGCCGAGCCCGACCAGCACCACCATCAGAGCATGACCGATACTGATGCCGAGCATATGCGGCAGCGTCCGGCGGAAGCCGAAATTCACCCCCGAGGCGAGCAGCATCATGTTGTTCGGCCCCGGCGTGACCGAGGTGACGAAGGCGAAGCCGAGAAGGGCAAGAAGCAGATCCTGTGACATGGCGCAATCATTGCCGCGAACACGCGGCAGCGGATTGCGAAAATTCGACCGATACGCCATTCTTTGCAACAAATGCCGAAGATGGATGAAATAAACAGCCACATATTGCGCGAGCTTTCGCGGGATGGCCGCATGGCCAACCTGGAGCTGGCCGAGCGGGTCGGGCTGTCGCCCTCCGCCTGCCTGCGTCGGGTGCAGGAACTGGAGCGGGCCGGGGTGATCAAGGGCTACCGGGCGGTGATCGACCCCGGCAAGATCGGACTCGGCTTCGTCGCCTATGTCACGGTCGGGCTCAACGCCCATACCAAGGCGGCACAGGAGTCCTTCGAGCGCGCCGTCTCCCGCGCGCCGGAGGTGCGGGAGTGTCACAACATCACCGGCACCGTCGAATATCTGCTGCGGGTGGAGACGGCCGATCTTGCCGCTTTCAAGCATTGGCACACCGAAATCCTTGGCGTGCTGCCGCAATTGCGCTCCATCACCACCTTCGTCGTGATGGGCAGCCCGAAGGATGAACGGGCCTGACGGGGCGCATCTGTCGGGGTGGATCTGACGGGGGGCGCCTGACGAGTGCGCCTGAGCCGATCACATTCAGGCCGACCGCTTCAGCCCGGCCATGCGCTCAGCTCGCGCCTCCCTTTCTTCTCTTGCCAAATATCCTGCGGGGAGGTCCGGAGGGGTGCAAAACCCCTCCGGGGTCCGGCAGGGGCGCAACGGCAGGCCCCGCATCGCGCTCCCCTGCGGCACGGGCCATCTTCCCCCGCACGCCCCCCGCGCAACGGCTTTGTTCCACGCCGGCACCCGCAGAGGGAATACCGCTCTCTTTTGCCGCGCCCCCGCGCCGCCCCCTTCACACCCCCGCGCCCATCCCCTAGGCTTCGCGCGTATTTAAGGGAGGCTCCCATGACCGAACGACCCCTCGGCTTCGACACTCTGGCCATTCACGCCGGCACCGCGCCCGACAGCGCCACCGGCGCGCGGCAGGTGCCGATCTACCAGACCACCGCCTATGTGTTCCGCGATGCCGATCACGCGGCCAAGCTCTTCAACCTGCAGGAGGTGGGCTACATCTATTCCCGCCTGACCAACCCGACGGTGGCGGCGCTTGCCAACCGCGTGGTGGCGCTCGAAGGCGGTGCGGGCGGGATCGCCTGCTCCTCGGGCCATGCGGCGCAGATCATGGCGCTGTTCCCGCTGATGGGACCGGGCAAGAATATCGTTGCGTCCTCAAGGCTTTACGGCGGAACGATCACCCAGTTCAGCCAAACGATCAAACGCTTCGGCTGGTCGGCGAAATTCGTCGATACCGATGATCTTCTGGCCGTCGAACATGCGATCGACGAAAACACCCGCGCGATCTTCTGCGAAACCATCGCCAATCCGGGCGGCTATATCTCCGATCTCGACGCGCTGGCCCGGATCGCCGACCGGGCGGGCATCCCGCTGATCGTGGACAACACCACCGCCTCGCCCTATCTCTGCCGCCCCATCGAGCATGGTGCGACCCTCGTTGTCCATTCGGCGACCAAATACCTGACCGGCAACGGCACCGTCACCGGCGGGATCGTGGTGGATTCGGGCAAGTTCGACTGGTCCGCCTCCGAAAAGTTCCCTTCGCTGAGCCAGCCGGAACCGGCCTATCACGGGCTCGTCTTCCATCCGACGCTGGGCAGCATGGCCTTCACCTTCCATTCCATCGCCGTGGGGCTGCGCGATCTCGGCATGACGATGAACCCGCAGGGCGCGCATTACACGCTGATGGGCATCGAAACCCTGTCGCTGCGGATGCAGCGCCATGTCGAAAACGCCAAGATCGTTGCGGAATGGCTGGAGCAGGACCCCCGGATCGAGACCGTGACCTATGCCGGGCTGCACTCCTCCCCCTATCGCAAGCGGGCGGAAATGATCGTGCCGAAGGGAGCCGGCGCGCTCTTCACCTTCTCGGTCAAGGGCGGGTATGAGGCCTGCGTGAAGCTCGTGGACAATGTGAAGCTCTTCTCCCATGTCGCCAACCTCGGCGACACGCGCAGCCTGATCATCCACCCCGCCTCCACCACGCACCGCCAGTTGGAGGAAGAGGCGCAGATCGCCGCCGGAGCCGGGCCGAATGTGGTGCGCCTGTCCATCGGCATCGAGAATGTCGAGGATATCATCGCCGATCTCGATCAGGCGCTGAGCGCCGCGACGGCCTGACAGAAACGCGGCGCCCCCCACCTCCGGGGGGGCGGAACACGATTTTACGGCGTACTTCAACAGCGCCTAGCTCACGGTGTCCGCAGCCCGGATTGCGAGCTGCCCGGG
>JAPUEK010000082.1 GCA_027492585.1 Paracoccaceae bacterium | reverse complement strand
GGTTCTTCGGCTGAGGGCGTGACTATTCGGCGAGTGTTGCGCCCCGTTGCGGCCCCGGAGGGGTTTTGCACCCCTCCGGACCTCCCCGCAGGATATTTGAGAAGAGAAGAAGGGAAGCGCGCGGCTTCGGTCTGGCAGAGGAGCGCGCCTTCGCCCTCACCCCCTCGTGGGGGAGGGAGAGGGAAGGGGGCTACTGCCGCCTGTCCGCCAGGGAGAGCGTCAGCGCCCCGCCGAGCGCGACCGCCGTGCCAAGGACCGCCACCAGCCCATAGCCCGACACCGCCGTCCCGAGCGCGAAGCACAGGGCCGCAAGCACATCCCCCGCGACCTTCTGCAGGGCCATGAGCGAGGCCCCGGTGCCGGGGCGGGCGGCCAGAAGGTCCTGAAGGTAGGCGATGGGCAGGGTCAGGATCACCGCTCCGCCCGCCGCCGCCGGCAGGATCAGCAGCCAGAGCAGGGGCGAGCCCGCCAGCAACGGCAGCCCCAGAAGATGCACGCAGTAAAGCACCGTTCCGGCGGCAATGAGTTTCGTCCGCTCCGCACGCCGCGACAGGAGCGGCATCGCCAGCATGAACGGCACTTCGAGCCCCGCCACCAGCCCCGCATAAAGCGCCACATCCGGGGTGCCGCGCCCGACCTCCGGCACCAGAACCAGCCCCAGAAGCGCCATGTAGGTTGTCGCACTGGCATTGACGGCGCCAAGCGCCAGCACCCGCAGCGCCAGCGGCGCCTGCGCCAGCTCCCGCAGCGCCGCGCCGAAGCTGAGACCCGAGGGCCGGTCGCTTCCGGCGCTGCCGTCCGCAGGCCAGGACCGCCAGGTCAGCAGCGTCATCCCTCCGGCCAGCACCAGACAGACCGGATAGATGCCCAGAAGCGGCGCCCCCGCCGTAAAGGCCACGGCCCAGAGCGGCAGCACCGCCACGAAGGGCAGCGCGAAGAGCGCCCGCACCGTCGCCATGATCCCGTCCCGCGCCTCTGCCGGATGGGCCAGCGACGCCAGCCGCGCCTGTGCGAAGATCTGCCCGAAAAGCGTCGAGGCCATCGGCAGGATCAGCGCATGGGTCAGCACGAAGGTTGCGGGCGCGGGGCCGGTGGTCATCAGCGCCGCGCCCCCGAAGGTCAGCGCGCAGGAGCCGAGCGCGATCCGCCGCCGCCCCGCCGTCTGATCCGCCCGGATACCGACGAAGAGAGAGGCCGAGACGCCGATCACCGTCGAGATCACCATCAGCGTCGCATAGCCCCGGTCGCCGAGCCCGAACTCCTTCACCGCCAGAAGCGAGGTATAGGGGCCGAAACTGCAGACCACCGCCCCGAAGAGCAGGCTCATCAGGGCCACCGTCCGCAAGTCGCGGTCGCGCAGGATCAGGCGCAGGGCCGAGGAGCCGGAAGGAGGTGCGGACATCGGCTCAGGACCGGGTGGGGTCGGGAAGGGGCAGATCGCGCCGCGCATAGGGCAGCAGCGGCAGTCCTTCGCGGTCGGCGAGATGCAGCCCGATCGCCCCGGCAAGCGCCAGCAGCGTGCCGAGGATGGCGGTCGTCTCATAGCTGCCGAAGGCGAAGCCCGCCATGAAGGCGCCCGCCGCCAGAATGTCGGAGGCAAGCTTTTGCAGCGCGATGAGCGAGGAGGCCGCGCCGGGCCGTCCGACCATCAGGTCCTGATAATAGCCGATGGGCAGGGTCAGGATCGCCGCGCCTCCGAAACCTGCAAGCAGCGGCAGCGCCCAGACCGCCGCCGTCTCGGTCAGCAGCGGCAGCAGCGCCAGATGGCAGGTGTAGATGGCGGCGCCGAGCACCATCTGCGTCGTCCGCTTCATCCGCCCGGCAATGCGCGGCAGAAGCAGCATGAACGGCACTTCCCAGCCCGCGACCATGCCGACATAGAGCGCCACATCGCCATTGTCCCGGCTGGGCGAGGCGTCGAAGATCAGCGGGATCAGCACCATGTAAAGCGCCCCCGCCGAGGTCACGGCCCCGAGGCAGAGGAGCCGCAGCAGCACCTGCGGCACCGCCAGATCGCGGAAGGATTGCAACACCTTCGGCCCTGCCGGTGCGCTCTCTCCCGCCGCGCGGCCATCGGCGGGCCAGCGGGTCAGGATGAGCGTCAGCAGCCCGAGGCTCATCACCGCGCCCGTCACATAGACCGCCATCACGTCGAAGCCGAAGGCGAAGGCTACCGCCCAGAACAGGAGCATCCCGAGATAGCTGGCCGACATGCCCGCCCGCAGGGTGGACAGCACCCCGGCCCGCGCGGCGCTGTCGCCATCGGCGACCAGCCGCGCCATCGAGAAGGCCTGGCCGTAAAGGCTCCAGGAGATCGGCAGCAGGACCCCGTGGAAAAGAAGGAAGGTCAGCGGCCCCGGTGCCAGCAGCATCATCCCCAGCCCGAGGGCAGAGCAGAGCGCCGTGACGATGGCGATGCGCCGTCGCGCGCCGGTCTTGTCGCCGAGGAGGCCGATCAGCACCGAGGCGGTCACGGCCGAGGCCGAGGCCATGACCAGCATGGCCGCGAAGGTCGCCTCCGACAGGCCGATCCGGTCGAGCGCCACCAGCGACTGATAGGGATAGAGCGCGGCGTTATGTCCGCCCAGAAGCAGCATCAGACCGGCGATCATCCGCAGGGCCGGCTGGCTGCGGACCTGTTGCAGCGCGCTCATTCGCGGCTCCCGGTGCCGGAGATTGCCGCGGCCGGGATCACCTTGCCGGGATTCATGCGGTTCTCGGGGTCGAGCGCCTGCTTCACCGCCCGCATCACCGACAGGGCCACCGGGTCCTTGCGCCGCGCCATGGTGGCGAGCTTCGACAGGCCCACGCCATGCTCGGCCGAGAAGGAGCCATGGAGCGCCTGCACCTCATCCTCCACCGCTTCGACGACGGCATCGTAGAGCGCCGGGTCGTCGCGGCTCGGGAAGACGGTGAAATGGATGTTGCCATCGCCGAGATGCGCGACGGCCAGCGTCTCCGCCTCGGCATCGAGCGCGGGCAGGCGCGCTTCGATGCGGGTGAAGAACTCCGGTACGGCATGGAGCGGCAGGGCGATGTCGGTGTCGATGGTGGGTTGCCGGTCGATGGTGATCTCGGCCGCGAGCTCGCGCCGTTCCCACATCGCGCGGCGCTGGGCGCCGGTGCGGGCGATCTCGGCATCCAGAACCGCGCCTTCGCCGATCATTTCGCCGAGGGTGTCTTCCAGCAGGGTCACGAGCGGCTGGCTGCCGTCCTCGGCCACCGCCGCCTCGCGCGGGGCGGCAGAGGCCAGCTCCACGAGGATGTTGACCGGATAGCGCTTGCCGCCGAAGGGCAGGCGGATGTCGGGCCGGGCCTCCGACAGGCGGCGCATGTACGTGTCGGGCATGAACTCAAAGGCCTCGACCATGCCGCCGGTCGCGGCGCGCAGCCGGTTGAGCAGCGACAGCGCATCGGGCAGCGAGCGTGCCGCCAGCGTCGCCGTGGCATGGACGAGCGGCTGCGGCACCAGCTTCATCACCGCGGCGGTGATCACGCCGAGCGTGCCTTCGGCGCCGATGAAAAGCTGTTTCAGATCGTAGCCGGAATTGTCCTTGTGCAGCTCCGACATGAGGTCGAGCACCCGGCCGTCGGCCAGCACCACCTCCAGCCCGAGGCAGAGCGCGCGGGTCGAGCCGTAGCGCAGCACGTTCGAGCCGCCGGCATTGGTCGACAGCACCCCGCCGATCATCGCCGAGCCGCGCGCGCCGAACCAGAGCGGAAAATAGAGCCCCTCCGCCTCGGCCGCCTCGTGCAGGCGCGACAGGACCACCCCGGCCTCGACGATGGCGGTGCGCGCTTCGGTGCGGATCTCGCGGATGCGGTTCAGCCGCTCGACCGAGAGCATCAGCCCGCCTGTCGTCATCGCCCCCCCGACAAGGCCGGTGAGGCCGGAGACCGGCACCACCGGGACGCCATGGCGGGCGGCGATCCGCAGGACCTCCGCCACTTCGGCGGTGGAGCCGGGGCGGGCGACGGCGCAGGGGTCGGAGGTGTAATGCGCCGACCAGTCGGGACGGTAGCGGGCGAGGTCACTGCCCGTCAGCACATGCGCCGCGCCGAGGGCGGTGGCGAGATCGGAAAGAAGGGACATGATGGCTTGGCGAAGCTCTGGAGCAGGCTGCGGGGGAGGATGCCAGATTGCGCGGGTCGGGGGGGAGTGCAAGGGCGAAACGGCCGGCAGGCGGAGAAAGGCCACGACTGTGCCTGCGGTTGCGGGGGAGGAGGGGGCGGCCCGGATCAGGAAGAAGGGGGCTTTGCCCCCCGGCTTCGCCTCCCCCCAGGATATTTGGGGCAAGATGAAAGCGGGAGGCGCGTTTGCGCGGCGTCAGCCCGGCGGCGGGATTTGGGCGAGGAGGTCGAGGACCCGGGGGCCGAGGGCGGCCACGGCCTTTTTCACCCCCTCGGCATTGGGGTGGATGCCGTCGGCCTGCATGAGATCGGGGGCGAGGCGGGCGTTCTGCCGGTCGATCAGCGGGGCGAAGTAGTTGTCGCCAAGGAGGGCGCCATAACGGGTGGCGAGATCGGGGTAGATCGCATCGAAGGCGCTCTTGAAGTCCGGCCCGTAGTTTTCCGGCGCGGTGAGGCTCACGAGCAGCACGGGCAGGTTGCGGGCCTTGGCCTTGTCGAGGATGCCGGCGAGATTGGCGCGGCTCGTCGCAGGGTCGATGCCGCGCAGAAGGTCGTTGCCGCCGAGGTTCACGATCATCGCCTGCACCTCGGGCGTCAGGCTCCAGTCCACCCGCGACAGCCCGCCCGCCGTGGTGTCGCCCGAGACCCCGGCATTGATCACCGTGACCTCCTTGCCCCGCGCCGCAAGCCAGGCCTGCAACTGCGGCACGAAGCCGTCCTCCGGGGCCAGGCCATAGCCCTGGGTCAGGCTGTCGCCGAGGGCGAGAACCGTCACCGGCGCGGCGAAGGCGGGAAAAATCGTCAGCGCCCACGCCATCGTGACATTGCGGATCGCGCGCAGCGCCGCATATCTGGGGGGGAAGAAGCGCAGGTGGAACATGGTCGCATCCGTATTGGAACTGAACGAGGTCGGCCTGACGCTGGCGGGCAATGCCGGGCCTGTGGAGATACTTAAGGGGATTTCGCTGACTGTCACGCCCGGAGAGACGGTCGGGCTGATCGGGCCGTCCGGTTCCGGCAAATCTTCGCTTCTCATGCTGATGGGCGGGCTGGAACGGGCGACGAAGGGCCGGGTGCAGGCGCTGGGTCAGGATCTGGGCGCCCTGGACGAGGACGGGCTGGCGCGGTTCCGGCGCGGGCGGATGGGGGTGGTCTTCCAGAGCTTCCACCTCATCCCGACGATGACGGCTTTGGAAAACGTGGCGCTGCCGCTGGAGATCGCCGGCGCCGAGGATGCTTTCGCGCGGGCGGAGGCGGAGCTGGCGGCGGTCGGTCTTGGCGGGCGTACCGGGCATTATCCGGCGCAGCTTTCGGGGGGCGAGCAGCAGCGCGTGGCGCTGGCCCGCGCCGCCGCGCCGCGCCCCGCGGTGCTTCTGGCCGATGAGCCGACGGGCAATCTCGACAGCGCCAATGGCGCGGCGATCATGGAGCTGATCTTTGCGCTGCGCGACCGGCACGGGGCGACGCTGGTGCTGGTCACCCATGCGGCGGAACTGGCGGCGCGCTGCGACCGGGTGGTGCGGCTGGTTGACGGGCGGATTGCCGCGTGAGGGGGTTGGCCTGGAAGATCGCGCGGCGTGAACTGCGCGGCGGGCTGCGCGGCTTTGCCGTCTTTCTGCTGTGCCTCGCCATGGGGGTTGCGGCGATTGCCGGGGTCGGCATGGTGCGCTCTGCCATCGAGGCGGGGCTGCGCGATCAGGGCGCGGTGCTGCTGGGCGGCGACGCGCAGATGGAATTCACCTATCGCTTTGCCACCGATGCGGAAAAGGCCTGGATGGCGGGCATGGCGGAGCGGGTCTCGGAGGTGGTGGAGTTCCGCTCCATGGCCGTCACCGGGGAGGCGCAGGTGCTGACGCAGGTGAAGGCGGTCGATGGTGCCTATCCGCTGAAAGGCGTGCTGGAGCTGGACCGGGGCGATCTGGCGGCGGCGCTGGCCGGGGAAGGCGGGGTGCCGGGGGCGGTGATGGACCGGCTTCTGGCCGAGCAGATGGGTCTGGCGGTCGGCGACCGCTTCACCCTCGGGCGGCAGGCCTTCCGGCTTGGCGGGCTGATCCTGCGCGAGCCGGACAGCGCCACCGGCGGCTTTGCCCTTGCCCCGCGCACCATCGTCCTGACGAAAGACCTTGCACAGTCCGGGCTGATCGCGCCGGGCTCGCTCTATGAGACGGCTTACCGGCTGTCCCTGCCGGAGGGCGCGCGGCTCGGCGCGCTGGAGCGGGAGGCGGAGGCGCAGTTCCGCGAGGCGGGGATGCGCTGGTCCGACAGCCGCAGGGCGGCGCCGGGGGTGGAGCGGTTCGTGGACCAGATCGGCTCCTTCCTGATCCTTGTCGGGCTGGCGGGTCTGGCGGTCGGCGGGGTCGGGGTGGCGGCCGGGGTGCGCGCCTATCTGGAAGGGCGGATTTCCACCATCGCCACCCTGCGGACCCTCGGGGCCGATGGCGGGCTGATCTTCCGGGCCTATCTGTTGCAGATCGCGGTGCTGGTGGCGCTGGGGCTGGTGATCGGCCTTGCGCTCGGGGTGGCGGTGCCGGTGACCTTCAAGGGGCCGATTGCGGCGGCGCTGCCCTTTCCGGCGGAGATTGCCGTGTACCCGCGCCCGGTGCTGGAGGCGGTGTTCTATGGCGCGACCTCGGCCTTCCTGTTTGCGCTGTGGCCGCTGGCGCGCAGCGAGAGCATCCGGGCGGCGGCGCTCTATCGCGGCGGGCTGGCCGGGGGATGGCCGCGCGGGCGGCATCTTTGGACGATTGCGGGGCTTGCGGCGCTGCTCGTCGGCGGAGCGGTCTGGCTTTCCGGGGCGCCGGGGCTGGCGCTTGGCACGGCGGGCGGGGTGGCGGGGGCGCTCGGCCTGCTGGCGCTCGCGGCGGCGGGGCTGAAGCGGCTGGCGCGCCGCATCGCGCGGGCGGCGGCCCTGCGCGGGCGGGTGGCGC
>JAPUEK010000081.1:165576-167384 GCA_027492585.1 Paracoccaceae bacterium | reverse complement strand
CCCCCCCCCCCCCCCCCCCCCCCCCCCCCCCCCCCGCCCGACAAGGGTGCAACGCCCGCCGAATGGCGGCCGCCTCAGATCTCTTCGATCCGCAGGGCCACCGGCGCGCCCACCAGCACGCCGGTTCCGGCGAAGCGGCTGATCGCATGGTCGATGTCGTCGCGCGTCGCCTTGTGGGTGACGATCAGCACCGGGGCCTGCGTGCCTTCGTGGCGGTGCTGGCGCATCTGGTCGATGGAGACGCCGGCCTCGCCGAGGCAGGTGGCGATCTTGGCGAGAGCTCCGGGTTTGTCGAGCAGGACCATCCGCAGGTAATAGCTGGCCGGAGTGGCGGATTTGGCGGCCTGCGGGGCGGCGAGGCTGGCGGCGGGCTGGCCGAAGGTCGAAAGCCGGGTGCCGCGGGCAATGTCCATCACATCGCCCATGACGGCGCTCGCTGTCGGTCCCATGCCGGCGCCGGGGCCGCGCAGGACGATCTGGCCGACGGAATCCCCTTCCAGCACCACCATGTTGGTGCCGCCCTGCAACTGGCCCAAGGGGCTGTCGGCGGGGACGAGGCAGGGGGTCATGCGCTGCTCCAGCCCCCGCCCGGTCATCTGCGCGACGCCCAGAAGCTTGATCCGGTAGCCCATGTCGGCGGCCAGCGTGATGTCGTCGATGGAGATGTTGCCGATCCCCTCCAGCTCCACCGCCTCGAAGGACACCCTGGTGCCGAAGGCGATGGCGGCGAGCAGCGACAGCTTGTGGCCCGCGTCGATCCCGCCCACGTCGAGGTTCGGATCGGCTTCGAGATAGCCGAGCTGGCGGGCCTCCTCGAAGACCTGCTCATAGGGGAGGCCGGCGCTCTGCATCCGGGTGAGGATGTAGTTGCAGGTGCCGTTCATCACCCCCATGACCCGGCGGATCTGGTTACCGGCGAGGCCTTCGGTCAGGGCCTTGATCACCGGGATGCCGCCGGCGACGGCGGCCTCGAAGCGGATGACGCGGCCCGCGGCCTCGGCGGCGAGGGCGAGGGCCTGGCCGTGATGGGCCAGAAGCGCCTTGTTCGCGGTCACCACATCCTTGCCGGCGGCGATGGCGGCTTCGGTGGCGTCGCGGGCGGCGCCCTCATGGCCGCCCATCACCTCGACGAAGACATCCACATCGTCGCGCCGCGCAAGCGCCACGGTATCGGTTTCCCAGGCGTAGCCGGAAAGGTCGGCGTCGCGGTTCTTGGTGCGGTCACGGGCGCAGACGGCGGTGATGACCACGGGGCGTCCGGTGCGGGCGGCGATCAGATCGGCATGTTGCTGGACGATCCTGACCACGCCGATCCCGACGGTGCCGAGACCCGCAAGACCAAGACGCAGGGGCGTTTTCGGGGCTTCGGCGGGCATGGTGTTCTCCGTCACGGGGCTATGCACCGCCTGTTAGCGGTTTCGGGCGCGGGGTGCAACGCGGCGAAGGTTCAGCGGGCGCGCAGGGCTGCGGCGCGGGCGCGCAGGGCGGCGACGCGGGCGGAAAGCGCATCGCCCCTCGCCTCGGCGCGGGGAGCGGGGGTGGTGATCTGCTCCATCGGCAGGAGCGCCGGGGTCGGCGTCGCGGGGCCGGAACGGGCGATGGCCTGACCGACTTCGGGGAAATCCGCACAGGCGGAGAGGAGGAGGAGAAGGGGCAGGGCGCGCAGCATCATGGGAGGAGTGTAGAGGCTGCGGCGGGAAAGGGGAATCCGGTTTCGCGGGGAGGGGACGATTTTCGGGCGGCGTGGGGCTGCTGCGGCGGCCCCCGGCGGGCGATCCTGTGCCGGGGACAGCCCCGGAAAGTGTGCT
>JAPUEK010000081.1:0-165476 GCA_027492585.1 Paracoccaceae bacterium | reverse complement strand
GACAGCGGCTTGATCATCACTCTCCCGCACGCAGGGGAAGGGGACGATTTTCGGGCAGTGTTGGGCTGTTGCGGCGGCCCCCGGCGGGCGATCCTGTGCCGGGGACAGCCCCGGAAAGTGTGCTTTCGCCGCCCCGGCAAGCCTTCCCCCCTCCCGCACGCAGGGGAAAGGGGAGGACGCGCGCGGCAGCGACAGCGGCTTGATCATCACTCTCCCGCACGCAGGGGAAGGGGACGATTTTCGGGGGCGTGGGGCTGTTGCGTTGGCCCCCGGCAGGCGGTCCGGTGCCGGGGACAGCCCCGGAAAGCGTGCTTTCGCCGTCCCCGGCACGCCTTCCTCACTCCCGCACGCAGGGGGGGGAGGTGGGGGAAGGGGGAGGGTGTGCGGGTGACATCCGGCGTCTTCGCCGATGGGACAAAGGTTGCGGGGCTTGTGCTGTGGCGCCCTCCGCCCCGCTTGGCGACGGGAGGGAGATTTGCCGGTTGCCATCCGGCTCCCCCCCGCCCAAGAGGGGCGCTGCATCAAGGGCCGAGGGACTTGCGGCGAGGCGCTTCTCCCCTAGTCGTGGGATAGGGTAGGGGTGCCGGCCGTTATCCTCCTCCGCCGGTCAAGAGGGACGCCTCATCAAAGAGCGCACGGCTTGCGCCAGGCGCTTCTGCCCTCGTTGGGGGGGAGGGACTGAGGTTTCGGCTGTTATCCGGCCTTCCCCCCCCCAAGGGGAACGCCGCATCAAAGAGCGCGGGGCTTGCGGCGAGGCGCTTCCCTTTCCTCGTTGTGGGAGAGGGTGGGGGCGGGGGGGCCAGCCGTTATGCGACCTTCCCCGCCCAAGGGGGGATGCCGCATCAAAGGCCGCGCGGCTTGCGGTGAGGCGCTGCCCCCTTCGCGGGAGAGGGGCAGCGCCTCCGGCCTCAATGCGCCGGCTTGATGAAGGTGCCGTTCCGCAGCTCGCGCATCGCGGTTTCCAGCTCGGCGCGGGTGTTCATCACGATCGGGCCGTGCCAGGCCACCGGCTCGGCGATGGGCGCGCCGGAGATCAGCAGAAAGCGGATGCCCTCCGGCCCGGCCTGCACCACCACCTCGTCGCCCTTGCCGAATTCCACCAGCGTCCGGTTGCCGGAGAGATCGCGGATGTTGACCTCCTCCCCCGCCACTTCCTTCTCCAGCAGGACGCCGCGCGGACGGGCCGCATCGGCGAACTTGCCCGCTCCGTCAAAGACATAGGCGAAGGCATGGCGGCGGGTATCGACCTTGAAGATCTTCTTCCTGCCGGCCGGCACGAAGATGTCGAGGTATTGCGGATCGGCGGCAATGCCATCGACCGGGCCGCGCTTGCCCCAGAAGGAGCCGGTGATCACCTTCACCACCGTTCCGTCATCATCCATGATTTCCGGAATGTCGGCGGATTTCACGTCCTGATAGCGCGGCTTGGTCATCTTCAGATGGCCGGGCAGATTGGCCCAGAGCTGGAAGCCGTGCATCTGGCCCTTGGCATTGCCCTTGGGCATCTCCTGATGGAGGATGCCGGACCCCGCCGTCATCCATTGCACATCGCCGCCCTTCAGCGTGCCGCGGTTGCCGAGGCTGTCGCCATGTTCCACCGAACCGGCGAGAACATAGGTGATGGTCTCGATGCCGCGATGGGGATGCCAGGGAAAGCCCTGCATGTAGTCGGACGGATGATCGCCGCGGAAATCGTCGAAGAGCAGGAACGGGTCCATGCGCGTCGGATCGCCGAAGCCGAAGCCGCGATGCAGATGAACGCCTGCGCCTTCCATGGTCGGTTGGGCGCGGGTGCTGGACGTGACGGGTCTGATGGACATGACACTCTCCTTTGGGGGACCCGATGCTTCGGGGATGCAGCGAAGGTAGGCTCTGTCCCCCGCTGCGACAAGCTGCACAGTTGCGCGGAAAATATGTGGGGTATGTGCGGATTTGCAGGGCGGAGAGGGGCAGCAGAAGGTGGAGGCGATCAGTTTGCGCGGGTGCTCCGATCAGGGTGTCCCTGTTCGCCGGTTCCGGGACGCGGCAGGGGCGGGCATCTGCGAGGCGCCGCGCGTGGCGGCGAGCCTGTCGGGCCGGTTCTGGCGGATTGTTCAAACGCTCCGCCCTTCCCCCCGCCGCCTTTGAAGGGCGGGGCCTGCCGGCATGGGTCGGCCGATCCGCCTGCGGCACGGGGCGATGCGGTATGGCGCGCGCAGGAGGAGCCTGGCCTTAGTCCCGCTCGCGCAGGTACAGATAGAGCGGTAGCGCCAGCGACAGCCCCACGAAGAAACTGGCCGGAAAAACCAGCCACCATCCTGCGACGCTGTGCCTGGAGGCATCCCGCCGGCACCAGACCCAGAACACGGGGATCGCAATCAGCACATCGGCGGAAAAGCCGCCTGCCGCTCCGTTCACGAACAGGGAGCGCAGAAAGAGCGGAAGATCGAGCCCATGCAGCCCGAAGAAGGAGCCGAAGAAAAGCCACGGGACCAGCGTTCCGACAAACGCCATGGCCAGGTAAAAATGTCTGACGGTCATGGGGTCGCTCCTTCTTCCGAGGGCTCTCCGACACCTGCGGAGGCCGCTTCTGGAGGGTCTAGCGGAGGCCGGTGCGGATGCCACTGCGGCAGAACGACCTTGGCCGGGATGAGGGCAGGTGTTCGGTCCTCCGCATACGCTGCCTCTGAACCGGCCCGTCCGCAGCGGGCGGGCTTGGCGGCGGACCAGGTCATGGGGTCATGTGCGCCCTTGCCACGCCGGGGGGCCTCAATCAGGGTTTGTTTTCGGGGCTGTCCTGATCGGTGCGGACTGGCGGTGCCTCGGCGCGACGGTGCTGCTCTTTCAGAGGAACCGAAGGCGGCGGCGGGGCTGGTCCGGCTCTTCATCCGGCCCGGTATGGGGGGATGCGGCTTTCCGGTCTTTCCGCCTCGGCGACGGGAAAGGCGCTGGAGCCGGAGTTCGCGGGCGGTGCCGCCCAAATCCGCCTGAACGGAAAGTTCGATCACTTGCGCGCCGCAGGCCCGATGAGCGGCGGGCGGCACGCGGAACCGGGTGCTTGCCGATCCCGCAGGCCCCTGTCCGGCCCGACAGAACCTGACCTCCCCCCCGACAGGGCAGGGTCGATCTCAGCTCAGCGGACAGGTAGTGCCGGCCGTGGACATCAGCACGCAGGTCACGAAGCGCGGGCGGGTGACGATGAACTGCGAGAGCGAGGTGCGCTTCATGCCGACATCGAAGGCGGGGGTATAGCTTGCCTCGGCCTCGACGACGATCACGAAGTCGCCGTCCGACATCTTCGGAATCCGGTCCTTGATGTTCTGTAGGCTCGCGGTGGTCAGCGGGGCCATCGCGCCATTGGCGGCGACCGACCAGTGGATCTTGATGCGCCCCTCGGTGTCGGACTGGTAGACGGAGGAGACGCGCAGCTTCACGTCCTGATCCTGGTCGATCAGATATTCCATCATCCGGTCCAGCCCGTTGATATAGGCCGGGGTGATGGAGACCATCTCGCGCGAGATCATGTCGGACACCGTATAGGCGGCCTTCTGCACGGTGTTGAGCGAGCGGAAGGAATCCCAGTAGACGAAGAGCGCCAGATAGGACCAGAGCATGAAGGGCAGGACCAGCACGGCCTCCGCCATGACGGTGCCGCCTTCTTCGCGCCCGAAGCGGCGCAGCAGGGAGGAAAGGGATCGCATGGGTGGCTCCTCTCAGGTCGGTTCGGTCACGAAGGCGGAGACGGAGATGAGCGCATAGCCGCCCTTGCCGTCCTTCGGCAGCTTCAGCCCGATGCCGGTGGAGGGGAAAAGCGCATCCTGCACGATGCAGACCCGCACCAGCATCATGTCGTTCTGCTGGCCGATCTGGAGCGCGGTGACGGGCTGGATATCCTCGTCGCGGTCAACGCAGGTGACGCCGGTGGAGGGCATGGCCCAGCTTGAGGTGCTGACCCGCGTCATCTCGATCATCAGGCTGTCGCGGCAATCGGTGAAGATCACCGTGCGGTCGCAGATCTCTTTCTTGAGCGAGGCGGCCGTGGCAAGCGGATAATGCCCGAGACGCAACTCGCGCATGGTCATGTCCACCGACTGCTCCAGCATGATCGAACGGACCATGAGGAGGCCGCTCTCGAAGGAGGCCATGAAGATGGTCAGAAGGATCGGAACCGTCAGCACGAATTCCACCGTGGCGGTGCCGGATTCGTCCTTGCGGAAGCCGCGGGCGAGGCGGCGCATGAAGCGCATCATTGGGTCAACCTCAACTGGCTGATGTTGCTGGCGATGGCCCGGAAGGCCGTGCGGATCTGCAGGCCGGAGGCGTTGAAGTAATGCGCCGGAGAGGAAGCGCATTTGGAGATCTGGCTGGCCCCGCCGCTCGGCGCCTCGAAGGCGATGCCGTAGATGGTCACGCCATGGCCCTTGGCGGCGGTGCAGACCGACTGGAGCTGGGAGTCCATCGTGCTCGTCGGGGTCTGGCTGCGGAAGGCCGCCATCTGGTCGTTGTAGATCGTGGTGCGCGTGCCGCTCGACGTGCCGAGGGCGCGGGCGTAGAACTGCCAGGCCACATAGGAGAGGCGCAGGTTCGCCCAGACCTGGGGCCAGCGCAGCAGGGTGTAGCCGGTGAAGGAGGCGGAGGGGACATAGCAGGTGCTGCTGTTCGGCGTCGTGCCGTTCCAGGGGCGGGAGTGCCAGGCGCCGAGATGCGGCACCCAGAACGGGCGGCTGTTGCAGAGCGTCGTGGAATTGGTGGTCACGACCTTCGAGGCATGGAAGATCGAATAGTTGCTGTCGCTGGTCGCGCGGTAGATCGGGGAGGCGCCGGTCTTGTAGCCGGTGTTGACCCGTTCTTCGGCGAAATGCTCGCCGTCGGTCATCAGCACGACGATCTTCATGGATTCGTCATCGGTCCATTCATAGGGCCGCCCGGCGAATTCGGAGCCGATATGGCCGCTGGCCACGAGTTCGGAATACATCCCGCGCGAAGAGGGGTCGATCAGCGTCATGCCCCATTTCATTCCGGCGTTGATCGAGGTCGCGCCGATGGCGGTCAGGCCCTCGATCTGGCTTTGCAGGGTGGAGATGGAATTGCCCGGCAGACGCACCACGTTGGAGGTGGAGGGCGGACACCAGACGTTGGCCGCCCCGACCGTCGCATAGTTCGTATCGCCATAGGAGACGTAGGAGGTGGTCTGGTTGGTCGTCGAATAGGTATCGGCCGCGGCGGTCAGCGGCAGGGCCAGGCTGCGCGAAATCCCGTCGGTATTGTAGACGCTGGCGGGCAGGTCCACGCAATCGACGTTCGCGGCCTCGTTGTTCTCCGTGGCATTGTATTTGCTGATCAGCGGCGTGCCATTGTTGACGAGCGTGCCGGTGTTCAGCACCCCGCCGAGGTTCACCTGGCCGTTGAACGGCACGATGGCGATGGAGATGCGGTCCTCGCCGTCCGAAGACAGCACGGTATCCACGAATTCCTTGGCCGCCACCTTGAGGTTGGTCAGCCGGTTGTTGGAGTTCATGGAGCCGGAAATATCGAGCACCAGCACGATTTCGACGTTGGTGATGCGCTGTTCGGCGGCGGAATGGCCGGGGGCGTCGAATTCATCCACCTTGATCAGATGCATGAAGAGGGGATTGGTCTCCGCCAGGGCATCGGCGCTGACCTCCTTGAAGTTGATGCCTTCGAGCACCGTCACCGATTTGAGGTAGCTCCGCATCCCGGCCTTGTCGAAGTAGTCCTCGACCACATCCTCGGAATCGAGTTCCTGGGTCAGGGCCGCGGCGGCAAGGGTGGAGCGGTCGAGCGTGTTCTGAAGCGTGGTGCGGGTCGATTCATAGCGCATGAGATCCACCGCGATCCCGCCCATCATCGCCATGAGCAGAAAGAGGCACAGTGCGAAGATGACGAGCGAGCCGTCCTCCCGTTTCAGAAAGGAGAGCGTGCGCGCAGCGGTGCGACCAGCGTTCTGAGACATCTTCCAACTCCACCAGCGTCCGGGGAGCAGGATGCGCCCCCGTTTGTCCGGAACCCGCAACCGAAGTCGCACGGGTCCAATGGTGAAATGGCAGGATGGCTCGGGCGAAAATGTGGCGTGGTTTGTGACCTTTGCACGGCATTTCGGAAAGTTGTGGCGGAAACGGGAACAATTCCGGGAAAGAGCGGAGATTGTTTCCGGCAAGGCGGGGGCGGCCGGCGATCCCGGCCTCCGCCCCTTGGCCCGTGGAGGCCGCCTGTCCGGGCCGCGGATGCGCGCTACGCCCCTGTCGGGAGGTCTGGGGCGAATCGGCGGACGGGGCGGGCCGGGGCAGGGGGCGCATGGCGGGAACCGGAAAAGGGACGGGCCGGGCGGGGGAGGGAAAGGGGAGGAGGCCCTTGCGGGCCGCCTCCTACTGGGTCAGCCGCAACTGGGTGATGTTGGCGGCAATGGTCTGGAAGGCCGTTGCGATCTCGGTGCCGTTGGCGTCGAAATAGTGGGTGTCATCGGTCGCGCATTGGCGGATCTGGGCCTGCCCGGTGGCGGGCGCCTCAAAGGCGATGCCGTAGACGGTGACGCCGTTGTCCTTGGCGATCGT
This sequence comes from Paracoccaceae bacterium, assembly GCA_027492585.1. GTDB lineage: Bacteria > Pseudomonadota > Alphaproteobacteria > Rhodobacterales > Rhodobacteraceae > JAPUEK01. Next base: position 158,925 of record JAPUEK010000081.1, on the reverse strand, counting down.
GCAGCTTTGTTGCAGCGAGGCGTTCATCCCGGAGACGGAGGCGTAGTTGGAGCTCAGCATCGAGATGGCGTTGTTGTAGGCGGTGGTCCGGGTCGCGCTGGTGGTGCCGAGGGCGCGGCCATAGAGCTGCCATGCCACCCAGGTCAGCCGCTGGTTCGCCCAGATCTGTTCCCAGTTCTGCAGGGTGTAGCCGGTGAAGGAGGCAGAGGGGACATAGCAGGTGCTGCTGTTCGGCGTCGTGCCGTTCCAGGGGCGGGAGTGCCAGGCGCCGAGATGCGGCACCCAGAACGGGCGGCTGTTGCAGATCGTCGTGGCATTGGTGGTCACGACCTTCGAGGTATGGAAGATCGAGTAGTTGCCGTCGCTGGTCGCCCGGTAGATGGAGGAGGCGCCGGTCTTGTAGGTGTCATTGATGCGGTTGTGGGCCACATGCTCGCCATCGGTCATCAGGACGATGATCTTGTCGGCATCGGTCTTGTCCCAGTTGAAGGGGCGCACCGCGAATTCGGACGGAATGTGGCCCTGGCTGGCGAATTCGTCGAACATCGGGCGGGCGCCGGGGTCGAGCAGGGTCAGGCCCCATTTCATCCCGAGCGTGATCGAGGTGTTGCCGCCGGCCTGAAGCGCGTTGATCTGGCTTTGCAGCGTGGCGACGTTGTTGTTCGGCAGGCGCACGATGTTGGCGGCCACGTTGCGGCAGAAGGGGGCCGAGGTGTTCATCGTCGCATAGCTGGCGCTGTTCCAGGAGACATAGCCGTCGATGGTATTGGTGCTGCTGGTGACATCGGCATAGGCGGCGCGGGGCAGCGGATCGGTGCGGCTCATCGTGGCATTGGTGAAGGTGCTGGCCGGCGGTTCGACGCAATCCACACCGCTCAGCCCGTTCTGATGGGAGATGTTGTACTTGCCGATCAGCGTCGGGCCGAGGTTCACCTGGGCATTGTACGGCACGACGGCGATGGAGACGCGGTTGTAGGGATCGCTGCCGATCACCGTCTGCACGAAATCGGAGGCTGCGGCGCGCAGACGGGTGATCTTGGCGCCTGACATGGAACCGGAGACATCGAGCACCAGGACGATCTCGATGTCGGTGATGCGCTGCTCGGCGGCGGAGAGGCCCTTGGCGTCCAGATCCTTGATGCCGATCAGATGCAGGAAGAAGGGCCGCGCATCGGCGATGCCGCGCGATTTCACGTTGCGGAAGTTCAGCCCTTCGACGACCTGCACGTCACGGAGCTGATCGGAAAGCCCGGCCTTCTGGAAGTAGTCGCGCACCACCTCTTCGGGGTCGAGCTCCTGATCGAGCGAAGCCGCAGCCAGGGTGGAGCGGTCGAGCGTGTTCTGAAGCGTGACCCGCGTGGCCTCATACCGCATCAGATCGACGGCCAGGCCGCCCATCAGGAGCATCAGGAAGAACAGGATGAGGCCGAAGATGATCAGCGCGCCGCTGTCTTCCCCGGCGAAACCGCGGGCGCGGTCGGTGAGCAACTTGAGCAGGTTTCTTCTCGGCATGGCGTCGTTCCTGGCACCGGCAAAAAGGTTAATCTCTTCGCAACTTTGTCATGCCCCCGCCACGTCGCTGCCCATAAGTTAAGGCAAAATTGTGGCAGAGGTGGCAGGCCGGGGCCGGACCCGCAAGGCACGGAAACGATGCCGGAAAGGGGTCGGGATTGTGCCGGAAACAGCAACGGGGACGCGGGGCAATTGTGGCCGAAACGAGAGGCTGCGAATCACTTAATGCCAATCTTTCGTAAAAAATGACCGTCCTTTGCCAAAGAACTGTTATTCAAAAGCGGCTAGGACTTGAGCACAGGCCGGATGGCCCCGGCCGAGAGGGAGAGAAAGATGGCAGTTCAGGGTGAACCGAGTTTCCGGGAATCGGTCGATCTGATGTTCAAGCGCGCGACCGCGCTGATGGATCTGTCGCCGGGTCTGGAAGAAAAGATCCGCGTCTGCAATTCGACCTATACGGTGCGTTTCGGCGTGCGTCTGCGCGGCGAGATCAAGACCTTCACCGGCTACCGCTCCGTCCATTCGGAGCATATGGAGCCGGTGAAGGGCGGCATCCGCTATGCGCTCTCGGTCCATCAGGACGAGGTGGAGGCGCTGGCGGCGCTCATGACCTACAAATGCGCGCTGGTCGAGACGCCCTTCGGCGGGTCCAAGGGCGGGCTCTGCATCGACCCGCGCGCCTGGGACGAGCATGAGCTTGAACAGATCACCCGCCGCTTCGCCTATGAGCTGATCAAGCGCGACCTGATCCATCCCGCCCAGAACGTGCCGGCCCCCGACATGGGAACGGGGGAACGCGAGATGGCCTGGATCGCCGACCAGTATGCGCGGATGAACACCACCGACATCAATGCCAAGGCCTGCGTGACCGGCAAGCCGCCCCATGCCGGCGGCATCCAGGGCCGGGTCGAGGCGACCGGCCGCGGCGTGCAATATGCGCTGCGCGAATTCTTCCGCCATGCCGATGACAAGGCCAAGGCCGGGCTTTCCGGCGGTCTCGACGGCAAGCGCGTCGTGGTGCAGGGGCTCGGCAACGTCGGCTATCACGCGGCGAAGTTCCTGTCGGAGGAAGACGGTGCCAAGATCATCGCCGTGGCGGAGCGCGACGGCGCCGTGGTCAATGAGGCCGGGCTGGACATCGAGGAGCTGCGCCAGTGGATGAACGGCCATGCCGGCTCGGTGAAGGGCTTCCCCGGCGCCAGCTACATGGAGAACGGGGCGGAGGCGCTGGAGCTCTACTGCGACATCCTGATCCCCGCCGCCATGGAAGGGGTGATCCACAAGGGCAATGCGGCGAACATCAAGGCGCCGCTGATCATCGAGGCGGCCAACGGCCCGATCACCTTCGGCGCCGACGAGATCCTGCGCGCCAAGGGTGTGGTCATCGTGCCGGACATGTATGCCAATGCCGGGGGGGTGACGGTCTCCTATTTCGAATGGGTGAAGAACCTGAGCCACATCCGCTTCGGCCGGATGCAGCGCCGCGCCGAGGAGGCGCGCTCGCGGCTCCTGGTCGAGGAGCTGGAGCGGCTGAGCAACGACCAGCATCTCGGCTGGACCCTGGCCGAGGGCTTCAAGGAGAAGTTCCTGCAAGGCTCGGACGAGCTGGCGCTGGTGCGCTCCGGTCTCGATGACACGATGCGGACCGCCTATCAGGCGATGCGCGAGGTCTGGCATGGCCGCAACGATGTGCAGGACCTGCGGGTCGCGGCCTATATCGTCTCGATCGGGCGGGTGGCGCAGACCTACAAATCCAAGGGCCTCTGAGCGCGACCGGAAGGGGAGGGGGAAGGGGAAGGGGAAGGGGAAGGGGGCTGTCCGCCCCCTCGCCTGCGGCTCACCCCCGAGGATATTTGACCACAGAGGAGGGGAACGGCGCGCCTTGCCTTTCTTCTCTTTCCAAATATCCCCGCCGGAGGCTCCCAAGGCCTGCCGCCGGATGGCGTTCAGGCTTTTGGCGGGTTTCTGCACAGGCGGGCGGCGCTTGCCGCGCAGCCCTTGCGGTTTGCGACGCGATCGTGTCGTGATCCGGCGAGGATTTTCGCGGCATCTCCCGATAGTGACGGCGAAGCCGGTTCCGCGGAACCATGTGTCAGAACTCCGAAGCAAGGGCCGCGCCATGCGTTATTCCGGTCTGAAGGTCATCACCGAGGGGCTCTTCGGCAACAAGGGCTGGAAGCCCGCCTGGCGCGATCCGGCGCCCAAGGCCGAATATGACGCGGTGATCATCGGCGGCGGCGGGCATGGGCTCTCGACCGCCTATTATCTGGCGAAGAACCACGGGCTGCGGAACATCGCGGTGCTGGAGAAGGGCTATCTCGGCGGCGGCAATGTCGGGCGCAACACGACCATCGTGCGCGCCAACTACTTCATGCCGGGCAATTCGGAATTCTACAGCCATTCGCTCAGGCTCTGGGAGGGGCTGGAGGCGGAACTGAACTACAACGTCATGCACAGCCAGCGCGGGCAGGTGGTGCTTTTCCATTCCGACGGGCAGCGCGACACGGCGATCCGGCGCGGCAACATGATCGTCAATCAGGGCGACGATGCCGAAATCCTCGACGTGCCGCGGCTGAAGGAGATGTTCCCCTATCTCGATTACGAGCAGACCCGCTTTCCGATCTACGGCGGGCTGATGCAATGGCGGGCCGGAACGGCGCGGCATGATGCGGTGGCCTGGGGCTATGCGCGCGGGGCCGACCGGCTCGGCGTCGATCTGATCCAGAATTGCGAAGTGACGGGCATCGACGTGGTGGACGGCCGGGTGACCGGCGTGCAGACCACGCGCGGCCCGATCCGCGCCAGGAAGGTCGGCATGATCGCCGCCGGGCGCTCGGGCCAGGTGGCGGCGCTGGCGGGGATGCGCCTGCCGGTCGAAAGCCATATCATGCAGGCCTTCGTCACCGAGGGGCTGAAGCCGGTGGTCGATTCCGTGATCAGCTTCGGCATGGGGCATTTCTACATCAGCCAGTCCGACAAGGGCGGGCTCGTCTTCGGCGGCGATCTCGATTTCTACGCCTCCTACGCGGCGCGCGGCAACCTGCCGATGCTTGAGCATGTGATGGAGGCGGGGATGACCCTGATGCCGATGATCGGGCGGGCGAAGATCCTGCGGACCTGGGCCGGGATCATGGACATGACCCCGGACGGCTCGCCGATCATCGACAAGACCCATATCGAGGGGCTCTTCGTCGATGCCGGCTGGAACTACGGCGGCTTCAAGGCGGTGCCGGCTTCGGGCTGGTGCATGGCGCATCTGATGGCCACCGGCACCCCGCATGAGGTCGCGCGCCGCTTCCGCCTCGACCGCTTCCGCACCGGCCATCTCCTCGACGAGGAAGGCACGGGCAGCCAGCACAATCTGCATTGAGGCGGGGGATGCGCGCGCTTTCCCTTGCCACCACCCGCCTCCGCCCGGCCGGGGATGCCTCCGGCGGGGATATTTATGGCAAGATGAAAGCCCCGGCGGGTTCGCCTTTCATACTGGTCCAAATATCCCGGGGTGAGGCCGCAGGCCGAGGGGCAGCGCCCCTCTGCGCCGCTCCAGACTTCAGAAAGGCTTCCTGATGCGTCTTCCCTGTCCCCTCTGCGGCCTCCGCGACCGGCGCGAGTTCTACTATTACGGCTCGGAGGACTATCTCGACCGTCCGGCCCCCGAGGCGGGGATCGCCGCCTGGGACGACCATCTGCATCTGCGCGCCAATCCGGCGGGGGTCACGCGCGATCTCTGGTATCACGAGACCGGCTGCGCCCAGTGGCTGCGGGTCACGCGCTCGACCGTCACGCATGAGATCTTTTCGGCCGAGCTTGTCGCCGGGCTGAAAGGCGGTGCGGCATGAGGATCGCGGGCAAGGGGCTGATCGACCGGGCGAAGCCGGTGAGCTTCCGCTTCGACGGGCGGGTCTATCAGGGCTTCGAGGGCGATACGCTCGCCTCGGCCCTGCTGGCGAACGGGGTCCGGCTTTTCGGGCGCAGTTTCAAGTACCACCGTCCGCGCGGGGTGCTGACCGCGGGTTCGGAGGAGCCGAATGCGCTCGTCGAAGTGGTGGAGGGCGACACCCAGACGCCGAACGTCCGCGCCACCGTGCAGGAGATCTATCCGGGTCTGGTCGCGCAAAGCCAGAACCGTTTCCCCTCGCTGAAATTCGATCTTCTCGGCATCAACGATCTGGCGGCGCCGTTCCTGTCGGCGGGTTTCTATTACAAGACCTTCATGTGGCCGCGCGCCTTCTGGGAGAAGCTGTACGAGCCGCTGATCCGCCGGGCGGCGGGGCTTGGCCGGCTGATCCCGAAGCATGACGAGGCGGTCTACGAGAAGGCCTTCGCCTTCTGCGATCTTCTGGTCATCGGTTCCGGTCCTGCCGGGCTTATGGCGGCGCTGACCGCCGGGCGGGCGGGGGCGCAGGTCATTCTGGCCGAGGAGGAGGCGCGGGCCGGGGGGCGGCTTCTGGCCTCGGGCGGCGAGATCGGCGGGATTGCGGCGGCGGATTGGGCGGAGGCGGCGCTGGCGGAACTGCGCGCCCTGCCCAACGTGCGGATCATGCTGCGGACCACGGTGACGAGCGCCCATGACGATGGCGTCTTCGGCGCGCTGGAGCGGGTGGGCCTGCATCTGCCGCCCGGCCGACCCGATCTGCCGCGCGAGGCGTTCTGGCGCATCACCGCGCGCCGCGCCATCCTCGCCGCGGGCGCGCTGGAGCGGCCCATCGCCTTTCCGCTGAACGACCGGCCCGGCATCCTGATGGCCTCCGCCGTGCAGGCCTATCTCAACCGCTGGGGCGTGGTGCCGGGCAGCCGGGTCACGCTTTACGCCAACAATGACGGCGCGCGCGAGGTGGTGCGGCAGCTCATGGCGGCGGGGGTGAAGGTGGCGGCGATCCTCGACAGCCGCCCCGATGCCTCGGCCGTGGAGGATTGCCCTGTCTATCTCGGCGCCGAAATCACCGAGACGCGCGGGCGGCATGGCCTGAGCGCGATTTCCGGCACCCATGCCGGCGGGCGTTTCGAGATCGAGACCGATCTGCTCGCCATGTCGGGCGGCTGGAATCCGACGCTGCATCTGGCCTGCCACATGAACGGGCGCCCCGCCTGGGATGCGGCGGTGGCGGCTTTCGTGCCGGTCGAGGGCATGGTGCCGGGCCTGCGGGTCGCGGGGGCGGCGGCGGGGGATTTCTCCACCCGTGCCGCTCTGGCGGGCGGGCAGGGGGCGGCTTTGGCAGCCTTGGCCGAGATCGGCCTTGCGGGTGTCGAGGCGGCTCTGCCCGAGGCGGAGGATGCGCCCTACCGCATCGCGCCCCTCTGGGTGGTGGAGGGCAAGGGCCGGGCCTGGCTCGATTTCGCCAATGACGTGACGGTCAAGGATGTGCGGCTTTCGGCGCAGGAGGGCTTCCGCTCCGTCGAGCACATGAAGCGCTATACCACGCAGGGCATGGCGCCGGATCAGGGCAAGAATTCCAATGTCGCGGCGCTTGCGGTCCTGGCCGACGCAACCGGGCGCGGCATCCCCGAGACCGGGACCACGACCTTCCGCCCGCCCTTCACCCCCGTTTCCATCGCGGCCCTTGGGGCGGGCGGGCGCGCCATGGGCTTTGCCCCGCAGCGCTTTCTCACCTCCGATCAGGCGAGCCGCGACCGCGGTGCGCCGATGGTGGAGGCCGGGCTCTGGTATCGCCCCTCCTATTTCCCGAAACCGGGGGAGGGAAGCTGGCGCGAGGCCTGCGACCGCGAGGTGCTGATGGTGCGGAATGCGGTCGGGGTGGCCGATGTCTCCACCCTCGGCAAGATCGACATCCAGGGCCGCGATGCGGCGCGGTTCCTCGATCTCGTCTATACCAACACCTTCTCCACCCTGCCGGTCGGGCGGGTGCGCTACGGGCTGATGCTGCGCGAAGACGGGCTCGTCATGGATGACGGCACCACGGCGCGGCTCGGCGAGACCCATTACCTGATGACCACCACCACGGCGGCGGCGGGTCTGGTGATGCGCCATCTCGACTTTCTCCATCAGGCCCATTGCGCCGACTGGGATCTGGCCTTCATCTCCGCCACCGAGGCCTGGGCGCAATTCGCGGTGGCCGGGCCGAAGGCGCGCAGCCTTCTCAACGCCGTTCTCGATCAGCCTCTGGGCGATTTCCCCTTCATGGCCTGCGGGGCGGTCACGGTGGGCGGGGTGAAGGCGCGGCTCTTCCGCATCTCCTTCTCCGGCGAGGAGGGCTATGAGATCGCCGTGCCGACCCGCTATGGCGAGAGCCTCTTCCGCGACCTCCTGGCCAAGGCCGAGACCATGGGCGGCGGCGCCTATGGGATGGAGGCGCTGAACGTGCTGCGGATCGAGAAGGGCTTCATCACCCATGCCGAGATCCACGGCCGGGTGACGGCCTTCGACATCGGCATGGAAAAGATGATCAGCGCGAAGAAGGACTGCATCGGCAAGACCATGGCGCAGCGCGAGGGTCTTGTCGGGCCGGAGCGGGAGCAGCTTGTCGGGCTGAAGATGCCCGCAGGCACGCCGCCGCTGTCGGGGGCGCATCTCTTCACCAAGGGCGCGCCGACGAAACGCGAGACGACGCAGGGCTATGTCACCTCCTTTGCCCATTCGCCGGTGCTGGAGGCGGCGCTGGCGCTGGGTTTCCTCGTCAACGGGCGGGCGCGGCTCGGGGAATGGGTGCGGGTGGTGGACCATATGCGCGGGCTCGACGTGATGGCCGAGGTCTGCGACCCGGTGTTCTTCGACAAGGAGGGGGGCAAGCTCCGTGCCTGAACTGATCGCAAAGACCGCCCTTCAGGGGCGCAGCCCGCTGACGCTGGCCGGAACCACGCTGGCGGAGGTGGATCTGGGGGTCATCACCTCGCTCGCGCCCTTTCCGGGGCAGGAGAAGGCGGTGGCCAGGGCGTTGAAACCGCTGGGCCTGCCGTTCCCGGAGCCGAATTCCTTTGCGGCGAAAGGGGCGGGACGGATCGTCTGGACCTCCCGCGCGCAGGCTTTCCTGATCGGGGTCGAGGCGCCGGAGTTCGGTGCGGCGGCGGCGGTGACCGACCAGTCGGGCGGCTGGGCCTGCCTGAGCCTCAAAGGTCCGGCGGGGCCGGAGGCGCTGATGCGCTATGTGGCGATGGACCTGTCCTTGGCGGCTTTCCCGGTGGGCCGCGCGGCGCGGGCGGCGCTTTACCACATGCAGATGGTGCTGATGCGGGTCTCGGAGGAGGAACTCCAGTTTCTCGTCTTCCGTTCCATGGCGCGCACCGCCTGGCATGAGATCGAGGTGGCGCTGCGGGCGCTCCATGCCCGCGCGGCGCTGGTCTGATGCGGGCGGCGAGCGATCTGACCGGCAGCGATCTGGCGGAACTGGTGGCGCTGCGCCACGCGCTCCATCGCCAGCCCGAGGTGTCGCGGGAGGAGGCGCGGACGGCGGCTTTCATCGCCGCCGCGCTGGAAGGGCTGCGGCCCGCGCAGATCGTGACCGGCCTCGGCGGCCACGGGGTTGCGGCAATCTTCGAGGGGGCGGCGCCGGGGCCGTCCGTCCTTTTCCGGGCCGAACTGGATGCGCTGCCGATCGAGGAATTGTCCGGCGCCCCCCACCGCTCCGAAGTGCCGGGCAAGGGCCATCTCTGCGGCCATGACGGGCATATGACCTTCCTTCTGGCGCTGGGGCGGCTCCTGTCGCGGCGGGCGCCGGCGCGGGGGCGGGTGGTGCTGATGTTCCAGCCGGCGGAGGAGGATGGCTCCGGCGCGGCGGCGGTGGTGGCCGATCCGCGCTTTGCGGCGCTGCGCCCGGACTGGGCCTTTGCGATCCACAACCTGCCGGGCCTGCCGCTCGGCCAGTCGGCGCTGAAGGCCGGGGTGGTGAATTGCGCGAGCCAGGGGCTGCGGATCACGCTTGCCGGCAAGACCGCCCATGCCAGCCAGCCGGAGACGGGGATCTCGCCTGCCGGCGCGCTGTCGCGGCTGATCCCGGCGCTGACGGCTCTGGGTCCGGGCGGGGCGCTGGGGCCGGGCTACCGGCTGGTGACGGTGACCCATGCACGGCTCGGCGCGGCCGCCTTCGGTGTCGCACCGGGGGAGGCGGAGATCTGGGTGACGCTGCGCTGCCTTGCCGATGCCGATATGGCCGATCTGCGCGCTCGGGCGATGGCGCTGGTCGGAGAGGTCGCGGCGGCGGAGGGGCTGACGGCGCGCTTCACCTCTCACGACGATTTCGCCGCTTCGGTGAACGATGCGGAGGCGGCGGACCATCTGGCCCGCGCGCTCGATGCGCTCGGGCTGGGGCGGGAGGAGGGCGATCTGCCGATGCGGGCCTCCGAAGATTTCGGGCGCTTCGGCCATGGCGGAACGCGGTCGGCGATGCTGTTCCTCGGCTCGGGGGTGGGGTATCCGGCGCTGCACAACCCGGATTACGACTTCCCCGATGAGCTGATCCCGATCGGAGCCGCGATCCTGCACCGGGTCGCGCGGGATCTCCTGGGCTGAGGGGGGCCGGGCTTCGGGCGGATATGCTCAGGCAGAAGCCGAGGCGGCTGCGCTGGCGGGGCATCCCCATAGGCGCGGGCGGATCAGAAAGCGCATCGCGTTTTCCCGCATGCGCGGGAACGGGTCCGCGGGACGGTCTGTCTCGTAAAACGTCAGAGGCCAGCATCCGCCGGGGCGGATGTTTGCCGGTGGCCTTTGGGGCCACCGGCCGAAGATGACACTTGTATCGCGCGGCAGAGGCGGTGGCCTCTGCCAGTCAGGCACTTTGCCCCAGAAAAGCAACGCAAGCACCGCTCTCCCTCGGGCGGATCAGAAAATGCCCCGCGTTTTCCCGCCCGCGTGGGAAAGGGTCCGCGGGACCGCTTGTCCCACACAACATCAGAGGCCCCCGCCCTCCGGGGGGTGGATGCTGGCCGGCGGCCTTTGGGCCTCCGGTGGGAGGGGGGATATGTTCGCATGGCAGAGGCGATGGCCTCTGCCAGATCGGCCCCCCTCCCTCTTCGCTCCCCCACGAGGGGGGAGGGAAGCGCCTCCCTTCACCCGGCATGACCCTCGCCCAATGGCGCCTCCCTCCCCCCTCGTGGGGGAGGGCCGGGGAGGGGGGCGCCCCGAAGCTCCCGCCATTTGACTCCCCCCGCCTTTCGGAGAGATAACCCTCCCATGAGCCTGCCGCCCGGTTTCCTTGACGAGCTTCGCACCCGCATCTCGCTGTCCTCGGTCGTGGGGCGCAAGGTGACCTGGGACATGCGGAAATCCAACATGTCCAAGGGCGACATGTGGGCGCCTTGCCCGTTCCATCAGGAAAAATCCGCGTCTTTTCATGTGGATGACCGCAAGGGCTATTACTATTGCTTCGGCTGCCATGCCAAGGGCGACGCGCTGACCTTCATCAAGGAGACCGAAAACCTCGGCTTCATGGAGGCGGTGGAGGTGCTTGCCCGCGAGGCCGGTATGCCGATGCCCGCCCGCGATCCGCAGGCCGCGCAGAAGGCCGATCATCGGACGCTTCTGGCCCAGGTGGTCGAGGAGGCGCTGAAGTTCTACCGTCTCCAGCTCAAGACCGGGGGGGCCGCCGAAGCACGCCGCTATCTCGCCGAAAAGCGCCGCCTGCCCGAAGCCGCCTGGGAACGGTGGGATCTGGGCTGGTCCCCCGAAAACGCGCAGGCGACCGTCGAGGCGCTGCGCCAGAAAGGCTTTTCGCCGGAGCTGATGGTCGCTTCCGGGGTCATCGGGAAATCGGATACGGGCCGGCTTTACGACCGTTTCCACAACCGGCTGATCTTTCCGATCCGCGACGGACGGGGCCGGGCGATCAGCTTCGGCGGGCGCAGCCTCGACCCCAATGCGCGGGCCAAATACCTCAACGGGCCGGAAACCGATCTCTTCGACAAGGGCCGCAATCTCTACAACCACGCCCCGGCGCGGGAGGCGGCGGGCAAGGGCCTGCCGCTGATCGTGGCCGAGGGCTATATGGATGTGATCGCCTTGTCGGAGGCGGGGTTCCGTGCCGCGGTGGCCCCGCTCGGGACCGCGGTGACGGAGGACCAGCTCCGCCTCCTTTGGCGCATCCATGACGAGCCGGTGATCGCGCTCGACGGCGATGCGGCGGGGATCCGGGCTGCCTTGCGGGTGGTGGACCTTGCGCTGCCGCTCCTGGAGGCGGGCAAGGGGCTGCGCTTTGCCGTGCTGCCCGGCGGGCAGGACCCCGACGATCTGATCAAGGCGCAGGGGGCGGCAGCCATGCAGGCGGTGCTCGATCAGGCGCAGCCGATGGTGCGGCTTTTGTGGCAGAGGGAAACGGAGGGCCGGGTCTTCGACAGCCCGGAGCGCAAGGCGGCGCTCGACAAGACCCTGCGGGCGGCGCTGAAACGCATCGCCGATCCCTCGATCCGCAGCCATTACGGCGAGGAGATCAAGGCGCTCCGTGCGGACCTGTTCGGAACTTCGCGCCGGGCGGGCTGGTCCCCCCGCACAGGCACCGGCGGGCGGTTCATCCCCAAGGGTGAGCCGCTGCCGCCCCTGCCCTCCACCCGTCAGTCGCTTTTGGCGCAGGGCGCGAAGGTGGAGGAGGAACTGCGCGAGGCGGTGATCCTCGCCACGCTGATCCTGCACCCCGCCCTGATCCGGCGCTTCGAGAGCGCGCTCGAACGGCTGGACCTGCAGGGGCCGGGGCATGAGGCGCTGCGCGGGGTGCTGCTGCGCCACCCCGACGACGACCTCGCCACGCTCCATGACCAGATCCTTGCCGAAGCGCCCGCAGCCCTTGACGCGCTGATGGCGAGACCCCACGTCCAGATCGCACCGCCCGTCCGCAACCGGGAGGATGCGGAGCTGGCCACGCTCTGCCTTGCCGAAGAGCTGGCCAAGCTCGATGCCCACCGGGGCGCGCGCCGTGAAATCGAGGAGGCCGTGGAGGACCTGTCGGGCTTGGCCGATGAGGGGCTCACCTGGCGTCTCGGTCAGGCGGCGGCGGCCCGTCACCGCGCCGATCACCCGTCGCGCGAAGATTCATCGGATCTGGGCGAAGACCGCGCCGCCCTGTCCAATCACCTGCAAAGCCTGATCGACGGGCGGATCTGGGAAAAGAAGAACCGTTGACGCCCGCTATTCCGGGCCGGAACAGCCCAGGACGACCGCGCAAGAGAGACACAAGAGACCCCCCGTGCGTCTGCCCGTGATTCGAGCTATTGATTCGACCGACTGCGGCTGATTCGTCAGCCGTGACCTGATTCGCACCGGAGCGACCTCCGGTTTTTCGACCCCAAGGAGACCCCATGGCCCAGAAAGACAGCGACGACGCCAAGCCGGAAGGTGAAGAGGCCGATGTTTCGCTCGACATGAGCCAGGCCGCCGTCAAGAAGATGATCGCCGATGCGCGCGAGCGCGGCTACATCACCTATGACCAGCTCAATTCCGTGATGCCGCCCGAGCAGGTCTCTTCCGAGCAGATCGAAGATGTCATGTCGATGCTCTCGGAAATGGGCATCAACGTGATCGAGGACGAAGAGGCGGAGGAGGGCGAGCCGCAGGGCGGCGAACTGGTCGAGACCTCGACCTCGCGCGAGGTGGCCGTCGTCGGCACCACCACCGAAACGCTCGACCGCACCGATGACCCGGTGCGGATGTATCTGCGCGAAATGGGTTCGGTGGAGCTTCTGTCGCGCGAGGGCGAGATCGCCATCGCCAAGCGCATCGAGGCCGGCCGCAACACGATGATCGCCGGGCTTTGCGAAAGCCCGCTGACCTTTCAGGCCATCATCATCTGGCGCGACGAACTTCTGAACGAAGACATCCTTCTGCGCGACGTGATCGACCTTGAGGCGACCTTCGGGCGCAGCCTTGACGGTGAGGACGAGATGGTCGGCGCCGATCTGGAAGGGGTGGAGGTGGCCTCCGCGCCGCGCCGCGCCGGTTCGGCGGAGCCGGAGCTGGATGCCGACGGCAACCCGCTGATGCGGAGCGACGACGAGGAGGAGGACGATGACGGCTCCTCCATGTCGCTGGCCGCGATGGAAGCGGCGCTGAAGCCGAAGGTGCTGGAGACGCTGGACCTGATCGCCCGCGACTACGGCAAGCTTGCCGAAATGCAGGAAGCGCGGATGAGCGCCACCCTGTCCGAGAAGACCCGCTTTTCGGCCTCCGACGAGGCGGCCTATCAGAAATTGCGGAGCGAAATCGTGGTGTTGGTGAATGAACTTCACCTGCACAACAACCGGATCGAAGCGCTGATCGACCAGCTTTACGGCATCAACCGCAAGATCATGGCGATCAATTCCGGCATGGTGAAACTTGCCGATGCCGCCCGCATCAACCGCCGCGAATTCATCGACGAATATCAGGGCTACGAGCTCGATCCCGGCTGGCTTGACCGCATGGCGGCCAAGGCGGGCCGCGGCTGGCAGGCGCTGATCGAGAAAAGCCGCGACAAGGTGGAAGACCTGCGCGCCGAGATGGCCTCGGTCGGGACCTATATCGGCGTGGACATTTCCGAGTTCCGCCGCATCGTCAATCAGGTGCAGAAGGGCGAGAAAGAGGCGCGGCAGGCCAAGAAGGAAATGGTCGAGGCCAACCTGCGGCTGGTGATTTCCATCGCCAAGAAATACACGAACCGCGGTCTGCAATTCCTTGATCTCATTCAGGAAGGCAACATCGGCCTGATGAAGGCCGTGGACAAGTTCGAGTATCGCCGCGGCTACAAGTTCTCCACCTATGCGACCTGGTGGATCCGTCAGGCGATCACCCGCTCCATCGCCGATCAGGCCCGGACGATCCGTATCCCGGTCCACATGATCGAGACGATCAACAAGCTGGTCCGCACCGGGCGGCAGATGCTCCACGAGATCGGCCGCGAGCCGACGCCGGAAGAGCTGGCCGAAAAGCTGCAGATGCCGCTGGAAAAGGTCCGCAAGGTGATGAAGATCGCCAAGGAGCCGATCAGCCTTGAGACCCCGATCGGGGACGAGGAAGACAGCCAGCTCGGCGATTTCATCGAGGACAAGAACGCGATCCTGCCCTTGGATTCCGCCATTCAGGAAAACCTGAAGGAGACGACGACACGGGTTCTGGCCAGCCTTACCCCGCGCGAGGAGCGGGTTCTGCGGATGCGCTTCGGCATCGGCATGAACACCGATCACACGCTGGAAGAGGTCGGCCAGCAGTTCAGCGTCACCCGCGAACGCATCCGCCAGATCGAGGCGAAGGCGCTCAGGAAGCTGAAACACCCGAGCCGGAGCCGCAAGCTGCGGAGCTTCCTCGATCAGTGAGGCGGCCTTCCAAGATCGAAAAGCGCCCCATGGGGCGCTTTTTCCATATGTGGAGGCCAGGTCCGCGCGGAAAGCTGCCCGCCCGCCAGAACTGCCGGTCCTTCCCCCGCAGCCGCCCTTGCAATCCTGCCCGGCCTGGCCCAACTCTCGCACAACCCCTGCCGATGGAGACCCCGATGCGCGCCCTGATCCTTGCCACCGCCCTTTTGTCCGCCAGCCCCGCGCTCGCCTTTCTGAGCGAGAACAGCGAGCGGGTTCAGGGCTCCGGTTCCGGGCGGTTCGAGGTGCTGGCCTCGCCGGGGCAGGGGGCCTCGGTGTCGTGGTGTGCGGCGGGGGATTATGTGATCCGCGGGCTCGGGCTGACGCCGGATACCCGGATCTGGCGGGTTACGGCGCCGCCGCGCAAGGCGGGCGAGGGGGTGGGCTTTGCGCTCAGCCCGGAGGGGGCGCAGAAATCGGGGCTTCTGGCGCTTGGGCTGAAGGACGAGAGCCTCTCGGCCGGGGCGGCCGAGGCGCTGTGTTACGGCCAGAAGGCGTCGTGGCCCACCTCGGACTGACCGGGTTTGCAGAATGGAAAAGGGGCGCGTGCGATCACGCGCCCCTTTCGTTTCAGATGCGGCCCTCTCAGGTGAAGAGGAAGTCGCTGGCCGAAAGCTGCGAGGCATTGGTCAGCCCGGTCATGGTCAGCGTGAAATCCGCCACCCCGTCGCCGTTGAGGTCGACCAGAAGCTTGTTGCCGCTGATCCGCGCTTCCGAATTGTCGCTGCCGCCGGAGAAGTTCCCGGTGCCGAGATAGACGAACCCGCCCAAGCCGATCCCGCGGAATTCGATCACATCGCCTTCCTCGCCGCCGCCGTTCAACTCGTTGAAGTCGGTGATCGTGTCATTGCCGCTGGCCAGCGAGGTGAAGACGAAGTGATCCGCTCCGCTGCCGCCGGTCAGCGTATCGTTGCCGCCGCCGCCGATCAGCGTGTCATCCCCGGCCATGCCGTTCAGCACGTTCTTGCCGTTGTTGCCAGTCAGCACGTTGTTGGCGGCGTTGCCGGTGGCGTTCAGCGCCGAAACCCCGCTGAGCGTCAGGTTTTCGAGGTTCGCCCCAAGGGTCAGCGACACGCTGGAAATCACCGTGTCGATGCCCTGATCGGCCAGTTCCACCACCACATCCTTGGCGGTGCCGACGACATAGGTGTCGTCGCCGAGCCCGCCGGTCATCGTATCGGTTCCCGAACCGCCGTCGAGCGTGTCGTTGCCGAGCCCGCCGAAGAGCTGGTCGTTGTTGGCGCCGCCGGACAGGAAGTTGTCGCCGCTGTTGCCGATGAGGATGTTCTGTGCCGAGTTGCCGGTGCCGCTGATATTGCCGACGCCGGTCAGGGTCAGATGCTCCACCGAGGCCGAGAGCGTGTAGCTGACCGAGGATTGCACCGTGTCGATGCCGCCGGTCGTCGTCTCGCTGATCACGTCATTGATGCTGTCGACGATGTAGAGGTCATTGCCGGCCCCGCCTTTCAGCACGTCATTGCCGGCGCCGCCATCGAGCGTGTCGGCTCCGCCGCCGCCGTAGAGCGAGTCATTGCCCTCGCCGCCGCTCAGCAGGTTGGCGCCTTCGTTGCCGGTGATCGTATTGGCCACCGCGCTGCCATAGGCGCTGAAATTGCCGGTGCCGGTGAGGATGACATTCTCGATCTCGCCGGTGATGGTGACGCTGGCGCCAACGATCACCGTGTCGATGCCGCCATCGGCCAATTCGATCACCACATCGTTGGAGCTGTCGAGGTAATAGGTGTCATTGCCCGCGCCGCCGATCATCACGTCATCGCCGGTGCCGCCGTCGAGCGTATCGGCCCCCGCGCCGCCGTCGAGCGTGTCATTCCCGGCGAGACCGAAGAGCTTGTTGGCCCCGCTGTTGCCGGTGATGACGTTGGCAAGGTTCGTCCCGGTCCCGGTCAGGCTCGAAGAGCCGCTGAGGGTCAGGTTTTCGAAGTTTGCGGACAGCACCCAGGTGTAGGAGGTGACGACGGTATCCGTGCCTTCGCCGGCAAGCTCGGTGATCGCATCGGCCAGGCTGTCGACGTAATAGGTGTCGTCGCCGAGGCCGCCGGCCATCACGTCATCGCCGCGACCGCCGATCAGCACGTCATTGCCCGCGCCGCCGGTCAGCGTGTCATTGCCGGCCCCGCCGTCGAGCGTGTCGTCGCCCAGCCCGCCAGACAGCACGTCATTGCCGGTTTCGCCTTCGAGCAGGTTGTTGCCGCTGTTGCCGATGATCACGTTGGCTGCGGAGCTGCCGCCGCCGTTGATATTGGCGCTGCCGGTCAGGGTCAGGTTTTCGAGGTTGCTCGACAGCGTGAAGGTGACGGAACTCTGCACCGTATCAATGCCGCCGCCGCTCGACTCGGTGATCTTGTCGCCGAGATCATCGACGATATAGAGATCGTCGCCCGCGCCGCCCTGCATGACATCGGCCCCGGTGCCGCCGTCGAGCGTGTCATTGCCCTCGCCGCCATAGAGGCTGTCGTTGCCCGCAAGGGCGATCAGCAGGTTCGCGGCGCTGTTGCCGGTCAGCACGTTGGCCGCGGCATTGCCGGTGCCGTTGATCGCGGTGCTGCCGGTCAGGGTCAGGTTCTCGAAATCGGTGGCCAGCGTGTAGCTGAAGCCGACCTGCACCGTATCGGTGCCGCCGCCGGTCAGCTCGACCAGAACGTCGCCGAGGCTGTCGACGATGAAGGTGTCGTTGCCGGCGCCGCCGACCATCGTGTCGTTGCCGGTGCCGCCGTCGAGCGTATCCGCGCCCGCGCCGCCGTTCAGGCTGTCGTTCCCGGCCATGCCGGACAGATAGTTCGCGCCGCCATTGCCGAGGAGGATGTTGGCCAGGGCGTTGCCGGTGCCGGACAGGCCGCTGCTGCCGGTCAGGGTCAGATGTTCGACCTCGTTGGCCAGCGTCCAGGAGACGGAACTCTGCACCGTGTCATTGCCGCCTGCGGCCAGTTCGATCGTCTGGTCGCCGGTCTGATCGACGATATAGAGATCGTCGCCGGTGCCGCCGGTCATCACGTCATCGCCGTCACCGCCGTCGAGCGTGTCATTGCCGCCCCCGCCGCTCAGCGTGTCGTTGCCGCTGTCGCCTTCGAGGCGGTTTGCGGCTTCGTTGCCGATGATCACGTTGTTTTCGCTGTTGCCGGTGCCGTTCAGCGCCGCGCCGATGAGGGTCAGGTTCTCGACGTAGCGGGCGAGTTCGAGGCTGATCGAGGAAATCACCGTGTCGATGCCGGAGAGGCCGTTCTCGATCACCTTGTCGCCTGCGGCATCGACGTAATAGGTGTCGTCGCCGGAACCGCCGATCATGCTGTCATTGCCGGTGCCGCCGTTCAGCGTGTCATTGCCGTCACCGCCATCGAGCGTGTCGTTGCCGTCGAGACCGGAGAGGTTGTTGGCCCCGGCATTGCCGCGCAGCACGTTGCCATAGGCGTTGCCGGTGCCGCTGGCATTGGTGCTGCCGGTGAGGATCAGGTTTTCGAGAAAGGTCGACAGCGTGTAGCTGAGTTCGGTTTGTACCGTGTCGACGCCTTCGCCGGTCAGCTCGACGATCACGTCGCCATAGCTGTCGACGATGTAGAGGTCGTTGTCGAGACCGCCCACCATGCTGTCATTGCCGGTGCCGCCGTCGAGCGTATCGGCGCCGCTGAGACCGATGAGCGTGTCGTTGCCCGCCCCGCCGACCAGCAGGTTGTTGCCGCGTCCGACGAGCGAACCCGAAGAGGATGTGTTGCCGATCAGGATGTTGTTGTCGTCGTTGCCGGTGGCCGAGACATCCGCCGATCCGGTGAGGGTCAGGTTCTCGATCCCCGCGCCCAGCGTGAAGGCGACCGAGGAATAGACCAGATCCGTGCCGCTGCCGCCGATTTCGCTGACGACATCGCCGATGTTGTCCACATAGTACACATCGTCGCCCGCCCCGCCATAGAGCGTGTCGGCGCCGAGCCCGCCGTTCAGCGTGTCATTGCCTGCGCCGCCGGTCAGGACGTTGCCGGCGCTGTCGCCGGTCAGCGTGTCGTTGTAGGCGCTGCCGATGACGCTCTGGATGCTGCTGAGCATGTCGCCCGCCGCATCGCCGCCCGAGACCAGCCCGTTCGACAGGTTGACGCTGATGGCGGCGGAAGAGGCGGAGTAATCCACCGTATCGGCGCCCGCGCCGCCATCGAGGCTGTCCGCCCCGGCGCCGCCGACCAGCGTGTCGTTTCCGGCCCCGCCGAAGAGCGAATCGTCGCCCGCGCCGCCGTAGAAGATATTGTCCTCGGCGCCGCCGACGAGGCTGTCGGCAAGTGCTGTACCGATGACCCCCTCGATGCCGATGAAGGTGATCGCCGCCGCGTCGCCGGCATGGACGCCGGTGCTGAAATCGACCGTCAGCGCCGTGGAGGAGGCCGAGAAATCCACCGTGTCGATGCCCGCGCCGCCGTTCAGGGTGTCAGCGCCTGCGCTGTAGCGGAAGAGATCGTCGCCATCGCCGCCCGACAGAAGGTTGGCCGAGGCATTGCCGATCAGCGTGTCGTTGAAGGCCGAGCCGGTGGCGTTTTCGAAGGAGGAGATCACATCGCCCTGAGCATCGCCACCGCTGACGGTGGAAGTCAGCAGGTTGACCGTGACCGCCGCCGAGGAGGTGGCATAGGACAGGGTATCGGTGCCGTTGCCGCCGTAGAGCGTATCCGCCCCGGCGCCGCCCTCGATCACGTCGTCGCCGTCGCCCCCGGTGATGATGTTGGCCCCGGCGCTGCCCACCAGCGTATCGGCATAGGAGCTGCCGGTCAGATGCTCGAAGAGCGAGAGCACATCGCCCGCCGCATCGCCGCCCGAGGCGGCCCCGGTCAGCAGGTTGACCGACACCCCCGCGGTCGAGGCCGCATAGGTCAGCGTGTCATTGCCCGCGCCGCCGATCAGCGTGTCGGCGCCCGCGCCGCCCTGGATCAGGTCGTCGCCCGCCCCGCCGTCGATCAGGTTGGCGCCGGTGTTGCCGGTCAGCGTGTCGTTGTAGGCCGAGCCGGTGACATATTCCATCAGCGAGATGACATCGCCCGCCGCATCGCCGCCCGAAACCGCCGAGGTTGCGAGGTTCACCGACACCGCCGCCGTCGAACTGGCATAGGAGAGCATGTCATTGCCCGCCCCGCCGTTCAGCGTGTCGTTGCCGGCGCCGCCTTCGAGCGTATCGTCGCCGTTGCCGCCGAGGAGGGAGTCGTTGCCCGCCCCGCCATAGAGCGTGTCATTGCCGTCTCCGGCGTTCAGCGTGTCATTGCCTGCAAGGCCGGTCAGCAGGTCGGCGGTTGCCGCACCCGTCAGAGAGTCGTTGCCAGCCGTTCCGGTAAAGGTCGCCATTCTGTCGCTCCGCCTCTTGCAGCAGGAAGGGGCCGGAGCCCGCCAAGGATTTTCACGCTTCGGGATAGGCGGGAATGATGGTGTGATTGCGGCGTGGCAGGGGAATTGCCGCGGGAGATTGCAGCAAATTCATGGCGTTTTTTGCCGGAAGGCCGGGGGTGCGGGGGGGACGCGCCGGCGAAGTTGGGCATTGCCTGCGCCTGCCGGCCATGCCATCCACGGGGAACAGCCCCGCGGCTGGCGGAACGGAAGCCATGGTCACAATCAAGCAGATCGCCCACGCGGTCGGGGTCTCCCCGGCAACCGTGTCTCGCGTTCTGAATTTCGATGCCACGCTTTCGGTGACGCCGCAGACCCGCAAGGCCATCGTCGAGACGGCGGAGGCGCTCAACTATGCCACCCCGCGCAACCGCGCCCGCAAGGCGGCGGCCCCCAAGGCGGATCAGAAGATCGCCCTCGTGCATTTCCTGCGCCCCGAGCAGGAGCTGGCCGATCCCTATTACGTCGCCATCCGCCTCGGCATCGAGCGGCGCTGCGCCGATCTGAAGTTCGAGCCCGTGCAGGTCTATCACAGCGAAGCGGTTCCGGACGGGGCGCGGCTCCGCAAGGCCTCCGGGGTGATCGTCGTCGGGCTGCACAGCCCGGCACAGATCGACTGGGTTTGCGCCCACAACCGCCATGTGGTCTTCGCCGATTTCTCTCCGGCGGGGGACGAGTTCGATTCCGTGCGCGCCGATCTGGATCTTGCCATGCGGAAATTGCTGCACTCCCTGGAGGATCAGGGCTTTCGCCGCATCGCCTTCGTCGGCTGGGAGACGGACAGCAGCCGCAGCGCCATCGGGGTTCCCGACCGCCGCCTTCCGGCCTATCGCGCCTGGATGCAGGCGCGGGACCGCTATGAGGAGGCGCTGTGCCGGATCGGCGACAATACCGAGGAAAGCGGCTATCTGCTGACCCGCGCGCTTCTGGAAAGCGGGCAGAGGCCGGAGGCGCTCGTCACCGGCAATGACAACATGGCGGTTGGCGCCTATCGGGCGATCCACGAGTTTTCGTTGAAAATTCCGGGGGATATCGCGGTGGCAAGCTTCAACGACATCCCGGTGGCACAGTTCCTCAGCCCGCCGCTGACCACGGTGCGCCTGCCTGCCGAAGAGATCGGCCAGAGCGCAGTCGAGATGCTGTTCGAGCAGCTCAATGGCCGGGTGACGGCGAAATGCACCATCCTCGCCTCGCGCCTGATCCAGCGGGCCAGCACCAAGGGCAAAGGCCGGGGCGCGCGGGGGTAGGGCGGTCTGCCCCGCATCCCTGACGTGCTCCCGCCTTCATCAAGGGAAAATCCCCTGTCGAAAGCAGCACAAGACTGCCGTTCCGGCGCTGCCTCCGGCAGTTGGTAAATTTTTACTAAATTATTTGCGCGACGCTTTTTTAGGCGCTACGCTTTTCCTCACGAGGCCGGAACGAGTCTCGCTCATGGGAGGAAAACATGGATCAGATGCTCGCACGCACGCGAAAGACCGTCCTTTATGCGGCCGGGATCAGCCTTCTGGCGATGACCTCGGCGATGGCTGCCGAAATCACCGTCTGGTGCTGGGACCCGAATTTCAACGGCGCCACGATGAAAGAGGCCGCCGCCCGCTATTCGGCGACCCATCCCGATGTCACCGTCAACATCGTCGATTTCGCCAAGGCCGATCTGGAGCAGAAGCTTCAGGCCCAGCTTGCCTCCGGCACCACCGACGGGCTGCCCGATATCGTTCTTGTCGAGGATTACGGCGCCCAGAAATACCTTCTGTCCTTCCCCGGCGCCTTCGAGCCGATGAATGCCAAGATCGACTACAGCACCTTCGCTCCCTACAAGGTCGAGCTGGCGACGGTTGACGGCGCCACCTATTCGCTGCCCTTCGATTCCGGCGTGACCGGGCTTTTCTACCGCACCGACATTCTCGCCGAGGCGGGCTTCAAGGCCGAGGACCTTCAGGACATCACCTGGGATCAGTTCATCGAGATCGCCAGGACCGTGAAGGAAAAGACCGGCCACCCGATGCTCGGCATCGACCTCAATGACGCGGGCGCGCTCCGCATCCTGCTGCAATCGGCCGGCAAATGGTATTTCACCCCGGATGGCCAGCCCGATATCGCCGGCAGCGACACGTTCAAGGCCGCTCTTTCGACCTATGCCAAGCTGTTGCAGACCAAGGAGATCTACAAGCCGGTCTCCGGCTGGACCGAATATACCGGCGGCTTCACCTCGGGCGAGGTGGCTTCGGTCTTCACCGGCGTCTGGATGACCGGCACGATCAAGGCCGCCGACATGGCGGGCAAATGGGGCGTGGCGCCCCTGCCGAAGCTCGACGGGGTGGAGGGGGCCACCCATGCCTCCAACCTCGGCGGGTCGAGCTGGTATGTCCTCGCCTCTTCGGCGGAGAAGGATCAGGCGGTCGATTTCCTCGCCGAAGTCTGGGCGAAGGACAGCGATTTCTACCAGAAGATCCTCGTCGGGCAGGGGGCCATGGGCTCCTACCTGCCCGCGCGGGAGGGGGATGCCTACAAGGCCTCCGACGATTATTTCGGCGGTCAGGCCGTGTGGCAGAACTTCTCCGACTGGCTCGGGCAGATCCCGCCGGTGAACTACGGCATCTTCACCAACGAGGTCGATGCGGCCGTGGCGGCCCAGCTTCCGGGCCTCGCCAATGGCGGCTCGGTCGATGAGGCGATCGCGGCGATCGACGCGCAGGTCAAGGCGCAGATCCAGTAACCGGAGGGCGGCGGGGGCGGCCCCGCCACCGCGCTGCCGTTCCGGCGTCCCGAGGGGGCGCCGGGCCGGTCTCGCTGGTCCCGGCGCCGGAGTCCGGTCACCGTCACGCAGGGCGCCGCCTTTGGTCGCGCGCCAGTTTTCCGGGGGGGGAGCAATGGCGAAATCACGCATCGGCCGCGTCGAGCAGGTCAACGGCTGGCTCTTCATCCTGCCGGCTCTGGTGCTGCTCGGCATCTTCATGGTCTATCCGGTGCTCTGGTCGCTGTGGATGAGCTTCCAGACCGGCAAGGGCATGAACCACCAGTTCGGCGGCCTTGCCAACATCACCCGGCTGACCCAGGACCCGGTGTTCCTGCGCGCGCTGACCAACACCTGCATCTTCCTCGTGATCCAGGTGCCGGTCATGATCCTGCTGGCGCTCTTGTTCGCGGTGGCGCTCAACAATCCGCGGCTGCGCTTCCGCGGCTTTTTCCGCACGGCGATCTTCCTGCCCTGCGTGACCTCGCTTGTCGCCTATTCGATCCTCTTCAAGTCGATGTTCGCCTCCGACGGGGTGGTGAACGATCTGGCCATGGCGCTGCACCTGATCGGCCAGCCGACCTCCTGGCTGGGCGATCCTTTCTGGGCGCGGGTGGTGATCATCCTTGCGATCACCTGGCGGTGGACCGGCTACAACATGATCTTCTACCTCGCCGCCATGCAGAACATCGACAAGTCGGTTTATGAGGCGGCGCGGATCGACGGGGTGCCGGCCTGGGCGCGGTTTGTCCATATCACCCTGCCGATGCTGAAGCCGGTGATCCTGTTCACCACCGTCATCTCGACCATCGGCACGCTCCAGCTTTTCGACGAGGTGAACAACATCACCCTCGGCGGGCCTTCGGATGCGACGCTGACGCTCTCGCTCTACATCTACCAGCTCACCTTCAAGTTCATGCCAAGTTTCGGCTATGCCGCGACGGTTTCCTATGTGATCGTGCTGATGGTGGCAGTGCTGACCTTCCTGCAATTCCTCATCGCACGGGAGCGCAAGGCATGAGCCTCTCCGCCCGTCTCCGTGCAGCACTCGTCTACGGCCTGCTGTCGATCGCGGCTTTCGTGTCGATCTTTCCCTTCTTCTGGATGCTGGTCGGCACCACCAACACCGCCGCCGACATCATCAAGGGCAAGACCAGCTTCGGTGGCGCGCTCTTCGACAACATCTCCAACCTGCTCACGCAGGTGGATTTGCCGCGCGTGCTGTTCAACTCCTTCTTCATCGCCATCGCCGGGACGGTGCTGACCCTCGCCGTCTCCTCCCTCGCGGGCTATGCCTTCGAGGTCTTCCGCTCCAGCACGCGGGAGAGGATCTTTTCCGCGCTGCTGCTGACCCTCTCCGTCCCCTTCGCCGCGATCATGGTGCCGCTGTTCGTGCTCATGGCGAATTTCAAGATGATCAACACCTATACGGCGATCCTGCTGCCCGGCATCGCCTCGGTCTTCATCGTCTTCTACTTCCGGCAGGCGACCAAGGCTTTCCCGCATGAGCTGCGCGATGCGGCCAGGATCGACGGGCTGAAGGAATGGCAGATATTCCTCCACATCTATCTGCCCGTCATGCGCCCGACCTATGCGGCCGCGACGATCATCGTCTTCATGGCCAACTGGAACAACTATCTCTGGCCGCTGATCGTGCTTCAAACCAACGAGATGAAGACGATCACCCTGACCGTCTCCTCTCTCGCTTCGGCCTATTACCCCGATTACGGCGTGGTGATGGTGGCGACCGTGATCGCCACCCTGCCGACGCTGATCGTCTTCTTCCT
The DNA here is from genome assembly GCA_027492585.1 of Paracoccaceae bacterium. Lineage (GTDB taxonomy): Bacteria > Pseudomonadota > Alphaproteobacteria > Rhodobacterales > Rhodobacteraceae > JAPUEK01. The sequence goes on along the minus strand of JAPUEK010000081.1, from coordinate 134,256 downwards.
GCTCCAGCGGCGTTTCGTCGAGGGGCTGACCGGCTCCATCAAGTAAGGCACTTCAATGCGTATCCGCCAAGATTTCAACGAGGGCTGGCTGTTCGGGGGGGCGCAGGTGCGCCTGCCGCACAATGCCGTCGATCTGCCCTTTTCCTATTTCGACGAGACCGCCTATCAGCGGGTCTTTGAGTATGAAAAGGTTTTTCAGGCAGATCCGGCATGGGACGGGCAAGAGGTTGCGCTGCACGTCGAGGCGGCGATGGCCAATGCGGCAGTCTTCCTCAACGGGGAGGAGATTGCCGCCCATGCCGATGGCTACACCCCTTTCGAGGCGCGGCTGACCGGCCTTCTGAAGCCGGGGCAGAACCGCATCGTGGTGCGGATCGACGGATCTGAAAACCCCGACATCCCGCCCTTCGGCGGGGTGATCGACTATCTGACCTATGCCGGGATCTACCGGGAGGTCTGGCTCATCATCCGCGCGCCCGTCTCCATCGGCCTGCACAAGATCGAGACGCCGGAGGTGCTGGGCGCGCAGAAGACCCTGAGCGCGGTCGTCGCGCTCGACAATCCGCAGGGCAGGGCGCTGAGCGGCACCCTGACCGCCACCCTGCGCGAGGGGGAGCGGGCGATTGCCACCTCTTCCGTTGCCGTGACCGGCGCGCAATTGCGGATCGACATGGGCGGGCTGGAGGGCATCCGGCTCTGGGAGCTTGCCGATCCCGCGCTCTATCATCTCGACCTCGTGCTGGAGACGCCCGCGGGCCGGGATGAGACCTCCACCCGCTTCGGCTTCCGGGAGGTGTCCTTCACCACGCAAGGCTTCGCGCTGAACGGCAAGCCCTTGAAGCTGCGCGGGCTGAACCGCCACCAATCCTTTCCCTACGTCGGCTACGCCATGGGCCGCGCCGCGCAGGAGCGCGATGCGGAGATCCTGAAATACGAGTTGCGGGTCAATACCGTGCGGACCTCCCACTACCCGCAATCGCATTGGTTCCTTGATCGCTGCGACGAGATCGGCCTGCTGGTCTTCGAGGAGATCCCCGGCTGGCAGCATATCGGCGGGGCGGCGTGGCAGGCGGAGGCGGTGGAGAACGTCCGCCGCATGATCCGGCGCGACTGGAACCACCCGTCGATCTTCATCTGGGGGGTGCGGATCAATGAATCGCAGGACAACCACGATTTCTATGTGGAGACCAACCGCGCCGCGAAGGAGCTGGACACGACCCGCCCCACCGGCGGCGTGCGCTACATCACCGACAGCGAGCTGCTGGAAGACGTTTACACGATGAACGACTTCATCCTCGGCAATGAGGAGCTGGGCGGCAACCGCCCCCGCACGCCCCTGCGTCCGCAGCGCGAGGTGACGGGGCTGGACCGGCAGGTTCCCTATATGATCACCGAATTCGGCGGCCACATGTTCCCGACGAAAAGCACCGATCAGGAACAGCGGCAGGCCGAGCATGTGCTGCGCCATCTCGATGTGCTGAACGCCATGTATGGCGATCCGCAGATTGCCGGGGCGATCGGCTGGTGCGCCTTCGACTACAACACCCACAAGGATTTCGGCTCCGGCGACCGCATCTGCCATCATGGCGTGATGGACATGTTCCGCGAGCCGAAGTTCGCCGCCTATGCCTATGCGAGCCAGAGCGATCCCGCCGAAGGGGTGGTTCTTCAGCCCGTCACCTTCTGGGCGCGGGGGGAGCGGAACATCGGCGGCGTGCTGCCGCTGATCATCCTGACCAACTGTGACGAGGTGGAACTGCGTTACGGCGGCAATACCCCGAAACGGGTGAAGGCCGACCGGGATCGGTTCCCGCATCTGCCCCATGCGCCGGCCATCCTCGACCAGCGGCATTTCACTGCCGACGAGCTCGGCCTCTGGGGCATGACATGGGAGCCCGCAACGGTGATCGGCCTGATCGGCGGCACGCCGGTGGCCGAGCGGCGCTTCGTCTGCAACGCGCTGCCGACCCGGCTGGAACTGGTGGCCGACAAGGCGGTGATCGGCGCGCGTGATGCGGTGCGGCTGATGGTGCGGGTGCTCGATCAGGCGGGCAACAAGCTGCCCTTCTTCCCGGAGCCGGTGACCATCACCGTCTCCGGTCCCGGCCGCCGGCTTGGTCCTGCGACGGTGCCGCTGCGGGCCGGCTCCACCGGGGTCTGGGTGCAGGCCGAAGGCCGGGGCGTGATCGAGGTTGCGGTTCACAGTGATCGTCTGGGGGCGGTGCGGACCCGCCTCACCGTCGGGTAGGGGGAAGCGATGAGCGGGTTGAAGCTGCGCGACGTGCGGAAGTCCTACGGGGCGGTCGAGGTCATCAAAGGGGTCGATCTCGACATCGCTCCGGGGGAATTCGTGGTCTTCGTCGGGCCGTCGGGCTGCGGGAAATCCACGCTTCTGCGGATGATCGCAGGGCTGGAGGACATCACCTCCGGCGATCTCTTCATCGGCGATGCCCGGATGAACGACCGCGACCCTTCGCAGCGCGGCATCGCCATGGTCTTCCAGTCCTATGCGCTCTACCCCCATATGACGGTGCGCGAGAACATGGGCTTCGCGCTGCGCTTTGCCGGCAAGCCCAAGGCGGAGATTGCCCGTCAGGTCGCCGAAGCCGCGCGGATTCTGGAGCTGGAGCCGCTGCTGGACCGCCGCCCGAAGGACCTTTCCGGCGGGCAGCGCCAGCGGGTCGCCATCGGTCGGGCCATCGTGCGCCATCCGCAGGTCTTTCTCTTCGACGAGCCTTTGTCGAACCTCGACGCCGAATTGCGGGTGCATATGCGGATCGAGGTGGCGCGGCTCCACAAGGAGCTTGCGACGACGATCATCTATGTCACCCATGATCAGGTGGAGGCGATGACGCTGGCCGACAAGATCGTGGTGCTGCGCGGCGGGGTGGTCGAGCAGGTGGGGGCGCCGCTGCGGCTTTATGACGATCCCGACAACCTGTTCGTGGCGGGTTTCATCGGCAGCCCGAAGATGAACTTCCTGCCGGGTGTCGTCGAAGGCGGGCAGGTGCGCCTGCCGGATTTCGGCAACCAGACCATCCCGCTCGGCCCGCTCAAGGCGCCGCCGGCGGAAGGGGCCGAGGTCACGGTCGGCATCCGGCCCGAACATTTCCGCCGCGGCGGGTCGGCGGGGCTGGATCTGACCATTGAGATCGTCGAGCATCTCGGCAATGAAAGCTTTGCCTACGCCCGTCAGGCGGGCGGGCAGCTTCTGACGCTCGCCAGCGACGAGGGCAGGGCGCTCCAGCCCGGCCAGCGGATCGCGGCGCGCTTCGATCCTGCGGCGGCAATGATTTTCGACATGGCGGGCCGGCGGGTCCGTTGAACAGACAGGGACAGGATTCTTTCATGAAGACGACGGGATGGGGCATCATCGGGCCGGGCGCGATCGCCCAGAACTTCGCCGACGGTCTGGCGGGGTCGGCCTCGGGCAGGCTGGTGGCCATCGCCAGCCGTGATCCGGCGCGGCGACAGGCTTTTGCCGCGAAGAACAGCGTGGCGGCGGCCCATGTCCATGCCGATTATGCCGCGCTCGTCGCCGATCCGGCGGTCGAGGCGGTCTATGTCTCCACCCCCCATCCCTTCCATGCCGAACATGCGATCCTTGCGATCCGCGCCGGAAAGCCGGTGCTGGTGGAAAAACCTGCCGGCCTCACCGCCGCGCAGGTCGCAGGCCTGGTGGAGCTGGCCGCCCTGTCCGGCGTGCTCTTCATGGAAGCCTATATGTATCGCTGCCATCCGCAGATCGCCCGGCTGTTGGAGATCCTGAAGAGCGGCGAGATCGGCACCCCGCGCCATATCCGCACGAGCTTCGGCTTCACCGCCGGTTTCGACCCGTCCTCGCGGCTTTATGACCGCGCGCTCGGCGGCGGCGGCATCCTGGATGTCGGCGGCTATCCGGTCTCGCTCGCGCGGCTGGTCGCCGGGGCGGCGGCGGGGCAGCCCTTTGCCGATCCGGTCACGGTGAAGGGCAGCGGCATCCTCGGCAAGAGCGGCGTGGACGAGGTGGCCTACGGGATTCTGACCTTCGCCGGCGGGTTTACGGCGGAAATCTCCTGCGCCATTGCCCGCAACATGGACAACAACGCGGTGATCTTCGGCGACAAGGGCCGGATCGAGCTGACGGACCCCTGGGTGCCGGGCCGCAATGCCGGGCCGTCGGACACGACGATCCTCGTGACCGTGGGCGGCAAGACGCGGGTGGAGGCGTTGCGCCACCGCGAGCATCTCTTCACCTTCGAGGCCGAGATGGCGAGCCGCGCCGTGGCCAGCCGTGCGCCGCAGGCGCCGCATCCGGCCATGGGGTTGGCCGACAGCCTCGGCAATGCCGCCACGCTGGACCGCTGGCGGGCGGAGCTCGGCTATGTGACCGTGGCCGAGGACCCCAAACTCAACCGCGCCCTGCCGCCGATCCTGCCCAAGGGCCTGCCGCAGGTGCCGAAGGTGGCACTCGACGGGGTGGCGCTGCCGGTCAGCCGTCTGGTCATGGGCTGCGACAACAAGAACGACATCGGCGCGGGCGCGGTGATCTGGGATGCCTGGATGGAGGCGGGGGGCAATACCTTCGACACCGGCTTCGTCTATGGCGGCGGGCTGCATGAGACGGTGCTTGGCCAGTGGATCGCCAATCGCGGGGTGGCCGGGGAAACCGTGGTGATCGTCAAGGGCGCCCACACGCCCTATTGCACGCCGCGCAGCATCGGCGCGCAGCTGGAGATCTCGCTCGACCGGCTCGGTCTTGACCGGGCGCCGATCTACATCCTGCACCGCGACAACCCGCAGGTGCCGGTGGGCGAGTTCATGGAGGCGCTGAACGTCCTGCACCGGGCGGGCCGTATCGGGATCTTCGGCGGCTCCAACTGGTCGGTGGCGCGGATCGCCGAGGCCAATGCCTATGCGGCGGCACATGGTCTCCAGCCGATGCGGGTGCTGAACAACAACCTGTCGCTGGCGGTGATGGAGCGTCCGGTCTGGGCAGGCTGCGTGACCTCCAACACCCCGGAAACGCTGGAGTTCCTGCGGAAGACGGGGATGACCCATCTGAGCTGGTCCAGCCAGGCGCGCGGCTATTTCCTGCCCGAGCCCTTCCGCAACCGCCTGCCGCAGGACACGAGCCCGGAAACCTGTTTCGGCAGCCCCGCCAATGCCGAACGCCGCCGCCGCGCCGAGACCCTGGCCGCGCGCCGCGGCGTGAGCGCGCATAACATCGCCACGGCCTGGGTATTGGCGCAGGACTTCCCTTCCTTCGCGCTGATCGGGCCGCGCAGCCCGGCGGAGATCTCGACGACGCTGCCGGCCTTCGGCACGCCGCTGTCGGCGCAGGAAGCGGCCTGGCTGAACCTCGAAAGCGAGGTCTCGCCGATTTAGGGGATCAAGAGGCCGGTTGCGGTGCGGAAGGACGGATGACCTGAGGTGGCCGGGGTCCGGGTGGGTTTTCACCGTCGGGCCGGGCCGGCCAGAAAACGTGCCGCGCTTTCCCGCCCGTATGGGAAGGGGCCGCCGGACTGCCGGTCTCGCGGGGGCCAGAGGCCGGTTTCCCGCCCTGTTAGGAACGGGTGCCGGTCGACGGTCCCTGGAGCCATCGGGAATGGGGGAGCCTTGTCGCATGGCGGAGGCGATGAGCTCTGCCATGCAGCCCGCCTCCGGAGGAGAGGGTGAGGCACCGCCGCCCCGGAAAGGGAAGTGACAGAGAGGCGCGCCTCGGGAAGCCCGCAGCGCCCCGCAGATGCCGGTGGGGCGGCGCTACCGCCCGCCCTCTCTCACCATCTCCGGATCGAGCGGATAGATCGGTCGGATCGCCCGCCGATAGGGGCGCTTTGCCGCTTGCGGCGTGGCGAGCGCGCCGCTGTCGCAGACGATCACGCGGGCCGCCAGCGGTTCGAAAGCGGCGCGGAAATGCTGCATGGATTTCAGGGCCAGCACGGCTTTCTCCTCCGGCTCGATGCCGAAGGCGCGCAATTGCTGGGTGTCGAGCATCTGCTCGCCCTCCGTCACGATCAGGATGTCGATGCCCGCCACCCGGAACACCGCCGTCGTCCCGAAGGAATGGTCGATCCCGCCCATGATCGGCCCGTCGCCGCGGAAGCGCCCGTCCGACAGCCGGCGGATCTCGCCGGTCAGCCGCAAAGGACCCCCGCCGAAGGCCGGGTCGTTCTTGCCGCCGAGGGCTAGCGTCACCACCTCGCCCTCGCGGTGGCGGTGCAGTTCCGCCGCCGCCTCCGGGTCGATCATCGGGCTGAGCACCGCATTGCCCACCCCCGCCGCCAGAAGTGCCGCCAGCAGATCGGTGCTGTCGCCGTAAGCCCCGGCACCGGGATTGTCGGCGTAATCGGCGATGACCAGCGGGCCTTGAGCCTGATCATGGCCGAGCGCGATCCCTGCCGCCGCCTCCACGGTCAGGAAGTCATTGGCGATCCGCCCGCGCCCCGCCCAGATCCGGTCGGCGAGCCCCGCCGCGATCTTCTGCGCCCGCGCTTCGGCCCCCGGCACGGCACGGTCGTGGGTCACAAGCACCGTCGGGCCGAGGATTGTCGTGTCCGCCTCGGCAAAGCCTGCGTTGACGGAGACGGCAAGGATGCCCGGCTCCGCCTCGAACGCCGCCGCATCGGTGTAAAGCGCCGCCGTTTCCGGCACATCCGTCCGCCCGCCATTGGCCTCGTCCAGCATCGGCAGATGGGCGCGCAGCGTCGCGGGCTGGTGGCGGCCCGCCATGGCGCCGTGCAGAAGCCGTGCCGCATGGGCGCCCGTCGCCGCCATGTCCACATGCGGATAGGTCTTGTAGGAGACGTAGATCTGCGCCAGCTCCACCATGCGCGGCGAGACCATGGCATGAAGATCCAGCGTCACCGCGATCGGCAGATCGGGGCCGAGGATGGCGCGCAGCCGGGCAAGAAGCTCGCCCTCGCCGTCATCGGTGAACTCCGGCACCATGGAGCCGTGCAGCCCCAGAAGCACCCCGTCCAGACTGTCCTTCCGCGCCTCGGCCAAAGCGCAGATGCGCCCGGCGATATGGTCGAAGGCCGCGCGCGAGACGCAGGCACCGGGGGTCGCATGGGCGGAGATGGCGTGATCGACGCGCCAGCCCTCCGCCCGCGCCACGTCGAGAAAGCCCGCCAGTTCCGTATTGGCCGCCCCGCGCCGGTCGATGGCGGCCTGCCCCTCGTGCAGCGTATCGGCGGCAAAGGCGGAAAGTCCGGTTTCCCCCTTCTTGAAGGTGTTGCTTTCATGGATGAATTCGGCGGTCAGAACATGAAATGTCATCGGGGCCTCAGAGTTCTGGAAGGGGGTTGAAACAGGCGAGCGCATGGGGGCCGGAGGCCTCCAGCAGCGGCACTTCCGCCAGGCAGCGCGCTGTCACGCGCGGGCAGCGGGCGGCGAAGGCGCAGCCTTTCGGCAGGTTGAAGGGCGAGGGGATCTCGCCGGTCAGGCCCACCAGATCGCGCCGCTGTCCGGGGTCCGGAACGAAGGTGCTGTCCATCAGCGCCCGCGAATAGGGGTGGCGCGGCGGGGTGGCGGCGGCGGGCAGCAGCTCCACCACGGCGCCGAGATACATGACCACGATCCGGTCGCAGAAATAGCGCACGAGGCCGAGGTCGTGGCTGATGAACAGATAGGTCAGCCCGAGCCGCGCCCGCAGATCCTGCAACAGCGCGATGATCTGCGCCTGGATGGAGACATCGAGCGAGGCCGTGGGTTCGTCCAGCACCAGAAATTCCGGGTGGAGGGCGAGGGCGCGGGCGATCCCCGCCCTTTGCCGCTGACCGCCCGAAAGCTGGTGGGGATAGGCGCCGCGCATCGTTTCCGGCAGGCCGACCTGCGCCAGAAGTTCCGCGATCCGTCCTTCCGGCACCGGCAGGCCCTGGGCGCGGAAGGGTTCGCCCAGCACCTCCTCCAGCGTGTAGCGCGGGTCGAGCGAGGAATAGGGGTCCTGAAACACCATCGCCATCCGCCGCCGCATCCGCCGCATTTCGCGGGCGGAAAGGGCGGTCAGATCCTGCCCGTCGAAGACCAGCCGCCCGTCGGTCGGTTCCAGAAGACGCAGCACCAGCCGGGCGAGGGTGGATTTGCCGCAACCGCTTTCGCCGACGACGCCGACCACCTCGCCCTTGCCGATGCGGAGGGAGACCCCGCGTACCGCCATCATGCTGCGCGGCTTCTGGCCGAACCCGCCGGGGGTCTCGAAGCGTTTGGAAAGGCCGGAGATGTCAAGCAGCGGCTCAGCCATGCGGCATCTCCAGCGGGTTCAGGCAGGCGAGCGCGCCGCCCGTCAGCGCCGGCACTTCGGTCGCGCAGGCGGGCAGGGCGCGCGGGCAACGCGGGTGAAAGCGGCAGCCGGGGGGATAGGCCGTCACCGAAGGCACCGCACCGGGGATGCCGGTCAGGGCGCCGGGCGCCATGCCTTCACGCGGGATGCAGCCGATCAGCGCGGCGGTATAGGGATGGCGCGGCGCGGCGAAGAGGCCGCGCACCTCCCGCGCCTCCGCCAGCCGCCCGGCATAGAGCACCGCCACCCGGTCGCAGACCTGCGCCACCACCCCCATGTCATGGGTGATGAGCACGAGGCCCAGCCCCCGTTCCCGCACCAGCGTTGCAAGGATATGGATGATCTGCGCCTGAACCGTCACATCAAGCGCCGTCGTCGGTTCATCCGCCACGATCAGCTCCGGCTCCCCGGCAAGGGCCATGGCGATGACGATGCGCTGCTTCATCCCGCCGGAAAGCTGATGCGGATAGGCCTCGCAGACGGCAGCCGCCTCGGGGATGCGGAGCTGGGTCAGAAGGTCCAGCGTCCGCGCCCGCGCCGCACCGGCCGAAAGCCCGAGATGCAGGCGGGAGACCACATCGACCTGCGCCCCGATCCGCTGCACCGGGTCGAGCGCGGTCATCGGGTTCTGGGTGACGAAGCCGATCCGCCGCCCGCGCAGGGCGCGCAGCGCCGCCGGTTTCATCCCGGCCAGGTCTTTCCCCTGAAAGCGCACCGCCCCGCCCGAGACCCGCCCCCCGATCAGGGGCAGAAGCCCGGTGACCGCAAGCGCGGTCAGCGACTTGCCCGAGCCGCTCTCGCCGACGAGGCCAAGGATCTGGCCCCGGTCCAGTCCGAAGCTCACCCCGTCGAGCGGTGTCACGCGCCCGATGGTGACGGACAGGTTTTCGACCTCAAGCAGCATGGCTCAGCCCGTCCTTTCGCGGCGGCGGATGTCGAGCGCGCGGACAAGCGCATCGCCGAAGAGGTTGATGGCGATGACGGTGATCGCCACGGCGAGACCGGGGAAGAGGATGATCCCCGGCGCCTTGAAAAGCTGCGCGGAACCGGAGGACATCATCGCCCCCCAGCTCGGCGTCGGCGGCTGCGCGCCAAGGCCGAAGAAGCCGAGCGTCGCCTCAAGGATGATCGCATCGCCGGTGGCGAGCATCCCCGCGACCAGCACCGGGGCCAGGGTGTTGGGGATCAGATGGCGGAAAAGGATGAAGCCGTCCGAGGCGCCGAGGCTGCGGGACGCCTCGATGAAGGTTTCCGACTTGATGGCCATGATCTGCGCGCGGGCGAGCCGGGTGAACTGCGCCAGATAGGCCACCCCGATCGCCGCCATGGTCCCCGTCACCCCCGGCCCGATGATGGCGACGAGGATCAGCGCCACGAGGATTTCCGGGAAGGACCAGCTCAGATCGACGAGGGCGGTGACCATGCGGTCGAAGCGCCCGCCGAAATAGCCCGCCGCCGCCCCGAGGATCATGCCCGCCAGCACCGAAATGCCGATGGCGATGGCCGAGACGGAAAGGGAGGTCCGCGCCCCGTAGAAAAGCCGGGTCAGCAGGTCGCGGCCGAATTCGTCGGTGCCGAGCCAATGCGCCGCCCCCGGCGGCTGGAAGGCGCCGGGCAGGTCCTGCACGTCATAGGCATAGGGGGTCAGCAGCGGGGCGAAGACTGCGGCCACCACCATGGCCGCGAGCCAGAGCCCGGCCACCGCCCCCTTGCGGCTGCGGAGCGCGGCCGCGACCGGGGTGGCAAAGCCTGCCGCGCTCATCGCGCCGCCCCCGCCTGCGCGGCCCGCACCCGCGGGTCCATCAGCGCCTGCAGGATGTCGCCCAGAAGCGTGCCGAGCATCACCGCCATGGCCAGCATCAGAAGGCAGGCCTGCACCACCGGATAATCATGTTGGTTCAAGGCCTTGATCAGGGTCGTGCCAAGACCGGGGCGGGCGAAGACCACCTCGACCGTGACCGCCCCGCCCAAGATCCAGCCGATCCGCAGGGCGAGGATCGTGACCACCGGGATCAGGGCATGGCGCAGCACATGGAACAACTGGATCCGCAGCGGCGACAGCCCCTTGGCGTGCAGCAGCATCACGAAATCGCGCTGTGACGCCTCGATCATCGCCACCCGCGTCACGCGGGTCACAAGCGCCGTGCCGCCAAGGCCGATGGTCAGCACCGGCAGCACGAGGCTCGCCCAGCCGCGCGCGCCCGAGACCGGGAACCAGCCGAGCCAGACCGCGAAGACGAGGATGAGCAGAAGGCCCAGCCAGAACCCCGGCATGGTGGAGCCGACCAGCACCCCGCCCATGATCGCCTGATCGGGCCAGCGGTCGCGGTGGAGCGCGGCGACCACGCCAAGCGCCACCCCCACCACCGAGGAAAAGAGCAGCGCCAGCCCCCCGAGCATCAGCGAATGGGGCAGGGCCTGCGCGATGATGTCGATCACCGGACGCCGCCCGATGATCGCCGTGCCGAGATCGCCCTGCACCAGATTGCCGAGCCAGATCGCATATTGCACCGGCAGGGGCCGGTCGAGCCCGTAGCGGGCCTCGATCTCGGCCCGCTGCGAGGCCGAGGCGCCGACCTTCAGCAGGTTGTCCACCGGATCGCCGGGGATCAGGTGCAGGATCAGGAAGATCACCAGCGAGACGGCCAGAAAGACCGGGATCAGCGCCAGAAGGCGCCTTGCCAGATAATTCAGCATGATCCCGGCCCCCTTCGCCGCTTACTCGGTGACTTCCAGATCCATGATGGCGATGTTCTGGAACGAGGGCGCGTTCAGAACCTCCGGCACCTTGATGCGCTCCTTGTTGTAGCCGACATTCACCACCGGCTGGTAGATCGGCGAGAAGGGGAACTGCGACAGCACATATTCGTGGTATTTGATGAAGTTGGCCACGCGCTCCTCGCTGTTGGCCGATCCGCTCATGGCCTTGGCGCGCAGCTCCTCGGCCTTCGGGTCGTTGAACATCGAGATGTTGGGATAGCCGATGCGGTCGCCGCCGAAGAACCAGTCGATGATGTCGGCATTGTCCCAGAAATAGGAGCGGACGGCGGCCTGCTGTTCGCCCTTCTTGTATTCGTCGCGGATCATGGAACTGTCGAAGGTGGTGATCTCCGCCCCGATGCCCACGGCCTTGAGCTGGGCCTGCACCACTTCGGTCAGCCGGCGGAAGCTGCTGTCCGACTGGGTCCAGAGCTGGATCTGCAACGGCACGCCGTCCTTGGCGCGGATGCCGTCGGCGCCCATCACCCAGCCGGCCTCGTCAAGCAGGGCGGCGGAGCGGGCGGGATCGTAGCTGATTCTGAACTCCGGCGCGACATGGGATTCGGCAAGGGCGGAGATCAGGAACGTATCGGCGACCTGACCGACGCCGCCGTAGATCGTGTCCAGAATTTCCTTCTGGTTGATGGCCTTGGCCGCCGCCTCGCGCACCTTGATGTCGTCGAAGGGGGCCTTGGTGACATTCATCACCATATAGGACAGTTCCTGCCCCGGCAGGGTCACGACGCCGATGGAGGGCTCCTTCGCCAGCTCGCCCAGATAGTCGGTCGGCACACCCAGAAGCACGTCCACCCCGCCGGTCTTCAGCTCCAGAAAGGCGGTGCTGTCCTCGGGGATCTCGCGGAAGACGGCGCGTTCGATCTTCGCCGGCCCCTGGTTCGCGGTCAGGTCGGTCGGCCAGGCGTAATCGTCGTTCCGCACCAGCACGGTTTCCTGACCGACGGTGAAGCTTTCGAGCTTGAACGGCCCGGTGCCGTAAACCTCGGTCACGCCGTAGTCATCGCCGAGGGCGGCGAAGGATTTCGGCTCCACCACGCTCATGAAGGTGGAGGAGAGGTTGTAGAGCAGGTTCGGGTCGGGATGCTTCATCACGAATTTCACCGTGAGATCATCGACCACTTCGACCGAGCCGATGGCATCGACCATATAGGAATTGTCCGACCCGGCGAACAGCGGCACCCAGGCGGCGATGGTCGCGGCGTTGAAGGGTTCGCCGTTGTGGAACTTGACGCCGGGCTTCAGCTTGAAGGTCCAGCTCATCCCGTCGGGCGCCTCGATCCAGCTGTCGGCCAGATGCGGGTGGTATTGGCGGTTCTGGTCCATCTCCACTAGCCGGTCGAAGATCAGCCCGGTCGCGGTGTTGAGGTTGGAGGCCCTGATCGGGTTGTAGGTCGGCGCGCCGACCTCGGAGGTGTTCAGGACGAAGACCACCTCCTGCGCGAAAAGCGCGGGCGCGGTCATCAGCGCCGCGACCGAGACGGAGGCGGCGAGAAAATGGCGTTTGGCAGCGTGGAGCATGGTTATTCCTCTGTTGGGCGTTTCTTGTTCTGGTGGTCTTTGCGGAAGTCAGGCGCCCGGAGGGGCTTGCGGGCGGCAGGCGGGGCGGGTCATCGCAGCGGTCCCTTGGGGTCGCCGGCATGGCCGATGAAGTCGTTGTAGAGCGCCGAGACGCGGGCCATGCGCGTCTCCACCCCGGCGCCAAGCTCGTTGAAGACGCCGTTGACCATCAGCCCCACCAGCGAGGACATGGCCGAGGTCCCATCCCAGAACTGGTTGAGATCGGTCTGCACGACAAAGGCCTCGTCCACCGTGTCATGCGCCCAGTCGCAATAGGGATCGGTGATCAGCGTCACCGGGATGGCGGCGGCGCGGGCGGCGCGGGCGAGATTGCGCGTCAGCCGCGAATAGCGCCGCCCGTCGATCAGCACCAGACAGGCGGTGCCGGGGTCGCTCAGCAGGACCTCGGCGAAATGGCCGCCTTCGAGATCGGCCATCTGCACGCCGGGCCGCAGATATTGCAGGCCATGGGCGAGGTACTGGGCATGGCCGCGTTCGGTCTGGAACCCCGCGATGAAGACCAGCGGGCTGCGCGCCAGACGCCGCACCGCGCGGGCGAAGGCCGGGGTGGCGGCGGTTTCGTGATTGGCGACCACGGCGGCCAGTTCGAGGTCGAGCGCGCGGGCCTGTTCGGCATTGCCCTCGCGGCTGCGCTGGTTGAAATCGCGCAGCCGGTCGCCGATCAGCCAGGCCTTGTCGCCGAGATCGGATTGCAGCGAGGCTTTCAGATCCTTGAAATGGCGAAAGCCGATCCCCCGGCAATAGCGCCCGATCGAGGCCTCGCTGACCCCGATCTTCTGGCCGACGGAGGCCGCGGTCTCGAAAGGCAGACTTTGCAGATTGGCAAGGAAATAGCTGGCGATGGCGGCTTCGCTGCGGGTGGCGCCGGAGAGGCTGGCCTCCAGCCGCTGCCCCAGATCGGGACCTGCCATTTCCGCCGCCGCTGTGTCGATTCGTGTCAAGCGCCCGCCTCCGTTCCGGCAAAGGCTGACAGAACACTTTCAATGCGTCAATCTTGCAAGAAAGCTGATTTGACCCTAGGCTGCCTCCCATCAGGCCGTCTCCGGCCCCGATCCGGCCCCGATCTGGTGCGGCCCCCGAGCGCGAAAGGACAAGCGATGACCCGCTCCAACCTGCGGTCCGCACTCAGGATCGAAAGCGCCGAATTGCGACTGGTGCGCCTGCCGCTGGTCACGCCCTTCGTCATCTCCACCGGGACGATGCAGGACAAGATCTTCCCGCTGCTGACCCTGCGCGCCGACGGGATCGAGGGCTATGGCGAGGGGGTGATGGACCCCCTGCCGGATTACCTCGACGAGACGGTTTCAGGCAGCATGGCGCTGTTGCGCGAGGTTCTGCTGCCGCAGGTGATCGGCCGCAGCTTTGCCAATCCGCAGGAGCTGGAACGGCTGCTGTCGCCCTGGCGCGGGCATTACATGGCGCGCGCCATGGTCGAGATGGCCTTCTGGGACCTCTGGGCGAAGTCGCTGGACCTGCCGCTGCAAACCCTGCTCGGCGGGCAGGGGGAGACGGTGGAGGTCGGCGTCTCGCTCGGCATCGGGACCATCGACGACACGCTCAGTCGGGTCGAGGCCCATGTCGCGCAAGGCTACAGGCGCATCAAGCTGAAGGTGAAGCCGGGGCATGATCTGGCCCTGGTGAAGGCGGTACGGGCGGCACATCCCACCGTGCCGCTCTCCGTCGATGCCAATTCCTGCTATACGCTGGCCGATACCGGGATGCTGCGGGCGCTTGATGACCATGCGCTCGACTATATCGAGCAGCCGCTGGCCTGGGACGACATCCACGACCATGCCACCCTTCAACAGCGCCTCCGCACGCCGATCTGCCTGGACGAGTGCATCCGCACCGTCGCCGATGCCCGCAAGGCGCTGCAAAGCGATGCGGCGCGGGTGATCAACATCAAGGTCGGGCGTTCGGGCGGCTATGGGCCGTCGCTGCGGATCCATGACCTCTGCGCGGCTTTCGACGTGCCGGTCTGGTGCGGGGGGATGCTCGAATCCGGCATCGGGCGGGCGCACAACATCCACCTCTCCACCCTGCCGAACTTCACCAAGCCCGGCGATACCTCCTCGGCCAGCCGCTATTTCACCCGCGACATCATCGAGCAGAAACTGGAAACGCAGGACGGGCTGATGCCGGTGCCGCAGCAGGGCGCGGGGATCGGCGTGACGCTCGACCGCGCCTATCTGGGCGAGCGGACGCTGAGCGCGGAGGTCTTTCCCCCGCCGCGTCCGGCCTCCGGGCCGGTGTCCCAACCGGAAAGCCGCCCCGCATGAGCCTCCAGTTCCGCGATCTTTCCGGCATGGCGGAGTTCCGTGCGGCAGAGGCCCTGCAACGCGCCGTCTGGGGCGAGGGCGACAAGGAGGACCCTGCCGATCTGATGATGGTGATCCAGCAGGAAGGCGGGCTTGCCGCCGGCGCCTTCGCGGAGGGGCGGCTTCTGGGCTATGTCTTCGGCTTTCCGACCGTCAGCCCCGGCATCCAGCATTCGCACCGCCTTGCCGTCCTGCCCGAGGCGCGGGGGACGGGGCTTGGCGTCCGGCTCAAGTGGTATCAGCGCGACTGGTGCCTCGCCCATGGCATCGCCCATATCCGCTGGACCTTCGATCCGCTGCGGCTGACCAATGCCGCGCTCAACATCGCGCGGCTCGGGGCGGAGGTGTCGACCTATCTGCCCGACTATTACGGCGCCATGGAGGGGATCAATTCCGGCACCCCCTCGGACCGCCTTCTGGCCGACTGGCATCTTGCCGCCCCGCAGGTGGCGCTGTGCGCGCAGGGGCAGGGGGCGATCCATCTGCCGGGTGCGGAGCGGGTGGAGATCCCCGCCGATTTCGCCACCCTGCTGGAGCAGGACCCGCAGTTCGCCCTGTCTGAAAGGCTGCGCGTGCGGTCGGCCTTGCAGGCTGGCTTCGCGCGGGGGCTGGTGGTGCGCGGCTTCGATCCGGCGGCGCGCAGCTATCTGCTGACGCCCAGGGGCTGACCGGCGACCGATCGCGGGGCCTGAGTCGCCCCCCTTCTGCCCCCGCCTTGCCCCGCGCAGGAACCGGCAGAACCGCCGCATCCTGAGGCGCGGCGCGGGGCCTTTTCTCTCCCTCTGCCGGTTTTCTGCGCTGCAGCGCAAATCTGCGCCCAAACTTGCGGCAAATGCGGCCGCTTTGCGCGTTTCGCCGGGCTCATCCGCGCGCCGAAGTTGCCGCAGCGCAGCACAATGCCTCTGCTCAGCCTTGCCCTGCCGGAAAGCGGGGCGATCCAAGGACCGGAAAAGACGGGGCAAGCGACCCCGCACCGGACGAGGGAAACCGGAATTGCCGCGCTGACCGGCCAGACCTTTCGCTCCGAAAGGCACCGCAGCGGGCCTGAACAGAGGGGATACCGCATGAAACTGACCAGACGTTCGCTGTTGGCCTCGGCCGCCGCCAGCTTTGTCCTGCCGCGCATGGCGCTTGCCGAGGGCGAGACCATCAAGATCGGCGTGCTCCATTCGCTGTCCGGCACGATGGCGATCTCGGAAACCACGCTGAAAGACACGATGCTGATGCTGATCGAACAGCAGAACGCCAAGGGCGGGCTTCTGGGCAAGCAGCTTGAAGCGGTCGTGGTGGACCCCGCCTCCGACTGGCCGCTCTTCGCCGAAAAGGCGCGCGAGCTGCTCACCGTCTCCAAGGTCGATGTGATGTTCGGCTGCTGGACCTCGGTGTCGCGCAAATCCGTGCTGCCGGTGATCGAGGAGCTGAACGGCCTTCTCTTCTACCCGGTGCAGTATGAGGGCGAGGAATCGTCGAAGAACGTCTTCTACACCGGCGCCGCGCCGAACCAGCAGGCGATCCCGGCGGTGGATTACTTCCTGAACGAACTCGGCATCCAGAAATTCGCGCTGCTCGGCACCGATTACGTCTATCCGCGCACCACAAACAACATCCTTGAGGCCTATCTGATCTCCAAGGGGATCGCCAAGGAAGACATCTTCGTCAACTACACCCCCTTCGGCCATTCGGACTGGTCGAAGATCGTCGGCGACGTGGTGGCGCTCGGCGCCGATGGCAAGAAGGTCGGGGTCATCTCCACGATCAACGGCGATGCCAACATCGGCTTCTACAAGGAACTGGCTGCCGCCGGCGTCACCGCCGACAAGCTGCCCGTCGTCGCCTTCTCGGTCGGCGAGGAGGAGCTTTCGGGTCTCGATACCACCAACCTCGTCGGCCATCTCGCCGCCTGGAACTACTTCATGTCGGCCGATACCCCGGAAAACAAGGCCTTCATCGACGCCTGGCACGCCTATATCAAGGATGAAAAGCGCGTCACCAACGACCCGATGGAAGCCCATTACATCGGCTTCAACATGTGGGTGAATGCGGTGACGGCTGCGGGGACCACCGCCGTCGATGCGGTCTCCGATGCGATGATCGGGCAGAAATTCCCGAACCTGACCGGCGGGACCGCCGAGATGCTGCCGAACCATCACCTGACGAAGCCGGTGCTGATCGGCGAGATCCGCGCCGATGGCCAGTTCGACATCATCTCCCAGACCGAGCCGGTCCCCGGCGATGCCTGGACGGATTTCCTGCCGGAATCCGCCGTGCTCGAAGCCGACTGGAAGGATCTCAAATGCGGGATGTACAACAAGGAAACGAAAACCTGCGTCCAGCTGAAGTCGAACTACTGAGCTGACAGGCGAGGGGCCGGGCGGCCCCTCTCTTCCCCGCCGGCCTCTCCTCTGCCCGCCGGTCGCCCCCTTGCCCTTCCCGGCCCCATTCCCGGATACCTCCATGCGTCACATCCTGAGGAGCCTCTGGCTCTGGCTGATCCTGTCGCTGCCGCTTCAGGCCGAAACCGCCGCCGGGATCGTCGCGGTCAATGCCGGGCTGATCGAGAAAGCCTCGCGCCAGACCATCGGCCCGGTGATCACCGCCCTCGGCGCCAGCGGCGATCCGGTGGCGGCACGGATCCTGTCGGCCTGGGGGGAGAAGGCGCTCGGCCTCCGGAAATCCGACGGCGCCTTCTTCCTCCTGACCCCGCAGGGCGGCGGCTTTGCCCTCACCGCGCTTGACGGCAGCGCCGCGGGGCAGGCGGACAGCGCCGAAATCACCGTGATGAAGCCCAATGCCGGGGTGCGCGGGCTGATCGCGGCGGCGCTCGTGCAGTTCACCCTTTCGGACCCCGATCCGGCCAAACGGGCGGCGGCGCTGACCTCCATCGCCCGCGACCCTTCGGCCGATCACCTCACCCCGCTGCGCGCGGCCATCGAGGGGGAGGCCGATCCGGCACTCAAGGCACAGAAGGCGCGTCTCGAACGGCTGCTGACCCTGCAATTCGATCCCGACAGTGCGGCGCGGGTTGCGGCCATCGAGGGCTTCGGCAGCGATCTCGGCCTCGATCTGCGCGCGGCGCTGAACCCGCTTGTCGCCACCACCCGCATTGCCACGGCAGGCGATCCCCCCGCCGGCGCCAATGTCGCGCGCCGCCTGACCCCCGGCAAAGACCTGCCCGAGGCGGAGGCCTATGCGCTTCTGACTGGGGCCGGTCTCGCCCCGGCCCGCCTGACCCCCGCCGATCAGCGCGCCGCCCTGATCGCCAACCTCAAGGACGGTGCGGTCGGCGGCTTCCCCCTCGCCGCACTTGCCAGCCAGACGAACCGCGATGCCGCCTATACCGCGCTTGAGGCCAGCGGCGCCGTGCCGCAAGCCGCCACCGAGAGCGAAGCCGCCGCCGCCCTCGCCGCCAACCGCTTCTACGACCTTTACGCCGAGCCGGACCCCGCCGTGACCGATGCCGCGCAAAAGGCCCTGCGCGCCATCTCGCTCAAGGTCGGCGCGATGGAGACCGCCGACCTCACCCTCGACGGGCTGTCGCTCGCCTCGATCTACTTCCTCGCCGCCATCGGCCTCGCCATCACCTTCGGCGTCATGGGGGTGATCAACATGGCCCATGGCGAGTTCATCACCCTCGGCGCCTATACCGGCTATGTCGTGCAGCAATATGTGCCGAACTACACCGCCTCGCTGATCGTGGCGCTGCCGCTGGCCTTTGCCGTGACCTTCGCCGCCGGGGTGGCGATGGAGCGGCTGGTGATCCGCCACCTCTACAAGCGCCCGCTGGAGACGCTGCTGGCCACCTTCGGCATCTCCATCGCGCTTCAGCAGATCATCAAGAACATCTTCGGGACCCAAGCCCGGCCCCTGACCGCGCCGGGCTGGCTCGACGGGGCGCTGACGCTGAACGATGTCGTCTCGATCAGCTATATCCGCATCGCCATCTTCGTGCTGGCGCTCCTGTTCCTGACCTTCTTCCTTTACCTGATGAAGTGTACCCGCCTCGGCCTCGAAGTCCGTGCCGTGACCCAGAACCCGACCATGGCCGCCTCCATGGGCATCAACCCCGACCGGATCAACATGCTGACCTTCGGGCTCGGCTCCGGCATCGCGGGGATCGCCGGGGTGGCCATCGGGCTTTTCGCCAAGGTCACGTCTGAGCTCGGCAGCGACTATATCGTGCAAAGCTTCATGACGGTTGTGGTCGGCGGGGTCGGCAACATCTGGGGGGCGCTTGCCGGGGCCACGATGATCGGCGGGTTGCAGAAGCTGATCGAGTGGATGAACCCCTCGAACACGCTCGCCGCCCAGACCTACATGATCCTCTTCATCATCCTCTTCATCCAGATCCGTCCCAGAGGCATCATCGCCCTGCGCGGCCGTGCGGCAGGAGACTGAGGCCATGCAGATCCTTTCCCCTCCGCAGCCCGCGGCAAACGCTCTTCCTCACCCCGTCTTTCATACTGGCCTAAATATCCTGGGGGTCCGGGGGCAAAGCCCCCGGCGCCTGACATGGGGGCAATTGTCGTACCGCCGCCCCCCCACCCCCAGCCCCTCCCCACGAGGGGGGAGGGAGGCGCCCGCCGTCCCGGCCTCGCACCACAGGGCAGGAGGCGTGCGCCCATGACCCGCAGCTTCCTCGCCCGCCATCCCTCCGTCCTGATCTTCCTGCTCTGCCTCGCGCTTTTCACCCTCGCGGTGACGCTGACGGCCGAGGGGACGGGTTTCGGTCTCATCTCCACCTCCTTCGTCAAGACGCTGGGCAAGACGCTCTGCCTCTGTCTCGTGGCACTCGCCATGGATCTGATCTGGGGCTATGCGGGTATCCTCTCGCTCGGCCACATGGCCTTCTTCGCGCTTGGCGGCTACATGATCGGCATGTGGCTGATGTATGCCCGGACGGAGGAGATCGTGACCCTCTCGCTCGCCGGGCAGGGCCTGCCTGCGACGCCGGAGGAGATCCGGCAGGGCATCGCCGGGCAGATCTTCGGGGTGGTCGGCGCCTCCGACCTGCCGGCGATCTGGAGCTTCGCCTATAGCCTGCCGCTGCAACTGCTGCTGACGGTCGCGGTGCCGGGGGTTCTGGCGCTCGCCTTCGGCTGGCTGGCCTTCCGCAGCCGGGTGACGGGGGTGTATCTCTCGATCCTGACGCAGGCGATGACGCTGGCCCTGGCGCTCTGGCTTTTCCAGAACGACAGCGGCTTGCGCGGCAACAACGGGCTCTCGGGGCTTCAGAACATTCCGGGGCTGGCCGATGTCGGGCAGGATCGGCTGTCGCTGTGGTTCTTCTGGGCCTCCGCCCTCGCGCTCGGGCTGGCCTATCTCGCGCTCGCCTGGCTGGTCTCCGGCAAGTTCGGATCGGTGATCCGGGCGATCCGCGATGATGAGCAGCGCGTGAGGTTCCTCGGCTATTCGGTTGAAGGGTATAAGCTTTTCCTCTTCACCCTCACCGCCGTCATCGCGGCCATCGCTGGGGCGCTCTATTATCCGCAGGCCGGCATCATCAACCCGGCGGAACTCGCCCCGATCGCCTCCATCTACCTTGCGGTCTGGGTGGCGATCGGCGGGCGCGGGCGGCTTTACGGGGCGGTGATCGGGGCGGCCTTCGTCTCGCTCCTGTCGAGCTGGTTCACCGGGGGCCGTGCGCCCTCGATCCCGCTCGGCTTCGGCACGCTCAACTGGGTGGACTGGTGGCAGGTGCTCCTGGGCCTCGCCTTCGTCGCCGTCACGCTCTTCGCTCCCAAAGGCATCGGCGGGCTCTTCGACCGCTTCCAGGGGCTGCGCGCGCCGGACCGCAAGGGCGCCCCCCTCGGCCCCGCCGAAGGTGCGCTTCAGGAAAAGGAGGCGCTTGAATGAGCACGCTTCTGGAGGTCTCCGGCGTCTCGGTCAGCTTCGACGGATTCCGCGCCATCAACAACCTCTCGTTCACCATCGGCCCGGCGGAGCTGCGCGCCATCATCGGGCCGAACGGCGCCGGCAAGACCACCTTCATGGATATCGTGACCGGCAAGACCCGGCCCGACAACGGCACCGTGACCTTCGGCGAAAAGGCGGTGTCGCTCCTGTCGATGTCGGAGGCGCAGATCGCCCGCGCCGGGGTGGGGCGCAAGTTCCAGCGGCCGACGGTCTTCGAGGATCAGAGCGTCACCGAGAACCTGACCATGGCGCTCAAGGCGCCGCGCAGCCCCTGGGCGGTGCTGGGCTGGCGGGCGAAACCGGCCGACGAGGCGCGGGTGAAGGCGCTCGCGGCGGAGGTCGGTCTGGCCGATCATCTGCCCCGCAAGGCCGGGGAGCTGAGCCATGGCCAGAAGCAATGGCTGGAGATCGCCATGCTTCTGGCGCAGGAGCCGCGGCTTCTGCTCGTCGATGAACCCGCCGCGGGCATGACGCTGGGAGAGCGGGAGCAGACCACGCGGATGCTCGTGGAGATGGCGAAGACCCGCGCCGTGGTGGTGGTGGAGCATGACATGGACTTCGTGCGCCGGCTCGACTGCCGGGTGACGGTCCTGCACGAGGGCGCGGTGCTGGCCGAAGGCTCGCTTGATCATGTGACGAAGCAACCCGATGTGATCGACGTGTATCTGGGGCGGGGATGAGGAGGCAACCATGCTCGAAACCCGCGGCCTGACCCTGCATTACGGCGGATCGCAGATCCTGCACGGCATTGATTTCGCGGCCAAAGCCGGGGAGGTCACCTGCATCCTCGGCACCAATGGCGTCGGCAAGACCAGCTTTCTCAAGGCTCTGGCCGGCACTCATCCGCGCTCGGGCGGCGAGGTGGTTCTGGATGGCGAAAGCCTTGGCCGGCTGCGCCCGCAGGACATGGCCCGGCGCGGCGTGGCGGTGGTGCCGCAGGGGCGGATGATCTTCCCGCTCCTGACCGTGCGGGAAAACCTCGAAACCGCTTTCGCCGTGCTGCCGCGCGGGCAGCACCGCATCCCGGCGGAGATCTACGATCTCTTCCCGGTCCTGCGGGACATGACCCAGCGGCGCGGCGGCGACCTGTCGGGCGGCCAGCAACAGCAGCTCGCCATCGCCCGCGCCATGATCATGCGCCCCAAGGTCATGCTTCTGGACGAGCCGACCGAGGGCATCCAGCCCAACATCATCCAGCAGATCGGCCGGGTGATCGATTATCTCCGCAGCCGGGGCGACATGGCCATCGTGCTGGTGGAGCAGTATTTCGACTTCGCCTATGGGCTGGCGGACCAGTTCTATGTCCTGCGCCGGGGTGCCGTCGCCGCCGAGGGCCGCAAGGACAGCCTCTCGCGGGAGGAGCTGCGCGCGCAGGTCTCCGTCTGAGGGCGGACGGCGGGCGGTCTGAGGGCGGGCGGCGGGCAATCGGGGCGCAATGCGGCGGAAAAGCCGCTCCTGCCACAATTGTGACGAATTTCGCGGCATCCGCCTTAAACTTGCCTTAATTCGTGGTGTATCAGGACACAAAAGCCGGAACTCCGCCCGCTCGGGCGGCCTGCCGGAATAAAACGAGCAATTGAGGCAGCGCCCGACCCTGGGCGGAAGATCCGGGGCTGGCAAAGGCAGGACGATCCCGTGGCAACCTATGGCGGCTCGAGCGGCAACGATTCCCTTGTTGGCTCCATTCTGGCCGATACCGTGCTCGGCTATGGCGGCAATGACTCGCTCTACGGCGGGTCCGGCAACGACCGTCTCGAAGGCGGCGACGGGGACGACAAGCTCTATGGCGGCAGCGGGGTAGACACGCTCTACGGCGGGGCGGGTGACGATACCCTGTCGGGCGGGACCGGCGGCGATGTGATCTATGGCGGTGACGGCGAGGATCTGGTGGATTATTCCGCCTCGACCGCCGGGGTGCTGATCAACCTCGCCACCGGCGTGGAATCCGGCGGCGATGCGGCGGGCGATGCGCTGTACGGGATCGAGCATGTTCTGGGCTCTTCGTACAACGACACTCTGACCGGGGACGCGGGGGACAACTCGCTCTTTGGCGGGTCGGGCAATGACATTCTGGTGGGTGGCGCGGGGGCGGACAGCCTTTATGGCGGGGCGGGCAATGACACCGCCGATTATTCGGCCTCGGGCGCGGCGATTGCCGTCAACCTCACGACCGGAACGGGATCGGGCGGCGATGCCGCGGGGGACCTGCTTTCCGGCATCGAGACGCTGATCGGCTCCGCCTATGCCGATACGCTGACCGGGGATACCGGGGCCAATGCGCTTTATGGCGCGGTGGGCAATGATCTTCTGTCCGGCGGGGCGGGCAATGACAGCCTTTATGGCGGTGACGGCAATGACACGCTGATCGGCGGCACGGGGGCGGATTCCCTTGATGGGGGGGCCGGCACCGATACGGTGGATTATTCCGCCTCGGCGGCAGCGGTGAACGCCACACTCGGCGGCACCGGATCGGGCGGCGATGCGGCGGGCGATACGCTCACCGGGATCGAGAACCTGATCGGTTCGGCCTATGCCGATACGCTGACCGGAGACAGCGGGGCGAACCAGCTGTTCGGCGGGCTCGGCAATGACAGCCTGAGCGGGGCCGCGGGCAATGACAGCCTTTACGGCGGCGACGGCAATGATACCCTGCAAGGGGGGGCAGGAGCGGACCTTCTCGACGGCGGTGCGGGCGAGAACATGGCCGATTACACCGCTTCGGCGGCGGCGGTTTCGGTCAATCTGTCGAACGGCGTCAACGCCGGCGGCGATGCGGCGGGGGATACGCTTTCCGGCATCGGGCATGTGACCGGCTCTTCGTATAGCGACACGCTGACCGGGGATGCGGGGGACAATTCGCTCTTTGGCGGGTCGGGGAACGACCTGCTGACCGGCGGCGGCGGGGCGGACAGCCTTTATGGCGGGGCGGGCAGTGACACCGCCGATTATTCCGTTTCGGGCGCGGCGGTTGCCGTCAACCTCACGACAGGAACCGGATCGGGCGGCGATGCCGCGGGGGACCTGCTTTCCGGCATCGAGACGCTGATCGGCTCCGCCTATGCCGATACGCTGACCGGGGATACCGGGGCCAATGCGCTTTATGGCGCGGTGGGCAATGATCTTCTGTCCGGCGGGGCGGGCAATGACAGCCTTTATGGCGGTGACGGCAATGACACGCTGATCGGCGGCACGGGGGCGGATTCCCTTGATGGGGGGGCCGGCACCGATACGGTGGATTATTCCGCCTCGGCGGCAGCGGTGAACGCCACACTCGGCGGCACCGGATCGGGCGGCGATGCGGCGGGCGATACGCTCACCGGGATCGAGAACCTGATCGGTTCGGCCTATGCCGATACGCTGACCGGCGATGCCGGCAACAATTATCTCTGGGGCGGCGCCGGCAACGACTATCTCAGCGCCGGTGACGGCGACGACACGCTGGCGGGCGGTGCCGGGGCGGATACGCTCTACGGCGGTGCCGGGCTCGACATGGTTGATTACTCCGCCTCCAATGCGGCGGTTTCCATCAACCTCGCCACCGGGACGGCTTCGGGCGGCCATGCGACCGGGGACGTGCTGTCGGGCGTCGATGGGGTCATCGGCTCTGCCTATAACGACACGCTGATCGGCTTCGACTTCGCGGGGCTGAGCGGCGACATCTATACCAACGTCTTCTACGGCGCAGGCGGGTCGGATTACATCGACGCCGGGGGCGCCAACGATTCCGTCTATGGCGGCGAGGGCAATGACACCCTCATTGCCGGCGAGGGCGACGATGTTGCCGAGGGCGGCGAGGGCAATGACAGCATCTTCGGCGGGGCGGGCAATGACCTGCTCAGCGGCGACGAAGGCAATGACACCATCGACGCGGGCGATGGCAATGACAGTGTAAGCGGCGGAGACGGCGCGGATTCCATCCTCGCGGGGGCCGGAGACGATCTGGTCGATGCCGGGACCGGCAACGATACCGTCTATGGCGGCACCGGCAATGACACGATTGCCGGGGGCGAGGGCAATGACAGCATCGACGGCGGCGAGGGCAATGACAGCCTTTTCGGCGGGGCGGGGCAGGATTCGCTCTACGGCGGGCTTGGCAATGATGCGCTCGACGGTGGCGACGGCAATGACGTTCTGGACGGCGCAGACGGCAACGACAGCCTTTTCGGCGGGGCGGGTCAGGACACGCTCTATGGCGGCGCGGGCAGCGATGCGCTCGACGGCGGCGAGGGCAACGACATCCTCGACGGCGCGGATGGCAATGACAGCCTGAGCGGCGGTGTCGGCAATGATACGGTGTATGGCGGGCTCGGCAATGACGTGCTCGACGGCGGCGACGGCAATGACAGCCTCGACGGCGGGGATGGCAATGACGCGCTTTACGGCGGGGCCGGGCAGGATACGCTCTATGGCGGGCTTGGCAGCGACACCATCGACGGCGGTCTCGGCAACGACCTGATCGACGGCGGCGACGGCAACGACAGCCTCGCCGGGGGCGATGGCGCCGATACGCTCTATGGCGGGGCGGGCAATGACACCCTCTCGGGCGGTGAGGGCAATGACACGCTGATCGGCGGCGAGGGCAATGACAACCTGTCCGGCGGCATCGGCGACGATTCCCTCGATGGCGGCAACGGCAATGACACGGTTGACGGCGGTGACGGCAATGACCGGCTGTTCGGCGGCGAGGGTGCGGATTCCCTTCTCGGCGGTGCCGGGGATGACAGTCTCGATGCCGGCAATGGCGACGACTGGGTGTTCGGCGGCGCGGGCAACGATACGCTCTTCGGTGGCGAGGGAAATGACAGTCTCGACGGCGGAGACGGCAACGACACGCTGGCCGGCGGCAACGGCAACGACACGCTGATTGGCGGCCTCGGCGATGACACGCTCGATGGCGGCGAGGCGAATGACAGCATTGATGGCGGTGACGGCAACGACAGCCTGATCGGCGGCAACGGCAATGACACGCTGTTCGGGGGTGCCGGGAGCGACACGCTCGACGGTGGCGAAGGCATTGATATCCTTGATGGCGGCGCCGGGAATGACATCCTTTACGGTGGCAACGGCAATGACGTTCTGTCCGGCGGGGATGGCAATGACGCCCTCTTCGGTGGCGAGGGCAATGACAGCCTCGACGGTGGCACGGGCAACGACAGCCTGTCAGGCGGCAACGGCAACGACACGCTGATCGGCGGCCTCGGCGATGACACGCTCGATGGCGGCGAGGCGAATGACAGCCTGGATGGCGGTGACGGCAACGACAGCCTGATCGGCGGCAACGGGGCAGACAGCCTTTTTGGCGGGGCCGGCAATGATGTGCTCGACGGGGGCGAGGGGAATGACAGTCTCTTCGGCGGTCTCGGCAATGATGTGCTTGGCGGCGGCAATGGCGATGACAGCCTCGATGGCGGGGATGGCGCCGATACGCTTCTCGGCGGGCTTGGCAACGACACGCTGATCGGCGGCCTCGGCAACGACAGCCTCGACGGCGGGGATGGCAACGACAGCCTGTCCGGAGGCACCGGCAACGACACGCTGACCGGCGGGGCGGGCAATGATAGCCTCGATGGTGGCGACGGCAATGACAGCCTCGATGGCGGGGCGGACAACGACACCTTGCTGGGCGGGGCCGGCAACGACACGCTGACCGGCGGCACCGGCAATGACAGACTCGACGGCGGCGACGGCAGCGACAGCCTCGATGGCGGAGCGGACAACGATACCCTGCTGGGCGGGAGCGGCAATGACACGCTTTCCGGTGGCACCGGGAACGACAGTCTCGATGGCGGCACGGGCAACGACAGTCTTGACGGGGGCGCCGGCAACGACAGCCTTTATGGCGGAACCGGCAACGACGTTCTGAGCGGCGGGGACGGGAACGATTTCCTCTACGGCGGCGACGGTGCGGATACGCTTTACGGCGGCGCGGGCAACAACTTCCTGTCGGGCGGGTTCGGTTCCGACCATATCTTCGGTCATGCCGGGGATACGATTGATGGCAGCGAGGACGACGACGACAATGACATCCTCGATCTCAATGGCACGGTCGGGCCCTTCCGGATCATCCGCGACCCGCTGAACCCCGAAAACGGCCGGGTCGAATATCTCGACGGCTTCGGCAACGTGACCGGAACGCTCTATTTCACCAATATCGAGACGGTCGTCACCTGCTTCACCCCCGGAACGCTGATCGAGACCGCCCGCGGCCCGCGCCCCATCGAGGGGCTGGAGAAGGGCGATCTGGTTCTGACCCGCGACAATGGCTTCCAGCCGATCCGCTGGATCGGACGCAAGGATCTGGAAGGCCAGGAGTTGCGCGATGCGCCGGAGTTGCAGCCGGTGCTGATCCGGCAGGGCGCGCTCGGCCCGATGTTGCCGGAGCGCGACATGTTCGTCTCGCGCCAGCACCGGATGCTGATGCAGGGGCCGGAGGCGGAGCTGTATTTCGGCGAGGATGAGGTTCTGGTGCGGGCGCTGCATCTTCTCGACCTGCCCGATGTGCTGCCGGCGCTGCTGCCTTCCGTCACCTATCTGCATCTGATGTTCGACCGGCATGAGATCATCCTTGCCGACGGTGCCTGGAGCGAAAGCTTCCAGCCGGGGGAACGGGCGGTCGGCGGGCTGGACGAGGCGCAGCAGGCCGAGCTTTTTGCGATCTTCCCCGAGCGGCCGGAGCCGCTGACCGACCAGAGCTACGACTCCGCCCGGCTGACCCTGAAGGCCCATGAGGCGCGGCTGCTCCTGTCGGGCGCGGGGCGTCTGGCGAAGGCGGGGTAGGGGGCGGGGCCGCCGGCTGGCCCCGTGGTCCATTCCGCCGCCGCGTTCGCCCTGCTTCCGCGGCGGCCTCTTTTCCGGGCGGGGCTTCCTTCTGCCCGCGCGGGAACGGTCCGGCGAACCGCCTGCCCCGCAATGACCCGGAGGCCCGGCCCCCGCTCCGGTGGGGCGAAGCCTCCGTCCTCCGGGGGCTGGCCGGCGGCCTTCGGGACCGCCGGCGGAGGGGGCATGTTCGTCGCGTGGCAGGCGCGACGGCCTTTGCCGGAGGGGGCTTTGCCGGGGGGCGTCGGTCTCCCTCTCCTGCCGCGGCCCGTTCAGCCGACCTCCGACAGCCCGGCGTCAAGTGCCGACAGGATCACCCCCACATCCGCGGAACTCAGCACCAGCGGCGGCGACAGGATGATGTTCGGGCCGGAGACGCGGACCATGGCGCCGGCCTGATAGGCGACCGCCTGCACCTTGCCCGGCACCGCCTTGTCGGCGGGCTTCTTCGAGGCCCGGTCGGCAACCAGTTCAAGCGCACACATCAGCCCATGGCCGCCGCGCACATCGCCGATCACCGCGTGCCTGGTCTGAAGCGCCAGCAGGCCCTGATGCAGCTCCGTTCCCCGGGCCGCGGCGTTTTCGTTCACCTTCAGGCGCCTGGTCTCGGCAAGGCAGGCAAGGGCCGCCGCTGCCCCGACCGGATGGCCGGAATAGGTGTAGCCATGGCCGATGGCGGCCTTGCCGGTCTCGTCCTTCTCGAAGACCTCCGCCACGGCTTCGCCGATCATCAGCGCGCCGAAGGGGAAATAGGCATTGGTGATCGCCTTGGCCGTGCAGGCGAAATCGGGCTGCACGCCCCAGAGCCGGCTGCCGGTCCAGGCGCCGGTGCGTCCGAAGGCGGTGATCACCTCGTCGGCGATCAGCAGGATGCCATTCTTGCGGCAGATCGCCGCCACGCCGGGCATGAAGGAGGGATGCGGCGGAATGACCCCGCCCGCCCCGAGGATCGGCTCCATGATGAAGGCGGCGATGGTGCCGGCGCCCTGAAAGGCGATCTCGTCCTCAAGCGCCGCAAGGCAGAGCTGCGCCAGCCGCGCCGGATCGCTTTCGTTGAAGGGGTTGCGATAGGTATAGGGTGCCGAAACATGGTGGCAGCCGGGCAGGAGCGGCTCATACATCGTGCGGAAATTCGCATTGCCGTTCACCGAGGCCCCGCCGAAATGGGTGCCGTGATAGCCCTTCTTGAGGCTGAGGAACTTCACCCGCCCCGCCTCTCCCCGGATCTTGTGGTATTGCCGGGCGAGCCGCAGCGCCGTCTCCACGCTGTCGCTGCCGCCCGAGGTGAAGAAGGCCCGCGTCAGCCCGTCCGGCGCGAAGAAGGCGCGCAACTCCTCTGCCAGTTCGATCACCGCATCGTTGGAGGTGCCGCGGAAGGTCGAATAATAGGGCAGCCGGTCGAGCTGCGCGGCGATGGCGTCCTTGATCGGCTGGCAGGAATAGCCGAGGTTGACGTTCCAGAGCCCGCCGACCGCATCTACCACCTCATGCCCGTCGATGTCGCGGATGCGGACGCCCTCGCCCCCGGTGATGATCGCGGGCGGCGATTTGTGGCTGTCCGCGGGGGAGGTCATCGGATGCCAGAAGCTGCGGGCATTGTTGGCCTTGAGGAAGTTTTCGTCTTTCATCTCAGTCCTTTCTGGGCTCGGCTCTTGCTCGGTTCAGGCCGCAAGACGCCAGAGCGTCACGATATCGGAGGGCAGGCTGCCGCCCCAAAGTGTGGTGATTTCGGTCCCGGCCTGCATCAGGCTGTAGCGGATGAGCCGTCGCTGCTGCTCGCTCATGCGCGAGCCGAGGGCGGCGACCGCAACCGCGCCCGAACAGCCCCCCAGCGCATCGAAGAGCGGTACGGCCATGGAATGGACATCGCTTTCATAGCCCCCACGGCTTTCGGCATAGCCGAGGCTGCGGACTTCGGCGATGCGGGCGCGCAGGGTGCCGGGATCGGTCTCCGTGCTGCGGGTCAGGCGCGGCAGGGTCTGGGCCAGCACGGTCTCGCGGAAGGCATCGGGCTGGAAGGCCAGCACCGCCAGCCCCGAGGAGGTGGCATGAAAGGGCAGGGTGTCGGTATCGTCGAGCGTGACGCGGGTGGCATGGGCGGAGCTGTAGGCATGGACGAGCGGGCGCAGTTGCCCGCCGATCAGCAGCGACAGATGCGCCGTCTCGCTGGTCCGCTGGGCAAGCGCCTGAAGCACCGGCATTGCCGCTTCGCGCGTCGGCACTTGTGCTTCGCGCAGCGCCGCAAGCCGCAGGAGGGCCGGGCCAAGCCGGTATTCCCGCGCCGTGCCGACCTGCTCCACCAGCCCGTGCTCCGCCAGTTCGCTCAGCAGGCGAAAGCAGGTGGCCTTGTTCAGCCCCGCAAGCCGCGCCATATCGGAAAGTCCGATCAGCGGGCTGGCGCGCGTGAAAAGGTCAAGCAATTCCAGTGCTTTGGAAACCGTTCCCATCTGCCTCCCCCTATCTGCCTCCCGATGACCCCGCCCTGCGCGCCAAAGCTGACTTTCGCCCGACTCATTTCAGTTGACAGAAAGGACCGGAGATAGTCAAATGTTTTCGAACCATCGGTTCATATAATAAACCGACCGTTCGGGCAGGCTCCCGCACGGCGCTCGACAAGGAAGGGAACGCGAATGACCGGATATGAAACGCCGTGCTGCGGCGCGATGTGTTGGGGAGGGCGCGCCAATGGCTGACAGCAGCGCAGGCATCCCGACCAACCAGCTCAGGAAGAACTCGCTCGGCGTCGGCGCCATCACCTTCATGGTGGTTTCGGCGGCGGCCCCTCTGACCGGCGCAGGTGGCGGCATCCCGCCGTCGATGCTCTTCGGCAACGGGGCCGGGATCGCGGGCAGCTTTGCCATCGTGACGCTGATCCTTCTGGCTTTCTCGGTCGGCTATGTCGCCATGTCGCGGCATGTGAAGAACGCGGGTGCCTTCTATGCCTTCGCCGCGCAGGGTCTGGGTGGCCGGGCGGGCGGGGCGGCGGCGATGATCGCCATCCTGTCCTACAATGCCATGCAGGTCGGCCTGATGGGGCTCCTCGGCGCCGTGGCCTCCGGCACTTTCGCGGCATGGGGGCTCGACTGGCCCTGGTATGTCTGGACCTATATCGCCATCGCGCTCGTCGCCGTTCTCGGCTACCGGCAGGTGGACCTCTCGGCCAAGGTGCTGATGCTGCTGGTGCTGGCGGAATTCGCCATCGTGGTCTTCCTCAACCTGTCGATCCTCTTCAAGGGCGGGGCCGCGGGCCTCAACCTGCAACCCTTCACCTGGAGCCAGATCACCTCCGGCACGCCCTCCATCGGCTTCCTCTTCTGCTTTGCGGGCTTCATCGGCTTCGAGGCGACGACGATCTATTCCGAAGAGGCGCGCAACCCCTCCGTGACCGTGCCGCGGGCCACCTTCATCTCGGTTCTGGCCATCGGCATCTTCTACACCATCACCTCCTGGCTGATGACCATGGGGATCGGCGTGGATCAGCTCCTGCCGACGCTGCAGGGGATGCCCGACCCCTCGGGCTTCCTCTTCATGCTGGGCGAGACCTATATCGGCAGTTTCCTGACCCAGGTGATGGGCGTGCTCTTCATGACCTCGATCTTCGCGGCGGTGCTGGCCTTCCACAATGCCGTGGCGCGCTACAAGTTCGTGGCCGGGCGCGAGGGCATCCTGCCCGATGCCGTGGGCTTCACCCATGCCCGCCACCAGTCGCCGCATATCGGCTCGGTGGCCCAGACCATCATCGCGGTGGTCGTCGTCGGGCTCTTCGTCGTGCAGGGGCTGGACCCGGTGCTGAACCTCTTCGTCTGGATGACGCAGGTCGGCACGCTCGGCATCCTCGGGCTGATGGCGCTGACCTCCTTTGCCGTCATCGCCTATTTCATGAAGGACGGGATGGGGGAAAGCGCCTTGTCCACCAAGATCCTGCCGGCGCTGACCGGACTGGTGATGGCCTATCTCTTCGTCATCATCTTCCGCGACTTCGGGGCGCTGACCGGGGCGGAAGGGCCGCTGAGCATCGCCATTCCCGCGCTCGTCCCGCTCTTCGGGGCGATCGGCTACCTGCTTGCCTCGCTGCTTGCCGGCCGCGATCCGGAACGGTTCAAATCCCTCGGCAAGACCAAGGTCTGAGCCGGAACTCCTGGGGCGCGGCCTGTCGCGGGCCGCCCTTTTTCCTGCCTTCCGCCATCGCCTCCCCAAGGACGTGCCATGCCCAGCCAGACCGAGATCGACCACCTCGCCGCCCAGTCGGTTCCCGCCCGGAAGCTGCTGATCGGCGGCCTCTGGCAGGAAGGGCAGGGTGGCGACACGGAGGTCTTCTCGCCCATCGACGGGCGGCGCCTGACCACGACCGCCGCCGCCTCGGCCGAGGATGTCGGCCGCGCCACCGCCTCCGCCCGCGCCGCTTTCGAGGCCGGAAGCTGGAGCCGCATGGCCCCCGCCGGCCGCAAGGCGGTGCTGCACCGCCTCGCCGACCTGATCGAGAGCCATGCCCTTGAACTCGCCGTTCTCGGCGTGCGCGACAATGGCACCGATATCGGCATGGCGCTGAAGGCGGAGCCGGGAAGCGCCGCCGGCACCTTCCGCTACTACGCCGAGGCGCTCGACAAGGTGTATGGCGAGATCGCCCCCACGGCGGAAAGCGTGCTCGCCCTCATCCACCGGGAGCCGGTCGGCGTCGTCGCGGCCATCGTGCCGTGGAACTTCCCGCTGATGATCGGCGCCTGGAAGATCGCCCCGGCGCTCGCCGCCGGCAATTCCATCGTTCTGAAACCGGCCGAGACCGCTTCCCTGACCCTGATCCGGCTTGCGGAACTGGCGCTTGAGGCCGGGGTGCCGCCCGGCGTCTTCAACGTCGTGACCGGGCCGGGCCGGGTGACGGGGGAGGCGCTCGCGCTTTCCATGGATGTCGATGTGCTGGTCTTCACCGGCTCCGGTGCCACCGGGCGCCGGCTGCTGCAATATTCCGCGCAATCGAACCTGAAGCGCTGCTATCTGGAACTGGGCGGCAAGAGCCCGAACATCGTCTTCGCCGATGCGTCCGATCTCGCGCAGGCGGCCAAAGCCGCGGCGACCGCGATCTTCCGCAACGCGGGGCAGGTCTGTGTCGCAGGCTCCCGGCTTCTGGTCGAAGCCGCCATCCATGACGAGTTCGTCGCGGCGCTAGCCAGGGCTGCGGCGGCGATGACGCTCGGCAATCCGCTCGACCTTGCCACCCAGATCGGCGCGGTGAATTCCGAGACGCAACTGGCCGGCAATCTCGGTTTCATCGCCGATGCCACGCGCGAAGGCGGCCGCCTCGTCACCGGCGGCAGGCGCGTGCTGGAGGAGACCGGCGGCACCTATATGGAGCCGACCATCATCACCGATGTCGCCCCCCATCACCGGCTCTTCCGCGAAGAGGTCTTCGGCCCCGTCCTCGCCGTCACCCCCTTCACTACCGAGGCGGAGGCCGCAAGCCTCGCCAATGCCACCGATTTCGGCCTCGCCGCCGGGCTGTGGACCGCCAACCTCTCCCGCGCCCACCGGATGATCCGCGCCATCCGCTCGGGCATCGTCCATGTGAACACCTATGGCGGCTCCGACACCACCGTGCCGCTCGGCGGCATGAAGCAATCCGGCAATGGCCATGACAAATCGCTCCATGCGCTCGACAAATACACGGATCTCAAGACCGCCTGGATCCAGCTCTGACCCCCTTCGCCATCCACTGTGCCTAAATATCCCACGGGGGTGCGGGGGTGTGAAACCCCCGCCGCCCGCCGCCGAACCGCCCGCCGAAGGAACCGAAAATGGGCAACCGCATCCTCATCGCCGGCACCTATGACACCAAGGACGACGAACTGTCCTACCTCGCCTCGGTGATCCGCGCCCAGGGCGGCGAGGTGCTGAGCATGGATGTCTCCGTCCTCGGCCATCCGCGCCAGCCGACCGGCTGGTCGAAGGAGGATGTGGCGGCCGAAGCCGGCACCACCATTGCGGCGATCATCGCGGCAGAGGATGAGAATATCGCCATGCAGGCCATGGCGCGGGGCGCCGCCGCCCTTGCGGCCCGGCTGTACCGGGAGGGGCGCTTCGACGGGGTGCTGGTGCTCGGCGGCTCGATGGGAACGGATCTGGCGCTCGACCTCTGCGCGGCCCTGCCGCTGGGCGTGCCGAAGTATATCGTCTCCACCGTCGCCTTCAGCCCGATGATCCCGCCGGAGCGGCTTGCCGCGGATACCCAGATGATCCTCTGGGCGGGCGGGCTTTACGGGCTGAATTCGGTCTGCAAGGCCTCGCTCAGCCAGGCGGCGGGGGCGGTGCTCGGGGCTGCGCGGGCGGTGGAGCCTCCGGCCCGCGACCGGCCGCTGATCGGCATGACCAGCTTCGGCAAGACCGTGCTGCGCTACATGACCACGCTGAAACCGGCGCTCGAAGCGCGGGGCTACGAGGTCGCGGTCTTTCACGCCACCGGCATGGGCGGCCGCGCCTTCGAGGCGCTTGCGGCGCAGGGCGCCTTCGCCGCGGTGATGGATTTCGCCCCGCAGGAGGTGGCGAACCATCTTTACGGCTCGGCCTTGTCCGCCGGGGCGGACCGGATGGAAAACGCCGGCGCGCGCGGCATCCCGCAGATCGTGTCGATCGGCTGCTACGACCTCATCGACTTTGTGGGCTGGCATCCGATGCCGGAACCCTTCCGCGATACCCCGGCCCATGCCCATAACCGGCTGCTGACCTCGGTGGTGCAAAGCGCCGATCAGCGCCGGGCCACGGCGCGGGCGATCTGTGCCAAGCTGGCCGGGGCGCGGGGGCCTGTGACCTTCCTGCTGCCCGTGCAGGGCGGCAACGAATGGGACCGCGCCGGTGGGCCGCTGTCCGACCCCGAGGCGCTTGCCGCCTTCTGCGCCGAGATGCGCGCCGCCTGTCCGCCGAATGTGACGCTGGTAGAGATCGACGCCCATATCAACGATCCGGCCTTCGACGAAGCGGCGCTGAGGGTGCTGGACGGCTGGATTGCCGAGGGGCGGGTCGCGCTGCCGGGCTGAGCGGACGCCGCCCTCCGGCTGGAAGGGGAACCGGCACCGCATGGCAGAGGCGATGGCCTCTGCCAGTCAGAACTTTTCACGGGGGGCGGCCTGAGGGGAGGCTGCACCTTCACGGCGCAGCGCACCGCTCCGGCCTGCCGTCAAGGCCGCTCAGGCCTTGTCGCGCACGATCACCGCATTGTTCGGGCCGGGCTGCACCTCGAACCGGCTGATCTTGCGGAGCAGGTCCGACAGTTTCGGGCTGCCGTAGCTGCGCGGGTCGAAATCGGGGTGGAGCTGGGTCAGCACCTGCCCGATGGGGCCGAGCGAATACCAGTCCTGATCCGGGTCGATCTTCTTCATCGCGTCCAGGATCAGCGGGATCGCCTTGGCGGGCGGCTCCTTGGCCCTGCGGCCCTCGGGCTCGGCGGCGGTCGCGGAGGAGGGGGAGGCGGCCGGGGCCGCATCTTCCCCCGCCACGATATTCTCGATCAGCACGAAACGGTTGCAGACTTTCCGCAGGCTTTCCGGGGTCTTGGCTTCGCCGATGCCGATGACCTGCAACCCGTCCTCGCGGATGCGGCTGGCGAGCCGGGTGAAATCGCTGTCCGAGGAGACCAGCACGAAACCATCGGCCTTGCCGGCATGGAGGATGTCCATGGCGTCGATCACAAGCCCGATGTCGGAGGCGTTCTTGCCCTTGGTATTGGCCGATTGCTGATGCATCACCAGCCCGAGATTGCGCGCCTGTTCCTTCCACTGACCGAGCGCCTGGCTCGACCAGTCGCCATAGACGCGCCGCAGGCTCGGCTCGCCGTAAGCGGCGATCTCGGCGAGGATCGCCTCGGCATGGCGGGCGGGGATATTGTCGGCGTCGATCAGCACGGCCAGAAAGGGCGCGCGTCCGGGGTGGGGGTCTTGCGGCATGGGCAGATCCTTTGCTTTTGCCTCCTTTTGCCCGAAAGCGGGCGGGTCGGATAGGGGCTAGGGGGCAAGGCGCGGATTTGGCGGGGAGGGCGCCCTGCCGCGGCGCGGGAGGGGTTTTGCCCCCTCCAGACCTCATCCGCAGGACATTTTCAGACAGAGAATGGAGGGGCGCCGCATGAGCGCGCCTCCTGCGGTTTGACGTGACAGGCCCCTACGCTTTCACCCGCCCATTGCCCGGATCGTAGAAGGGGGCCAGCGAGACCTCGGCGGGCAGGACTTCGTTGGCCACGACAAGCTCATAGCGGCCCGCCGCGATCCAGTCTTCGCTCACCCCTTCCGCCCTACGCAGATAGCCGTAGCCGATGCTCTTGCCGATCGTATAGCCATAGCCGCCGGAGGTCAGATAGCCGACCGGCACCCCGTCGCGCAGCACCGTCTCGCGCCCGACCAGCACCGCCGAGGGATCGGCCACCGTGAAGCCCGCCAGCCGCTTGGCCAGCGGCCTTTCCGCCGCCGCCAGAAGCGCGGCCCGGCCGAGGAACTCCGCCCCCGACCGCAGCTTCACCGCCCAGCCGAGGCCCGCCTCGATGGGCGTGTCGTTCGGGGTGATGTCGGCCGACCAGGCGCGATAGCCCTTTTCCAGCCGCAGGCTTTCGATGGCGCGGTAGCCGAGCGGGCGGATCCCCTCCGCCGCCCCCGCCGCCATCAGCGCGTCGAACACCGCGCCGGTTGCGGCCAGCGGCACATGCAGCTCCCAGCCGAGCTCGCCCACATAGGTCACGCGCAGGGCCAGCACTGCGGTTCCGGCCACCGAAATCTCGCGGGCATGGCCGAAGGGGAAGGCGGCGTTCGACACGTCCGCGCCCGTCACCCGTGCCAGCACCTCCCGCGATTTCGGTCCCATGAGGGACAGGACGCCCCAATCCTCGGTCACGTCGCGCAAGGCGGCATCGCCGGCCAGATGGTCGGTGATCCAGGCGGCATCATGGGTGCGGAAGCCCGTCCCGGTCACCAGATAGAAGCGGTCCGCCGCCAGTTGCGCCACGGTCAGGTCGGCCTCGATCCCGCCGCGCGAGTTCAGCATCTGCGTATAGGTCAGCCGCCCCGGCCCGCGCGCCACCCGGTTGGCGCAGATCGCCTCAAGCGCCGCCGCCGCATCCGCCCCCGTCACCTCGTATTTGGCGAAGGAGGACTGGTCGAAGATCCCGACGGCCTCGCGGCAATGGCGGTGTTCCTCGCCCACGGCATCGAACCAGTTCTGCCGGCCCATGGAATAGATGTCGCGCGGCTCCACCCCTTGCGGGGCGAACCAGTTGGGCCGCTCCCAGCCGAGCTTCGATCCGAAGACCGCACCGTGGCCCTGAAGCCGCTGGTAGAGCGGGGAGGTGATGCGGGGCCGGCCGGAGGTATATTCCTCATGCGGGAAGCCGATGGTGTAATGCTTGCCATAGGCCTCGCAGGTGCGTTCCTTCACCCAGTCGCGGTCGCGGTGCAGCGCCGAGAAGCGGCGGATGTCCACGGCCCAGAGGTCGAGCGGCGCCTCGCCGGACATGACCCATTCGGCCAGCACCCAGCCCGCCCCCCCGCCCGAGGCGATGCCGAAGGCGTTGAAGCCGGCGCCGACGAACATGTTCGCACATTCCGGCCCCAGGCCGAGGATGAAATTCCCGTCGGGGGTGAAGCTTTCCGCCCCGTTGATCATCTGCTTGACGCCGGTGGTCTCAAGCGCCGGGACGCGGGCGATCGCCTGTTCAAGATGCTGGCCGAAATGGTCGTAATCATCGTCGAACAGCCGGAATTCCCAGTTTTCCGGGATGTTGCCGGTGACCCAGGGCTGCGGGTCCGGCTCATAGCCGCCCATAACGAGGCCGCCGACCTCTTCCTTGAAATAGGTGCGGCGGTCGGGGTCGCGCAGGGTCGGGGCATCGGGGGAGAGGCCCTCGATCCGCTCGGTCACGATATACTGGTGCTTGACGGGTTGCAGCGGCACGTTGACGCCTGCCATGGCGCCGACCTGCCGCGCCCACATGCCGGCGCAGTTCACCACCTTGTCGCAGAGGATCTCGCCCTGATCGGTCCTGACCGAGGTGATGCGGTTGCCCGCCATGCCGAAGCCGGTGACGGTCACGCCCTCATGGATCTGCGCGCCATGCATCCGCGCGCCCTTCGCAAGGCTCTGGGTGATGTCGGAGGGGCTCGCCTGACCATCGGTCGGCAGCCAGCTTGCCCCGACGAGATCGCCCGCCTCCATCAGCGGCCACATCTCTTTCACCTCGGCGGGGGTGATGAGATGCATCTCCATGCTGAAGCTGCGGGCGGTGGTGGCGAGACGGCGGTATTCGGTCCAGCGGTCGGCATTGGTCGCAAGGCGCAGGCAGCCGGTCATCTTCCAGCCGGTGTCGAGCCCGGTTTCGGCGGCCAGCCCCTTGTAAAGCTCCACCGAATATTTGAGCACGCGGGTGATCGAGGCGGAGGAGCGGAGCTGTCCCACCAGCCCCGCCGCGTGCCAGGTGGAGCCGGAGGTCAGCTTGCCCTGCTCCAGCAGCACGACATCGGCCTTGTGGTCGCGCGCGAGGTGATAGGCGGTCGAGCAACCGATGATCCCGCCGCCGATGACGACGATCTGCGCCTGTGAGGGCAAGGGCATGAGAAACCTCCCGTTGGGTTGCGGCCACTCTCGCCGTTTGTGCGGAAAATGCAACGGGGGAGGGCGGGATGGGCAGATTGCCCATCCTGCCGGGCGGCGCGGCCCCTGCGGAGGATGGGCATTCTGCCCACCCCGCGAGATGGCTCACGCCGCCACAGGCATCGCGCCATAGCGACCGTAGCCAAGATCCCCGGTCTCGATCTCCGCCTCCCGGCCCGACACCAGATCGGCCAGCACCCGGCCGGAGCCTGCCGCCATCGTCCAGCCGAGCGTGCCGTGGCCGGTGTTCAGGAACAGGTTCGGCAGCGGCGAACGGCCCAGAACCGGGGTGCCGTCCGGCGTCATCGGGCGCAACCCGCACCAGAAGGTCGCGCGGCTCTGGTCGCCCGCGCCGCCGAAAAGATCCTCGACCGAATGTTCCAGCGTCGCGCGGCGCTTGGCGTGCAGCGTCATGTCGAAGCCCGCGATCTCCGCCATGCCGCCGACGCGGATGCGGTCGCCGAGCCGGGTGATGGCGATCTTGTAGGTCTCGTCCATCACCGTCGATTCCGGGGCGCGCGCCGCATCGACGATCGGCACGGTGATCGAATAGCCCTTGACCGGATAGACCGGCAGCCTGATCCCGAGCGGACGGGCCAGCATCGGGGAATAGCTGCCGAGCGCCAGAACGAAGGCATCGGCCATCACCCGGCCTTCGGAGGTATGCACGGCGGTCACCCGGCCCATGTTCTCCTCCAGCCGGTTGATCTGCACGCCGTAGCGGAAGGTCACGCCCGCCGCCGCCGCCATCTCCGACAGGGAATTGGTGAACTTGAAGCAGTCCCCGGTCTCGTCCCCCGGCAGCCGCAGCCCGCCGGCGATCTTGTCGCGGCTGGTCGCCAGACCCGGCTCGGCGGCGATGCAGCCCGCGGCATCCAGCACCTCGAAGGGGACGCCATCGGCCTTCAGCACCTTGATGTCCTTCTCCGCCGCCGCCACCTGCTTTTCGGTGCGGAAAAGCTGGAGCGTGCCTTGCGTGCGCTCGTCATAGGTGATGCCGGTATCGCGGCGCAGGTCCATCAGGCAGTCGCGGCTGTATTCGGCGAGGCGCACCATCCGGCTCTTGTTGACGGCGTAAGCCGAGGAGGTGCAGTTCATCAGCATCTTCGCCACCCAGGAGAGCTTGGCCAGATCCGGCAGCGGCTGGATGATCAGCGGCGCATGGCGCATGAAGAGCCATTTCATCGCCTTCATCGGGATGCCCGGCGCGGCCCAGGGCGAGGCATAGCCGGGGCTGATCTCGCCCGCATTGCCAAAGGAGGTTTCGAGCGCCGGGGCAGGCTGGCGGTCGATCACCGTCACCTCATGCCCGGCCTTGGCCAGATACCAGGCGGAGGTCACACCGATGACACCCGCGCCGAGAACCACGATCTTCATTGCCGACCCCTGCTATGGCTTTGCATCCGGCAAGGGATAAAGGAGCGGCCGGGAAAGGTGTTGGCAAAGTTGCCGGAGATTTTGCGGTTCCATGAAAGGAATGGCGAAGGTTTCGAGAAAAAGGCGAAGAAACTTCACTTGATTGAAAAGCAGGCGCAAGAGTATCGCGGCGGAATGGCAAAGGAGCGGCAGGATATGCCGCCCCTTCCCCGATCCGGCTCCGTTATTGCAGGAGTTGGGTCCACACCTTCGTCACCAGATCCTGTGCGGCGGGCGAGCAGGCCCGCGAGAATTCCACCTTCACTGTCGGGAACAGTTCGGGCGCGTTTTCGGGGGTGTATTTCATCTTGTCCTTCTCAAGCGCCACCGGCGAGGCATGGCCGTAGTAATTATACTGGATCGTGGCGTTTTCCGGGGTGGACAGGAAGTCGATGAAAGCCTTGGCATTGTCGAGATTGGTCGCGCCCTTCGGCACGGCGAGACTGTCGAGCCAGCCCACAAGGCCTTCTTTCGGCATGGCATATTCGATATGCGCCCCGTCATTGGCGCGGGTCTTCATCGAATTGCCGTCCCACCAGAAATGCGCCGCGACCTCGCCGCCGCCGATGCGGTTCTCGATGTTGTCGGAGGTATAGGCGGCGACATAGGGCTTCTGCGCCATCAGCAGATCCAGCACCTTCTTCATCTCTGCCGGATCTTCGGAGCAGAACGGCACGCCGAGGTACAGCTCGGCCGCCCCCACCACCTCATCGGGATAAGACAGAAGCGCGATCTTGCCCTGCAACTCCGGTCCCGGCTCGAAGAACACCTTCCAGCTGTCTACCGGCCCCTGATACTGGTCGCGGTTCACGGTAAAGCCCGCGGTGCCATAGGCGAAGGGGATGGAGTAATCCCCGGTGTCATCCCACCATTGCTTCTGCCATTTCGGATCGACCTGCGCGAAGGCGGGCAGGGTGCTGGCGCCGATATTCTCCAGCAGGCCTTCGTCGATCATGATGCGGACGAAATGCTGTGAGGGCATCACGATGTCATAGCCCGAGGACCCGGCCTGCAGCTTGGTCAGCAGATCCTCGTTGGAGTTGTAGGCATCGACCGTGACCTTGGTGCCGGTCTCGGCCTCGAACTTTGCGATCAGCTCCGGGGCGATGGCATCGGCCCAGATGTAGAGATGCAGCTCCCCCTCGGCCCGCGCGGCGGAGGCGAGGGCGAAAAGGGCGGTGGCGGAGAGAAGCGCGCGTCTGAGGGTCATGGTCATTCCTTCGGGTTGGACCTTGTGCAAGGGGTGTCAGGACTTTCCCCGGCCCCGGAAGGTGAGGCTGAGGGCGATGGTGGCAAGCAGGAGCGAGGCCGCGATGATCAGGGTGGAGATGGCGTTCAGTTCCGGCGTCGTCCCCTGTTTGATCAGGCCGAAGATATAGACGGGCAGGGTGGTATTGCCGCCGGAAGCGAGCATGTTGGAGGTGATGAAATCATCCATCGACATGACGAAGGCGAGCATGGCCCCCGCGAAGACGCCGGGCAGGATCAGGGGCAGCGTCACCCGCCGGAACACCACCCAGGGCGAGGCGTAAAGATCCTGCGCCGCCTCCTCGAAATCGGGGGTCATGCCTTGCAGCCGCGCCCGGATCGGCAGGAAGGCAAAGGGGATGCAGAAGGCGGTATGGGCAAGGATCAGCTTCAGAAGACCGTTTGTCAGCCCGATCTGGCTGAAGAGGATCAGCACCGCGACCGCCACCACGATCTCCGGCAAAAGAAGCGGCAGGTTCACCACCACCTCCGACAGCCGCCGCGCCCGCACATCCCGCCCCCGCACCAGCACGAGCGCGGCCATCAGCGCGGTCAGCGTTGCCAGAGCGGTGGCGATCAGCGCCACGGTCAGCGAGGTCCTGACCGCATCGACAAGCGCGCTGTTCGACAACGCGGCCCCATACCATTTCAGCGAAAACCCGGTCCAGACCGAGACAAGACGGTTCTCGTTGAAGGAAAAGCCGATGACGACGGCAATCGGCAGGTAGAGCCAGCCGAAGAACAGCAGCACCAGCAGGCCGAGGCCGGGATAGCGGCGCACATCCTGCCTCATGCCGCGGCCTCCCCGGCGGGGCGTGTCCGCAGCGCGTTGATCATCAGGACCAGCATGACGAGCGCCATCAGCACCACCGCCACCGCCGCCCCGAAGGGCCAGTTGCGCCCGCCGCCGAACTGGGTCTGGATCAGGTTGCCCATCAGCATCTGCTTGCCGCCGCCGAGAAGGATCGGCTCCAGCACCGCGCCGAGGCAGGGGACGAAGACCAGCACGGCCCCCGCCACGATCCCCGGCCGGGCGAGCGGCAGGATCACCCGCCGCGCCGTCACCCAGCGGTTGGCGTAAAGATCGTGGCTGGCCTCGATCAGCGTGCCGTCCAGCTTTTCCATCGAGGCGAAGACCGGCAGGATCATCAGGGGGATATAGGAATAGACCATGCCCAGCAGCATGGCGGTGTTGTTGAAGAGAAGGCTGTCGATATCCTCGACCAGCCCCACGGCGCGCAGGCTCTTTTCGATCACCCCGTCATTGCCGAGGATGATCAGCCAGGCATAGACCCGCACGATCATCGAGACCCAGAAGGGCAGGGTGACGAGATAGACGAGCGCGGCGCGCCGCTTCGGGGGCTGGCAGGCGATGTAATAGGCGACAGGCGTTGCCAGGGCCGCGCAGATCGCGGTGGTCAGCGCCGCGAGCCAGAGGGTCCGGGCGATGATCTCCAGATATTGCGGGTTGAATTCCAGCTCCTCCGTCCAGCCCTTCTGGAAGAGGATCTGCTGGAAGGAGGCCCCCGAAAACCCCCAGCCGAAACCGCCATAGGCGCCGCGCGTGCCGAAGGCCACCAGCACCACGATGCCGATGGGCAGGATCAAGGTGAAGCCCATGATCACCCAGGCGGGCAGGAGACCCCAGAGGCGGAAATCCGGGCGGAAGCGCGCGCCGCTCATCGCCCGAGCACCCGTGCGGAATCCTGCCGGAAGCCGAGCGTGACCTCCCGTCCCGGCTCGAAGCTTTGGCCATGGGTGACGGCATTGCGCTTGGAGACGCGGAACTCCGTTCCCGCCACATCGACGGTGTAATGGGTGTAGCCGCCCATGTAGTTGCGGTTGGTGATCCGCCCGCGCATCACCTCTCCCGTGGCCTGATCCTCCATCCCGATCTTTTCGGGCCGCAGGCTCAGCATGGCCTTCTGCCCGGCGATGGCCCCCTTCTGGAAGGTGGTGACTTCCAGCCCCATCGGCGTGCGGACCCGCGCCCGATCGCCGGTGACCTCCAGCACCTCCACGGCAAGGAAATTCGTCTCGCCGATGAAATCGGCGACGAAGCGGTTCTCCGGGTCCTCATAGATCTCGTTCGGGGTGCCGAGATGCTGGATCCGCCCCTGACCGAGGACGCAGATGCGATCGGACATGTCGAGCGCCTCCTCCTGGTCATGGGTGACGAAGACGAAGGTGATCCCGGTCCGGCGCTGCAACTGGCGCAGCTCATCCCGCATCGCCTGCCGCAGCTTGAGGTCGAGCGCCGAGAGCGGCTCGTCGAGCAGCAGCACCTCCGGCTCCGGTGCAAGCGCGCGGGCCAGGGCGATGCGCTGCCGCTGCCCGCCCGAAAGCTGGTCGGGACGGCGGCGGGCGAATTGCGTCATATGTACCATGTCCAGCATGGCGGCGGTGCGTGCAAGGCGGCGGTCCTTCGCCCAGCCGAGGTTTTCAAGACCGAAGGCGATGTTCTGCTCCACGCTCAGATGCGGAAACAGCGCGTAGCTCTGGAACACCGTGTTCACCCGGCGCTTGTGCGGCGGCAGATCGAGGATCGGCCTGCCATGCAGATGGATGCTGCCGGTCGTCGGCGTGTCGAACCCCGCCAGCATCCGCAGAAGCGTGGTCTTGCCGCAGC
Organism: Paracoccaceae bacterium; assembly: GCA_027492585.1. GTDB lineage: Bacteria > Pseudomonadota > Alphaproteobacteria > Rhodobacterales > Rhodobacteraceae > JAPUEK01. The sequence goes on along the minus strand of JAPUEK010000081.1, from coordinate 90,680 downwards.
CCGAGGGGCCGAGGAGGGTGAAGAACTCGTTGTCGAAGATCTCGAAGCTGACGGATTCGAGCGCGCGGAAGGTGCCGAAATCCTTCGACACCTCCTTCACCTCGATGGCCTTGCCGCGTGGGGTCATGGGTTACTCCTGCAAGGCGGTGACTTCGCGGCGGAAGGGCAGGGCATCGCCGATATCGGGCATGTCCAGCTCGCGGGCATAGCGGTGGCCGGCATAGGTGGCCCAGGCGATCGGCCCCGGCGCGCAGGCATCGCCGATCACCTTGACCGAGGTGATGCCGGCATCGGCCCAGTCGGCCTCCCGCGCCTTGAGATCGGTGAAAAGCCCGTCATTGGCGCGCCGCGAGGCGACCACGACCACCGCATCGCAGCCGAACCGCTCCGCGCTGCCGGTATAGACGCAGGCCGTCTCCACCCCGTCGGCGTGCAAGCGCACGACCCCCTGATTGAGCGTGATCCTCACCCCCGCCGCCACCAGACGGCGGTGGATGGCCCCCTGTTCCAGCGTGTTCAGCGTCCAGTCGGAGACATAGGCGGAGGGCGTGATCAGCCGCACCTCGCAGCCCTTTTGCGCCAGAAGCTCCGCCATCACCCCGCCCATGTAGTAATGGTCGTCGTCGAAGACCACGACCCGGCCGGAGGGGAGGCGCCCGGCCATGATGTCATCCGGCGTATAGACGGTCATCGCCGGATCGGCGGGGATCGGCGCCACATGCAGCCGCGCCACGCCATCGGCCCGCCACTCCGCCCCGGTGGCGATCGCCACATGCTCGAAACCGAAGGACAGGATGTCCTCCGCCGTCAGCCGGGAGGCGAAATAGGTCTCCACGTTCGGGCGCTGCGACAGCTGATAGGCGCGGTAGTCGGCGACCCGGCCCCAGGCGGAAAGACCGGGCAGCCGCCGTTCCTTCGCCACGCGGCCGCCGAGCACTTCCGAAGCCTCGGCAAGCGCCACGTCATAGCCGCGCAGGGACAGCGCCCGCGCCGCCTCCAGCCCCGCAGGACCGGCGCCGACCACCAGCACGTTGCGGCCCGGACCCTTGGCGTTCATCTTCTCCGGGTGCCAGCCCTTGCGCCATTCCTCCATGAAGGTCGGGTTCTGGGTGCAGCGGGAAATGCTCATCGTCATGTCGCCGGTGACGCAGATGTTGCAGCCGATGCACTCGCGGATATCCTCGATCCGGCCCTCCTCGATCTTCTTCGGCAGGAAGGGGTCGGCGATGGAAGGGCGCGCGCAGCCGATGAAATCGAGCGTGCCGGAGCGCACCATCCGCGCCATCACATCGGGCGAGGTGAAGCGGCCCACGCCCACCACGGGGCGGCTCGTCAACTCGCGGATGCCCCTGACCAGCACCTCCTGCGCCGCCTCCTCCTTGAAGCGCGAGGGGCCGGAACATTCCTCCCATGACCCCTGCGCCAGATCCCACAGATCCGGCAGATCGCCGTTCATGGCGATGAAATCGCGCAATTCGGCATTGGAAAAGCCCAGATCGCCGATGGTCTCGTCCAGAGACACCCGCATCGTCAGCGCCATGCTGTCGCCGACGGCATCGCGCATGTCGCTGATCACTTCGCGGGCGAAACGCGAACGGTTTTCAAGGCTGCCGCCGTATTCATCGCCGCGCTGATTGGTGGCGCGGCTTAGGAAATGCTGGAAAATCCCGAATCCATGGGCGCCGTAAAGGCAGATGAGGTCGAACCCCGCGAGCTTCGACCGCTTTGCCGCGTTCACGAACCAGCGGCGCAGGTTGCGGATATCGGTCCTGTCCAGCCCCCGCGCTTGCACCGGGTCATTGGTGAAGGTGCGGATCGGGCCGGGAGAGACGGCGAGCGGCACTTCCTTGGTATAGAAATTCGGCCCGTTGATACCGGAATAGGCCAGCTGGATGCCCGCCAGCCCGCCATGGGTCTTCATCGCTTCCGACATTTTCCGCAGGGCGGGAATGTCCTGATCCTCCCAGAGCCGCAGCTCGATGAAGGGGGTGATCTCGGAGGTGTGGTGCATCTCCGTCTGCTCGGTGAAGATCACGCCCCAGCCGCCCTCGGCCTTGATGCCGCGCATGGCGGCGGCGGCGGAGGGGTCACGGTAGCCGCCGCCGTTGCAATGGGGAACCTGATAGAAGCGGTTCTTGGCCACCAGCGGGCCAATGGCCTGAGGCTGGAACAGGATGTCGTAACGGGGATCGCGCAAGATCTGTCCTCGGGGCTTCCGGCTGCGGGGTTCGCAGCAGTCTTGCGGCCCGTTGCATCGCCGTAAATGAAGCAATCCGGAAGCCCGACTTAGGCTGTCACTAAGCCCGTCAGAAATCGCGGGTCGGGCCGGGGGTCTTCAGTTGCAGGCCGGGGGTGGTGGCGACGGTGATATGGCTGCGGCAATGGTCGATGAAGCTGCGGACGGTCAGCGACATGCCCGCCCCCTCGGCCACCGCGAGGCCGAGCCGCATCGGGCGCACCGGCCCGGTCAGCGGCACATAGCGCAGCCGGCGGCCATCGGGGGCCGTGTCGGTCAAGGGGCGGATATTGGCGATGGAATAGCCGAAGCCATTGGCCACCATCGACCGCATCACCCCCATGTCCCGCGTCCGCTCGGTGATCTTCGGCCGCGCCCCGATCCGCGAGAAGAAGGACAGGAAATATTCCGACGACAGCGGCAGGTCGAGCAGCACCATCGGATAGTCCGCCAGCTCCTTCGGGGAGACGCTTTCACGGTGGGCAAGGTCGTGACTGGCGTGCATGACGGCGTAAGGCGGTAGCGTCACCAGCGGGATGAACTGAAGATCGGACGGAATATCAAGGTCATAGGTCAGCGCCACGTCCAGCGTCGCCGCGCGCAGGCCCGCGAAGATCTCGGTCTGGTGATGCTCGAACTGGTGGAACTCCACCTCCGGGAACTGGTCCGAAAAGCTGCGCCGCAACTGCGGCAGCACCACCTGCGCGAAGGTCAGCAGGCAGCCAACCGACAAAGGCCCGCGCACCTTGCCGGTGATCTGGTTGGCCAGCTCGTTGAGCTTGCCCGCCTCGGTCAGGACGATCTTCGCCTGTTCGACGAATTGCTTGCCGCCCTGAGTCAGCGACAGCCCATGCGCGTGCTTCCGCACGAAAAGCGCCAGCCCGAACTCCGCTTCGAGCTGCGAAATCGCGGCGGAGATGGACGGGGAGGAGACGTTCACCCTCTCCGAGGCGAGTGCGATGGACCCGCACTCCCCGACCGCGACGAGGTATTCCAGATGGCGCAGGGTGAAACGTAAGGGCATGGCAAAGCAGCTTTCGTGTGCGGCTTAGGCCCAGCCTAACCCTGCATCAGTATTTGATCCAGACGGTTTTCAGCGCCGAATATTTGTCGAAGGAATGGAGCGACAGGTCGCGCCCGAAGCCCGATTGCTTCAGCCCGCCGAACGGCGTCATCGCCGACAGCGCATCGACGGTGTTGACCGAAACCGTCCCCGCCACCAGCCGGTCGGAAACCGCAAGCGCCCGCGTGAGATCCCGCGTCCAGACCGAGGCGGCAAGGCCATAGGGGCTGTCATTGGCCAGCCGCACCGCCTCCTCCTCGTCGCGGAAGGTCTGGATCGACAGGACCGGGCCGAAGATTTCCTCCCGCGCGATGCGGGCCTCGGGGGCGGCGCCGACAAAGACGGTGGGCTGGATGAAGGCATCCGAGCCGCCGATCCGAACCCGCTCCCCGCCCGCGACCAGACGCGCCTCCGTCCGGCCCGCCGCGATGAAGCCCATCACCGCATCGGCATGGCGTGCATCGACCATGGCGCCGAGCGTCGCCTCCGGGTCGAGCGGATCGCCCGGACGGATCGCCTCGGCGCGGGCCGTCATGCGGGCGGTCATCTCCTCCGCGATGGCCTCGTGAACCAGCATCCGGCTGTTGGCCGAACAGACCTCGCCCTGATTGAAGAAGATGCCAAAGGCGGCCATGTCGGCGGCGGCATCGAGATCGGCATCGGGGAAGATCAGGTTCGGGCTCTTGCCCCCGGTTTCCAGCCAGACCTGCTTCATGTTGCTTTCGCCGGCATAACGCTGAAACATCTTGCCGATGGCGGTGGAGCCGGTGAAGACGAGGCAATCGACATCCGGGTGGCGGCCGAGCGCCTGCCCCGCTTCCTCGCCGAAGCCCGGCACGACGTTGAGAACCCCATCGGGCAGCCCCGCCTCGGAGGCGAGTTCGGCCAGCATCAGCGCGGAAAGCGGGCTCTGCTCGGCCGGTTTCAGCACCACCGAATTGCCCATGGCAAGGGCGGGGGCAAGCTTCCATGTCGCCATGTCGAGCGGGAAGTTCCACGGCACGACCGCGCCCACCACCCCCAGCGGCACCCGCCGGATCATCGCCAGATCGCGGCCGCCGGTCGGGGCGATCTCGTCATAGAGCTTGTCGATGGCCTCGGCGTGCCATTGGAAGAAATGGGCGGAGCCGGGGGCATCGACGGTCGCCGCATCCTTGACGAGCTTGCCCATGTCGAGGCTGTCGAGCAGCGCCAGTTCCGGCACATTGGCGCGGATGAGGGCGGCGAGGCGCAACAGCACCTCCTTGCGCGCGCCGGGCGTCTGGCGCGACCAGCGGCCCTCCTCGAAAGCGGCGCGGGCCGAGGCCACGGCGCGGTCCACATCCGCGGCAGCGCCCCGCGCCACATCGGTCAGCACCTGGCCCGTGGCGGGGTTCACCGTCTCGAACCGCGCGCCGGAGGCGGCGGGAACCGCCTTGCCCCCGATCCAGCACTGGTTGCGGAAGCGCAGGGCGGCGGCGCGGCTTTTCCATTCGGTATGGCTGAACATCTTTGCTCCTATTCGTCGCCCGGCACGCCGTAGGACGGCGCCAGCGTGGGGTCGAGCGCGCGCTGCACATAGGCGGCCATTTGCGGCCGGTAGATTTCCCAAGCGGTTTCAAGGGCTTCAATCGGGCGCTCCGACCAGTCGATCCGCAGATCGACCAGTGGCCAGTCGAGCCGGTCGGCAATCTTGAGCCCGGCGGAATGGACCGGCCCCGCCTCTCCGCCCTCGGCGAGCCCGGCAGCCAGTGCGGCCATGAGCCGGTCGCCGAGGGGACCGGAACTCCGCTCGAAACCCGCAACCATGGCGCGCGGCACCTCCTGCGTTGCCAGAAGATTGCCGCCCGCCGCGCAATCGCGGCCCCGCGCCTCGCCCCAGATCCCGAGCACCTGCCGCCCCGAATGGATCGCCACCCCGCCCGCGGCGTCGACGACCAGAAGCTGCCGGTAGTCGATATGGGCGCGCCCCTCCATCACCGCCGAAAGCGCCTCCGCCGCGTTCAGACCCTGTTCAAGAAGATCCAGCACCATCGGCCCGAGCGCGGGATCGGTGATGTTCTGGCTGGCAACCGCCCCGACACCTGCCCGCACATGGGCGCAGCGCGCCGCCACCGCGGGCGAGGAAGAGGAGATCACCATGCCGAACTGGCCGGTTTTCGCGCAGCGGGCGACGAGGGAAAAGGTCATGACGGCTCTTTCATGTCAGGCGCCGGGGGCTGTCTGCCCCCGGACCCCCGAGGATATTTGCAAAGAGAAGAAGGGCCCAAGCCTTTCATCTTGCCTCAAATATCCCACGGGGGTCCGGGGGTGTGAAACCCCCGGCGGGATCAGTCGGGGATGACGGCGGTGGCGTCGATCTCCACCAGCCAGTCGGGGCGGGCGAGGGCGGTGACGGTGAGGCCGGTGCAGACGGGGTGGACGCCTTTGATGTATTCGCCCATGGTCCGGTAGACCGGCTCGCGGTGGCGGACATCGGTCAGATAGACCACCAGCTTCACGAGATGCTCCATCCGGCCGCCGGCTTCCTCCAGCAGCTCCTTGATGTTCTGCATGACCTTGTGGGTCTGTTCCGCCGGATCATGGCTTCCGAGATTGACGGCCGTATCAATGTCCTGCGGGCAGGCGCCGCGGAAATAGAGCGTGGTGCCGGGGCGGGTGGCGACGAGGTGGCAGAGGTCGTTGTCGAGGTTCTGCTCGGGGTAGGTCACTTTGGTATTGAACTTGCGGTAGCGTTTGTGGGGATCGGCCATGAGGTCCTCGGTTGCGGTTTCGGGCGTCATTTTTCTGTCTTCGCCTTGTCTTCGGCCTGTCTTCGAACTGTCTTCGGTCCGTATGCGCTTTGTCTGTACATCGTCCCGCAGGCGTTCAGCCATCGGTGGCGAAATGGTCGCGGCAGAACCAGACCAGACGCTCGGCCGCGGGGGAGAGGGGCTGGCCCTTCCGCGTCGCCAGCACCACGCGCGAGGGGCGGGCGGGCGCGGCAAGGGGGCGGGCGACGAGCGCATGGCCGTCATAGGTCACATCCCCGGCGGGCCGAGTGGCTAGGAGCGCATAGCCGAGGCCCTGGCCCACGAGTCCGCGCACCGTCTCGAAGGAGGAGGAGCGGAAGGCGATCCGCGGCTCCACCCCGGCGTCGCGCAGAAGCCGGGGGAAGTAATCGGCCGAGGGTGGCGCGTTCAGAAGCACCATCGGCAGCGTGGCGAGATCGGCGGGGGCCACCTGATCCCTTGCGGCAAGGGCATGGCCCGCCGGCAGGAGGACATAGGGCAGCAGATCCATCAGCGGCAGGGTGGCCAGATCCTCGGGCAGGCCGAGATCGTAGAGGAGCGCCGCCTCCACCTCGCCGGCACGCAGCGCCTCCATCACCCGGCGCTGGTCGCCCTCCACGAGGGAGACCTCGGTCGTCGGGTCCTCGGCCACCAGCCGGGCCAGCATTTCGGGCAGAAGATAGGGGCCGAAGGTGTGGAAACAGCCGATGTGCAGCCGCCGCGCCGCCGCCGCCCGGCCCGCGCCGATGGAGGCTGCGCCCTCGATCCGGGAATGGCTGGCATAGGCGCGGTGGGCATAGATCAGCGGCGAGCCGAAGGCGCCGGTGAAGACCCCCTGCACCTCGCCGAAGAAGACGTGGTGGGTGCCGATGCGCTCGGAGGAGACCACCCTGCAATCGAAGGCCACCAGCGGGTCCACCACCCGCGGCGCGCCCGTCTCCATCGCCGCCCAGTCGCAGCAATCGAACTTGTCGGCGACCTGATCCTTGAAGCGCCCGGCGAAGGTGTCGGAGATGTAGCTCTGGTCGTCGCGCAGCACGTTCACGGTGAAACAGCCGTTGTCGATGATCTTCTGCGCGGCGGGCGACATGTGGTGGACACAGGTCAGCAGCGTCGGTTTCGGCGTATCGGCCGAAACCGAGGACATGGCCGAGACCGTCACCCCCGCCCGCCCCGCCGGCCCGTCGGTGGCGATGATGTTCACGGTGGCGGCGGCATGGCTCATGCCGCGCAGGAAATCGTCGCGGAGGGGGGCAGGGGCGGTCATCAGGCCGGAATCCGGCTGGCGAGGTACTGGGCGAACTCGAAATTCGGGCGTTCGAGATGGGAGAGGGGGCCGGGGCTGGCGAGACCCGACAGGAGCCCGCGATAGACCTTTTCCGTGCAGCCCTTGTCCTCGACATTCACATCGTCAAGGAGCGCCTTGACCGAGGCGAGATGCGCCTCCGCCTGTGGATCGGCGAGCCAGTCCGCCGACATGCCCATGCCGAAAAGCACGTTGACCCGCCCCGGCCCGTCGGGGGTGAGCGAGAGATACCAGAAATAGCCCGGTGTCAGGGTGATCAGCAGCGAGGGATAGATCGCCAGAAGCCAGGTCTTGCGGCGCTCCTCCCCCTCAAGCGTGGTGTTTGAAGGATGGGCAAGGGCGAGGGGAACGGAATCGTTCTTCAGGATCCAGTGGTAGTTGAAGGCCTCCGTCCCCTCCGGGCAGATCATCTCGTTGAGGTTCGAGGCCCCGCCGATGGTGCCGGCATGGCACATCGGCAGATGGTAGGATTCCATGAAATTCTCGGCCAGAACCTTCCAGTTCGTCGCCCAGTTGAAGCTTTCCCTGTAGGTCTCGGTATAGGTGGACATGTCGAGATAGGGGATCAGGTCGGCGATGCCCTTCAGCGCCACCGAGGGCAGCGGCGCCTCGGGGTTCAGCGTGACCATGATCCAGCCCTGCCAGACTTCCGCGCGGATGGCGGGCAGGCCGAGCTTCTCCTTGCAGAAATCCTCGTTCTGCCCCATGGCGGCGGCTCCGCGCAGGGAGCCGTCGAGATTGTAGGTCCAGGCGTGATAGGGGCAGACGATGGAGCGCACCGAACCGCGTCCCTGCAGGAGCGTGGACATCCGGTGGCGGCAGACGTTGGACAGGGCGCGGATGCCGCCCTCGCGGTCGCGCAGCACGATCACCGGCTCACCCGCGATGGTCAGCGTGAGGTAGTCGCCGGGCTCGGGCAGGGTTTCGGCCCGCCCGGCGCAGATCCAGTCCTTTGCGAAGACATGCCGCTGTTCGAGGTCGAGGAAATCGGGGCTGGTATAGACCGATTTCGGCATGGCATGGGCCTGGGCAAACGGCACCGCGACATTGGCGTGAAGCTCGGCAGCGGCGGAGATCGGCTGGTGTCTGGTCATTGCGGATCCTCTCACTCGGCGGCTTTCGGGGCCTCGGTTGCGAACCATCTGGAGATCGTGCTGTCGCCGCGGGTCAGGGTCTTCTTGCCCATCACCTTGTCGGAAAGCCCGGCGGCGTGCTTGACGAAGGCGAGCGGGCCATCCCAGTCGAAGTTGCGGTAGACGGCGGCGAGATGGGCGAAGGGCGGGCTTTGCGCGAAAAGCTGGAAGGTCAGGCGGTGGCCGGCATAGTCCGAATTCAGCATGTCGCGGGCGAAGGCCAGAAGCTTGCGACGGTCCTCCGCCACCCATTCGTCGTTGATCGTGTAGTATTTGTCGAGCCAGGGCTTGGTCTCGGGATGGGCGAAGCTCGCGGCATCGGGGGTGACGCAGATCTGGCCGCCGCAGAGCTCGCGGGCGATATGCATCATCTCATGCAACTGCGAGCAGGCCAGCACCCGCCCGGTGTAAAGGAGCGACTGGTTCGGCATCATCAGCCCGGCGGGGGAGCGTTCGCCAAGGGCGATGGCGCCGGTCAGATGGGCGTTGATGCCCTCGCGGTAGACGGCGAGGGTGGCGAGCTTCTCCTGCACGGCCTGCTGCTTTTCGAGCCCGGTCTGGCGCGCGTTGAAGAGCGCCGCCCCGATCATCATGTCGGCGAGTTTCAGGTTGCGCTGCACGAAGGCGAAGGCGGAATAACGGTGGAGCGTGGCGCGGATGAAGGTCGCGGCCTTGGTGTGGCGGTAGAAGAGCACGTTCTCCCACGGGATCAGCACATTGTCGAAGATGACGATGGTATCCACCTCGTCGAACTTGTTGGCGAGCGGGTAATCCGCCGCCGGCGCCCGCCCGGCAAAACCGGTGCGGCAGATGAACTTCAGCCCCGGCGAGCCGAGATCGCAGATGAAGCCCACGGCATAATCGGAGAGCGCATCATTGCCCCAGTTGGCGATGGTGGGCTTGGTGAAGGCCTGGTTGGCATAGGCGGCGGCGGTCTCGTATTTCGCGCCGCGCACGATGATGCCGGCATCGGTCTCCTTCACCACATGCAGAAGCATGTCGGGGTCCTGATCCTGCGGCGCCTTGGAGCGGTCGCCCTTGGGATCGGTATTGGCCGAGACATGGAAGGGATCGGTCTTCAGGACCTTGTTGATGTGGTTTTCGATGTTGCGGGCGAATTGCGGGTCGATCTCCGACAGCACGTCGGCCCCGTCGAAAAGCGACCACATCTCGCCGACCGTCTCGTCGCCGACGCGGGTGACGATGCCGCCCACATCCTCAAGCACGGCATCGGTGGCGCGGCGCTTGGCCCACCAGTCGGCCTGCGAATAGGGCAGGGCATTGCCCATGGCATTGACTTCGCCATCCTGGGTGACGGTCATCACGTCGCGCGTGGCGGGATCATGGGCCATGTCGTAGATGCGGGCGCGGATGTCGACCAGCGGCTTGAACTGCGGATGGGTGGTGACATCAGCCACCTTCTCGCCGTTGACATAGACCTCGCGGCCGTCGCGGATGGAATTCTTGTAGTCTTCGCCAGTGCGGATCATCTGAGGTCCCCCGAATGGAATGGCGCAAGACTGCGCCAGACGGGCTTCGGCAGAAAGCACGGGATTTCGCAGCGTTGATTAGGATATGGCTAATCCGAGCTCTTTCATACTGGCTGAAATATCCCCGCCGGAGGCTCCTCCGGCCTGCCGGGGAAGCCTCCGGCGGGGATATTTCAGAAGAGAAGAAAGCGGCAGGGGTCAGGGATTCGCGGCGCCGAAATGGCGGGGGAAGAAGGATTCGGCGCAGACCATCACCGTGGCGAGCGCCTCTTCCCGGCTGTAGGGGGTATTCATCGTCATCAGGTCGAGCCAGACGCCTTCGACCGTCACCCGAAGCACACGGGCGACGCGGGCGGGGTCCCCGGCATAGCCGCCCTCGGCCATCAGCCGCGCGACGATATCCTCCATCGTGCGGTTGTAATGCGCGTCGTTGGAGCCGCAGCGCTCCTGATAGATCGGGCGGCTCTGCGCCTCTCCCCAGAAGGAGCACCAGGCGGCAAGGCGTTCGGGGGTGCAGATGTCCGGGTTGAAATCGGCGCGCAGCATGGCGTCGAGCTGCGCCGCCGCCCCGCCGCCCGCCGCGGCCAAGGCGCCGGTCCAGTTCAGCCGGTATTCCTCGGCGAGATAGAGGAGCGTCTCGGCAAGGAGCTTTTCCTTGGTCTCGAAATGGAAATTCACCAGACCATGCGACAGTCCGGCGTGACGGGCGACCTCGCTGAGCGTGGTGCGGGCATAGCCGCGGGTGGACATGGTGGCGATGGTCGCCTCGATCAGCTGCAGCCGCCGCGCGTCACGGGGCAGCTTGCGCGGTGGCGCCTCTGCTTTCGGGGTCTCGTCGCCTGCGGGCATCATCGCTCCTGTCCGGGCCTTCTCCATAAAGGATTCCGGGGGGCAGGAAAGCGGATTCTGCCCGCTGGCTGTCGCCACAGTCAGTCAGCGGCACGCCCGGCTCCGGCCGGGGAACGCTCCGCGGGGGATATTTGGAAAGAGAAGAAAGCCCTTTCATGCTGGCTCAAATATCCCCGCAGGAGGCTCAGGCCCGCCGGGGGCGCTCCGCTGGCCGTTCAGGGCGCCGTCACGATCCAGTCCCGGAAGGCGCGCAGGGGCGGGGCATCGTCATGGCCGCGCGGCCAGACGAGGTAATAGGCCCCCGAGCCGGGGGCGGGATCGGTCAGCGCGGTGAGCCGGTCTTCGGCGAGGTCGCTCTGCACGAGGAACTCCGGTACGAGGGCCACGCCCAGGCCATGGGCGGCGGCTTCGATCATCGGGGCGAACTGGTCGAAGACCATGCCCAGCCGCTGCGGCCCGCCCAGCCCGCGCGCGGCGAACCAGTCCGCCCAGGCCTCGGGGCGGGTTTCGAGCTGAAGGAGCGGCTGGCGGGCGAGCGCCTCCGGCCCGCCGGGCAGGGGGCGGCTGCCGATGACGAGGAGCCTTTCGTCGAACAGCTTCAGGTGCTCGGCCTCGGGCCAGGTCGCGGCCCCGTAATGGATCGCTGCATCGAAGCCTTCCCCCGCGAGGTCGAAGGGTTCGAGCCTTGTCCCCATGTTCACCGTCACTCCCGGATGGGCGGCCAGAAACCCCGGCAGGCGCGGCGCGAGCCAGCGGGTCCCGAAGCCCGGCAGCACCGCGAGCGCCAGCGTCCCGCCGCCGGTCGTCGAGCGCACCCGCAGCGCCCCGCGGCTGACGAGATCGAGCGCGCGGCCCACGTCGCGGGCAAAGGTCTCCGCCGCTTCGGTGGCGGCAAGCCTGCGCCCCTCGCGCAGGAACAGCGCCACGCCGAGCTGGCCTTCGAGGCTCTGGATCAGCTTCGAGACCGCCCCCTGCGTCAGGCTCAGGTCCACCGCCGCGCTCTGGGTCGATCCGGTGCGGCAGACCGCCTCGAAAGCCGCAAGCTGGCTCATCGAGGGCAGGAGCCGCCGCGCCCGCCCTGATCCCTTGGTCATCTATTCCCTCCGGTAATAGGTCGGGGCCTTTATATCGGTTCAGCCCCGCCCCGCAATCGGCTAGAACGGCGCCAGAGCCGCTCTCAAGGACCTGCCATGGACCGCGCCGATATCGTTCACGAGAACTTCCTGTCCCGCACCGCCGCCCGCGATTTCCCGCGGGGGGCGGCGCCCTCCGGTCCGCTCGCGCCCGAGCAGGCGGTGGCGATCTTCCGGGCGGGCTGTCTCAGCCGCGCGCTCGACCGGCAGAGCCGGGTGATGCAGCGGGCGGGGCAGGGGTTCTACACCATCGGCTCCTCGGGGCATGAGGGGATGGCGGCGGTGGCGGCGGCGCTGCGATCGACGGACATGGCCTTTCTCCACTACCGCGATGCCGCTTTCCAGATCGCGCGGGCGGATCAGGTGCCGGGGCAGACGGCCGCCTGGGACCTGCTCCTGAGCTTTGCCGCTTCCGCCGAGGACCCGATCTCGGGCGGGCGGCACAAGGTTCTGGGCTCGAAGGCGCTGAACATCCCGCCGCAGACCTCGACCATCGCCAGCCACCTGCCGAAGGCGGTGGGGGCGGCCTATGCCATCGGCGCCGCCCGCCGCAACCGGCCCGAACATGCGGAACTGCCCGAGGACGGCATCGTGATGTGCTCCTTCGGCGATGCCTCGGCCAACCATTCGACCGCGCAGGGGGCCTTCAACGCGGCGGGCTGGACGAGCTATCAGTCCATCCCCCTGCCGCTTCTCTTCGTCTGCGAGGACAATGGCATCGGCATTTCGACGAAGACGCCGCGGGGCTGGATCGCCAGCTCCTTCCGCCACCGCCCCGGCCTGACCTATTTCTCCGCAGACGGGCTGGACCTCTATGACACCTACCACGTCGCGCAGGAGGCGGCCGCGTTCGTCCGCACCCGGCGCAAGCCCGCCTTCCTGCATCTGCGGACCATCCGGCTTTACGGCCATGCCGGGGCCGATGTGCCGACTACCTATCTGCCGCGCGAGGAGGTGGAGGCTGAGGAGGCGCAGGACCCACTCCTGCACGCCGTCCGGCTGCTGGACCAGTCCGGGGCGCTGCCTGCGGCGGAGGCTCTGGCCATCTATGAAGAGACCAACGCCCGCGTCGCCCGCATCGCCGCCGAGGCGGTGACGCGCCCGCGGCTGAAGACGGCGGCGCAGGTCATGGCCTCGCTGATCCCGCCGAAACGGGCCTGCAAGGCCACGAACGGCCCGACGGCGGAGGCGCGGGCCGCGGCCTTCGGCGCCGATCTGAAGGCGATGGAAGAGCCGCAGATCCTGTCGCGGCTGATCAACTGGGCGCTGACCGATCTGATGCTGGAACATGGCGAGATCGTGCTGATGGGCGAGGATGTCGGCCGCAAGGGCGGGGTCTACGGCGTCACCCAGAAACTGACGGCGCGCTTCGGGGCGCACCGGATGATCGACACGCTTCTGGACGAGCAGACCATCCTCGGCCTTGCCATCGGCATGGCGCAGAACGGCTTCCTGCCGATGCCGGAGATCCAGTTCCTCGCCTATCTGCACAATGCCGAGGACCAGTTGCGCGGCGAGGCGGCGACGCTGCCGTTCTTCTCGAACGGGCAATATACCAATCCGATGGTGCTCAGGATCGCCGGGCTCGGCTATCAGAAGGGCTTCGGCGGGCATTTCCACAACGACAATTCGGTGGCGGTGCTGCGCGACATTCCAGGGCTGATCCTCGCCTGCCCGTCGAACGGGGCGGATGCGGTGCGGATGCTGCGCGAATCTGTGCGGCTCGCACGGGAGGAGCAGCGGCTGGTGGTCTTTCTGGAACCCATCGCCCTGTACCCGATGCGCGACCTTCACGGCGAAAAGGACGGCGGCTGGATGCGCCGCTATCCGCCGCCGGGCGAGGCGATTCCGCTCGGCGAAGTCGGGGTGGAGGGGAGCGGGCAGGATCTGGCCATCGTGACCTTCGGCAATGGCACCTATCTCAGCCATCAGGCCCTGCCGCAGATCGCGGCGGCGGGGATAGGCGCCCGGATCGTCGATCTGCGCTGGCTCTCGCCCTTGCCCAAGGCGGCGCTGACGGCGGCGGTCGCGGGCTGCCGCAACATCCTGATCGTCGACGAGACCCGCCATTCCGGCGGGCTCGCCGAGGCGCTGATGGCGCATTTCCACGAAACCGCCCCGGAGGCGAAGCTGGCACGGCTGACGGCCGAAGACAGCTTCATCGCCACCGGCCCGGCCTATGCGGCGACCATGCCCTCGGCGGCGGGGATCGTGCGGGCGGCACAGGAGCTTTGCCAATGAAAACCGCCGTTCTCATCTGCCCCGGTCGCGGCACCTATACGAAGACCGAGCTCGGCACGCTGAAGGATTTTCCCGATCCGGCCCTGCTGGCGGAATTCGACCGCCGCCGGATCGCGGCGGGACAGGACAGCCTCAGCGCGCTCGACAGCGCCACCACCTATTCCGTGGCGCGCCACACCCGCGGCGACAATGCCTCGGCGCTGATCTATGCCTGCACGCTCGGCGATGCGCTGCGCCTGCGCGGGGTGGAGATCGTGGCCGTGACCGGCAATTCGATGGGCTGGTATTCGGCGCTCGCCTGCGGCGGGGCGCTGAGCCCGCAGGCCGGGTTCGAGGTGGTCAACACCATGGGCCGGCTGATGCAGGAGAGGCTGATCGGCGGGCAACTGGTCTACCCTTTCCTCGGAGAGGACTGGCGCCCCGATCCGGCCCGCAAGGCGGAACTGCTGGCCCTGATCGCCGGGATCGGTCAGCGGCACGCGCTGGCCCTCTCCATCGACCTCGGCGGGATGCTGGTTGTCGCGGGGGAAGAGGCGGGGCTGAAGGCCTTCGAGGCGGCGGTGCCGGTGGTGCAGGGCCGCTTTCCGATGCGGCTGGCCAATCACGCGGCTTTTCATACCGCCCTTCAGGCCCCGGTGGCGGCGGAGGGGCGGGCGCTTCTGCCCGAGAGCCTCTTCTCAAGCCCGAAGCTGCCGCTGATCGACGGGCGCGGGGCGATCTGGTGGCCGGGAGCCGCGTCTCCTGCGGCGCTGCGCGACTACACGCTCGGCCATCAGGTCGTGGAACCCTATGATTTCACCGCCGCGATCCGCAGCGCCGCCCGCGAATTCGCCCCCGATCTCTTCATCGTCGCCGGTCCCGGCACGACGCTGGGCGGGGCGGTGGCGCAGAGCCTGATCCTGAGCCATTGGCGCGGCATGGAGAGCAAGGCGGCGTTTCAGGCGCGGCAGGGGGAAGCGCCGCTCCTCCTCTCCATGGCGTTGCCGGAGCAGCGGGCGCGCGTGACCTGAAAGGCCGCGCGGGCGGGCGCCGGGGAACGCTCCGCGGGGGATATTTGGGGCAAGATGAAAGGTCTTTCTTCTCTTCCCAAATATCCCCGCCGGAGGCGCAGGCCTGCCGGAGGCGGTCAGATTTCGAGATCGTAGACCACGATCCCCTCGGCCCCGCCGTTGCACAGTTTGACGAGCCGCCCCCCCGCCGCCTTGTGCGCGGGGTGGCCGTCATAGGCGAGATGGGCGGCGCGGTCGCGGAAGGTGATCACGAAGCCGGTGCGGTGGCGCGGCGATTTCGCCTCATAGTCGCGGTTCGGTCCGGCCTGGAAGGAGAGCATCCCCTCCACCTCGGCGCAGAGGCCGGCGAAGCTGCGGTAGATGTCGGCAAGCTCGGCCTCGGGCGCATCGTCGCGCAGGTCGCAGAACACGCAATGGATCAGCATGGGAACCTCAGGTTGCGGGCGCCGAGATCAGCAGGGCGCGGAAATCGTTCACGTTTGTCAGGGTGGGGCCGGTGACGACCTGCGCGCCGATCGCGCCAAAGAAGCTGTGGGCGTCATTGGCGGCGAGGGCGGTGGCGGGGTCGATCCCCTTTGCGCGGGCAAGGGCCAGCGTATCGGGGGAAACGAGGGCGCCGGCCACCTCGGCCGCGCCATCGACGCCATCGGTGTCGCAGGCGATGGCGTGGATCCCCGGATGGCCCTGAAGGGCGAGCGCGAGCGCAAGGCAGAATTCCGCGTTCGGGCCGCCGATGCCGGTCCCGCGCCGCGTCACGGTCAGCTCGCCTCCGGAGAGGAGCAGCACCGGACTGTCGCCGGGGCGCAGTTCGGCCGCGATTCGGAGCGCCTCGGCGGCCTGATCGGCGGCCACGTCCCGCGCCTCGCCTTCGAGCGCATCGCCGAGCAGGCGCACCTCGCAGCCTGCGGCCTCCGCCATGAGCCGCGCCGCCTCCAGCGATTGCGAGGGGGCGGCGAAGAGGCGGTTTTCCACCTTCGACAGCCGCGGATCGCCCGGCACCACCACCGGGGACGGCCCGGCCAGCACGGCGGCCACCGCAGCGGGCAGATCCAGCCCCCAGCGGTCGGCGATGGCGCGCGCCTCGGCCGGGGTGGAGGGCTCCGCCACCGTCGGACCGGAGCCGATGAAGGCCGGATCATCGCCCGGCACGTCCGAGATCATCAGCGCCAGCATCCGGGCGGGGTAGGCGGCGGCGGCAAGCTGGCCGCCCTTCACCCGGCTCAGATGCTTGCGGAGCGTGTTCATCGCGGTGATCGGCGCGCCGGAGGCCAGAAGGGCGGCATTGACCGCCTGTTTCCCGGCAAGGCTGATGCCCTCGCGCGGGGCGGTCAGCAAGGCGGAGGCCCCGCCCGAGATCAGCGCCAGCACGAAATCCCCTTCGCCCAGCCCTTCCACCAGGTGCAGCATCCGCGCCGTCGCCGCCAGCCCGGCCGCATCGGGAACGGGATGGGCGGCCTCGACGATCTCGATGCCCTTGCAGGGGCGGCCATAGCCGTAGCGGGTGATCACCAGCCCCTCGCAGGGACCCCAGAGGCTTTCCACCGCCTCCGCCATCCGGGCGGAGGCCTTGCCTGCCCCGATCACCACCACCCGGCCCGCGGGTTTTTCCGGCAGATGCCCGGCAAGGGCGCGCATCGGATCGGCAACCTCCACGGCGCGGTCGAAGAGCTGGCGGAGCAGGGGGAGGGGGGTCATCTCTGGGTTCCTTGGCAGGGGCGGCGGCGGGTAGGGCGGCGGATCGCGGCGCCTTGATCGGACGGAATGTTCACGCGTGCAAGCCCTCGGCCGGGTCGTTGCCCCCGCCTTCCCTCCAACCTTCCCCCCAACCTTTCCCCAGACCTTCTCCGGTGCTGGAGGCGCGGGCGATCAGCTCCACCGGGGCGCGGTATTCGGGGGCGGGGCGTTTGCCGCCGCCCAGCCAGCCGAGCAGCGTTCCCGCCACGTCGCGGCCGAAGCGGGCGATGTCGCAGCGCACGGAGGACAGTTGCGGCCAGACCTGAGCACATTCCTCGATGTCGTCGAAGCCGACGAGGCGGAAGTCGCGCCCGACACGGCGGCCTCCTTCGGCGAAGCCCGAAAGCAGGCCGAGCGCCACCAGATCGTTGAAGGAGATGGCCGCCTCGCAATCAGGGTGGCGGGCGGTGAGGCTGCGCGCCGTCTCGCGTCCGAATTGCCGGGAGGGGCGGCCGGGCAGGCAGAGCGGTTCCAGCCCCGCCTCCGCCATGGTTTCCAGATAGCCGGACATGCGTTCCTGCGTGATCGGGCGGTCGGCGAGGCCGCCGACGAAGGCGATGCGGCGGGCGCCTGTCCCGATCAGGTGGCGGGTGGCGAGCCTTCCGCCACGGGCATAGTCGAGCGAGGCGAAGGGGAAGGCCTCTGTATCCTCGGCGACGCGGCGCAGCACCTGCATCGCGGGGATGCCGGCGCGGGCGAGGGGGCCGAAGGTCGCGGCCTCCGCGCCATAGGTGGGGGAGATGACGAAGCCGGTGACGCCGTGTTCGATCATCGAACCCACCACCTCGGCCTGCACGGCAGGGTCCTCGTCGGTATTGGCGATCACGGTGGAATAGCCCTGCGCCGAGAAGGCCATCTGGGCGGAGGTGGCGAATTCGGTGAAGAAGGGGTTCCGCAGGTCGTTGATGACAAGCCCGATCAGCCCGTGCTGGGAGGAGCGCAGCTTGGCCGCCGAGCGGTTGTAGAAATAGCCGAGATCCGCCATCGCCTGCCGCACCGTCTCGCGGGTTTCGGGGCGGACGAGGGCGGAATCCTGCAACACGAGGCTGACGGTGGATTTCGACACCCCGGCCTTCGCCGCCACGTCGATGATGGTGGGTCTGCGTATCACCCGGTCTCCGCCTCCGCGTTGTCGCTGCCGTTCAGTCGATCCCGTGCAGGGCGAGAAGCGTTTTCATCCGCGCCTCGGCCAGTGCCGGTTCTGCCAGAAGCCCGGCTTGATCCGCAAGGCGGTAAACCGATGCGTAATGGGTGATGTCGCGCGAGGACTGGAAGCCGGCGGGCATGATGAAATGCCGCTGGGCGCCGTTGAGCCAGGCGAGAAAGGCGATGCCCGCCTTGTAGAAGCGGGTGGGGGCGCGGAAGATCTCGCGGCTGAGCGGCACGGTCGGCGCGAGGAGCGCGTTGAACCGGGCGCTGTCGCCCAGGGCGAGTGCTTCGAGCGCCTGCGAGGCGGCGGGGGCAATGGCGGCGAAGATGCCGAGAAGCGCGTGGGAATAGCGGGTGCCGTCGCCCTCGATCAGGGGCGCGTAGTTGAAATCGTCGCCGGTATAGAGCCGGACCCCTTCCGGCAGGCGGGCGCGGAAGGCTTCCTCATGCGCCTGATCAAGAAGGGAAATCTTGATGCCATCGACCTTGGCGGGGTTTTCGGCGATCAGGTCCAGCACGAAATCGGAGGCGGTGGCAACATCGGTGCTGCCCCAATAGCCGGTCAGGGCGGGGTCGAACATCTCGCCCAGCCAGTGCAGGATCACCGGCTCTGCCGCCCCGTCGATCAGGCGGCGGTAGGTGGCGCGGTAGACCTCCGGCCCGGCGCCGATGGCGGGAAAGGCGCGCGAGGCCATGAGGATGAGCTGCCCGCCCGCCGCCTCGATCGCTTCGGCCTGCGTCTCATAGGCGGCGGTGATGGCGGCGGCATCGGTCAGGGCCGAGAGCGGCAGGTGATCGGTTCCCGCCCCGCAGGCGACGCGCGGCCGCAGGGGATGGACGCGGGCGGCGGCCATGGTGCGCCGGATCAGCTCCAGAGCCGTCGGCCAGTCCACCCCCATGCCGCGCTGCGCTGTGTCCATGGCTTCGGCGAGGCCGAGGCCCTGATCCCAGAGCCCCTGCCGGAAGGAGAGCGTCGTCTCCCAGTCCACCGCCGGGCGCCCATCCCAGGGGGAGCGTTCGCGGATCGGGTCGCAGACCACATGTGCTGCGGCAAAGGCGGTGCGGGTCAGCGCCACTTTCGGCGCGCGCGCCACCAGCGGCGTGCCTTGCAGGGCATAGGCGGCAAGGCTGCCTTCGGGCGTCGGGAGCATCAGCATGGGCGGGGTCCTTCTGGCTCAGAGCCGGTGATCGGCGCGGATCATGTCGGCGGCTTTCTCGCCGATCATGATGCAGGGGGCGTTGGTGTTGGAGGAAACCACCGTGGGCATGATCGAGGCATCGGCCACCCGAAGCCCCCCGATGCCGTTGAAGGCGAGGCGCGGGGTGACGACGGCGGCAGGATCGCTGCCCATCCGGCAGGTGCCGACCGGATGGTGATCGGTCTTGGAATGTCTGCAGGCGTAGTCGAAGTAATCCTGATCGGTCACCACGCCCGGACCCGGCAGACGCTCGGCCAGCAGATAGGGTTTCAGCGCCGCCTGCGCCATGATCTCGCGGGCGAGTTTCAGGCCGCGGATCGACATTTCCCGGTCATGGGGATCGGCCCAGTAATTCGGGTCGATGAGCGGGGCCGCCGCCGGATCGGCGCTGCCGAGCCGCACCGTCCCGCGCGACCGCGGGCGCAGATAGGCGGAGTTGAGCGTCAGCCCGCCCTGCGGCATCGCCGCCACCCCCGCCTCGATCCCCGAACCGAGGCCGAGGTGGAACTGGATATCCGGCGAGCGGGCCGCAGGATCGGCATACCAGAAGCCGCCGGTCTCGAAGAGCGACGAGGCGACGGGGCCTTTCCTCGTCAGCAGGTACTGCATCCCGGCGAGGGCGGACCACAGGGGCCTGGCATAGCGGTCATAGGTATGGGGGCCGCTGCATTCGGCAATCACGAACAGGTCGAGATGGTCCTGAAGGTTCGCGCCGACCCCCGGCTGGTCGAGGACCGGGGTGATGCCATGGGCGCGCAGGTGATCCGCCGGACCGATGCCCGACAGCATCAGCAGCCGCGGCGAGCCGATGGCGCCCGACGACAGGATCACCTCGCGTCCGGCCTCAAGGCGGGTGCCGTCCATCAGCTCCACCCCGGTCGCACGGTGGTTTTCCACCACGATGCGCCGCACCTGCGCCCCGGTCCGCACCGTCAGATTGGCGCGGCCCCGGTTCGGCGCGAGAAAGGCCATGGCGGCGGAGGAGCGGCGGGCATTGCGCTGCGTCAGCTGGTAATAACCCACGCCATCCTGCGCCGCCCCGGTCATGTCGGGGTTGCGCGGTATGCCGATTTCCGCCGCCGCCCGGAAATAGGCTTCGCAGATCGGGAGCGGGGCCGAGGGCTGCGACACGCCGAGCGGGCCACCCTTGCCGTGGTAGCGGTCCTGATGGGTGTCATTGTCCTCCGACTTGCGGAAATAGGGCAGCACATCCTCATAGGACCAGCCCTCGCAGCCCATCTGCCGCCATTCGTCATAGTCGAGCGCATTGCCGCGCGTGTAGATCTGCGCGTTGATGGAAGACCCGCCTCCGATCACCCGCGCCTGGGTGTAGCGGATCACCATGTCCTGCATGTGCTTCTGGGGAACGGTGGACCAGCCCCAGGAACCGATGCCCTTGGTCATCTTGGCAAAGCCCGCCGGCAGGTGGAAGAACGGGTGCCAGTCGCGGCCCCCGGCCTCCAGCAGCAGCACCTCGACGCCGGGGGTCTCCGACAGGCGCGCGGCAAGGACGGACCCAGCCGAGCCGCCCCCGATGATGATGAAATCGTAGGTCTTTTCCATATCCGTTCCTATAGGCGCGCGATGGACAGGCCACCGTCCACAGGGATCACCGCGCCGGTCGCAAAGGCCATCTGCCCTTCCGCCAGCGGCAGGATCGCCGCGCCGATGTCGGCGGGCTCTCCCCAGCGGGCGGCGGGGACGAGGCCCGCTTCGATGCGGGCGGTGTAGCTGTCGCGCACGCCCGCCGTCATGCCGGTGGCGATGATGCCGGGGCGCAGCTCATAAACGCCGATGCCATGCGGGGCGAGGCGGGCAGCGAAGGTTGCGGTCATCATCGAGGCGGCAGCCTTGGAGATGCAGTATTCCGCCCGCTCCACCGAGACCATTGCGGCGCTGACCGAGGTGATGAAGCTGAGCGAGCGATAGTGGGCGGAAGGTGCGGCGAGCATCCGGCGCGCCACCTCCTGCGCCAGAAAGAAGGCGCCGCGCAGGTTGATGCCGAGGGTGAAGTCGAAATTCTCCGGGGTGACCGCCAGCATGTCGCCGCGCTGCCGGGCGGGAACCCCGGCGTTGGAGACATGGGTGGTGACCGGGCCGAGTTCCGTCTCCACCCGGTCGAGAAGGGCGGCGCACCGTTCCACCTCGCGCAGGTCGTGGCGGAAGTAGCGGGCCTGCGACCCGAGGCGGGCGAGCGCCTCCGCCACCGGGGCGGCGGTTTCGGGCAGTTCGGCCGCAAGGGCGATCCGGTAGCCCGCCCCGGCAAGGGCAAGCGCCACGCCAAGGCCGATGCCCTGCTGGCCGCCGGTGATGAGGGCGATGCGGCTCATGGCGCGCCCTTCCCGAGATGGTCGGCGGTCCGCAGGGCGAGGGCGGCGATGGTCAGCGCCGGGTTGACCGCCGCCGAGGTCGGCAGCACCGAGGCATCGACGATGTAGAGGTTTTCGAGGTCATGCGCCCGGCATATCGCGTTCACCACCGAGCTTGCCGGGTCCGCCCCCATCCGCAGCGTCCCACATTGATGAGAGGGGGTGCGTTTGTCGAAAGCCTTCGACAGAACAATGGGATAGCCTGCTTTCCTCAGGGATTTCTTCAGCTTCCTGACCAGGAGCGCATGGGCCTCCCAGTTGGAACGTTCCCATTTCAGAACGATCTGACCCCCGCGCAGCATGACCCGGCTCTCGGGCTTCGGCAGGTCCTCGGACATGGCGAGGATGTCCACCGAATGACCGGCGATCCAGTTGGCCAGCGGGCGCGGAAGGGGGCTGTCGGCGGCGAGGATCGCGCCGGAGATCTTGCCGAGCATCTGGACATTGCCCAAAGGCTCGCCCTGCGGGCCGCCGGTCAGGTAGAAATCGTTCAGATGCAGGGTCTTCTGATAGATGCTGTCGTTGCGCCGGAACGGATGCAGTCCCAGAACCGCCGTCAGATTGTGGTTCATGAAATTGCGCCCGACCTGATCGGAGCGGTTGGCGAGACCCTGCGGATGGGCGGCATCGGCACTGGCCAGCAGAAGGGCGGCCGAATTCACCGCCCCCATGCAGAGGGCGACGGTCGGGGCGCTGATCCGCTCCGCCTTGCCGTCTTTCAGATAGTCGACGCCGGTGATCCGTCCGCCCCCGGCGATCAGCCGCACCACCTTGCAGCCTGTCAGCAGGGTGACATTCGGATGCTGCAGCGCCGTGGCGAGGCCCACCGTCTCTGCATCCATCTTGCCGCCGCAGGTGTCGGGGAAGGCATCCCAGGGCGTCTTGCCGTGCGCCAGCCAGCGGTCGAGATCGACACCCAGCGGCAGGTCGGCGGGATGGAGGCCGATGCCGCGCAGCCGGCGGCGCAGGTCTGCGATCGGCGCTTCGTCCGGCACCGGCGGGAAGGCATAGGCGCCGGAATGGGGCGGCTCGGTCGGATCGCCGCCGAGCGTGCCGCGCACCCGGTAAAGCACCTCCGCCCGCTGGTAGAAGGGTTCGAGCGCGTCATAGCCGAAGGGCCAGCCGGGGGTCGTGCCGTCCATATGGCGCAGGGGCGCGAAATCCTCGGCCCGGTAGCGCATCAGCACAGCCCCGTAGAATTTGGAATTGCCGCCGGGATGGTAGTAGTTGCCGGGGTTGAAGGGGCGGCCCTGCTGGTCCAGCCACATCTCTTCGGGGCGGAAGTGGCCGCGGGCGAAGATCGCCACATCGTCGCGCGCTTCCGGTGAGGGCAGGAGCCGCTCCCCCCGTTCGAGGATCACGATGCGGCGGCCCGTGGGGGCGAGGGCGGCGGCCAGCGTCGCCCCGCCCATACCCGAACCGAGGATGAGGAAATCGGGGTTCATGCCGGAATACGCAGCTCCGTCGCGGGATCGAAAGCCACCGCCTTTTCCATGTTGACGGCGAAGTCGAAGACCTGACCCGGCACAACCGCCGCATCGGCCCGCATCCGCGCGATCACATCCCTGCCCGACAGGCTCATGGTGACATAGGTGTCCGAGCCGGCAGGTTCCGTCACCGTCACGCGGTTGCCGAAGGGTTGGATATTGGCGGATTTGCGGTCTGCGCCTTCGGGATCGGTGATCGCCTCCGGCCGGATGCCGAGCAGGATGTCGCGCCCGGCCCAACCGGCGAGATTGGCCTGCGAAAAGCGCAGAAGCCGCCGTGCGCCGTCGGCATCGGCGATCTCGGCATGGGGGGCGCCATCCTGCATCACCACCTTGGCGGGCAGGATGTTCATGGCGGGGCTGCCCATGAAGGTTGCCACGAACAGGTTCGCCGGCGTGTCGTAGATCTCCTTCGGGGTGCCGAGCTGCTGCACATAGCCCTTGTTCATCACCGCGATGCGGGTCGAGAGGGTCATCGCCTCGATCTGGTCATGGGTGACGTAGACGATGGTGGTCTTGAGCTTCTGGTGCAGCTTCTTGATCTCGGTCCGCATGTCCACGCGCAGCTTCGCATCGAGGTTCGACAGCGGCTCGTCGAAAAGGAACACGTCCGGATTGCGGACGAGCGCGCGGCCCATGGCGACCCGCTGGCGCTGCCCGCCGGAAAGCTGGCCCGGCTTGCGGTCGAGGAGGTGGTCGATCTGCAAAAGCTTCGCCACTTCGGCAAGCGCGCGGTCCCGCTCCGGCTTGGGGGTGCCGTGCATCTCCAACCCGAAGGTCATGTTCTGGCCCACGGTCATGTTGGGGTAGAGCGCATAGCTCTGGAACACCATGGCGATGTTGCGCTTCGAGGGGTGGACGCCGTTGATCACCCGCCCCTTGATCGAGATGTCGCCGGAGGAAATCGCCTCCAGCCCGGCGATCATGTTGAGAAGCGTCGATTTTCCGCAGCCCGAAGGCCCGACGAGGACGAGGAACTCCCCCTCCTGCACGGCGATGTCCACCTCATGCAGAACCTGGACGTTGCCGTAGGATTTGGTGACGTGGGAGATGTCGAGAAAGCCCATCTCAGTCTCCTGACTTGAGGGTGGAGGGGAGAGCGGAGGTTTGCGGACCTCCGCGGCGGACTTTCCGGAAAGTCCGGGCAAATTCCGTGGAAGGAGTTCGCGCTGCGCGGCGGGGCAGGATCATCCCTTGACGCTCCCCGCCATCAGGCCGCGCACGAAGTAGCGCCCGGCGACGATATAGACGAAGAGGGTCGGCAGGGCGGCAAGGATCGCCCCGGCGAAATGGACGTTGTATTCCTTCACCCCGGTCGAGGAATTGACGAGGTTGTTCAGCGCCACCGTCATCGGCTGGCTGTCCTGGTCGCCGAAGCTCGCCCCGAAGAGGAAGTCGTTCCAGATATTGGTGAACTGCCAGATCACAGAGACGACGGCGATGGGGCCGGAGACCGGCAGCATGATGCGCCAGAAGATCCGGAAGAAGCCCGCGCCGTCGATCATCGCCGCCCGCACCAGTTCGGTCGGGAAGGCGGCATAATAGTTGCGGAAGTAAAGCGTGGTGAAGCCGAGCCCGTAGACCACATGCACCAGCACCAGCCCCGGCGTGGAGCCCGCAAGCCCCATGAGCCCCAGCATCCGCGCCATCGGGATCAGCACGATCTGGAAGGGGATGAAGCAGGAAAAGAGCATCAGCCCGAAGACCCAGGTATCCCCCCGGAAGCGCCATTTGGTCAGCACATAGCCGTTGAGCGCCCCGAGCACCGTGGAGATCGCCACGGCAGGCACCACCATGATGATGGAGTTGATGAAATAGGGCTTCAGCCCGGTCGGCTCCACCCCGATCTGCGCGGTGGACCAGGCGGAGTGCCAGGGCTCGAACGTCCAGGTCCGGGGCAGGGCCATCATGTTGCCGCCGGTGATCTCGGCCAGCGGTTTGACGGAGTTCACCAGCATCACGAAGAAGGGCAGCAGGTAGAAGAGCGCGAACAGCAGGAGCACCAGATAGATGAAGGTGCGGGTCACGCGCCCGGTGCGGACGGCGGTATCTTGCGTGACGGCGGACATCAGGGCTTCTCCTTCAGTTCGGCGTAGAGATAGGGAACCATGATCGCCGCGATGGTCATCAGCATGATCACCGCCGAGGAAGCGCCGATGCCCATGGAATTGCGGGTGAAGGTGTAGGAATACATGAAGGTCGCCGGCAGTTCGGTGGCCCGTCCGGGGCCGCCGCCGGTAAGGGCGATAACGAGGTCGTAGCTTTTGATCGCCAGGTGGAAGAGGATGACGAAAGCCGACAGGAAGGCGGGCCGCAGCATCGGGATGACGATGCGCCGGTAAAGCTGCCAGTTGGAGGCGCCGTCGATCTGGGCGGCCTTCAGGATCTCGTTGTCGATGCCGCGCAGGCCGGCAAGGAACATCGCCATGACGAAGCCCGAGGTCTGCCAGACGGCGGCCAGAACGATGGTGTAGATCGCCATGTTGCGATCCTTGATCCAGGTGAAGGAAAAGCTCTCCCATCCCCAGAGATGCATCGTGTGTTCCAGCCCGATGCCGGGGTCGAGGAACCATTTCCACGCCGTTCCGGTAACGATGAAGGAGAGCGCCATCGGGTAAAGATAGATCGGCCGCAGCAGGCCCTCGCCGCGGATCTTCTGGTCGAGAAAGATCGCAAGCGTCAGCCCGATGGCCGTGCAGATCACAATGTAAAGCGTTGCGAAGACGGCGATATTCGAGATGGCGATCCACCAGGCGTCAAGCGCCCAGAGCTTGCGGTAATTCTCCAGACCGACCCAGGTGAAATTGGGCAGCATCTTGGAGCCGGTGAAGCTCAGATAGACGGTGAAGAGGATGAACCCGTAGACAAACAGCAGGGTTGCGGCAAAGGACGGGGCGAGGACGAGCCTCGGCAAACTGTCTTGCAACCGCGTGCGGAAATCGACTTCGGCAGGCGCAGCCATGGGTCTCCCCTCCCTTGGGCCGCCGGGGCGGCAACGTTTTTTGAGGATTTTGGCAGATTCCTTCGCGGAAATCTGCATCGCGCGGGGTTGGGCGGAGGTTTCCCTCCGCCCGATCCGTTGCTTACTTGGCGGCTTCCACGGCGCTGGCGAGCGCGGCGGCGGCGGCTTTGCCATCGGCATATTCGCCGTTGAACTGGGCGGTCACCACGTCATAGAGCGCGTTCTTCACCGCAGCCGGGGCGGCGTGGCCATGGGCCATGGAGCCGAAGAGATTGCCCGAAGCGCTGGCTTCGGCCAGATCGGCCATGCCTTTCTTGCCGCAATCGTCGAAAGCGTCGTTCGGCACGTCGGTACGGGCCGGGACGGAACCCTTGACCACGTTGAAGGCCGACTGGAAGGTCGGGCTCAGGATGGCGGCGGCCATGGTCGCCTGGGCGGCCTTGGCGTCTTCGGAGGCGACATTGAACATGGCGAACTGGTCGGAGTTGAAGGTCACCATGCCCTGGGTGCCGGGGAAGCGGATGCAGACGAAGTCCTGCCCCGGAACCTTGCCGGCCTTCAGGAATTCACCCTTCGCCCAGTCCCCCATCATCTGCATCCCGGCTTCGCCATTGATCACCATGGCGGAAGCGAGGTTCCAGTCGCGGCCCGAGAAGTTGTCATCGACATAGGAGCGCAGTTTGGTCATGCGGTCGAAGGCTTCGGCCATCTTGTCGCCGCCGAGGGCTGCGGGGTCGAGGTCGATCATCGCCGATTTGTAGAAATCGGCGCCGAGGCTCAGGACCACCGCGTCGAAGATGGTCGCATCCTGCCAGGGCTGGCCGCCATGGGCGAGCGGGGTGATGCCATTGGCTTTCATCGCGTCGAGAACGGTGACCAGCTCGTCCCAGGTTTCCGGAACCTTGCCGCCGGCCGCGTCGAGGGCGGCTTTGGAGATCCAGACCCAGTTGGTCGAATGGACGTTCACCGGCGCCGCGATCCAGTGGCCGTCATATTTGGAGAAGGCCTGCAGGGCGGGCGGCACCACGGCATCCCAGCCTTCGGTGGCGGCGGTGGCGTCGAGGTTGCCGAGCGCACCTTCCTTGGCCCAGTCCTGGATGTCGAAGCCGAGCATCTGCACGGCGGTCGGCGGGTTGCCGGCGGTGACGCGGGCGCGCAGGGCGGTCATTGCGGCTTCGCCGCCGCCCCCTGCGACCGGCATGTCGAGCCAGCCGATGCCCTTGGCCTTGAGGTCTTCCTTCAGAACGTTGAGTGCTGCGGCCTCACCGCCCGAGGTCCACCAGTGCAGGACCTCCACATCCGCGGCCTGCGCGGCGGCGGTCAGGCCGACGGTCAGCGCCATGGCCGAAGCGAAACCCTTCATCATCTTCATTGTCATCCTCCCAGATATGCGCCCTCGCAAGGGTCGCGGTTATTGAAACGTTGCAACAGCTAATTGGTCAACACGATTCTTGCAATTCTGACCTATGTGACGTTGCAAATCCCTGATCCGGCCGATCCACCCTCCCGGTCTTCAGGCCTTGCGGATTCTTGTTGTATCGTTGCATCTTCGTGGCATAGTCCCGGTTCAGCCCTTTCGCCAACCCGTTGCCCCTGGAGCGCCGATCCTGACCCAGACCACGCTTTCCGCGCCGCCGCGCCAGAAGGCCACGCTGCGAAGCATCGCGGCGGCCACCGGGCTTGCGGTGACCACGGTGTCCCGCGCACTGGCCAACGACCCGCGCATCGCCGCCACGACCCGCGCCATCGTCGCCGAGGCGGCCCGCCAGCAGGGCTATGTTCCCGACCGCGCCGCGCAGCGCCTGCGGACCGGGCGCACCAAGGTCGTGCAGCTCATGCTGAACCTCGACCACGAATTCCTCGGCTTCACCCATGACCTGATCGGCGGCATTTCGGAGGCCCTGGCCGGCACCGGCTATTCCGTGACGATCTTTCCGGATGTCTTGCAGTCCGACCGTCTCGGCTCGGTCATGCAGATCGTGCAGAACCGGCTGGGCGACGGGATCATCTTCAACCGGACCGAGCCCTTCGACAGCCGCGTGCGCTATCTGACCGAGCAGGGGTTTCCCTTCGCCTGCCATGGCCGGACCGAGCTCACGGCGCCGCATCCCTTCGTCGATTTCGACAATGAGGCCTTCGCCCGCGCCGCGGTGAAGCGGCTGGTCGAAAAGGGCCGCAGGCATGTGATGATGGTGCTGCCCGATGCGCGCTATTCCTTCGCGCAGCATCTTCGTCATGGCGTGGTCTCGGCGGCGCGCGAGGCCGGCATCCGCTATGAGCTGCCCGGCGACGTGCATCTCGACATTCCGCCGGCCGAGACCGTCGCCTGGCTGAAGCGCCGGTTTGCCGAAGGCGACCGGCCGGACGGCATCGTCTGCGTGGGCGAGGTGTCGGCCATCGGCACTCTGGCCGCCATCACCGACAGCGGCCTGCAGCTCGGCACCGACCTTGATGTGGTGGCAAAGCGGGCGTCGAGCATCTTCGATCTGCTGCGGCCCTCCATCGACACGGTGTTCGAGGATCTCTGGGCCGCCGGGCGCAGCATGGGCGAGGTGCTTTTGCGCTCCATGACCGGAGAGGCGACGGGGGATCTGCAGGTTCTCCATTCCCCGAAGCTGGAGTTTCTGTAGGGAAGGGGCGGCCAGGCCCGTATTCCCGCCTGCATTGGGAGGGAAAAGACGATCTTCCGGTGGAAGATCGGCCCCGATCATGCGGAGGTTGTTCCTCCGGACCGCAGCAGCAGCAGACGACGGAGGGGAGCGCCTGCCCCTGCGGCTGCGGAACACCTGCCCGTGGGGGGGCAGGTGCTGCCCGGCGGCGTTGGGCCACCGGGCGACCACTTGCGCCTGTCCCGCTTGGCAGGCTCCATGGAGCTTGCCGGATCGGGTGGCACAAGTCAGCCCGGTATCCGCGCCGCCCTTGCTCATCCGCGCACCCAATTGGCGCGGCTGCGGCCGATCCGCAGGGTCAGGGTCTTGATTTCAAGGAATTCCTCGAAGCCGTAGCGCCCGATCTCGCGCCCGGTGCCGGATTGCTTGAAGCCGCCGAAGGTCAGTTCGGGGAAGCCGTCCATCCAGGTGTTGGTCCAGATCGTCCCGGCATTGATCCGGCGGGAGAGGTCGAGGCAGGTGTGGATGTTCTCGCTCCAGATCCCGGCCGACAGGCCGTAGGTGGCGGCATTGGCCAGTTCCACCGCTTCGTCGGCGGTGCGGAAGGTCAGGACCGACAGGACCGGCCCGAAAACCTCGTCCCGGGCGATGGCCATGTCGCTGGTCACGCCGGAGATCACCGTGGGCTGGTAGAACTGGCCCGCCAGCCCCGGCACCTCAAGGGCGCCGCCGCCGAGATGGACCTTCGCCCCCGCAGCCTCGGCGGCGCGCACATGGGCGTCGATCTTGCCCTGATGATCTGTGGAGATGATGGCGCCGACCTGGGTGTCGGGGTGCAGCGGATCGCCGAAGGCCACCTTGCGCGACAGCGCCACGACCCGCGCCACAAGGGCCTCGGCCACATCCTCATGCACGATGATCCGGCTGCCGGAATTGCAGCATTCCCCCGCGTTGAAATAGACGCCGAAGGTCACGGCATCGGCGGCGCTGTCGAGATCGGCATCGGGGAAGATGATCTGCGGGTTCTTGCCGCCAAGCTCAAGGGCCACCTTCTTCAGCGTGCCGGAGGCGGCGGCGGTGATGGTCTTGCCGACGGCGGTGGAGCCGGTGAAGGTCACCATGTCCACCTGCGGATGGGTGGACATCCGCGACCCGACCGGCTGGCCGAAGCCGAGGACGATGTTGACGACGCCCTTCGGCAGACCCGCTTCGAGCAGCAGCTCGCCCAGCATGACGGTGGTGGAGGGCGTCATCTCCGAGGGTTTCACGACGCAGGTGCAACCTGCGGCGAGGGCGAAGGGCAGCTTTTGCGACAGGATCCAGAAGGGGAAATTCCACGGCGTGATGATCGAGACGACGCCGATCGGCTCTTTCAGGATCACGCCGAGCATGTCGGGGCCAAGGCTGTTGTGGCTGTCGCCATGCATGGTGCGGGCGAGGGAGGCGGCATAGCGCCAGAGATCGGCGGCCCCGGAAACCTCGCCGCGCGACTGGCTGATCGGCTTGCCGGATTCCAGCGTCTCCAGCAGGGCGATCCGCTCCACATTCGCCTCGATCAGATCGGCGACGCGCAGAAGGAAGGCTGCGCGGGTCCTGGCGGGCGCGCGGGACCAGCTTGCCGCCTCGAAAGCCTCGCGGGCGGCGGCGATGGCGGCATCGGTTTCCGCCTCGGTCCCCCTGGCGGAGATGGAAACCTCCACCCCATGCGAGGGGGAGATGCGCGAGAAGGTCTCGGCGCTGTCGACCCAGTGGTTGCCGATCAGGTGGCGGCCCCGGAAGGGGGCGGCCGGAAGGGCGATGCCGGTGGCGGGGATCAGGGTGAGGGCGGTCATGTCAGGTCCCCGGAAATTCAGGTTTGCGTTTGGCGCGGAAGGCGGCGACGCCCTCGGCCTTGTCGCCGGAGGCGGCGATCATGCCGGAGGCGAGGGCTTCGACCATCGCCGGAGCATCTTCGCCGCGCGCGGCATGGATCATGTATTTCGCCACTTCCGCCGCGCGGGGAGAGGTGGGCAGAAGCTTTGCCGCGATCCCGAACGCGGTCTCGCGCGGGGTTTCGCTGATTTCGGCGATGAAGCCGAGGGCATGGGCGCGGTCAGCCGAGAGGCGGCGGTTGAAGAGAGCCATCTCCTTCACCACCGGCTCCGGCAGCAGGCGGGCGAGGCGCTGTGTCCCCGACCAGCCCGGCACGATGCCGACCCCGGTTTCCGGCAAGGCCAGCGTCGCCGCAGGGGCCATGACCCGCAGGTCGCAGGCCGAGGCCAGTTCCAGCCCGCCACCGAAGGCAGGGCCTTGCAGCGCCGCGATGGTCGGCACATGCAGCCGCGCCAGCCGGTCGAAGATCCGGTGGCCGTCGCGCACCCAGTGGCGGGCGAAATCGGCAGGCGACAGATCCCCCCAGGCGGTGATGTCGGCGCCGGTGCAGAAGGCGCGCTCCCCCTCGGCGGTCAGGATCACGGCGCGCAGGCCGGGGGTCCTGTCGAGCGTGTCGAGATGGCGCGACAGATCGGCCAGCATCGCCAGCGTCAGGGAGTTGAGCTTGGCCGGATTGTCGAGCCGCAGCTCGGCGATGCCGCCGTCGAGGGTGAGGTGGATGGCGCTCATAGCCGCAGCCCCATCGGGCCGGGAGCGAGGAGCGACAGGGGCATCGGCCCGGCGCCCGGCGCGATGGTCACCCGCCCCTGCGAAGCCTGAACGATGTCACGCTCCGCGTCGATGCCCGGCATGATCTCCACTGCCTGCAAGCCCTGCGGGCCGAGGCGCATCACGCAGCGTTCGGTGATGTAGAGCACATCCTGACCAAGGCTCTGTCCGCGCCGGCCGGCATAGGTGACATGCTCGACGGCGCTGACCATCTTGGTGAACTTGCCGGGCCTGGCGACGGACAGGGCGGTATCGGACAGGGCCATCTCCGCGCCCGCCTCGAACCAGCCGGAGAAGACGATCTTGCGGGCCTGTGCGGTGATATCGACGAAACCGCCGCAACCTGCCGTCAGGTAAGGCTTTTTGCCAAGCTTGGAGACGTTGACATTGCCGTCGGTATCCACCTCCAGGAACGACAGGAAGGACACGTCGAACCCGCCGCCCTGAAAATAGGTGAACTGCTGCGGCGAGGGCATGTAGGCATCGGCATTGGAGGCGCAGCCGAAGGCAAAGCCGGTCAGGGGCATCCCCCCGACGGCACCCTGCTCGATGGCCCAGGTGACGGCCTGCTCCTGACCTTCCTCCAGCAGCACCCGCGGCACCATGGCCGAGATGCCGAAGCCGAGATTGGCGGTCTGGCCGGCGCGCAGTTCCATCGCCGCGCGGCGGGCGATGACCTTTTCCACGCCATGCTCGGCAAGGGCGAAACTCGCCCAGGGGCGGATCACCTCGCCAGAGATCGCCGGGTCATAGGGGGTTTCGGTGGTCTGCTTCTGGTCGGGGTCAAGCACGATCAGGTCCACCAGATGCCCCGGCACCCGCACGTCATGCGGCCGCAGGGAGCCGCGCGCCGTCATCCGCTTCACCTGCGCGATGATCAGCCCGCCGTGGTTGCGGGTGGCGATGGCCTGATCGAGCCCGCCCAGATAGGCGCCCTCGTGTTCATAGGTCAGGTTGCCATGCTCATCGGCGGTGGTGGCGCGCAGGATGCAGACATCCGGCACGATGTTGGGGAAGTGGAGCCAGGTTTCGCCGCCGAATTCGACCCGGTTGACGATGGGCGCGGCAGCCCCCTTGGCGTTCATCGCACAGCCCTCGCGGATCGGGTCCACGAAGGTTTCAAGCCCCACCCTGGTCAGCACGCCGGGCCGGCGGGCGGCCACGTCGCGGTGCATGTCGAAGAGGATGCCGGAGGGGACGTTGTAGGCCGGAATCCGGTCCTCCGTCACCATCTTCCAGATTTCCGGCATCGGCAGGTTGGAGGAGCCGGAGGGGTAGCTGCCGCCGATCACCCGCGCCAGAAGCCCGTCCTGCGCGACATGATCGACGCCCTTCACCCCATACATGTCGCCGGCGGCGATCGGGTGGATCGTGGTGATCCCCTTCGGATGGCCGGTGGCGCGGAAGCGGGCGCCGATGGCTTCCAGCATCTTGTCGGGGCAGCCGAGCGCCGAGGAGGAGGAGACGGTGACGACCGCGCCATCCTTGATGCGGGCGGCGGCATCGGCGGGGGAGGTGAGCTTGCCCATGTCAGACCCCGGAGGCGATGGTCTGGCGGGCGCCGGTACGGGCGGCCTCGCGGACGGCAAGGGCGATGGCGAGGGAGCGCAGCCCGTCCCGGCCATCCGCCGCGGGCCTGCCCTTGCCCGCAACCGCATCGACGAAACGCGCGACGCCGTAGTCGTAAAGATCATGCGGCGCATAGGGGACCGGCTCCGCCCCGGCGGCGGTGACAAGGCGGATCCCGCCCACCGGGCGCTGCGTCATCACCCCGCTTGCGAAGATGGACCCTTCGGTGCCGTGGACCTCGATCCCGGTGCCGGCATGGCGGTGGGTGAAGCTTTCATGCGCCATGATCTGCGCGCCGGAGGGCATCGACCAGACCGACATGACCGAATCCTCCACCCCCTCGCCGAGACCGGAGACCGCCGCCATGGCGACCACGGCGACCGGCTCCTCGCCCAGAAGGAAGCGGACGGTATCGGCATCATGCACGGTGATGTCGGGAATGACCCCGCCGCCCGCGCTGGCATCGTTGATCCGCCAGCCCTGCAGATGCGGCGGCAGGTGGACGGCATGGTGAACCCGCATCGACAGGACCTTGCCGACCTGCCCGGCGCGGATCAGATCGCGGATCGCCTGATGGCTGCCGGAGCAGCGCAGGTGGTGGTTGGTGGCAAGGACCACCCCGGCGGCTTCGGCGGCACGGACCATCTCTTCGGCTTCGGCGATCTCCATGGCGAGCGGCTTCTCGCAGAGCACCGCCTTGCCCGCCGCAATGGCCGCAAGCGCCTGCGCCCGGTGCTTTTCATTGGTGGAGGAGATATAGACCGCCCCGATCGCCGGATCGGCCAGCATCGCGGCCAGATCGGTGCCATGGGCGGGAATGTCATGGGACTTGGCATAGGCCGCCGCATGATCGGCCGAACCCGAGACCACATGCGCCACCGTCCCGCCATTGGCGCGGAAAGCCCCGATCATATGCTCCGATGCGATGGTGCTCGCCCCGATCAGCCCCCAGATCATCCGCTTCCCCCCGATTCTTATGGAACGTTCCAATTTCATAATGAGAACGTTCCAATCCGTCAAGCATCCGGGCGGCACCGGCGGAAGGCCGGCCCGATGCCGGGGCAGGGCGGCAGGCCGTCGGCTGGACTTACCGCCGCCCCCGTTCTGGACATAAGGAACTGCCGTGCTATCCCCGAAACTGGCATCAGGGAAACCGGCCCGCAAAGGGCGGCCGGTGCCACCACCATGAAATGAGGTCTGGCCATGGAAGGCTATGCAAACGCCAATGATATCAGTGCCGTCGTCGCCGCCGACAAGGCGCATGTCTGGCACCACCTGAGCCAGCACAAGGGCTACGAGGCCCCCGAGGTCGATCCGCGCATCATCGTCGAGGGCAAGGGCCTGCGGGTCTGGGATGCGCGCGGCAAGGAATTCATCGACGCGGTGTCCGGCGCGGTCTGGACGGTGAACGTCGGCTATGGCCGCGAGAGCATCGCCAATGCGGTGCGCGACACGCTTCTGAAGATGAACTATTTCGCCGGCGTCGGCGGGTCAATCCCCGGTGCGCTCTTTGCCGAACGGCTGATCTCCAAGATGCCGGGGATGAGCCGCGTCTATTATTCCAACTCGGGCTCGGAGGCCAACGAGAAGGTCTACAAGATGGTCCGCCAGATCGCCCACAAGCATCATGGCGGCAAGAAATGGAAGATCCTCTACCGCGAGCGCGACTATCACGGCACCACCATCGGCGCGCTTGCGACCTCCGGTCAGGCGGAGCGGGCGATGCAATACGGGCCGTATCCGGACGGCTTCGTTATGGTCCCCCATTGCCTTGAGTACCGCAAGCAATGGGATGTGGAGAATTACGGCGAGCGCGCCGCCGATGCGATCGAGGAGGTGATCCTGCGCGAAGGCCCCGACACCATCGGCGCGCTGGTGCTGGAGCCGGTGACGGCGGGCGGCGGCGTCATCACCCCGCCCACGGGCTACTGGGAGCGGGTGCAGGAAATCTGCAAAAAATACAACATCCTGCTGCATATTGATGAAGTGGTCTGCGGGGTCGGCCGCACCGGCACCTGGTTCGGCTATCAGCACTACGGCATCAAGCCGGATTTCGTGACCATGGCCAAGGGCGTGGCCTCCGGCTATGCCGCCATCTCCTGCACCGTGACCACCGAGGAAGTCTTCTCGATGTTCAAGGATGCCGGCGATCCGATGAGCTATTTCCGCGACATCTCCACCTTCGGCGGCTGCACGGCGGGGCCGGCGGCGGCGCTGGAAAACATGCGGATCATCGAGGACGAAGGCCTGCTCGACAACACGCTCAAGATGGGCGCGCGGGTGATCGACAACCTCAATGCGCTGATGGAAAAGCACAAGGTGATCGGTGATGTGCGCGGCAAGGGCCTGTTCTGCGGGGCGGAACTGGTTGCGGACCGCAAGACCAAGGAGCCGATGGACGAGAAGAAAGTCGCCGCCGTGGTTGCCGATTGCAACGCGCAGGGCGTGATCATCGGCATGACCAACCGCTCGCTGCCGGGGCTGAACAACACGCTGTGCCTGTCGCCCGCGCTGATCGCAACGCCGGACGACATCGACCAGATCACCGGGGCGATCGACAAGGCGCTGACCAAGGTCTTCGGCTGATCCACCGGCGCCGCCGGGCCTGTCGGCCCGGCGGCAAGGCCTCTCTTCGGGGGGCTTCCGCCCCCGGCTCCGCCTCCCCCGAGGATATTTGAGAAGAGAAGAAAGCCCTTTCATACTGGCTCAAATATCCCCGCCGGAGGCTTCCCCGGCCGGGGCAGGGCGGTGGTGCGGGATTGACTTTCCGGGGTCGCGCCGCGCCAATAGGTCCAGTCGCAATTCGCGTCTGAGGCCAGAATGTCGATCCCTCCCGAAGCCTTCGTCCTGCCCGGTGCGGGGCGGGGCAGCCTGCAGCAGCGCATCCGGCAGATGGTCACGGAAGGCATCCTCGCCGGGCGCTTCCGGCAGGGGCAGAAGATGCCCTCCTCACGCGGGCTGGCCGGGCATCTCGGCATCAGCCGGATCACGGTGACGCTGGCCTATGCGGAGCTGGTGAGTTCGGATTATCTGACCGCTCGGGGGCGTTCGGGCTATTTCGTTTCCGAAAACGCGCCGCGCGTGCCGGACCTGCCCCTGCGCGCCCCGAAGGCGGAGGGGGCGGATTTCGCGCGGCTCGCGCAGGGGCGGTTCAGCAGTACCGCGCAGGTGGCCCGCCCTGTGGATTGGGAGGCCTATCCCTATGGTTTCATCTACGGGCAGGCCGACCCCTCGCTGTTCGACCACCAGAACTGGCGGCTCTGTGCGGTGCGCGCGCTCGGGCGGCGGGATTTCGGGGCGCTGACCCAAGATTACTACGACCGCGACGACCCTTTGCTGATCGAGCATGTCGTCCGCTCCATCCTGCCCCGTCGGGGCATCGCGGCGGAGCCGGAGGAGGTGCTGCTGACCATGGGCGCGCAGAATGCGCTCTGGATCGCGGCGGCGGTGCTGCTTGGTCCGGGGCGGCGGGTGGCGGTGGAAAACCCCGGCTACACCGGCCTGCGCGGGCTGCTCGCGGCTTCGGGCGCGGAGGTGCTGTCGGTCGATGTCGATGAGGGCGGGCTGCCGCCGGAAGCCTTGCCGAAAGGGGTGGATGTGGTGTTCACTACCGCCTCCCACCAATGCCCGACCAATGCCACCATGCCGCTCGACCGCAGGCTGGCGCTGCTGGAGGCGGCGGGGCGCGAGGGTTTCGTCATCATCGAGGATGATTACGAATTCGAGATGTCCCTCCTCAAGCCCGTGGCTCCGGCGCTGAAATCGCTCGATAGCGAGGGGCGGGTGGTCTATGCGGGCTCGTTCTCCAAATCGGTTTTTCCGGGGATGCGGCTGGGCTATCTGGTCGGCCCCGCAAGCTTCATCCGCGAGGCGCGGGCGCTGCGGCTGATGATGCTGCGCCATCCGCCGGGGCATATCCAGCGGACGGTGGCCTATTTCCTGTCACTCGGCCATTACGATGCGCTGATCAACCGGATGCGGGCGGCCTACAAGCGGCGGCGGCAGGTGATGGAGGAGGCCATTCAGGCGCAGGGCCTGATGGTGGCGGGGCAGGGTGGCTTCGGCGGTTCCAGCTTCTGGATGCGTGCGCCGGAGGGGGTGGATACCGAAGTGCTGGCCGAAGCCCTGCGCGCCGAGGGCGTGCTGATCGAGCCGGGCCGGGCCTTTTTCGATCCGGCCCGCGCGCCGCGCAACTACTACCGGCTCGCCTATTCCTCGATCCCGCCGGCGCGCATCCCGGAGGGCATCGCCCGGATCGGGCGGGCCATTCGCGGGGCGTGACGGGCCGGTGCCGGCGTTCGTGCGGCCTGGGGCGCTTCGGGGCCGACAGCCGGGATGCGCCCGGACCGTCGGGCTGCCTTTGACACTCTCACTGGACTTATGAGGCAGGAAGGTCTGGCCCTATGGCGGCTTTGGCGGCAGGATAGAAAAGCCACAGCCTGCCGAACAGCCTGCCCGAGGAGAGTGCCATGCGGATGACCACCGAAGAAGCCTTTGTCAAAACCCTGCAACTGCATGGCATCGAACATGCCTTCGGGATCATCGGATCGGCTTTCATGCCGATCTCGGACCTGTTCCCGCGGGCGGGGATCACCTTCTGGGACTGCGCGCATGAAGGTTCGGGCGGGATGATGGCCGACGGCTATACCCGCGCCTCCGGCAAGATGAGCATGATGATCGCCCAGAACGGGCCGGGGATCACCAATTTCGTGACGGCGGTGAAGACCGCCTACTGGAACCACACGCCGCTGCTGCTGGTCACGCCGCAGGCGGCCAACAAGACCATCGGCATGGGCGGCTTTCAGGAAGTCGAGCAGATGGCGCTCTTCAAGGACATGGTGGCCTATCAGGAGGAGGTCCGCGATCCTTCCCGCGTTGCCGAGGTGCTGAACCGGGTGATCATCAACGCCAAGCGCGCCTCCGCCCCGGCGCAGATCAACATGCCGCGCGATTTCTGGACGCAGGTGATCGACATCGACCTGCCGGTGCCGGTGGAATTCGAGCGCCCGGCGGGCGGGGAGGAGGCGATTGCCGCAGCCGCGGATCTGCTGTCGGGCGCGAAATTCCCGGTGATCCTGAACGGCGCCGGGGTGGTGCTGGCGGGCGCGATCCCGGCCTCCATGGCGCTGGCCGAGCGGCTCGATGCGCCGGTCTGCGTGGGCTATCAGCACAATGATGCCTTCCCCGGCAGCCATCCGCTCTTCGCCGGGCCGCTGGGCTACAACGGCTCCAGGGCGGCAATGGAGTTGATTTCGCAGGCCGATGTGGTATTCTGTCTGGGTACCCGGCTAAACCCGTTTTCAACGCTTCCCGGATACGCGCTGGACTATTGGCCCAAAGAGGCCAGGATCATCCAAGTGGACATCAACCCGGATCGGATCGGGCTGACCAAGAAGGTGACTGTTGGTATTGTCGGCGATGCGAAAAAGGTCGCCGAGGCGGTTTTGGCGCGTCTCGCCTCTGCCGCTGGTGACCATGGGCGGGTAGAACGCAAGGCGAAGATCGCCCAGACCAAATCGGCCTGGGCGCAGCAGCTTTCTTCCATGGATCACGAAGAGGACGATCCCGGCACCACCTGGAACGCCCGTGCGCGCGCCGACAAGCCGGAATGGATGTCGCCGCGCATGGCGTGGCGGGCGATTCAGGCGGCGCTGCCGAAAGAGGCGATCATTTCCTCCGACATCGGCAACAACTGCGCCATCGGCAATGCCTATCCGACCTTCGAATCGGGGCGGAAGTATCTGGCGCCGGGTCTGTTCGGCCCCTGCGGCTATGGTCTGCCCGCCGTGGTGGGCGCCAAGATCGGCTGCCCGGATGTGCCGGTGGTGGGCTTTTCCGGCGACGGCGCCTTCGGCATCGCGGTGACGGAACTGACGGCGATCGGCCGCGGCGAGTGGCCCGCGATCACGCAGGTCGTTTTCCGCAACTACCAATGGGGTGCGGAAAAGCGCAACTCGACGCTGTGGTATGACGACAATTTCGTCGGAACGGAGCTGGATACCCAGGTCTCTTATGCCGGGATCGCAAAGGCCTGCGGCTTGCAGGGCGTGATCGCGCGCACGATGGAGGAGCTGACGGCGGCGCTGCGGCAGGCCATCGAGGACCAGAAGGCCGGCAAGACCACGCTGATCGAGGCGATGATCAATCAGGAACTGGGCGAGCCCTTCCGCCGCGATGCGATGAAAAAGCCGGTGGCGGTGGCGGGGATCTCGAAGGCCGACATGCGGCCGCAGCGGGGATGACGCTCTTTGATCTCACGCCGGTCGGGCTGGCGTGGATGGCGGTGGCCATTCTCGGCTCGGCCTTCGTGCGCGGCTATTCGGGCTTCGGCTTTTCGGCGCTGGTGATCGCGGCCTCGGGGCTGGCCACCAGCCCGCTGAATTTCGTCGCGGTGGTCATGCTCTGGGAAACCGTGATGACGCTGCAAGCCTGGAAGGGCGTCGGACCGGATGTGGACTGGCGGCGGGTCGGGCTGCTGGTGGCGGGGGCGGTCGTGGGGTTGCCGCTCGGCCTCTGGGCGCTGACCTCGATTTCGGAGGATGCCGCGCGGGCGGTGATCTCCGCCTATGTGCTGGCGATGTGCGGGGTGCTGCTGATCGGCTGGCGGATGCGGGCCGAAGCGGGGCGGGCGGCGAACCTTGCGGCGGGGCTCGCCTCCGGCATCGCCAATGCGCCGGGGATGGGCGGGCTGCCGGTCGCGGCCTTCTTTGCCGCCCAGCCGATGCGGGCGCAGGTCTTTCGGGCGACGCTGATCGCCTATTTCCCGATCCTCGATATCTATTCTGCGCCGCTTTACTGGTGGCACGGGCTGGTGAGCTGGGACACGCTCTGGGCCGGGCTGATCGGTCTGCCGCTGGTCTTCCTGGGCAACTGGCTGGGCGGGCGGCACTTCTTCAACACCGATCCCAAGGATTTCCGCCGCTTTGCCATCCTGCTGCTTGCGGGGCTTGCGGGGATGGGTCTGGTGAAGGCGCTGCTCTGATGCTGCTTGTCGTCAATGCGGGGTCAAGTTCGGTCAAGCTGGCGGTCTTCGATGCCGGGCTGGCGCAGGTCATCGCCGGTTCGGTGACGGAGATCGGCGGGGCAGGGCGGCTGCGGGTGGGGGAGGTGGCGCGCGACGTGGCGGCGGCGGATCACCGCGCGGCCCTCGGCCTGTGCTTTGAGGCGATGGCCGCGCATGGGGTGCAACTGAGCGCGCTTCAG
Organism: Paracoccaceae bacterium; assembly: GCA_027492585.1. Classification (GTDB taxonomy): domain Bacteria; phylum Pseudomonadota; class Alphaproteobacteria; order Rhodobacterales; family Rhodobacteraceae; genus JAPUEK01. The sequence continues at coordinate 50,548 of JAPUEK010000081.1, read as the reverse complement.
GCGGCGGCGCATCGGGTGGTGCATGGCGGGGCGGCGCTGATCGCGCCCTGCCGGGTGACGCCGGAGGTGCTGGAGGGGATCGCGGCCTGCGTGCCGCTCGCCCCCCTGCACAATCCGGGCAATCTGACGGGCATCGCGGCGCTGGCTGCCCTCGCCCCCGATCTGCCGCAATATGTCAGCTTCGACACCGCCTTCCATGCGACCAATCCGGAGGTCGCCGTGACCTATGCCCTGCCCTTGGCAGAGCGGGAGGCAGGGCTGCGCCGCTATGGTTTCCATGGGATCAGCTACAGCGGAATTGTTCGAAAAGTGAAAGAAATATCGGAAAATGCGCTGCCGAAAAGGCTTCTGGCATTGCATTTGGGCAATGGTGCCTCGCTCTGCGCCATTCGGGGCGGGGTGTCTGTGGCCACCACGATGGGCTATTCGCCACTGGACGGGCTGACCATGGGAACGCGGACCGGCGGCATCGACGGCAATGCGGTGCTGAAGCTGGCCGAGCGCCACGGGATCGCCGGGGCGAGCCGCATCCTCAACCGTGAAAGCGGCCTTCTGGCGCTTGGCGGGCAAAGCGACATGCGCGCCTTGCAGGAGGCGGAAACGGCCGATGCGGCCTTTGCCCGCGCGCATTTCCGCTATTGGGCGGTGCGCCACGCGGGCAGCATGATCGCGGCGATGGGCGGGCTCGACGGCATCGCCTTCACCGGCGGCATCGGCGAGAATGACCGCGAAATGCGCGAGGGCATCGTGGCGGATCTGCTTTGGGCGGGGCCGGTGCCGGTCTGGGTGATCCCCGCCGAGGAGGAACGCACCATCGCGGCCGAGGCCATGGCCCTGCGCGCGCGGGATCTTTGATATGGGGGGCTCCGAGTTGGACGGGGGAAGAAACCCCGTGTCCGACCCTGCCCGGCGGAGAATATTCTGCTTTTCCGTGCGCTTTCGTGACGGCGTGTCGCAATCCGGCTTGTTCGGTGAAAAGCTTCCGTCCAGACTGGCCCCCAGCGTGTCGAGGCCAGAATGACCCACCAGCCGAAGCTAGACCTGTCGCCGGAAGTCTCTGAGGAGATTAGGAAAACCACCTGCTACATGTGCGCCTGCCGCTGCGGGATCAATGTCCATCTGAAAGAGGGGCGGGTCAGCTATATCGAGGGCAACCGCGACCACCCGATCAACAAGGGGGTGCTTTGCGCCAAGGGCGCTTCGGGCATCATGCAGGTCACGGCGCCTTCCCGCCTGCGCGCGCCGCTGCGCCGGGTCGGGCCGCGTGGGTCGGGAGCTTTCGAGGAGATCACCTGGGAGGAGGCGCTGCAAACCGCGGTGGACTGGATGAAGCCCCTGCGGGAAGCGGCGCCGGAAAAGCTCGCCTTCTTCACCGGGCGCGACCAGTCGCAAAGCTTCACCGGCTGGTGGGCGCAGGCCTTCGGGACGCCGAATTACGCGGCCCATGGCGGGTTCTGCTCGGTCAACATGGCGGCGGGCGGGATCTATACCATCGGCGGGGCCTTCTGGGAATTCGGCCAGCCGGACTGGGAACGGACGAAGCTGTTCATCCTCTTCGGCGTGGCGGAGGATCACGACAGCAACCCGATCAAGATCGGCCTCGGCAAGCTGAAGGCGCGGGGCGCGCGGGTGATCGGGGTGAACCCGATCCGCACCGGCTACAATGCGGTGGCTGATGACTGGTATGGCATCACCCCCGGCACCGACGGTCTGCTGATCCTGAGCCTGATCCATTGCCTGCTGGAGGCGGGGAAGGTCGATCTGACCTATCTTGCCCAGTTCACCAATGCGCCCCTCCTGGTGGTGGAGGAGGGACCGGAGAAGGGCCTGATCCTCCGCAATGCCGAAAGCCAGCCCTTCGTGATCGACCGCCGCACCGGGATGCCCGCGCCCTGGGACGGCAAAGGGGTGGAGCCGGATCTCGGCGCCGTCTGGCAGGGCAACCGCACCGTCTTTCAGCATATGGCGGAGCGGTATCTGTCCCCCGATCACGCGCCCGAGGCGGTTGCCGACCGCTGCGGCATCCCGGCGGCGCGCATCCGCGGCCTTGCGGCGGAACTGGCGCGGGTGGCCTTCGACGAGGCGATCGAACTGCCGCAGCCCTGGACCGATTTCCGCGGCAATGCCCATGCTTCCATGCCGGGGCGGCCGGTCTCCTTCCATGCGATGCGGGGGATTTCGGCCCATGCCAACGGCTTCCAGACCGCCCGCGCGCTGCATCTGCTCCAGATCGTGCTCGGCACGGTGGAGGTGCCGGGCGGCTACCGGCTGAAGCCGCCCTATCCGAAACCGATGGAGGCCCATCCGACCCCGCATTTCGTCACCGCCCCCGGAAAACCGCTCTCCGGCCCGCATCTCGGCTATGTGCGCGGCCCGGAGAACCTCGCGCTGAAGGAGGATGGCTCGCCGGCACGGATCGACAAGGCCTTCACCTGGGAGAACCCGTTTTCCGCCCATGGGCTGATGCACATGCTGATCCCCAATGCCCATGCGGGCGACCCCTACCGGATCGACACGCTGTTCCTCTACATGGCCAACATGGCGTGGAATTCCTCGATGAATTCCGCCAAGGTCATGGAAATGCTGACGGATCGCGGCGAGGATGGGGAATATGTCATCCCCCGGATCATCTATTCCGACGCCTATGCCTCCGAGATGGTGGCCTATGCCGATCTGATCCTGCCGGACACGACCTATCTCGAACGGCATGATTGCATCAGCCTGCTCGACCGGCCGATTTCCGAACCCGATGCGGCGGGCGACAGCATCCGCTGGCCTGTGGTGGAGCCGGACAGGGACGTGCGGCCCTTCCAGTCGGTGCTGCTGGATCTTGGCGCGCGGCTCGGCCTTGCGCCGATGGTGAACGCGGATGGCAGCCCGAAATACGCCGATTATGCCGATTACATCGTCAACCACATCCGCCGCCCCGGCGTCGGCCCGCTCATCGGCTTTCGCGGCGACGGCACGGCGGAGGGGCGGGGCGAGGCCAACCCCGACCAGCTTGCCCGCTACATCGAAAACGGCGGCTTCTATCAGGCCCATGTCCCGGAGGAGGGGGCCTTCTACAAGCCCTGGAACACGGCCTATCAGGACTGGGCAGTGGCGACTTCCTTCTACGAATCGCCGCAGCCCTATCTCTTCTCGATCTGGTCCGAGCCGATGCGGAAGTTCCAGATGGCGGCCGAGGGGCTTGGCCCCTACCGCCCGCCGGAGCATCTGCGCGACCAGTTGCGGCAGGCGATGGACCCGCTGCCGAGCTGGTATTCGCCCTACCCCGAAGATGGCTACAAGGTCCACGCCCTGACCCAGCGGCCGATGGACATGTATCACTCCTGGGGGAGCCAGAATGCCTGGCTGCGCCAGATCCGGGGGCGGAATTACCTGTATGTCCCGACGAAGATCTGGGTGGCGGAAGGCTTCCGCGAGGGCGACTACGCCCGCGTCACCTCCGCCAACGGCGAGATCGTGGTGCCGGTCGCGCATATGGCGGCGTTGAACGAAAACACCGTCTGGACCTGGAATGCCATCGGCAAGCGCAAGGCGGCCTGGGCGCTGGACGAGGGGGCTTCGGAGGCGACGACAGGGTTCCTTCTGAACCACCTCATCTCCGAGCTGCGGCCCGGTCCGGGGCGGGTGGCTAATTCCGATCCGGTGACCGGGCAGGCGGCGTGGTTCGACCTGCGGGTGAAGATCGAACGGGTCGGGCCGCGCGACCGGGCCGAGCCGGCCTTCCCGCCGATCCCGCGCGTGGTTCCGATGGGGAGGGAGCGGGCATGAGACACTTTTCCTTCAGGAAAGCTGCAAATTCCTTGGAAGGAATTGGGCCGCGCGGCGCGGCGCGCAAGGGTTTTGGAAAACCCTTGCAAGGTCCTTCCAAGGACCTTGGGGAGGTGGCATGACGCAACTTCCCGCCAGCACCGACAAAAAGCTCGGCCTTGTCGTCGATCTCGACACCTGCGTCGGCTGTCAGGCCTGCGTGACCGCCTGCAAGGGCTGGAACGATCAGGGCTATGGCGTCCCGCTGTCGGATCAGGACCCCTATGGTGCCGACCCTTCCGGCACCTTCCTAAACCGGGTTCACAGCTATGCCGTGCAACCTGCTGAAGGCGCTGCACAAACCGTCACCTTCCCGCGCTCCTGTCTTCATTGCGAGGATGCGCCCTGCGTCACCGTCTGCCCGACCGGGGCGAGCTACAAGCGGTCCGAGGATGGCATCGTTCTGGTCAATGAGGATGCCTGCATCGGCTGCGGGCTGTGCGCCTGGGCCTGCCCCTACGGCGCGCGGGAGCTGGATCTCGCGGCGGGGGTGATGAAGAAATGCACGCTTTGCGTCGATCGCATCTACAATGAAAACCTGCCGGAGGAGGACCGGGAGCCGGCCTGCGTCCGCACCTGTCCGACCGGAGCGCGGCATTTCGGCGATTTCGCCGACCCGCAGAGCAAGGTCAGCCGGTTGAGTGCCGAGCGGGGCGGCTATGCGCTGATGCCCGAGATGGGGACGAAGCCGGTGAACCGCTACCTGCCGCCGCGCAAGAAGGACCGCCCGCAGGAGGCGAGCCTGCTGGCGCCGCTTCTGGACATCAAGGCCACGGGCTTCGCCGGCTGGCTTGACAGGATACTGGGGAAGATCTGAATGAATCCGGCCCCTTCCGTCATTCTCTTCACGGTCTTTTCCGGCTTCGGCTTCGGCTTTCTGGCCTTTCTCGGCCTTGGCCTCGTGCAGCCTGCGGGCTGGGCGGCCTTCGCTCTCTGGGGGATCGGCTATGCGGCGGCGGTCGGCGGGCTGATCGCCTCGACCGCGCATCTCGGCAATCCGCAGCGCGCCTTGCGCGCCTTCACCCAATGGCGGACGAGCTGGCTCAGCCGCGAGGGCTGGGCGGCGGTGACCACGCTTTTTCTCCTCGCGCCGGTGGCGTTGTCGGATTGGCTCGGCCTTGGCTGGCCCCGCCAGATCGGCTGGGCGGGGGCGGTGATGTGCGCGGTGACGGTCTTCACCACCTCGATGATCTACACCCAGCTTCGCACCGTGCCGCGGTGGAATCATCCCGTCACCCCGGCGCTGTTCCTCGGCTTTGCCGCCACCGGCGGGGCGGTGATGGCGGGGGAGCCGCGGGTCGCGGTGGTCTTCTGCGTGATCCTTCTCGTCGTGCTGATCGCCGCTTTCCGCATCGGCGACCGGCGCTTTGCCGAGGTCGGCGCCACGCTCGGCACGGCGACGGGGCTTGGGGCCATCGGTTCCGTCACCGTCTTCGAGCAGGCCCATACCGCCGGCAACTATCTGATGCGCGAGATGATTTTCGTCGTCGGGCGCAAACATGCGGAACGACTGCGGGTGCTGGCGCTGCTGTTCTCCACGCTGGTTCCGGCAGCGCTTCTGGTGCTTGGTCCGGGGCGTCTCTGGGTCGTGGGGCTTGCGGTGGCCAGCCATCTTCTCGGCGCCCTCGCCGCGCGGTGGTTGTTTTTTGCAGAAGCCGAGCATGTAGTGGGGCTCTACTACGGCAAACGCTGAGCGGGGGATGGCGATGGAGATCAGCGAACGGATTGCGGCGCTGCCGATCTGGGAAGGCCCGATCCGGGTGGAGCCGCTGACCGGCGGCATCACCAACGTCAATCTTCTGGTCAGCGATGCCCGCCGCCGTGCCGTGGTGCGGATCGGCGAGGATATTCCGGTCCATCAGGTCATGCGCTTCAACGAGCTGGCGGCGAGCCGCGCAGCCCATGCGGCGGGGATCTCTCCTGCGGTGCTCTATCAGGCGCCGGGGCTGCTGGTCGTCGATTACATCGAGGCGCGCACTCTCGCGGCGGAGGATCTGCGGCAGGACGCGATGCTGGCCAAAGCGCTCGACCTTGTGACGCGGGCGCATCGGGAGATTCCCCGTCACCTGCGCGGTCCGGTGCTGAGCTTCTGGGTCTTCCATGTGCTGCGCGACTATGCTGCCACCCTGCGCGAGGGCGGCAGTCGGCATTTCGGCGCCCTTGCCGCCCTGATGGCCGAGGCGGAGACGCTGGAGGCGGCGGTCGGACCGATCGACCTCGTTTTCGGCCACAATGACCTGCTGCCGGCGAATTTCCTCGATGACGGCACGCGGCTCTGGCTGATCGACTGGGATTATGCGGGCTTCAATTCCCCGCTCTTCGACCTTGGCGGGCTGGCGGCCAACGCCGGGCTCGATCCGATCCAGGAGGCGGGGCTGGTGGAGCGTTATTTCGGCCGGGTCGATGCCGGGCTCTGGCGCAGCTATCTGGCGATGAAGGCGGCGGCGGCGCTGCGCGAGGCGCTGTGGAGCATGGTCTCGGAGATCCATTCGACGCTGGATGTCGATTTCGTCCGCTATACCGAGGAAACGATGGGCCGCTACCGCGAGGCCTATGCGGCCTTCTCCGCAGGCTGAAGCGGGCGGATTTCGCCCGTTTGGGGGATCGGGTGCGGAAAATCCGGGCAGATGCCGGAGAAACCGGCGTTTCGGCTGACCTTGCGTCATGGAACCGTCACAGGGCGCTTGTGCCGAATCGGCGATAAGTTTTACCGTCCGGTCAAACAAGACCCAGAACAAGACCCCAAAGACCTCAACAGGGATAGGTGATGTGATGACCAAGGGACTGTTTACGGTGTCGCGCCGTGGCCTGATGCTCAGCGGTGCGGCAGCCTTCGCGGCGGGGGTATTGCCCCGGCGCGGCATGGCGGCGGAGCCGATCAAGATGGCGGGGGTCTATACCGTCCCGGTGGAGCAGCAATGGGTGAGCCGCATCCATACCGCCGCCGAGGCGGCCAAGGCGGCGGGGCAGGTGGATTACACCTATACCGAAAACGTCGCCAACACCGACTACCCGCGCGTGCTGCGCGAATATTGCGAAAGCGGCGTCAAGCTCATCGTCGGCGAGATCTTTGGCGCTGAGCAGGAGGCGCGTGAGGTCGCCGCGGAATATCCTGACGTGGCTTTCCTTCTCGGTTCCAGCTTTCCGCCGGACGAGGCGACCCCGAACCTTTCCGTCTTCGACAACTATATCCAGGATGCGGCCTACCTTTCGGGTCTGATCGCCGGGGCGATGACCAAGGGCAATATCGGCATGGTGGGCGGCTTCCCGATCCCGGAAGTGAACCGGCTGATGAACGCCTTCATGAAGGGCGCGCGCGAGGTCAATCCGGAGATCAAATTCCAGGTCAGCTTCATCGGCTCGTGGTTCGATCCGCCGAAGGCCAAGGAGACCGCCTTTGCCATGATCGACGGCGGCGCGGACCTGCTTTATGCCGAACGCTTCGGCGTGTCGGATGCCGCGAAGGAACGCGGGGTTCTGGCCATCGGCAACGTGATCGACACGCAGGCAGATTATCCGCAGACGGTGGTGGCCTCGGCGCTCTGGCATTTCGAACCGACCTTGCAGAAGGCCATCGAGGCGATCAACGCCGGCGCTTTCAAGGCGGAAAACTACGGGATCTATTCCTACATGAACGCGGGCGGCTGCTCGCTTGCCCCGCTCGGCACGTTTGAAACGCAGGTGCCGGATACCGCCAAGGCGCTGGTGGCGGAGCGGGAGGCCGGGATCAAGGCCGGAACCTTCACCGTGGAAATCGACGACAGCGAACCGAAATCGACGTGAGCACGGGCGCAACGGGGGCGCAGGAGGTTGTCCTGCGCCTTGACCGGATCACCAAGCGCTTTGGCGCGCTCTTGGCCAACGATGCGGTGTCGCTTGAGCTGAAGCGCGGCGAAGTCATTGCTCTGCTTGGCGAAAACGGCGCGGGCAAGACGACGCTGATGAACATCCTCTTCGGTCATTATGTGGCCGAGGAGGGGCAGGTGGAGGTTTTCGGCACCCCGCTTGCCCCCGGCAATCCGCGTGCGGCTCTGGCGGCGGGCGTGGGCATGGTGCATCAGCATTTCACGCTGGCCGACAATCTGTCGGTGCTGGACAACATCCGGCTCGGCACGGAAAGCCTGTGGTCACGCGGGCAGGGACGGGCGGCGGCGCGGGCGCGGGTGGCCGATCTGTCGCGCGATTTCGGGCTCGCGGTGCATCCCGAGGCGCGGGTCGGCTCCCTTTCCGTGGGCGAGCGGCAGCGGGTGGAGATCCTGAAGGCGCTTTACCGCGAGGCGCGCATCCTGATCCTTGACGAGCCGACCGCCGTTCTGACCCCGCAGGAGACGGAGGCGCTTTTCGAGACGCTGCGGAAGGCGATCGCGCGGGGGCTGTCGATCCTGTTCATCAGCCACAAGCTGCATGAGGTCATGGCGATTGCCGACCGCTGCGTGGTGCTGCGCCACGGCAAGGTGGTGGGCGAGGTTGCGACCCGCACCACCGACCGCGCGCAACTGGCCGCGCTGATGGTTGGCGGCGAGGTTGCCATGCCCAAGGCCGAGGCGCGCAGCCCCGGCGCGGTGCGGATGCGGTTTGCCGGGGTCTCCACCCCCGACCGCGGGGCGGCGCCGGGGCTGAAGGCGCTGTCTTTGGACCTGCGCGCCGGGCAGATCACCGGGCTTGCGGGGGTGTCGGGCAACGGGCAGGCGGCGCTGGCCGATCTGGTCTCCGGGCTGATCCGGCCCGGCTCCGGTATGATGGAGCTGAACGGCGTGCCGGTCGCGGGCTGGACCCCGCGGGCGGCCATCGGCGCGGGCGTGGCGCGCATCCCCGAGGATCGCCACAAGACCGGCACCATCGCCGATTTCACCCTGACCGAAAACGCGGTGCTGGAGGGCTATTTCCGCCCCGGTTTCAGCCGTGCGGGCTGGATGGACTGGGCGGCGGCGCGGCGCTTTGCCGAAAGCATCATCGGGGCTTACGATGTCCGCTGCCCCGGCCCGCAGGCCCGCATCCGGCTTCTGTCGGGGGGCAACATGCAGAAGCTGATCCTCGGCCGGGTGCTGGAGCCGGGTCCGGAGATCATTCTGGCCAACCAGCCGGTGCGGGGGCTCGATGTGGGGGCCATCGCCTATGTCCATTCCCGGCTGATCGCCGCGCGCGATCAGGGGGCGGCGGTGCTGCTGATTTCCGAGGATCTGGACGAGGTGCAGAGCCTGTCGGACGTGATCCATGTGATCTCCGAAGGGCGGTTGTCGCCGGGTTTCGCGCGCGGAGCCATGACCCCGGCGGAGCTGGGGCTGTGGATGGCGGGACAGGGGTTCGATCATGCGGCTTGAACCTGTGGCGAACCCGTCCCTTGCCCGGCGGCTCGGCTATCCGGCGGCAGCCCTTGGCGCGACGGTGGTGATCGCCTCGCTCCTCGCGCTGCTGGCGGGGGCCGAGCCGTTCGGCACGCTCGGCCTGATCCTGCAAGGAGCGGCCGGATCGAAATTCGCGGCACTGGAGACGCTGAACCGCGCCACCCCCTTGATCTTCACCGGCCTGTCGGTGGCGGTCGCGTTCCGCGCAAAGCTCTGGAACATCGGGGCGGAGGCGCAGCTTTACGCCGGGGCCATCGTGGCGGTGCTGCTTGGTACCGGCGCGCTCGGCAGCCCGCTGGTCCTGCCGGTGTCGGCCCTTGCGGCGATGCTGGCGGGGGCCTTGGTGCTCCTTGGCCCGGTGCTGCTGAAGACCCGGCTCGGGGTGGATGAGGTCGTCACCACGCTCCTTCTCAACTTCATCATGCTGCTTTTCGTCTCCTACCTGCTGGAGGGGCCGATGAAGGACCCGATGGGCATGGGCTGGCCGAAATCGGCGGCGCTGATCAAGGAGGCGCGGCTGCCGCGGCTGGTCGAAGGCTTGCGGCTGCACTGGGGCTTCGGCCTTGCGCTGATCGCCGCGGTGCTGGTCTGGCTGGTGCAGACGCGCGCGACGCTCGGCTTCGAGATGCGGGCGGTCGGGCAGAACGCGGGGGCGGCGCGCTTCGCGGGGATACCGGTGAACGCGGTGCTGGTGAAGACGGCGCTTCTGTCCGGCGGACTGGCGGCCCTTGCCGGCTGGTCGGAGGTGGCGGGGCTGAAGGGCCACCTCAGCCTCGATCTGTCGCCGGGCTTCGGCTACACCGGGATCATCGTGGCGATGCTGGCCATGCTCCACCCGCTTGGCGTCGTGGTGGCGGCGCTCTTCGTCGCCGGGATCTTCGTCGGCTCCGATGCGATGAGCCGGGCCGCAGGGGTGCCGACCTATATCGCCGACATGCTTCTGGCGGTGGCGCTTCTCCTGATGGTGCTGGCGATCCTGCTGACACGGTTCCGGGTGGTGCGGGGATGAGCGCTGTGTGGGAGATCCTGATTTCGGCGAGCTTCTGGGCGGCGGCGGTGCGGATCGCCTCGCCGCTGATCTTCGCCACCATGGGCGAGCTGATCTGCGAGAGGGCGGGGGTGCTGAACCTCGGTATCGAGGGGATCATGGTCATCGGCGCCTTCACCGGCTGGATGGCGGTCTATCAGGGGATGCCGCTCTGGGGCGGGGTGGGCGTGGCGATGGCGGCGGGAATGGCCTTCGGCTTCCTTCACGCCGTGCTGACGGTGCCGTTCGGCCTCAGCCAGCATGTGGTGGGGCTGGGGGTGACGCTGCTTGCGACCTCCACCAGTTCCTTCGCCTACCGGCTGATCCTGCCCGAAGTCACCAGCCCGCCGAAGATCGAGCCGTTTCAGCCGCTTGCCATCCCCGGCCTGTCGAAGATCCCGCTCTTGGGCGAGGCGCTTTTCGCCCAGACGCCGCTGACCTATGCGGGCTTTGCGGTGGCGCTGCTGACGGGCTTCGTCCTCTTCCGCACGCCCCTTGGCCTTGCCGTGCGGGCGGCGGGGGAAAACCCCTCGGCGGTCGAGGCGCAGGGCCTGTCGGTGACGGGGCTGCGGATGGGGGCGGTCGTCGTCGGATCGGGCCTGATGGCGGTCGGCGGCGCCTTCCTGACCCTTTCGGCCTTTTCGAGCTTCTTCTTCGAGATGGTCAACGGCAGGGGCTGGATCTGCGTGGCGCTTGTCGTCTTCGGCGCATGGCGGCCCGGCAAGGCGGTGCTGGGGGCGCTGCTGTTCGCAGGCTTCGATGCCTTGCAGATCCGCCTGCAACAGACGCCGATCGGGGCCGTGCTGCCCTATCAGGTCTTTCTGATGGTGCCTTACGCCCTGTCGATCCTCGCGCTGATCCTGATGTCGCGGCGGGCGGAGGTTCCGGCGGCGCTGATGGTGCCTTACAACAAGGGAGAGCGGTGATGTTCGATCTCATCATCCGGGGCGGCACGCTTCCGGACGGACAGGTGGCCGATATCGGCATCAGGGGCGACCGGATCGCCGCCGTCGGACGGCTGGAGGCCGTCGCGGGGCGGGTGATCGACGCGACCGGCGATCTGGTGGCGCCGCCCTTCGTCGATCCGCATTTCCATATGGATGCGACGCTCTCCTACGGGTTGCCGCGGGTCAATGCCTCCGGCACCCTGCTCGAAGGCATCGCGCTCTGGGGCGAGCTGCGCGGGATCGCCACGGTCGAGGCGATGGTCGCCCGTGCCGTGACCTATTGCGACTGGGCGGCCTCCATGGGGCTTCTGGCAATCCGCACCCATGTCGATACCACGCCCGACCATCTGCGCGGGGTGGAGGCGATGCTGGAGGTGAAGCGCCTTGTCGCCGGCTATCTGGACCTGCAACTGGTGGCCTTTCCGCAGGACGGGCTCTACCGCACGAAGACGGGGCGCGAGAATGTGATCCGGGCGCTCGACATGGGTGTCGATGTGGTCGGCGGCATCCCGCATTTCGAGCGCACGATGGAGGAGGGGGCGGAATCGCTCCGCGATCTGGCGCGGGTGGCGGCGGAGCGGGGGCTGATGCTCGACATTCATTGCGACGAGACGGATGACCCGATGAGCCGCCATGTCGAGACGCTGGCGGCGGAGGTGACGCGGCACGGGCTTGGCGGCCGGGCGGCGGGGTCGCATCTGACCTCCATGCATTCGATGGACAATTACTATGTCTCGAAACTGCTGCCGCTGATCGCCGAAAGCGGCATGACCGCGATTCCCAATCCGCTGATCAACATCACCCTTCAGGGACGCCACGACACCTACCCGAAGCGCCGTGGCCTGACGCGGGTGAAGGAGATGCAGGCCATGGGCATCACCGTGGGCTGGGGGCAGGATTGCGTGCTCGACCCCTGGTATTCGCTCGGCACGGCGGACATGCTCGACGTGGCCTTCATGGGGCTGCATGTCGCGCAGATGACCCATCCGGCCGAGATGGCGCGCTGCTTCACCATGGTCACCGAAAACAATGCGGCGATCATGGGCTTGCAGGGGTACGGGCTGAAGGTCGGGGATCAGGCCTCGCTGGTGGTGCTCGATGCCGGCGACCCGGTGGAGGCGCTGCGCCTGCGCCCGGACCGGCTGGCGGTGGTCTCCAGGGGCAAGGTCATCGTGGAACGGGCGCGCAACGATGCGCGGCTGTCGCTGCCGGGGCGGCCCGCCACCGTGCGGCGGCGGCGGGTCTGAGCGCAGGCTTCCGTCGCGGGATCAGTCCTGAAGGACGATCACGTCGCGGGCCGACAGGCTGATCTCCACCGCATCGCCCACGGCGGGCGGCGGGGTGTCCGAGCGGTTGAACGTGTCAAGCGCCACCGTGCTGCCGCCTGCCTGCGCCCGCACCCGGATCACCGAGCCGAGGAAATCCACATCCGAAATCACGGCGGGCAGGATGACTTCATGGCCATCGCTGCGGCCGAGATGCACGGCCTCGGGGCGCAGGGCGAGGGTGAGAGCGCCCCCGTTCGTCGCCGGCGCCGCGCCTTCCGGCAGGGTCAGAGGCACCCCGGCGAGGGAGACGAGACCGCGGCCCGCATCCTCCACCTTCGCTTCGAAGGTGTTGAGCGTGCCGACGAAATTCGCCACGAAGCGGGTGCGCGGGCGGTTGTAGATGTCGAAGGGCGCGCCGACCTGTTCGGCGATGCCGCCGTTCATCACCACGATCCGGTCCGACATGGACAGGGCCTCTTCCTGATCATGGGTCACGAAGATGGTGGTGATGCCGAGTTCCCGCTGGATCTCGCGGATCTCGCTGCGGAGCGAGACGCGGATCTTGGCGTCGAGCGCGGAAAGCGGCTCGTCGAGCAGAAGCACGCGGGGGCGCGGGGCAAGCGCGCGGGCAAGGGCCACACGCTGCTGCTGGCCGCCCGAAAGCTGGAAGGGAAAGCGGCTGCCGAGATCGGGAAGGCCGATCAGGCGCAGCATTTCCGCCACGCGCTTGTCGGCCTCGTCGCGGGCCACACCCTTCACCTTCAGCCCGAAGGCGACGTTTTGCGCCACGGTCAGGTTCGGGAACAGCGCATAGGACTGGAAGACCATGCCGATGTTGCGCTGATTGGGGCGCTGCCCGACCACATCCTTGCCGTCGATGCGGATGGCGCCCGAGCTTGGCGTCTCGAAGCCCGCCACCATCCGCAGCACCGTGGTCTTGCCGCAGCCGGAGGGGCCGAGAAGCGAGATGAACTCCCCCTTTTCGATGCCGAGGTTGAAATCCTTCACCACCCGGTTCGCGCCGAAGGATTTCTCAAGATGCGAGATTTCAAGGAAGGACATCAGGCTTTCGCCCTTTCGTGTTTGGAGAACCGGGTGACGAGCTGGATCAGCCCCATGCAGCCCCAGGTGATGACAAAAGCGATGACGGCGAGGGCGGGAGGCTCATAGGCGCGGTTGGCGCCGAGAAGCTGCATGTAGGGGCCGAAGGCGGGCCGGTCGAGCAGCGCCGCCATGGTGAATTCGCCGATGACGATGGCGAAGGTCAGGAAGGCCCCCGACAGCACCGCAACCAGCACATTCGGCAGGATCAGCCGCGCGAGGATGGTGACCCAGCCCGCGCCGAGGCTTTGCGCCGCCTCCGTCAGGGTCGCCACGTCGATCGTGCGGAGCCCGGTATCGACGGAGCGGTACATGTAGGGCAGGGCGAGGGTCGCATAGCCCATCATCAGGAGGAAGTTTGTGCCGGTGATGGAGCCGGTCAGCGGCAGCCAGCTCGACGTGTTGTAAAGCCGGATATAGCCGAAGACGATGACGATCGCCGGAATGACCAGCGGCAGAAGGGTGATGAACTCGATATAGGGCCGGGCGCGCGGCAGTTTCAGCCGCACCCAATAGGCCGTCGGCACCACGAGCAGCACGCCGAAGACGATGGTGGCAAAGGCCATGGCCACCGAATAGCCGAAGGTTTCCTGAAACTTCGCATCGCCGAGCACGGCGCGATAGGCGTCGAAGGAATAGACCCCGCGCCGCATCTTCATCGAGAACTCGGTCATCCCGGCCAGCGGCAGGAAGAAATAGAGAAGGCCGAAGAGCAGCGCGGCCCAGGCGAGGAGGCGGGTCATTTCAGCCACCTTTCAGACCGCGCACGCAGCCAGATGTAGAGGAAATTGGCGATCCCGGTGATCACGATCATCCCGAAGGCGAGCGCATAGCCGAGATGGGGATTGCCGAGCACATCGCCGCGGATCTGCGCGAAGAGCTTGATCGGCACGATGTTGAGCTGCGGCCCGGTCAGCGCATAGGCCGTGGCGACCGCCCCGAAGGCATTGGCGAACAAGAGCGCGAAGGTGCCAAGCAGCGAGGGGAACAGGATCGGCAGCGCCACCATGCGCCAGTATTGCCCGACGCTCGCCCCCAGAACCTGCGCCGCCTCGCGCCATTCGCGCTTCAGCCCGTCAAGGGCCGGGGTGATGATCAGGATCATCAGCGGGATCTGGAAGAAGAGATAGGTGGCGACGAGGCCCCAGAAGCTCAGCAGGTTGAAGCCGTAGGCCCGCAGGTTGATGCCGAATTCGGTCCGCAGGTAGATGGTGATCAGCCCCGCCGGCCCGAGGGTGGCGATGAAGGCGAAGGCCAGCGGCACGCCCGCGAAATTGGAGGCGACCCCGGAAAAGGTCAGGAGCGGTCCGCGGATCGCGCGGGGCAGCCCGCCGAGCACCATTCCCGCCGCCATGGCAAAACCGATCACGCAGCCGAGGAGGGCGGTGATCAGGCTCAGCTTGATCGAGGTCCAGTAGGAGATCAGGATGCTTTCGGTGTTCAGATCGCGGATATTCTGCAGCGTGAAGCTGCCATCCGGCGTCTGGAAGGCCCCGAAGACGATCTTCATCGTCGGCAGGATCAGGAACAGCACCGCGAAAAGGGTGAAGGGCAGAAGGCCGAGCCAGCTCAGCGGCAGCCCCCTTCGGGCAGGCGACGGCTTTGCGGCCTCGGGCGCCGGAGGGGCGCTCGCGCTGGTGGTCATCGGGCTTCCCCCTGAGGATTGGCGGGGCTCTGACGGCCCGTTTCATGGTCCAGAAGACACCTGCCCGCCCCTTTTGGCAAGGGGCGGGCAGGGCGGTTCAGATCAGATCACTCGGCGACATTGGCGCCGACGGTGGCGTCCCAGCCGTCCACGACGGCTTTCTTGTTGGCATCCACCTGTTCAACCGTCGGGAAGACGGCGGCTTCGTAGGAGGCGGCCGGCGGCAGCGCGTCGATCAGCTCTTGCGGAACCTTGCCGGCGGCAACCATGGCGTTGAAGCGGGCCGGGTGGCAGTAGCCTTTCAGCCATGCGAGCTGGCCTTCATCGCTGTAGAGGTATTCCATCCACAGTTTTGCGGCATTCGGGTGGGGCGCATAGGCGGAGATCGCCTGGACGTAGACGCCGGCCTGAACGCCGGTCTTCGGCACGACGATTTCCACCGGCGGGTTGCCGGCGAGCGTGTCGCGGGCGGCGAGGGCGTTGTAGTCCCACATCACGACGATCGGGGTGGTGCCTTGTGCCAGCGTGCCGGCCTTGCCGATGACCGGAACGAAGTTGCCGGCCTTGTTCACTTCGGCGAAGAATTCCAGCCCGGCCTTGCCGGCGGCTTCACCCGCTTCGGCGCCCTTGCCGAGGCCCGCGGCATGGACCGCGAGAATCGCCTGGTTCGAGGCGCGCGGATCGCCCGCCAGAGCGACCTGCCCGGCATATTCCGGCTTCACGAGATCGGCCCAGTCGGCGGGGACGTTCGGCACGAGGTCCTTGTTCACGAGGAAGGACATCACGCCATAGTAGTCGGCATACCAATGGCCGTCAGCGTCCTTGATGCCGTCCGGGATCTCGTCCCAGGTCGAAACCTTGTAGGGCTGGGTCAGGCCTTCGGCCTTGGAGGACGGGCCATAGGCCAGACCCACGTCGATGACGTCGGGCGCCTGCGGGCCTTTGTTGTCCTTGTTGGCCTTGATGGCCTCGACCTCGTCGGCCGAACCGGCATCGGGGTTCAGCTCGTTGACTGTGATTTCCGGGTATTTGGCCTTGAAGCCGTCGATCACGGCGCCATAGCCGCACCAGTCATGGGGCAGGGCGATGGTGGTCAGCTGGCCCTCGGCCTTGGCCGCAGCCACCAGCTCGTCCATCGACTGGGCCGAAGCGACGGTGGCGCTCAGCATGGCGAGGACGCTGACAGACAGCGACAGCGTGTTCAGTTTGGTCATGGGTCTCTCCCGTTGGTAAAGTCGTCCGCCTTGCCCGCCGGCCCATGGGGCTTGCCCGCCCCAGTTCCACAACAGCCGCGCGTGCGGTTTGTAACAGAAATGTAACGGCCATCCGGCGAGTCTTGCAAGTTCTCGTAACGGGGCAATGTAACAATTTCTTCACGGCCTGCGGCGGCGGTAAAAAATGAAACGGCCCTGCCGGAGGGGGCAGGGCCTTGGGACCGGACGGTGACGCAAGGTCAGGAGGTCAGGCGGCGGCTTGCGCCAGAACTTCGGCAACGACGGCGCAGGTTTTGGCGATCTCCGCCTCCGTCAGTGTCGGATGGACAAGGAACATGAGGCTCGTCGCCCCAAGCTCCCGCGCGGCGGGCAGCGATTGCGCCGGACGCCAGCCGGTCCCGTCGAAGGCCTTCTCCAGATAGACTTCGGAACAGGACCCCTGATAGCACGGCACCCCCGCCGCGGTGATCGCCTCGACGATGCGGTCGCGGCTCCAGCCCGCCACAAGGCCTTCCGGCTGGACATAGGCGTAGAACTTGTACTGGGCGTGACGGCTGCCCTTGTCCGAAAGCTCCGGTTGGCGGAGAAGCTTGCCCGGTCCGGCAAAGGGGGCCATGGCGGCGGCGATCGCCGCGGCATTGGCCGTCCGCGCCGCCGTCCAGCTTTCCATGCGCCGAAGCTGGATGCGTCCGATGGCCGCCTGCATCTCGATCATGCGCCAGTTGGTGCCGAAGCTTTCATGGAGCCAGCGGAACCCCGGCGGATGGGCGCGCTCATAGACCGCCTCCCAGCTTTTGCCATGGTCCTTGAAGGACCACATCCGCGACCAGAGCGCCTTGTCATCGGTCGTCACCATGCCGCCTTCGCCGCCGGTGGTCATGATCTTGTCCTGACAGAAGGACCAGGCGCCGATATGGCCGATGGAGCCGACCATCCGCCCCTTGTAGCGCGCGCCGTGCGCCTGGGCGCAATCCTCGATGACCTTCAGGCCATGGGTTTCGGCAAGGGCCATGATCGGGTCCATGTCGCAGGGCCAGCCGGCGAGGTGGACGGCGATGATCGCCTTCGTTCTGCCGGTCAGAACCGGGGCGATGGTTTCGGCGCTGATATTGCCCGAGGCACGGTCCACATCGGCAAAAACCGGAATGGCGCCTGCATTGACCACGCAGGAGACCGAGGCAAGGAAGGTGCGCGGGGTGACGATCACCTCATCTTCCGCCGATCCGCCGTTGACCGAACCGATCCCGAGCCCGTGCAGCGCGAGATCAAGCGCCACCGTGCCGTTGGTCAGCGCGATGGCATGGGAGGCCCCGCACCAGGCCGCGAATTCCGTCTCGAAGCTGCGGCCCTCCTGTCCTGTCCAGTAATTGACCTTGTTGGACAGAAGCACGCCGGAAACGGCCTCCGCCTCTTCGGCGGTGAAGGAGGGCCAGGGAGAGAAAGCGGTGTTCAGCATGGTTATTCCTTGATCAGCGGCCGGGCGGGGTTGCCCACGACAGTCACCCCGGCCGGCACATCCTTCGTCACGATGGCCCCCATGCCCACCACCGCGCCGCGTCCGATGGTCAGGGGTTTGCCCGGCTGCCCCTGACGAAGCACCGCGCCGGACCCGATATAGGCATGGTCCTCGATATGCACATTGCCATTGCAGCGCACGCCGGGGGCGAAGGTCACGAAATCGCCGATGACACAATCATGGGCGATGCTGCAATAGGTGTTGGCATGGAAATGCCGTCCGATGCGGATATTCGAGGTCAGGGTCGAAAAGGGCGACAGGATGGCCCCTTCGCCGATCTCCACCGTATCGAGCACCAGAACATTCGTGGCGCGGACCTCGACAAAGCCGATGCCCGCTGCGACGCATCGCTGATCCAGTTCCTGCCGGATGCGGGAATTGCCGATGGCGAGCGAGACGTGCTTCACCTCTTCCGGCGCTGCCAGGAAAGCCTGCCATCCCAGGACCTCGGCGCCGTTGACGCTGCCTTGCCGCGGGGTGTCATCGACAAAGACCAGCCGTGCGCCCGCTCCGGCCAGTTGCGCGCGCAGAAGCGGCAGCGTCTCGCGCCCATGGCCCCCGGTGCCGTAGATGCCGTAAAGCGCGGTCATCTGCGCTCCGTGCGGGGCGCGGAGCCGGTTGCCGGCCCGGTGAATTTCGGCATCGTCGCTTCACCCTCCGCCGAGATCCCGTCGCGGAAGATCACCTTGCGGATCGTCAGCCAGAGGATCTTCAGGTCGAGCGCAAAGCTGCGATTCTCCACATACCAGACATCCAGCGCGAATTTCTCGTCCCAGCCGATGGCATTGCGGCCATTGACCTGCGCCCAGCCGGTGACGCCGGGACGCACCTCATGCCGCCGTGCCTGTTCCGGGCTGTAGAGCGGCAGGTATTCCATCAGCAGCGGACGCGGGCCGACAAGGCTCATCTCACCCTTGAGCACGTTCCACAGTTCCGGCAGCTCATCCAGGCTGGTGGCCCGCAGGAACCGGCCGAGAGGGGTCAGCCGCTCGGCATCGGAGAGCGGCTTGCCCGCCGAATCGGTCGCATCCCGCATGGTGCGGAACTTGATCATCCGGAAGGGTTTGCCGTTCAGACCGGGCCGGACCTGCCGGAAGAGCACAGGGCTGCCCATCTGGCGGCGGATCTTCACCGCCAGAAACAGCAGCAACGGTGAAAGGAGAACAAGGCCCAGTGAAGCGCCGAGAATGTCGATGAACCTCTTCATGACTGCGTGGTCCCTCCTGTCCTTGCGGCCGGGCCGGCTGACCCGCGGTTTCTGCCGTCGCCGTTTCTCATCCTGCCCGCCTGTGGAGCAAGGCCAGAGCCGCAGTTTGTGCGATCCCGCGTGCCTTCGAAAGATTCTGGTCGTAATAGCTGCGCCCCCTGCGGCCGAGATCCGCCAGATCTTCTGGCGGCAGCGCGGCGAGGGCGAGGATCTTCTCGGCGATATCCGCGCTGTCGCCCGGCGTTGCACAGAGACCTGCACCGGCCGCCTCGATCAGCGCTGCCGCATCGCCCCGGACGGCCATCAGCACTGGTTTGCCGGCATGAAGATAGGCTTGGGTTTTCGAAGGGATGGTGACCCTGAAGAGCGGGTCGTCGCGCAGATGCACCAGCAGACAATCGGCCGCGGCAAGATAATTCTGCACCTCCGCCATCGGTACGCGCGGCAGGAACCGGACGTTCTGCAATCCTAAAGCCCTAGCCTGAGCCTTCAGAGGGTCCAGTTCCAGCCCGCTGCCCATGAAGTAGAAGGCGATTCCCGGATCGCGGGCGCCGACGATCTGCGCGGCCTCCAGAACGACGCCGAGATCCTGCGCTGCGCCCATGTTTCCGGCAAAGAGCAGACGGAAGCGGTCCTCCGCCGCGAAGGCGGCCGGCCGCCTGCCGACCTCGGAACCAGCGGTCTCTTCCGTCCAGTTGTAGACGACACTGATCTTGGCGGCGGGAACTCCGCGACTTATCAGAAGATCCCGGAATCCCGGCGAGAGGACGATGATATGGTCGCAGGCCCGGTAGAGCAGGCCGCAGAAGAAATTGACCAGCCCCAGAAAAGCCCGGCTCGACACCATTCCCGTGGCGCCGAGCGAATCCGGCCACATGTCCTGGATATCGAGAAGAATCGGGGTTCGCCGGAAAAGCTTCGCTGCCGCCGCTGAAAGCCCGGCGGTCAGGGAGGGGTAATAGACGTAGACGAGATCGGCCCTCCGCGCACGGAAAAGCAGGTAGAACAGCGAAGTGAAGAAAAAGCTGAGGTAACATGCGATCCGCCGCAGCGCGCTGCGGTCGTGCGAGGGGTAGATGGCCAGTCGGGTGACGGCAATCCCCTCCATCTCTTCGCGCCGGATCGGGCGGATGCGGTGGCCGGGGTAGACCTTGCCGCCGGGGTAATTGGGAAAGCCCGTCACCACCTCGATCTCGAAGCCGTGGGCGGCCAGGGCCTTGACGAAGGCCAGACCCTTGAGTGTGGGTTCGGGGTCGAACAACTGGCTCAGGAAGATAATACGGGGTTTGGTCATGGAATGCGCGCAATCCTCTGAAACAAAGGATGAAAAATTATCTGCAGTCTATGGGCGGGACTTGGTCTCATGTTCAGTGTTACGCAATCTGTCTGTGCGACGGGAGGGCGCCAACCAGCCGGGCAAGATGCTGCCCGATGGCCTCCTCCGAATAATTGGACATCGCAACTGTCTGGCCTTTCCGGCCCCATGCCGCCCGCGCCTCCGCGTCCAGAGCACAAGCCGACCGGATCGCCGCCACCACAGCCTCCGGGCTTTCGCCGTCTATGTAGAGAAAAGTCTCTGCAAGCTCGGGCGGAATCGCGGCAAGACGGGTGGTGATGACGGGCTTTCCGACGGCAAGATACTCCAGAAGCTTCGATGGAAAGGAGGCGCGTGCCTGTGCGCTGCTCGCCGGTCGGCAGTTGATCAGGAAATCCGCCGCAAGCATCTCTTCGGCAAGCGCGTCAGCAGAGAGTTGCCCGCCGTAGTAAAGGTTGGCCAGCCCGCACTCCCGCAGTTCCGTCTCACATTCTCCACGCCCGAAAATACGGAAATCCACTTCCGGCATCTGCCTTGCGGCGTCGAGCAGCAGGGCGGCGCCATAGGCCCGCATCAATGTGCCTGCGTAAAGAACGGTTGGTCGAATATTCGCGCCGCGTCGTGGTGTCATCGCAAGGGTATCGAGCCAAGTCTTGCCGACGATTCCCGGAAAGATCACTTCGGGAAGCCTGCCGCCAAGGCGGGCCGTCAGCTCCGGAGCCAAGGCTGCGAGAGCAGACATGCGCTGCAACATGCCGCCAACCAGAAAGCGATCAACGGCTTTCAGGCGTCGGGAAAGACCACTATCGGTCGCCAGAGCAACTCCCGAGGGGTCGGTGAGAACCGGGATGACCGGTATTCCGAGCGCGCGCAGCAGCAGACCGAAGAGAAGATAGGGCGAATGGACTCCATGGATGAAAACCACATCTGGCCGTCTCTTGCCGAGAAAACCACCCAGCCGGGTCAGGCAGCCCAGCAGCCGCCCGATATGTTTGGCCCCTGCAATATTCAGAAAACCTATGATATCACCGGAGAATTCACCCTGCATGAAGTGCATCGGGTAGAAAACTATTTTCTTCACAAGGGGATAGCTCTGCACCGGGTAGGAGGACAGAAGGCGCAACTCGAAACCGCCGGCTGCGAGACTGCGTGCAAGGCTCCAGGCGAATTTATGGGTCTGGACCGCCGGAACTGGGTCCATCGCAAACAGCCGGTTGGCGTCCTCGTCGGGAATTGTGAAGCCGATCAGAACGCATTTCGGAAGTGTCATGCCGGTTTTCCTGCGAGGATGGCGTCATACGTCTGCTCCCAGCCGTTGATCATCCTGTCAATGCTGTATTGCGCTTCGATGACCCGGCGCGCTTCTGCGCCGAGTGCCGCGCGCCGCTCTGCCGAGGCAAGAAGAGGAAGAAGCGCCGCCATCATGGCCTCCGGATTCTGCGCGGGAACAAGGACCCCGCCACCCTTGCGAAGCACCTCGACATTTCCGCCGACCGCAGTTGCCAGAACCGGCAGGGAAAAGGACATCGCCTCCAGCAAGGCATTGGACAGATTCTCATGCCAGCTCGGAAAGACGAAGAGATCTGCCGCTTGCAGATAATCCCCGACATTCTTGCGAAAGCCGGTGAAATGTGCCGTGATCCCGCTTTGTCGTGAAAATTTTTCTTTCAGACCAGGGCGGTCCGGCCCGTCGCCGAGTATGATCACATCAAGCGGACGCGCCGAAGGCGGCAGGGTGGCGAGGGCTTGGGCCAGATCCCCGACACCTTTCTCGACCGAAAGCCGCGAAACGGAGATCAGTGTCATACGCTCCGGATCAATGCCCAGTTCCGACCTGATCCGCTGCCTCGTTTCGGGGTCGACAGTCGGCAATGGCACACCATTGGGAACCGGCGCCAGCAGCTTTCTGCGATGGGGGCGCAGGAAATCACGTTCCGCCGCAAAATCGCAGACGGTCACGATATGATCGGCAAGCCGCAGCGTCACCGGCTCCAGGATCCCTGCGACAACCGCGCTCCGCAAACGGCTGGCAGGGGCGACAAGATCGCGCTGCGTGCCGTGGATGGACACGAGCACCTTGCGGACCCCCGCCCGTCGTGCCGCCACCGCCGCGTGGAAACCTTCGTTTCCCAGCCCGCGGATATGGATGAGATCGGGGTCGACCTCCCGGATCCGGCGCACAAAATCCCGCAGGAGTGAAAGCGAGACTCCACCGGCTGGCCGGTCCTGCCAGAGCACGGGATAGGATCGTCCGGAGCTTTTCAGCATCCGTTCCAATGCCGTGGCCGGTCCGCCGGAACCGGGAGTGCCGAAACAATGCTGGAGGATGATGGGCATGTCAGCGCATTCCCCGTGTTGCGCCTTTTGCGAGACTGTTAAAGAGCGACAGCCCGATTATGCTGAAAACAATCCAGATCCCCTGGCGCTGCATCAAGACCTGATTATTCGCGGGTATGAATGCAACCATTATGATAAACTGGGAGAAAGCAGCTAAGGGAAGTAGTGCCTTACTTTTAAGGCAGGCGATCCACGATTTTCCGAAGAGATAGCCGATAAACCCCATGAAGAAAGGCACAAGGTAAAAGCTCATGTCCGAAGCGAGCCAAGGGAAGATAGTGGACCAATACATGCCCGCAGGCCAGTCTCCCTTGGCTTCGGTGCGGTATGGATAGGTTTTGTAGAGATTGTTTTCTCCGCCGAGGAACTGGAAGCGGTAAGATTCGAAAGCCTGTGAGAAGCCCGCACCATTGGAGAAGATGAAAGGCTGTTCAAGGTTATAGGAAAGACCCAGATAGCCATGTGATGGATAGGCGAGCGTTGCATATATGCCATAAGCAATGGATTCTCCAAAAAGAGTATCCAGTAAGGTTCCGCTCACATTCCCGACAGATCTCGACTCGCTAATTTGAAACTCAGCGGCACGTTGCATCTGATTGGTCACCATATATGTGAACCCGGCAACCATAAAAATCGTAACCAACAGTTTTGCCCTGCCAGTTCTTGGTGCCTTTTGAGTGCGGATTGCAGTGCCTGAGATGATTGAGATCGCATACCTAACGCTTACTCCTGAAATGATAAACAACGCTACATCACCAACACCTTTCATCGTCCCTATGAACAAAAATGCTGAGGTATAAATTATGATCGAAATGACAGCTAGTATTTTATTTACGCGACGGACTCTTGGCCAAGCGGCAGTGATTAGAGGGATGAAAAGGCCAAAAATAATGCTGAATATGATCAAAATCTGCGTTACTCTATTTACGCGATTTGTCGCAATTTGTTGCTCAAATACTTCAAATTTCGCTTTGTAGGCGGCGCCGGGAGACATGATCATTTCAAGTATTTCAGACAAGCTGCCGCCGCCGAACTCTCTGATCATATTTATGCCCCATATTGAAAAGTAAGCAGTTCCAAGCCAAATCATCCATAAATGGGTGCGGCTATTGCCATAATCTTGCTTGTGCGAATTTATAACGCCTCTTTCTGCGCCCAATGTTGATAGATAATACCCTCCAAAAAAGAGTCCATATGTGGAAAATACGAATATGGACAAGGTTGCGATATCGGGGGAGCTCTGTGCCAGCGGGCCTATAAGGAAAATAAGATAAGTTGACACAAGATAAATAACGGAATATTTTACTGGCGCAAGGATGATCTTTCGAGCGGTTTTGTATTTATGATTAATAAGTGCTGCTGAATCTAGGGCTGATTTGGAATGGTCTGCTTCAATACTTTGACGTTTTGTGGGTAGAAGGCGCCGATCTGGAGTATCAGTGATCATGTCAACCATGTTTCTGTCCCAAAATCCGAAGTGCGCTGATCGCAATCGCTGGCGTTATTGCTGCGGTATATACGATTGCACTTATCACAGGTGCCGCCCAGAGCGTATCAATTCCGACAAAGTATAGTTTCAAAGGTATAGAAACTGCTCCAAAAAGTGACCAAACGACCATCTGGATTGCAGTCCTGCCCTGACTGTTCAGAACCATGAAGAACGGGGACGTCATCGCCATGGCGGCGGAGAGGAAGGTCATGGCTATAAGCACGGATTGCTGCCCCTCGAAACTTCGGCCCATCCAGAGCGAGATCAAAGGTCCTGAAAGAGCCACGAGCACGAGACCCGCAACAAGGATCAGAGCCGTTCCGCCGAGGCTCATCCGCAGGGTATTCCGGCGAACCCAGTCCCGCTCTCCGCGCGCGAGGGCGGCGCCATTCTCCGCCCAGAGCGGCATGAAAAGTGTCGAAACCAGCAGCATCAGGATCGAGCCGAGCTTGGCAGGCACTCCATAGGTCGTCACCGCTTCCGGTCCGGCGACATGGGCGATGATCACCGGATCAAGGTTCAGGAACACCGAGGTCAGTACGGCGAGACCCAGAAAATGCAGTCCTTCACGCAGGAGGGTGATTGTTGCAGGCACCGAGATTTCCTCCGCGCGCGGCGCAATCTGGCGGTTGCGGGCGAAGAAGATCAGTGTGGCGACCAGGGCCATCAGGATCGGTCCGGCAGCATAGGCAAGCGCGACGAGCCAGACCGGCAGGGCGAGCAGGATGGAGGACAGACTCAATCCGACAGCGAGCGCCGAGCCAACCGTGCTCCAAAGGCTGCTCCGCCAGACCTCGTGGCGCGCGTAATAGATCCGGTGGATCGTCGAAAGCGGGATGCCGAAAACGAAAGCTCCCAGCGTTGCGGCAAGGATAGCACGATCTGCAACCGCTTCAGGAAGGTTCAGTCCGAGAAACGGGAGGCCGCCGAACCACCAAATCAGTGCTCCGACTCCCCAAGCCAGCCCCGCAACGGTGCCGAGCGCCGCATAGGCTATCGTGATCTGTTCGCGGGCGAGGGCGTCATTCCTGGTTGCGAAACTGCGGGCCAGCCGGGTGAGGGTGGCATTGCCGATCCCCAGGTCCAGAAAGGCCGCCATGCTCGTCAGGCTGGTGGCGGTCAACCAAAGACCGAAGCTGCGGTCCCCCATGTAGGCCAGCATCCACGGCATTACGATATAGGGCGCCAGAAGGCCCAGGAACCGCCCTGCGACCCCGCCGAGTATATTGCTGATCAGGCGCGGCATGGCCATGGCGGGAACCTAGGGATTGTCGCGCAGACGGGTTTCGAGGACTTTGGTAAGGGCCGCCCGGTGGGAATCGCAACGCAAAGCGTTGAGCAGCAGGGCGCGACGTTTTCCGGGCCGCCACAACCATGCCGCAAATTTGCGGCCAAGTCCGCGGCGCAACCGGCTTTCCTGCCACCAGGGGTTCAGGATTTCCTCGTAAAGCCCGACATGCTCCGTGACGAACAACTCGAAATGTGCGGCCAGAGAGGATCTGGATCCGATGATCTGCGACAGGGCAGCGACCTCATTTTCGATACGCTCGGCAATGGGGGGCGAGGCAAGATCGACAGGTCCACCAGCGGCTGGAACGTTGATCGGATGAAGATCGACATCGACCCGAAAATCCGCCCCTTCGCGTTCGACCGTCAGTATGGCGAAAAGCCCCTCTGTCCAACCCGGTGAACTGGAGGCGCGCGTGAAGAAAAAATTGCCGAGCCCATAGAGAATGGGACGGCCCTGCCATCTTTCGATGCCCGATACAGCATGGGCATGGTGCAGGATTACGGCATCGGCGCCGCTTTCGATCAGAAAGCGGCACGTCTCGACCAATTGCGGATGGGGGAGGGAGCTATGCTCGTTGTTGCCATGCAGACAGAGGATTGCCGCATCGCCTGCAGACTTTACCGCCCTTATGGCGCGAACGGCTGAAACGGGGTCGAACAGGGCGATTCTCCTGTCGTGACCTTGATCTCCGCACCACTCCTGTTCGGCAAAAGCCAAGATGGCCAGACGCAGCCCCGGCGCTTGCACATACAGCGGCAATGGCCCGCCATCGGAGGCAAGTCCGGCCAGTCCCAGCCCTTCCCCGGCAGCGAGGCGGATCGTCTCCGCCAACCCTTCAGTTCCGAAATCTGCGGCGTGATTATTGGCCAAGCTGATACCTGTCACGCCCAGATCGACAAGCAGAGGCAAACTGCCCGTCCATTGGCGAAGATTAGGGCCGGTCTTGAAGCTCTCGCGGCCGCCTTCAGCGATCACCGGACCCTCAAAATTCAGGAAACCGGCATCGCAACCCTCGATAAGCGCGGCAAGATTCTTGCCGACCACTTCGTCCGGCGCCATCGTCCTGTCGACGAAGAAATCTCCCCCTAGACCGATCCTCATCGCGCTCTCCGTGAGGCAAAACCCCCGACCCATTCGGCGAAACGGGTGCCGCAGATTTCGGCATTGAAGCAACGCTCCGCGATCTGCCAGCCGTTCTTGCCTATGGTCTCGCGTCCCACCGGGTCACTGGCCGCCGAGACCATTGCATCTGCAAAGGCTTGAATGTCATTGGGCGGCACCAGATAGGCTGTTTCCTTATCGCGCAAATAATGGCCGATATCGCTGGTAATCGTCGTGATCACCGGGCGGGCCGAAGCGAGATACTCGGCCAGCTTGGTCGGAAAGCCGTAAGCGGCCTGCCGCGAGAGAGGGCGGCAGAGAACCAGCACATCCGCGCCCGCAAGGATTGCAGGCACCTCTTCTTGCGGGATGGCGGCACTGATTTCGACCTGTTCCGGAATACCAAGCTCGGCCACAAGAGCTGCAAGCGTGGATCTTTGTGCTTCACTCCCGTAGCCGACGATTCGCAGGCGCATGTCGGGATTGCGTTGCCAGGCGAGGTGAAAGGCACGAACGAGCGACAATACACCATCCTTCGCCTCGATCAGGGAACCGGAGTAGAGGAAAAGTGTCTTGCCTCCCGGTTCCGGCCGCGCCTCAGGTAGAGGCGGGATTTCTGAGATTGCGGGGAGGATGATGAGATCGGCCAGAGGGTTAAGTTTAGCAAAAAGATTGCTCAAAGCCAGGGAAATTACAGCAGCCCCGTCAAGGCTCCGAACCATCTTTTGCCATATGAACAGCGAGAATTTTCCACCCCAATGGGTGGGTACAATCACGGCGGGATGTTCAGTCGCCTCATGCAGAAGCGGCAAGCGAGTAATCCTGTGTGCAATCATTGCGGCGCACATGGAAATCCATGTCCTGTCGAAGCAGACTATGACAGAACTTCTTCTTGCTGCGAGAAGGATCGCGGGGAGGAGCCAAAGAGAGGCGGCAATACGCCATTGCAGGAATTGCAGACCCGCAGGAAGGGTTGCCACAGTCGCATGGCCCGGATTTGGGAAGGACCACTGTGGGTTCACCACGATCACGTCATGGCCGGATGGGGTCATCGCTTCGGCAAGAAATCTGAAGCGTTTCTGTGCTGCTCCGTCCTTGGTAAAATCGAGCATCGAGATGAACAGGACCGTGCGCCGATCAGGCTTGCCCCTATGTCGTGCCATGATCGGATCGTCGCTCACCCCGCCCCCACATCATTCATCCTGATGCCGTCCCAGCCGTTCGACAGCCTTGCGGTGCCGAGGATCAGGCTGACCACGCGGTCGGCAGTATTGTCGATGCAGTAATCGGCGGGAACCGGGTTCGGTCGGCCTGTGGTGAGGCGGTCAGAGAACATGCGGGTCACCGCCTGCACTGCATCCATGATCGTGTCCTTGTGCAGCCCCGTCATCACGATGCAGCCGACATCGAGCCCCTCGGGCCGCTCGATGGCGTCGCGCGGAGTGATCGCGGGGAAACCCAGGATGGAGCTTTCCTCGGCGATCGTACCGCTGTCGGAGATCGCGCAGAAGGACCCCATCTGCAAGGCATTGTAATCGTGGAAGCCGAAGGGCTTCATATATTGCACCCGTTCGTCGATCACGGCGCCCTCAAGCGCCTCCAGCCGCTTGCGGGTCCGGGGATGGGTGGAGACGATGACCGGCATGTCATAAGCGGCGGCAAGGGCGTTCAGCGTCTCGAAGAGCGAACGCAGGCGGGTGCTGTTGTCCACATTCTCTTCGCGGTGCAGCGAGACGATGAAATAGCCACGCTCCTTCAGTCCCAGCCGCGCGATCACATCGGAGGCTTCGATACGCGGGCGGTAATGCTCCAGCACCTCGCGCATGGGGGAGCCGGTCAGGTAGATGCGGCGGTGATGGATGCCTTCGGACAGAAGGTGCCGGCGCGCATGTTCGGTATAGACGAGGTTGAAATCCGAGATGTGGTCCACGAGCTTGCGGTTCGTCTCTTCCGGCACGTTGCGGTCGTAGGAGCGGTTGCCCGCCTCCATGTGATAGACCGGAACCTTCATCCGCCGCGCCATGATCGCCGAAATCGCCGAGTTGGTATCGCCGAGCACCAGAACCGCATCGGGCTTTTCGGCGCGGATCACCTTTTCGCTTTCGGTGAGGATCTTGCCCAGCGTCTCACCCAGCGTACCGCCGCCGGTCCCGAGGAAATGGTCCGGCTTGCGGACCGCCAGATCCTCGAAGAAGACCTCGTTCAGCTCGTAATCCCAGTTCTGGCCGGTATGGACGATGACGTGATCGGTGAAATCATCGAGACGCGCCATCACCCGCGAGAGACGGATGATCTCGGGACGGGTGCCGAGAATGGTCATCACTTTCAGCTTGGTCATCATTTGGCCTTTCAGACGGGATCGGCATAGGTATCCGGTGCTGCCGGGTCGAACAGGTCATGTGTCCAGAACAGGGTCAGCAGCGGCCGGTCGCCGATATTGGTGATATTGTGCGTATGCAGCGTCGGCATGTCGACGGGGGCGGGGGTCTTGCCATCCACCCGGTAGTCCCAGACCGGACCGCCGAGCACGCGGCGGATGCGGATCAGGGCTTCGCCTTCCAGCACAAGAAAGCGTTCCACCTTGCCGAGGTGGAAATGTTCGCCGCGCGTCACACCCGGCTCGGTCCAGGAGAGGAAGGTCTGGCCGCCGCCGCCGCCCTTCACCGCCTCGAACAAGGTGCCGCGCGCATCGGTGTTGAGCTTCAGCGGGCGCGGAAAACCCGCCGGGTAAAGGGCTGCGCGATAGGTGTTGAAAAGCCGCCGGGTAAAATCATCGGCAAGGTCGGGAAAGATGTTGCGCTGATAGCCGTCATGGAAGGCGGCGAGCCTGTCGAGCAGATCCGGCACCCCCATGGGGCGGGCCTCGGGCGTGATCCGCCCGGTCTGGCCGGTCAGCACTGCCTCGAGCGCCGTTTCCGCCGCCGCTCCGGCATGGAGCAGCGCGACCCGCCCCTCAGGGTTCACCTCGGGCCGTTGGCCGGCAATCGTCGCCTCGATGAAGGTCGCGGTGACGTTGTTGTACCGCGGCTTCGCGCCCTCCCCGAAGATATGGGGCAGGACGAGATCGCTGTAACGCCCGCCGAGGCCGGCAAGGATCTCTCCGGCGATGCGCTTGGAGCGGCCATAGGGCGTATCCGAGGCGGCGTGGGTGGAATTGGCATAGACGATATGGGGCAGGGCGCCGGCCCTGCGGCAGGCCTCGACCAGCCGGCGGGCGATGGCGGGATTGGCGGCCTCCACCTCCGCATCGCTTCCGGCGCGGTTCACCCCGCCGAAATGCAGCACTGCATCGGCACCGCGCAGAGCGGCGTGCAGGGTCTCGTCCGCCTCGAAACCGGCATGGTCGAGCAGGACCATATCATGCGGGGCAGGTTCGCCCCGGAACCGCGCCGCGCAGAGCCGGGCATGGAGGCGCACCGCGGTATGCCAGCCGATCAATCCCGCCGCGCCGGTGATGACGATTTTCATTGCGCCGCCGTCCAGGCCGCGACCTCGCTGCTCACCTCGGGCAGCGACATCAGCAATTCCTTGATCTCATGCACCGAAAGCCGATGGGTGTTGTGGGAATGATAATCCTCATGCTGAACCACTTCGCGGTCCCCTTCGGAGAAATAGGGGGTGTAGTTCAGATCGCGGGCATCCATCTCGATCCGGTAGTAGTCGCCCATATCTTCGCTCTGCGTCAGTTCCTGGGCGCTTGCCAGCGTCTCGTAAAGCTTTTCGGCATGGCGCCAGCCGATGATCTCCACCGGATGATCGGTGCGCGCGAACAGCTCCTTCAGCGCCGTCACCAGATCCGCGATGGTCGAGGCAGGCGCCTTGCGGATGAAGAGATCGCCTTGGCGCGCATGGTTGAAGGCATGGTGGACGAGCGCCACGGAATCGCGCAGCGGCATCAGGAAGCGGGTCATCAGCGGCTCTGTCACCGTGATCGGGCGACCGGATTTGATCTGGTTGATGAAGAGCGGAATGGCCGAGCCGCGCGAACACATGACATTGCCGTAGCGCACCATGGAAATGGTCGTCTCCGCATTCGGGCCGAGGCTGCGAGCGATGGATTGCGCGACCTTTTCCATCATGGCCTTGGACATGCCCATGGCATTGACCGGAAAGACCGCCTTGTCCGTCGAGAGACAGACGACGCTGCGGACCCCCGCCGCGACGGAAGCGCGCAGGACGTTCTCCGAGCCGGTCACATTGGTCCGCACCGCCTCCATCGGGAAGAATTCGCAGGAGGGGACCTGCTTCAGCGCAGCGGCATGGAAGACGCAATCGACCCCGCGCACCGCCCGCTCCACGCTTTCCCGGTCGCGGATGTCGCCGATGAAGAACCGGACCCGGGCATCGCGCAGGTCATTGCGGAGCGCATCCTGCTTTTCCTCGTCGCGGCTGAGAACCCGCACCTCCTCAACACCGGTTTCCAGAAGCCCGCGCAGCATGGTCTTGCCGAAAGAGCCGGTCCCGCCGGTGATCAGGACTTTGCGAATTTCCATATTCTGTTCATCCTTCAAGAATGTGTGGTCAGATCAGGGTCCCAAGCGGTCCCGTAAAAAAACACCTGTAAATCCACCTAAAGCCGCAGGCCGGACAGTTCGGCTGAAAATACCGATTTAAGATCATAGAGAACCGCGCGATCGGAAAGCAGGTTATGCACCCATTCCGGCCCTTTTTCCCGGAAGCGGTCATGAGCAACCGCGAGAATCACCCCATCATAAGCTGCAAGCTCTGCTTCGCTGATGGCGCGGATCGCATACTCATGCCAGGCCTCTTCAGCCGTGACCCAAGGGTCGTGGACATCCACGCTGACCCCAAAATCCTCCAACTCCCGCACCACATCCACGACCCGCGTGTTCCGCAGGTCCGGGCAGTTTTCCTTGAAGGTCAGGCCCAGGACCAGAACTCTCGCACCTTCGACCTGGATGCGGCGCTTCAGCATGGCCTTGACCATCTGACCCGCAACATAGGCCCCCATCCCGTCGTTGATCCGCCGGCCGGCAAGGATCACCTGCGGATGATAGCCGATCGCCTCGGCCTTGTGGGTCAGGTAATAGGGGTCCACGCCGATGCAATGGCCACCGACGAGGCCGGGGCGGAAGGGCAGGAAGTTCCACTTCGTTCCGGCGGCCTTGAGAACGGCTTCGGTGTCGATGCCCATCTTGTTGAAGATGATGGCCAATTCGTTCATCAGGGCGATGTTGAGATCCCGTTGGGTGTTCTCGATCACCTTGGCGGCTTCTGCGACGCGGATGGTTTCAGCTTTGTAGGTGCCGGCGGTGATGATGCTGCGGTAAAGGGAGTCCACCGTCTCGGCGACCTCGGGGGTGGAACCGGAGGTGACCTTGCGGATGGTGGGCAGCCGGTGCTGCCGGTCGCCGGGGTTGATCCGCTCCGGGCTGTAGCCGCAGAAGAAATCCGTGTTGAATTTCAAACCGGAGACCCGTTCGAGCACCGGCACGCAATCTTCCTCGGTGGCGCCGGGGTAGACGGTGCTTTCATAGATCACGATATCGCCGCGCTTCAGCACCCGACCCACTGTCTCGGAGGCCTTGATCAGCGGCGTGAGGTCGGGGCGCTTGTGGGCGTCGATCGGGGTCGGGACGGTGACGATGAAGATCGTACAGGCGCGCAGATCCTCAAGATCGGTCGAAAACTGCAGATGACGCGCCTCTGCCAGTTCTGCGCTGTCCACCTCCAGCGTCGCATCGTGGCCCGCGCCAAGCGCCGCGATCCGGGCCTTGTTGATGTCGAAGCCCACTACGGGTCGCTTCTTGCCGAACTCCACGGCAAGAGGCAGGCCGACGTAGCCGAGCCCGATGATGGCGAGAGGAGCATCCGTCATGAAATCACTTCCCATAATAGTCGCGGAACCATTCGACAAATCGCGCAATACCGTCACGGAAATGTGTCTCTGGGCGATAGCCGGTCAGGCGTTTCAACAAATTGGCGTCTGCCCATGTCGCCGGCACGTCGCCGGTCTGCATGGGCATGTAATTGCGGATGGCTTTCTTGCCGAGACAATCCTCGATTGCATCAATGAAGTCCAGTAGCCGCACCTTCTCCGAATTGCCGATATTGACGATGCGGAAGGGTGCGACCGGGGAAAGGCTGTCGCCCGGCTCCACCGCGTCACGGGTCGCCGGGCGCACGGGGGCCGCGTCGATCAGCAGCCGGATGCCACGCACCAGATCGTCGACATAGGTGAAGTCGCGGAACATGTCGCCGTGGTTGTAGATGTCGATGGGGCGGTCATCGAGGATGGCATCGACGAATTTGTAAAGCGCGAGATCGGGGCGGCCCCAGGTGCCGTAAACGGTAAAGAACCGGAACATCGTCGTCGGCAGATCGTAGAGGTGGGCATAGGAATGGGCCATGGATTCATTGGCCTTTTTCGTCGCCGCATAGATGGTCAGGGGGGTATCGGCCTTTTCGGTCTCGGTGAAGGGCATCAGCTCGTTCGCGCCATAGACCGAGCTCGTGGAGGCCATCAGCAGATGCTGGACGGGCAGGGCGCGCGCCAGTTCCATCACGTTGAAAGTACCGACGATATTCGCCTGAATATAGGCGCGCGGGTTTTCGAGGCTGTAGCGCACCCCGGCCTGGGCGGCGAGATGGATGATCACATCGGGTTTGAAGCTGTGGACCGTCTCGCTCAGCAGCTCCATATCCTCCAGCATCCCTTCGGTTGCATGGAAGTTCTGATTCTGGCGCAGCATGGCGTGGCGGCGTTGCTTGATGCGGACATCATAGTAATCCGTCATCCCGTCATAGCCATGGACGATGAAGCCCTCGGCGAGCAGCAGCTTGGCGAGGTGGAAGCCGATGAAACCTGCGGTTCCGGTGATGAAAACCCGTCTTGCCATCTTGCGCCTGCGTCCTTCCAGCGTTCTGTCCGGGGTGGGGTTCGCGCCCGGCGGGGGTTATCGCTGCCCTTGCAGGTGGCACTGACCGTGATCCCGGCCTGCCTCTAGCGGCAGTCGCGTGCTGGTTCAACCATCAAACTCGGGAGTTGTAGTCTTACGCGTATTTCCGGCGGGCATTTGCCGGTTGATCGGGCAAAGCCGGGAAGCGGGGAGCGGAGCATCCCCCTGTGGCGCCTGGGGCGCAGCACATTATCCTGCGTCGCCGCCGCTCCTTTCGCTTTTGTGCTCCCCGCTCCCCGCCTATACTGCGCCCGACACTCAGGAACCGGACGCGCCCATGGCCGAAGCGACCCCGCCGCAAGGGGCTTTCAACATCCTCGCCGTCGTCCAGTCGGGGCGCCTGCAATATGAGGCGCTTCTGCTTGCCGCCTCGCTCCGGGCGAGCAATCCCGGTTTTGCGGGGCGGCTCTACCTTGCCGAGCCGCAGCCCGGTCCGCTGTGGCGGCAGGACCCGCGGGTGGCCGATACCGATGTGCGCGCGGCGCTCGAAGCGCTCGGGGTGGAGTTTCTGCCCTTTGCCTCGCGGGTTTTCGGGGAAAGCTATCCCCATGGCAACAAGATCGAGGCGCTTGCGGCGTTGCCCGAGGCGCCCTTCCTGTTTCTGGATACCGATACGCTGGTGACCGGGGATCTGGGCGCGGTCGGCTTCGATTTCGCCCGGCCCTCGGCCTCGATGCGGCGGGAGGGGACCTGGCCGAAGCAGGAGCTTTACGGGCCGACCCCCTCGCAGGTGTGGAAATCGCTTTATGACCGCTTCGGGCTGGAGTTCGCACCGACCCTCGATCTGGCGGAGCCGGAGGAGTATTGGCGGCGCTTCCTCTACTTCAACGCCGGCTGGTTCTTTCATCAAAGCCCCTCGGCCTTCGGGGCGCGGTTTCTGGAGTATGCGAGGGAAATCAGGGATAACCCGCCCGAAGCTTTGGTCGTGCAGGAGCTTTACCCTTGGCTTGACCAGATCGCCTTGCCGCTGGTGATCCATGCCTTCGGCGGCGGGCGCCCGGGGCCGGAGCTCGCGGGGCTCGATGGCGATGTGACCTGCCATTACCGGACGCTGCCCCTGCTTTATGCGCGCGAAAGCGATGCCGTGGTCGAGATGCTGGAGGCGGTGGCGGGCCAGCAGGAGCTGCGGAAGATCCTGCGGCGCCATGAGCCTGCGAAGCTGATGATCTACCAGAACCGCGGCCGCAAGGTGCGCGCGCTTTTCGACCGGGCCGACCTGCCGCGGCGCGAGCAGGCGATCCGCTCGGTTCTGAAGAAGGAAGGGCTGTGGCTGCGGTAAGGTCTTCGGACCGCCTGATCGCCCCCTCCTTCATCTTGCCTCAAATATCCTGCGGGGAGGTCCGGAGGGGTGCAAAACCCCTCCGGCGCCAGACAGGGGCGCGGGATATGTCGATCAGCCTCGGGGCAACCTTGGCAGGATCCGCCGGTCCTATGGCTTCCAGGTCAGGAAATTCCCGATCAGCCGCAGCCCGTTGGCCTGCGATTTCTCCGGGTGGAACTGGGTGCCGATCAGGTTGTCGCGCCCGACGATGGCGGTGATCTCGCCGCCGTAATCGACATGGGCCAGCCGCTCCGCCGGGGTTTCGACGCGGAAGTGGTAGGAATGGACGAAATAGGCGTGGTCGCCGCTGGAAAGTCCTGCCAGCACCGGATGCGCGGGGCCTTGCGGCGCGTCGAGCCGCAGATCGTTCCAGCCCATATGCGGCACTTTCATCGCGGGATCGGTCGGGGCGATCCGCACCACCTCGCCGCCGATCCAGCCGAAGCCGGGCGTATCGCGGTATTCGCGTCCCCAGGTGGCGAGCATCTGCATCCCCACGCAGATGCCGAGGAAGGGGCGGCCCTTCTTCATCACCGCTTCTTCGATGGCCTCGAAGAGCCCGCCATAGGTGCCGAGCGCGGCCCGGCAGGCCGGGAAGGCGCCGTCGCCGGGCAGCACGATCCGGTCGGCGCGGGCCACATCCTCGGGCCGCGAGGTCACGAGGATCTCACCGGCCCCGGTTTCCCGCGCCATGCGCTGAAAGGCTTTTTCGGCGGAATGGAGATTGCCGGAATCGTAATCGACGAGGGTGGTGAGCATCGGTCGGGCCTTGGCGCGGGGCACCGGCGGCGGGAGCCTCCGGCGGGGATATTTGGAAAGAGAAGAAAGGCTAGAGCGCGCCTTTGGTGGAGGGCAGGGCGGAGCCGAGGCGGGGGTCGGGTTCCACCGCTTCGCGCAAGGCGCGCGCCACGGATTTGAAGGCGGCCTCGGCGAGATGGTGGCTGTTCAGCCCGTGGATCTGGTCGATGTGCAGCGTGATGCCGCCATGGGTGGCGAGCGCCTGGAAGAATTCGCGCACCAGTTCCGTGTCGAAGGTGCCGATCTTCGCGGTCGGGAAGGCGAGGGTGAAGATCAGGAAGGGACGTGCGGAGAGGTCGAGCGCGCAGGCCACCTGCGTGTCATCCATGGCAAGCCGGAAATGGCCGTAGCGGCGGATGCCGCGCTTGTCGCCGAGCGCTTTTGCAAGTGCCTGGCCGAGGGCGATGCCGACATCCTCGACCGTGTGGTGGTCGTCGATGTGCAGATCGCCCTTGGCGCTGATTTCCAAGTCGATCATCGCATGGCGGGCGAGCTGGTCGAGCATGTGGTCGAAGAAGCCCACCCCGGTCTGGCAGCGCGAGGTGCCGGTGCCGTCGAGGTTGACGGAGACCGAGATGGCGGTCTCGTTGGTGGTGCGGGTGATTTCGGCCTGACGCATGGGCTTTCTCCTTCGTGCGTCCTTATAGGGGCGGGCGCGGGGCTTGCAAAGCGGCAACGGGGCTGGACCTTGGCGGCGGGGCGGGGGAAGGTGCGGAAAACGGGAGAGTTCGCGGTGGGTTTGAGCTGTTTCAAGGCCTATGATGTGAGGGGGCGGCTCGGCGAGGAGCTGAACGAGGCGGTGGCGCGGCGGATCGGTTCTGCCTTCGCCTCGGTGCTCGGGGCCAGCCGTGTGGTTCTGGGCCGCGATCCGCGGCTGTCGTCGGAGGCTCTGGCGGGGGCGGTGGCCGAGGGGCTGGCGGCGGCGGGGGCGGAGGTGCTGGACCTTGGCCTTTGCGGGACGGAGGAGATGTATTTCGCCACGGCGCATCTGGGTGCGGAGGGCGGGATCGAGGTGACGGCTTCCCACAATCCGATGGATTACAACGGGTTGAAGATGGTGGGGCCTGGGGCGGTGCCGTTGAGCGATGCCGAATTCGCGGCGGTGCGGGCGGCGGCGGAGGCGGCGGAGGTCGCGGGCGCGCCACCGCGGCGGCAGGCCGCCTCTTGCCGCGCGGCCTATGTGGAGCGGCTGTTGTCCTTCGTCGATGTCGCGGCTTTGCGCCCCTTGCACATCGTCGTCAATGCCGGCAACGGCGCTGCGGGGCCGGCTTTCGATGCGCTTGCCGGGGGGCTGGCGGCGCGCGGCGCGCCTTTGCGCTTCACCAGGATCAACCATGCGCCGGACGGCAGGTTTCCGAACGGCATCCCCAATCCGCTTCTGCCCGAGAACCAGCCGGTGACGGCGGAGGCGGTGCGGGCAGCGGGGGCGGATCTCGGCGTCGCCTGGGACGGGGATTTCGACCGCTGTTTCCTTTTCGATGCCGAGGGCGGCTTCGTTGCGGGCGAATATGTGGTCGGCCTTCTGGCGGAGGTGTTTCTGGCCAAGGAGCCGGGGGCGGCGATCGTCCATGATCCGCGCGTTCTCTGGAACACGGAGGATGTGGTGGCGGCAGCGGGCGGGCGCTCGGTGCTGGCGCCGACGGGCCATGCTTACCTGAAGGCCGCGATGCGGCGCACCGGGGCGGTTTACGGCGGCGAGATGTCGGCGCATCACTATTTCCGCGACTTCATGTGCTGCGACAGCGGTATGATCCCCTGGCTGCTGGTGGCCGAGCTGATGGGGCGCACGGGGGCCAGCCTTGCCGATCTGCTGGCGGAGCGGCGGGCGCGGTTCCCGTCTTCGGGGGAGATCAACTTCCGCGTGGGCAGCCCCAAGGCGGTGATGGCGTCGGTGGAGGCGGAGCTTGCCCCCGGCGCGCAGCTTGACCGGACAGACGGGCTGAGCCTCGCCTTTCCCGACTGGCGGCTGAACCTGCGCGCCTCGAATACCGAGCCGTTGTTGCGGCTGAATGTGGAGGCGCGGGGGCGGGCGGATCTGGTGGCGGAGAAGGTGGCGCTTCTGCGCGGGCTGATCAGCCGGGCGGAATGACGCCTTTCCGCAGCATGAAGCAGCCGTAGAACCGGGTCTCGCCGGTCTGGATGACGGCATAGGCCTGTTTGGCAAGCTCGTAGAAGGCGAAGCGTTCGACCCGCGGCAGGACCCGCGCCTCGCCCGCGCGGGTGAGTTCGGCCTGCACATCGGCGGCGGCTTCGGGCAGGGCTTCCGGGTCGCCCACCACCTCCATCCGCGCCGCCCAGTCCGGCACATAGGTATCGAGCGGCAGGACGGAGAGGATGGCGCGGGCGGCCTCGCCGGAGGACAGATTCTCCATCGTCAGCAGGCGACCGAGGACGGTGCGCGCGGCGACGGCATGGGCGGGGAAATTGGTGTCGCAGAGGATCAGCATGTCGCCATGACCCATGGCGCGCAAAGCGTGCAGCACATCGGCGTTGAGGCGCGGGTCAAGTCCTTTGAGCATCTGGTCTCCTCCGTTTTGGGCAACCTGCCTTGAGGGCAGGGGGCGGTCAAGCGGGGAGAGGGGGGGACCGGCAGAGGCCATCGCTGTCGCCGCGCGAAATGGCCGGCGGTCTCCGCCGGTGGCCGCAAGGCCGCCGGCCAACCCCCGCCCCCCGGAGATGGGCCGATGAAAAGAAAGTCGCGGGGATATGGCGTGGGCCACCCCCGCCCGCCCGGAGAGGGGGCCACCGGGGCGGAAGCCTGCCTCCGTGGTCGCATGGGATCCGCGGTCCAGCGGACCCGTTTCCAAGCGGGCGGGAAAACGCAGGGCGTTTACTGATCCGCCCGAGGGGGAGGCCCCCTCCCGTCCCTCCCCCATGACGGGGAAGGTCGGCGCGGAAGAACAGGGGGGGCGTGAGAACCGATGCTGCCCCCGGCACGAGGGACAGACGGGGTAGGCCGAGGGGCGCTCCCGTGCGGAAGCTGCGGTTCCCCCACGGGGAGGGGGCTATGCGCCCTCAGGCCCAGAGCTGATCCGGGTCGGGCAGGGGGATCGCCGCCAGAAGCTCGCGCGTGTAGGCCGCCTTCGGCGCGCGGAAAAGCGCCGCCGTTTCCGCATGTTCCACGATTTCCCCGTGATGCAGCACCAGAATCCGCGAGCAGAGCCGCCGGATCACCGACAGATCATGGCTGATGAAGGCCAGCGTCAGCCCCAGCTCCTTCACCAGCCGCTCCAGCAGGTTCAGCACCTGCGCCTGGCTCGACACATCGAGGCCTGAGACGATCTCATCGGCCAGAATGAACTCCGGGCGCAGCGCGATGGCGCGGGCGATGCCGACCCTTTGCCGCTGCCCGCCCGACAGCTCATGCGGATAGCGGGTGGCAAAGCTGCGCGGCAGGCCAACGTGATCGAGCGCCTCAAGCGCCGCCGCCTGCGGATCGGCCACCCCATGCAGCGCCAGCGGCGCCGCGATCAGCCGCCCGACCCGATGGCGCGGGTTCAGGCTGCTCATCGGGTCCTGAAAGATCATCTGGAAGCGCCGCCGCAAGGGCCGCAGCGCCGCCTCGGGCAGATGGGTGATGTCCTGCCCCGCGAAGGTGATCCGGCCCGCCGAAGGCTCCAGCAGCCGCACCAGGGCGCGGCCGAGCGTCGATTTCCCCGAACCGGAGCCGCCGACGATGCCCAGCACCTCGCCCTTCGGAATGGTGAAGCTCATGCCCTTCAGGATCTCCAGCCGCGGGGCGGGGCCGAAGACCGGCTTTCTCGCCATGTCGGCCAGCGACAGGCGCAGATCGCGCACCTCGATGAGATCAGCCATGCGTGCCTCCTGCGCGCCCATAGGCCCGGTCCGCCATCACAAGCTCGCCCTGAACCGCCACCAGCACCTCCTCCGGCACCGGGGTCAGGCTGCCCTCGGGATCGGTGTATTTCGGCGTCGCCGCCAGAAGCGCGCGGGAATAGGCGTGGGACGGGCCGGCGAAGAAGGCGCGGGTGGTCGTATCCTCCACCACCATGCCGCCATAAAGCACCGAAAGCCGGTCGCAGACCTTGGAGACCACGCCGAGATCATGGGTCACGAAGAGCAGCGCCGTGCCGTGCCGCGCCTGCATCTCGGCGATCAGCTTCAGGATCTGCTTCTGCACCGTCACGTCGAGCGCCGTGGTCGGCTCGTCGGCCACGATCAGCTTCGGCTCGGCGGCGAAGGCCGAGGCGATGAGGATGCGCTGCCGCATCCCGCCCGACAGCTCATGCGGATAGGCGCGCAGCACGCGGGCGGGGTCGGGGATATGGACCTCGGCCAGCAGCTCCAGAGCGCGGGCTTCGGCCTTGGCCCGCCCCCAGCCGAGGATGTCCACCAGCCGGTCGGTGATCTGCGGCCCGATCCGCCGCGAGGGGTTGAGCGCCGTAAGCGGGTCCTGCGGGATCAGCGCGCAGGTGGCGCCGATCCGGCTCCGCCGCGCCTTGGGCGACAAAGCCCCCAGATCCTCGCCGCCGAGCAGGATCTGCCCCGCCGTCAGTTCGACCGATGCGGGCAGCGTGCCGAGAATGGCCTTGCCGATCATCGACTTGCCCGCCCCGCTTTCACCGACAAGGCCGCGGACCTCTCCCGCCTCCACCTCAAGGCTCACGCCGCGCAGAAGCCGCACGGGGTTGCCCTTCACCTTTGCCGACAGGTTGCGGATTTCCAGAAAGCTCATCTCAGCACCGGATCATAGCGGTCCTTCAGCCCCTCGCCGAGCTGGCTGAAGGACAGGACGGTCAGGAACAGCGTCACCAGCGGGAAGATCAGCACCCACCATGCCTGATGGATGGAGGCGCGGCCCTCGGCGATCATGCCGCCCCAGGTCGGATCGTCGGTGGAGATCGACAGGTTCACGAAGGAGAGGATCGCCTCGACGATGATCGCCACCCCCATCTCCAGCGTCAGCAGGACGAGGATGGTCGGCAGCACGTTGGGCAGGATCTCGGTCAGCATGGTGGAAAAGCGCCCGCGCCCGGCCACGCGGGCAGAGGCGACATAATCCATCGCCCCCTGCGCCATCGCCTCGGCCCGCACCACGCGGGCAAAGCGCGTCCAGTCGATGACGACGATGGCGATGATGATGGAACTCAGCCCCGGCCCGAGCACAGCGATCAGAAGGATGGAGAAGAGCACCGGCGGAAAGGCCATCCAGATGTCGATGAGCCGCGAGATCACCAGATCCACCCAGCCGCGCAGGAACCCCGCCATCAGACCCAGCGTCGCCCCGATGAGACAGGTCAGGCCGCCCGCCACAAGCGCCACCGTCAGCGCCAGCCGCGCCCCGTACAGGATGCGGCTCAGCACGTCGCGGCCAAGGCTGTCGGTGCCGAGAAGGTATCCCGGTTCCGCCCCCGCCACCCAGAAGGGCGGCATCCGGCCAAGGAACAGGTCCTGCGCCAGAGGGTCCTTCGGCGCGATCCAGGGCGCCAGCAGCGCCGCCAGCACCAGCACCGTCAGCCAGCCCGCCGAAAGCACCAGCCGCAGCGGCATCCGCCGCCGCACGGCGCCGCGTCCGTCCATCTTGACCCCCTCAGCCATGACGCAGCCTCGGGTTCAGCGCCGCATAGCACAGATCGACCGCCAGATTGACCAGCGTGAAGATCAGCGCAAAGAGGATCACGATCCCCTGGATCAGCGGCAGATCGCGGTTGATCACCGCATCAATGGCCATGTTGCCAAGCCCCTCGTAGGAAAACAGCCGCTCGATGATCACCGTGCCGCCGATCAGAAAGGTGAACTGCACCCCCACCAGCGTCAGCGTCGGCAGGATTGCATTGGGCAGGGCCTCGCGCAGGATGACATGGTTCTCGCCATAACCCTTGGTGCGCGACAGGGTGACGTAATCGAGATGCATGGTTTCCTTGAGGCTCTGCTTCAGAAGCTGGCCGATGATCGCCGCCAGGGGAATGGCAAGGGCCAGGGCCGGCAGGAACATATGGCTGACGATATCCGCCCAGAGATCGAAGCGCAGGCGAAGAAGCGCCTCGGTCAGGTAGAAATTCGTCACGAAGGGCAGATCGAGCGAGGGCGTCACCCGGCCGGAGATATGGAAGACCGGCAGAAGCACCCCGAAGCCGAGGATCAGCAAAAGCCCCCAGAGGAAATCCGGCACCGACAGGGCCATGCCATTGCCCACGTCGATGGCGGCCTCCGTCCGGGTGCCGCGCAGCCGCGTCCCGGTCAGCGCCGCAAATCCGCCGAGGATCATGGCGATGATCAGCGCCATCACCGACAGCTCCAGCGTCGCCGGCAGCCGCGACAGCACGAGCGACAGCACCGGCTGGCGCGTGGTGATCGAGGTGCCGAAATCGCCATGCACCACTCCCGACAGCCAGATGCCGAACTGCACCGGGATCGACTTGTCGAGCCCGTATTGCGCCTTCAGCGCCGCAATGTCGGCCTCGGTCGCGCCGGGCGCCACCATCATGGCAATGGGGTTGCCGGGAACCACCCGGATCACGAAGAAGACGATCACCGCCACCCCGATCAGGGTGATCAGCGTCGTCGCCAATCGGCTGAGAACAGCGCGCAGCAAGGTCAGGCACCTTTCCACGGAGCGCATCCGGCCCCGGCTTTCATACTGGCTCAAATATCCCGCAGGGGGTCCGGGGGGCGCGAAGCCCCCCGGCTTTCCCGCGTTCTTTACCGCAGCTCCGCCCTCAGGCGCGCTTCATCAGATGCGGCAGCAGCGCCCCGGAGGCATGGGGCGTCACCACCACACCCGGCGCCGACAGGATCGGCTGCACATATTGCAAGAGCGGGATCACCAGCGCGTTCTCGGCGATATAGCGGTCCACCGCCTTCCAGCCGTCGATGCGTTTGGTCTCGTCCTTCTCGCCCCACAGCGGGCCGATCATGTCGATCAGATCCTTGCCGTCCCAGACCGAGTGCGGCGAGGGGCCGAACATCGCAAAGCCGGTGGAGGTCGTCGGATCGCCGACCGAATTGCCCCAGTTGTAGAAGGCGGCGGGGGCGAGCTGGTCGGCAGCGCGCAGCTCGTAATGCTTGGCGATCTCGTAAACCTCGATCTCCGCCTCGATCCCGACCTTGCGCCACAGGCCGACGATGGCCTGCACCATCTCGTAATCCTTGGGCTTGAAACCTTTGGTGGTCTGGATCTTGAACTTCACCGGATTGTCGACGCTGTAGCCGGAGGCCGCCAGCAGCTCCACCGCCTTCTCGGGGCTGTATTCCACGGTGATCGTGGGGTCATAGGCGTCGTATTCCGGGGTCTCCAGCGTGTCGATCTTCACACCATAGCCCGACAGCAGCCGGTCGATGATCGCCTGCTTGTCGATGGCATGGGCCGCTGCCTTCCGCACATTGGCGTCGAGCATCACGTCGATGTCGTTGAGGAAGATCATGCCGATGTCGGAGACGGGCTTGGCCACCCCGGTCAGCGTGGCTTTCAGCCGGTCGTATTCCTCGTAAGGCACTTCCAGCGTCACATGGGAATTGCCCGATTCCACCTCGGCCACACGGGCGGCGGCATCGGTCACGAACTTGATCGTCACCGTCTTGAACTCCGGTGCGCCGCCCCAGTAATTCTCGTTGGCCTTCAGCCGCACGAAGGCGTTGCGCTCGAACTTCTCGACCATGTAGGGGCCGGTGCCGACGGGCGCCGCCTCGAAACCCTCGGCTCCGACCTTTTCGTAATAGGCCTTCGGCAGGACGTAGCCGGTCAGGAAATACATCCATTTGAAGATGGTCGGGTCGAACTGTGCCACATCGGCGGTGACCTTGTTGCCCTCGGCCTTGATGTTGGCCAGCGTCCCCCAGACGAACTGGATCGGGTTGCCCGTGGCCGGATCGGCGGCGCGGGTCAGCGACCAGGCCACGTCCTCGGCGGTGAAATCGGAACCGTCATGCCATTTCACGCCCTCGCGGACGGTCATGGAAACCTTGGTCTTGTCCTCGTTCCAGCCCCATTCGGTCAGCAGGCCTGGCGCCGGTTTCAGGTCGGGCTGCTGGAGGATGTATTGATCGAAGACCGACTGGTAGATGCCCTGGATCGTCGGGTTCACCGCCGAAGGCCCGGTGGTCGGGTCCCAGGCGGGCAGGGTGACGTTATAGGCGATGACCAGTTCGTCGATCGCCTGGGCGCGGGCCGCAAGGCCCGAAAACCCGAGAGCCGCCGTCGCGGCGGAAAGTTGCAAAAGCGCGCGTCTGTTCAGTTTCATGGTCGTTCCCTGTTGGTTTTGCTTGTTTATTTGCCCGTTAGTTTTTGGGCGAGAAGAAAGCCCGATCCCGCCCCGAGCCCCGCACCGGGCCAGACGGCGGCTCCGGTCAGGTGCAGGTTGCGGATCGGGGTGGAGCCGTCGGCATGGCCCCGCACCGGACGGAAGAGGAAATGCTGCGAAAGATGGTGGCTGCCGCAGACCTGATCGCCGCCGACGAGGTTCGGGTTGTCCGCCTCAAGCTCGGTCGGCGGCACGATGCGCTTGCCAAGGATCGTGGCCCCGGTGCCGGGCGCATAGCGTTCCAGAATGTCGAGTGCGCGCTCGGCGAAGGGGGCCGCCGCCTCCGCCCAGTCGGTCGCGGCAATCGCGCCCGCCGCATCGCCCCTGATCGTGCCGGGCGCCATCCGCACCTGAAGCCAGAGCGTATGCCGCCCCTCCGGCGCGCGGGAGGGATCGACCACCGTGGGCTGGCCCACCACCAGAACCGGCTCCTCCGGCAGAAGACCCGCGACGGCCTGCTGATAGGTCCGCGCCATCTGGTCAAGGCTCGGCGCCAGATGCACATAGGCATAGCGGCGCAGCGCCGGATCGCGCCATTGCGGCAGATCCGACAGCGCAAGATGGATCATCATCGTGCCGGGGGCATGGGTATAGGCCCTGAGGCTCTGGTCGAAGGGCGTGTCGGTGCCGGTCAGCCGGGGCAGGGCGGAGGGCGCGGTGGAGGC
Source organism: Paracoccaceae bacterium (assembly GCA_027492585.1). Classification (GTDB taxonomy): domain Bacteria; phylum Pseudomonadota; class Alphaproteobacteria; order Rhodobacterales; family Rhodobacteraceae; genus JAPUEK01. The sequence goes on along the minus strand of JAPUEK010000081.1, from coordinate 5,964 downwards.
GATCACCGCGCGGCCCGCCGTGATCACCCGCCCATCCGCCAGTTCGACCCCCGTGGCGCGGCCGTTCCCGTGCAGGACCCGCACCACCCGAACTCCGGTTTCCACCACGCCGCCGCGCGCGGTCAGCGCCGCGGTCAGCGCCCGGATCACCGTATCCGCGCCGCCCTTGCCGATCACCATGCCGAAGGCCTGACCCGCCATCCCTTCGAGATAGGGGAACATCGCGCCCCCCGCGATGTCGGGCGCGAAATCGAGGTGCATCCCCCAGGCGCCGAGCATCGCCTGCACCTGGGGCGCGCGGAAGGTCCCGTGCAGGAAGTCACGCGGGGTCTGGAGCAGGAACCGGGCGAAATCCAATGTGCCGCCGAGCCGCTTGGTGCGAATCGTTTTGAACACGAAATATGCAAGCGCACGCATTTTCATCGGGCTGCCGAGAAGCCCGAAAAGATGCGGTGCCTCGGTGGGGAAATCCGCGGCGAGGCGCTGCCAGGTCTCCGCATCCTCGGCCGAAAACCGGGCGATATTTGCCACGGTCTCGGTAAGGTCGGTAGAGACGCCGCACCAGCCTCCGTCCGGGAAGGCCGAGGCGAAGGGCTTGGAAACAGGCACGAATTCCAGCCCGTTCTGCATCAGTTCCGGCCCATTTGCCTTGAAAAACGCCGATCCGCCGAAAAGCGACAGGTTCATTGCCGCCCAGTCATGGCGGTAGCCTGGCAGGGTGTATTCGCCGGTTTTCGCCGCGCCGCCCGCAACCGCCGCCTGTTCATAGACCGCGACCTTCCAGCCCTTCGACGCCAGATGAAGCGCCGAGGCAAGGCTGTTATGCCCGGCTCCGATGAAGACGGCATCAAAGCTGCTGGCGGGGTTCGGCGGCATTTCTTCCCTCTCGCTGACGAGAGGATATTTGCAAACGCATTTAATTCTGTCTAGTCTGATTCATCGCAAGGCGGGTCAGCCGCCGCATTCAGGGAGATCGTGATGACATCTGCAACCGCGCTGGCCGAACTGGCCGGTCTGCTGGCCTCGGGCAAAGTCGAGGTGGTCGATTGCACCGGGGTTCTGGGGCCGAAGACCCCGCTGCTGAAACTGCCGCCTGATTTCGCCAAGGACACCCCGCCGATCAAGATCCACCGCATCAGCGAATACGACAAGGATGGGCCGTTCTGGGCCTGGAACTGGCTGGAGCTCGGCGAACATTCCGGCACTCATTTCGACGCGCCGCATCACTGGATCACCGGCAAGGACTATCCCGAAGGCTATACCGACACGCTCGACGTGCAGCGCCTGATCGCCCCGGCCAATGTCATCGACATCTCGAAGGAAGCGGCGGAGAACCCCGATTTCCTGCTGACCATCGACCATGTGAAGGCCTGGGAGGCCGAGCATGGGGAGATCAAGGCGGGCGAATGGGTGCTCCTGCGCTCCGACTGGGACCGCTTCGCGGATGACGAGGCGAAGTTCCTCAATGCCGACGAAACCGGACCCCATACCCCCGGTCCGACCCCGGAAGTCATCCAGTATCTGGTGGACAAGGGCATCGTCGGCTGGGGCAACCAGTGCATCGGCACCGATGCCGGCATGGCGGGCGGCATGACCCCGCCCTATCCGGCGCATAACCTGCTGCACGCCAACAACCGCTTCGGTCTGGCCAGCCTCGCCAATCTCGACAAGCTGCCGCCCAAGGGCGCGATCCTGATCGCGGCGCCGCTGAAGATCGAGCATGGCACCGGCTCGCCGATCCGCGCCCTCGCGCTGGTGGCGCGCTGAACATGGCGGCGGCCAATGCCGAGAGATTCGGCCACATCATCATCGGCTCCGGGATCAACGGGCTGGTGGCGGCGAGCCTTCTGGCGCTCAAGGGCGACAAGGTGCTGCTTCTGGAGCGGGAGGCGCGGATCGGCGGCTGTCTTTACAGCACCGAGGCGACGCTGCCCGGCTTCACCCATGATGTGATGGCCGCCACTTTCGTCCTGTTCCTGACCTCGCCCGCCGGGGCGGCCCTCGGGCCGCATCTGGCGCGGCACGGGTTTGAGTATTGTCACAGCCCGCATCCGACCGCGGTGCTGCGCCCCGACGGCTCCGCCCTTGTGCTGAGCATGGACCCCGCCCGCAACATCGCCGCCTTCAACGCGCTGGCTGCAGGCGACGGCGACCAGCACGGCCGCGACGTGGGCGGGATCGGGGCGGATGCGTCCTTCCTCTTCGCGCTGCTCGGCGGCAGCCTCTGGTCCTGGGGGACGGCGAAGCTCTTGTTCGGGCAGGTCCGCAAGCGGGGTCTGCGCGGGCTTGCGGCCTGGATGGGCAGCGCGCTCGCCCCGGCGCGGGGCTGGCTCGAAAGCCAGTATCAAAGCCCGCTCGTCCAGGCCCTTTGGGCGCCCTGGGTGCTGCATTGCGGGCTGACCCCGGAAAGCGCCTATTCCGGGCAGATGGCCAAGGTCGTGGCCTTCGCGCTGGAGGTTGCGGGTGCGCCGATCGCCAAGGGCGGGGCAGGGGCGGCGGCCAAGGCCTTTGCCGGGCTCATCACCGAGAAGGGCGGCGAGATCCGCACCGGCGCCGATGTGGACCGCATCACCACCCGCGAGGGCCGCGTCACCGGCGTCCGCCTGACCTCGGGCGAGGTGATCGAGAGCCGCTCCGTCCTCGCCTCCGTCGCACCGGGCCACCTTTACGGCCGGCTGCTGGAAGGGGTGAACCTGCCGGAGGATCGCGCCGCACTGAAGGGCTATCGCCACGGGCGCGGGGATTTCCAGCTTCATTACGCGCTCGATGCCGCCCCGGAATGGCTGACGCCGGGGCTGGAGGATGTGGCGCTGATCCACCTGTCGGACGGGATCGACGCCGTGTCGAAATCCGCCAACGAGGCCGAGCGCGGGATGCTGCCGGCGACGCCCACGATCTGCGTCGGCCAGCCCTCCCGCCTTGACCCCTCGCGCTGCCCGGAGGGCAAGGCGGTGCTCTGGCTCCAGATCCCCGACGCGCCGCGCGTGATCAAGGGCGATGCGGCGGGAGAGATCGCGGGCGAGGACTGGGATGCGGTGAAGGAGGCTTTCGCCGACCGGCTGGAGGCGATCCTGTCCCGCCATATCAAGGGTTTCGACCGGATCAAGCTCGCGCGCGCCGCCTATTCCCCGAAGGATCTGGAGCGGATGAACGTCAACCTCGTCGGCGGCGACCCCTATGGCGGGGCCTGCTCCATCGACCAGTTCTTCATCTGGCGGCCCTTCGCCCATTCGACCAACGGCACCGGCCCCCTGCGCGGACTGATCCATATCGGCGCTTCCACCCACCCCGGCCCCGGCCTCGGCGGCGGTTCCGGCTTCAACGCAGCGAAGAGGCTCGGCGCATGAACGACGAACCCCCCACCCCGATGCCGCGACTGGGCGAGGTCGGCCTGACCAATTTCGCCCCCTATCTGATGAACCGCATCATGGGGCGCTACAACGCCTCCCTGCGCGAGGAGATGGCCGATCTGGGGCTGACCACGCCGAAGATGCGCGCCCTTGCCGTCCTTTCGGTGGTCGAAGGCCCGCTGATCCGCGAGCTGGCGGTTCTGACGGTGGTGGAGCAATCGACGCTGAGCCGGTCGCTGGACCAGTTGCAGTCCGATGGCCTGATCCGCCGCGAGACGGATGCCAACGACAGCCGCGCCACCCGCATCTTCATCACCGAGGCCGGGCGGGCCTCCTTCGAAAGCCTCTGGCCGCATATGGCCATGGCGCAGGCGCGGATGTTCCGCGGCGTCCCGGAAGATGAACGGCGGGCCTTTGTCGGCACGCTCCAGAAAATGCTGGCGAACATCAGAAAGCACGAGATCTGACGCCAGCCCCTCCTCGTGCAGCCTCATGCCACATCGGAACAGGGAACCCATGATGAAACGCCTTCTTGCCCCGCTGCTCTGCCTTCTGCCCCTCGTTGCCGCCGCCGAACCGATGCCGGGGGTGCGCGGCATCAACCACATCGGCCTGACGGTTCCCGATCTGGCCGAGGCGACCGGCTTCTTCACCGATGTCATGGGTTGCCAGAAGGCCACCTCCTTCGGGCCGTTCCGGGATGACAAGGGCAGCTTCATGCAGGATCTGCTGGATGTGGACCCGCGCGCCGTGGTCGAGGAGATCGTGCTGCTGCGCTGCGGCTTCGGTTCCAACATCGAACTTTTCCACTACACCGCCCCCGACCAGAAGACCGTCAGCGCGCGCAACAGCGACATCGGCGGCCACCACATCGCCTTCTATGTCGAGGATATCGACGCCGTGGCGGCCTATCTGAAGGACAAGGGCATCCGCAGCCTGATGGGGCCGCTTCCGGTGACGGAAGGCCCGGCGGCGGGGCAGAGCATCCTCTATTTCTTCGCGCCCTGGGGGCTTCAGCTCGAAGCGATCTCCTTCCCGCAGGGCATGGCCTACGAGAAAGACGGCGGGCCGGTGCTGTGGTCGAATACCGACCCTTCCAAATAAGGCATTGATATCATGGCAGAACGGAGCTTCAAGGCCGAGGTCGAGGATCTGCGTCTCGGCGCGGGGGAGACCTTCACCGGGGAAGGGATCCTGGCGATCACCAAGGCGCTTCTGGAAAACGGGGTCGGCTATGTCGGCGGCTATCAGGGCGCGCCGATCAGCCATCTGATGGATGTGCTGGCCGATGCCGAGGAGCTTTTGGGCGAGCTTGGCGTGCGCTTCGAGGCCAATGCCAACGAAGCGGCGGCAGCGGCGATGCTGGCGGCCTCGGTCCATTACCCGATCCGGGGGGCGGTGACCTTCAAGGGGCCGGTCGGGGTCAACGTGGCCTCCGACGCCCTGGCGAACCTCGCCTCCTCGGGGGTGACGGGCGGGGCGCTGGTCATCCTCGGCGAGGATTACGGCGAAGGCTCCTCGATCATGCAGGAGCGCAGCCATGCCTTTGCGATGAAATCGCAATTCTGGCTTCTGGACCCGCGCCCCAACCTGCCGAGCCTCGTGAAGGCGGTGGGTGACGGCTTCGCCCTGTCGGAGGCCTCGAATTCCCCGGTGATGCTGACCATGCGGATCCGTTCCTGCCATGTGACCGGCAGCTTTGCCACCCGCGAGAACCAGCGGCCGAAGCTGTCGGTGCGCGAGGCCCTGTCCAATCCGCGCAGCGATTTCGCCCGCGTGGTGCTGCCGCCGATGTCCTATGTCCATGAGCAGGACAAGATCAAGAACCGCTGGCCGGCGGCCGAGAAGTTCATCCTCGACAATGCCCTGAACGAGCATTTCGGGCCGAAATCGGCCCCCGTCGGCATCGTGCTTCAGGGGGGGATGTACAACGGCGTGATCCGCGCGCTCCAGCGTCTTGGCCTTGCCGATATCTACGGCGAAACCTCAGTGCCGCTTTACGTTCTGAACGTCACCTATCCGCTTGTTTCCTCGGAGTTTCTCGCTTTCTGCGAGGGCAAGGAGCAGATCCTCGTCATCGAGGAGGGCCAGCCGGAGTTCATCGAGCAGGCGCTCGGCTCCTTCCTTTACCGCGCCGGATCGGCGGTGAAGCTGCACGGCAAGGGCATGTTGCCGATGGCCGGGGAATACACCGGGCAGGTGATGCTGGACGGGATCACGAATTTCCTGAAAACCGCAGCGCCGCAGATGCTCGCCGCCGTGGTGCGCGCCCCGAACGAGGACCCGCCGCAGATCCCGGACCTGACGAAGACCGTGCCGATCCGCCCGCCGGGATTCTGCACCGGCTGCCCGGAGCGCCCGATCTTCGCCGCGATGAAGCTTGTGGAAAAGGAGCTCGGCAAGCACCAGATCGCCGCCGATATCGGCTGCCATCTGTTCGCCTCCTTGCCGCCCTTCGAGATCGGCGGCGCGACCATGGGCTTCGGCCTTGGCCCGGCGGCCAACGGCGCCTTCGATGGCGGCGGGGAGCGGCGGCCGGTGGCGATCATCGGCGACGGAGGCTTCTGGCACAACGGCCTCTCCTCCTCCTTCACCAACATGGCCTTCAACAAAT
>JAPUEK010000080.1 GCA_027492585.1 Paracoccaceae bacterium | reverse complement strand
CTGCTCTTCCGTGAACTTCGATCTCTTCATGTCCGGTCCTCTCCTTGGGCCGGACCCTAGCATCAGATGGACGAGTTATCGGGGGGCACAGCAAACTGATTTCTATGACTCATCCTGCAGGTCGGCATGGCTTCGCCTATGCTGGGAACTGCGCTACTTCATTGAGGCACGCGGTCATCGACGCGATCGGCCGTCAGTGGACAGTTAGGTCTATCAATGCTGCAAGGCCGCATTTCGCGAAGCGGCCGTTCAGGGAGTGCCGCAGCATGCCTACGCCCCGCAATCGTTCGGCGGATGCCAACCATAACTGATCGGAAAGATCTCCATTTCTGATCCTGCTTGGCTTCCGTCTACCTCATGCCCGCATCTTCTCCCGCCCGATGCCTGTGGATTTCCGCAATGCGGGCAGACCCAGCGTCAGCAGGACGAAAACCGCCGTCACCAGTTTCAGATCGCTCGGCTGCAAGCCCAGTGACAGGCCGAGCGAGACGAATTGGTAATAGATCGCAGCCCCAACAACGGGGGCCAGCAACTGCCGCGTGATGGTATGGCGTCCCAGCACCGTCTCGCCGATCACCAGCGAAGCCAGCCCGTTGATCAGCAATCCCGTCCCCATTCCCACATCGGCAAAGCCCTGCAACTGCACGACCAGAGCGCCGCCCAAAGCCGACAAGCCATTGGCAAGGCCCAACCCTATCAGGGTGAAGGTCCACAGGCTGATGCCCAGCGATGGCGCGAGATCAGGGTTGATCCCCACCACCCGCAGCGCAGCGCCGGATTCCGTTGCCAGATACCAGCGCAGCCCAACCAGCACCGCCACAACCAGCACCGCGAAAAATGCGATCTGCAGGGTGACGGAGCCGAGAATATCCGGGCTGATCTGCAAGAACACGCTGTCAGAGGAAAACAGCGCCACGTTTGACCGCCCCATCACCCGCATGTTCACACTGTAAAGCGCGGTGAACACCAGAATTCCCGCCAGTAGCGAGTTCAGCCGGAATTGCAGGTGGATCAGCGCCGTTGCCGCCCCGGCCAGCATCCCGGCCACAACCGCCACCGCAGTTGCCAGAAACGGGTTCCACCCGCTCAGGATCAAGGCTGCCGCCACAGCGCCGCCCAAGGGAAAGGCCCCCTCGCTGGTCAGATCGGGAAAGCTCAGCAGCCGGAACGGGATCATGATGCCCAGCACCACGAAGGAATACATCAGGCTTTGCGCGAATGTCACCGGCACAAGGTTCAGGAAGGCGTTCAGAATATCCATCTCTCAGGCCCCCAAAAGCATCCGGTCGTTGTCGATCTTGAATTTTTCCACCAGATCGGCTGCGGTGAGGCTGGTTTTCTCCGCTCCGCCGATGTCGTCGCGGATGCGGCCCGCATCCATCATGATCAGCCGGTTGCCCGTCTCGATCGCCTGCCGCATGTTGTGGGTGACCATCAGCGCGGTCAGCTTGTTTTCGCGCACCACCCGCTCGGTCGCCTCCATCACCAGTCCGGCGGTGCGCGGGTCGAGTGCGGCCGTATGTTCATCCAGCAACAGCAGTTGCGGCTTCGACATGACCGCCATGATCAGCGACAGTGCCTGTCTTTGCCCCCCCGACAGAAGTGCCACCTGCGCCGTCAGCCGATCCTCCAGCCCGAGCGCAAGGGGCTTCAGCAGCTCCCTATACACGTCCCGACGCGCAGCGTTCAGGTTCATCCGCAATCCGCGCCGCGCGCCGCGCCGCTCGGCCAGGGCGAGGTTTTCCTCGATCGTCATTTCCGCCGCCGTGCCGATCATCGGGTCTTGAAACACCCGCGTGATCAGGCCGGCCCTGCGATGTCCGGCAAGACGGGTGATGTCTTGGCCCGCCAGTGTGATCCGCCCTGCATCAAGCAGGAAGCTGCCGGCAATGCTGTTCAGCAGCGTGGACTTTCCGGCGCCGTTGCTGCCGATGATCACCACGAAATCGCCGCGTGCCAGCGTCAGGTCCACGCCATCCAGCGCAGGCCGCGCGCCGGGCAGGCCGCCGCCAAAGGTCTTGCGTAGACCCGCGGCGGCAAGGAGGGGGGCAGCGCCCCCCGTCACAGGCTCGCTCACTTCAGCAACCACGGGCTGTCCGCCAGAGCGGCAGGGATCGGCAGACCAACCGCTTCCATCCCCTTCACGCTGACGTAGGAATCGAAATCGGCTTCGGTCGGCACATAGGGGGCGATGTCGGCAGGCTTTTCCCCCTTCAGGATGCGGTCCGCCAGATCGGCGGCGTGAACGCCGTTCTTCCGGTAGGAAATCGCATGGAAACCGGCAAGCTGATCGGCCAGATCCGGCGCGAAGACCGAGTTGAACAGCGGCATCTTCATCCGCTGCGCTACCTGCGCCACGACGGGAACCGAGGTTTGCACGATGTTTGACTGGATCAGGAAAATCGCATCGACCTGACCGGCAAAGCTTTGCACCCGCTGCGGCAGGTCGGCGGCATTCTCCACCGGCACGCCCACAACCTTGATACCGGCCTTCTCGGCGGCCTTCTCGATCAACTCCATGTTGGTCGCGTCATTGTCTTCGCCCGGATTGAACAGGGTGCCGACCGATTTGATCTCGGGCATCACCGTTTTCAGATAGGCGAAGGTCGCGTCGAAATCGGGCATCATCGACGCGCCGGTGCTGAATTCGGACCCATGCTGCCAATCCGGCACAATGCCCGCCACGACCGGATCGACCACCGCGCCGAACACGATCGGGATCGACTTGTCGGTGATGCCGCGCACCGCCGCCTGATTGAGACCGGTGGTCAGAAGCAGCGCGAGGGCGGGCTTTTCAGCCTCGACCTTTTGCAGAACCTGCGGGACCAGGGTGCGGTCGAAATTGGCATGGACAAAGCTGTAGGTCGCATCCTTGCCCTCGACATAGCCCAGTTCCCCCATTCGCTCCTTGAAGCCCTCGGCGACTTCGTTGAGCGCGGGGTGTTCGCCAAAACTGGCGATGGCGATGCGTTTGGGTTCAGCCTGCGCGGCGCCAAGGGCGGCGAGGGCAAACAGGGATGCAAGCCCGAAGGACTTCAGTTTCATCATTCGCTCCTTGAGGGAAGGGTGGAGGGGCGCCAGTTCTGTCCGGCGACCCGCAGGAAATTCTCGCCCAGAATGCCGAGGATCGCCGTCTCGTCATAGCCATGACGGTCCAGCGCCTCGACCAGTTCCGGCAGGGCTTCGGGCTTCACATCGGCCCACGGCGGGCGGGGATAGCCGCGCTGGCTCATCAGCGGGCCGGAATCGTAAAGCTTGGTCATGAAGGGCTGGTAGAACACCACGTCCAGCCCCAGCCCCACATGCTGCGGCCCGACCAGTTGCGCCACATGGTCGATGTGGCGCATCAACGCCCCCACGCCCGAGGAATTGTCATCGGTCAGGAAGGGTCCGATGGAGTTGATCCCCATCACGCCGCCCTTCGCTGCAAGCGCCTTGATCTGCTCATCGGTGATGTTGCGCTCATGGGTCTTGATCGCGCGGGCACTGGAATGGCTGGCCACCACCGGGCGCTCGGACAATTCGATGATGTCGAGCGAGGTGCGGATGCCCGCATGGCTGATGTCGAGCATCATGCCCACCCGGTTCGCCTCGGCCACAAAGGCCCGGCCGAGGAGCGACAGGCCGGCATCAGACGGCTCGTGGCAACCATCGCCCAAGGGGTTGCGGGTGTTGTAGCACAGGATCATCCAGCGGATGCCCAGCCGATACCAGGAGTCGATCAGCGCCGGTTCATAGCCCAACGGACTTGCCCCTTGCAGGTGAAAGCCGATGCCGAGCTTTCCCTCGCGCTTGGCCGTGCGAATATCCTCGACCGATTCCGTGATGCGGAAATGATGCGACCGCGCCTCGAACCAGCGGCGCTGCTGGGCCAGATGCCGCAGGGTCGGCTCCGGCCGGTCCCAATCCGCTCCCATGGTCATCGACAGATAGGAAAACCCGGCAGCGGCATAGCGGGGCAGCATGTCGGGGCCTTCGTCGAGACATTCCGGCGTCCAGCCAACGGCGCTTTCCCAGACAACGGCGCGTTCCAGAAGTGAGGCGAGATGTGGCGTCACGAGCATATTCCCAAGTCCTGATCTGCTTTCAGGCTAATCCGGGAATCTCTGTTGCCCAATACGGAAGAATGGGTTTCACTATTCCAAATATGGAACGATGCTCATGCCGCCACCTCCTGACCCGATGGACCTTGTTCTCTTTGCCCGCATCGTCAATGCCGGCGGTTTCTCCGAAGCGGCCCGCCAGCTTGGCCTGCCGAAATCCACGCTCTCGCGCCGCATCCAGGAACTGGAAACGCGGTTGGGCGAAAAGGTGCTGCAACGCACCACAAGGCGGCTGGTCCTGACCGAGATGGGCCTCCGCATTCTTGGCTCGGCCGAGCAGATCGGTCATGAGATGGAGCGGGTTGCCGATGTGATCGAACGTCAGCGCACCCGACCGTCCGGGCGGTTGCGGATCTCGGCGCCCGCCGACCTTGCGGCCATCTCGCTGGCACCCATGCTGGCCGCTTTCACCCGCGACTTCCCGGAGGTGCAGCTCGATCTCGATATGTCGCCGCGCTACGTCGATGTGATCGGTGAAAGCTTTGATCTGGCGATCCGTGTCGGCGAAGCCGAGGCACAGCAGAACCTGACCACACGGCATCTGATTGATCTGGAAATCAGCCTTTATGCAGCGCCTGCTTACCTCTCCACGCCGGTCCTGTCCCCCGATGATCTGCCGCAACGCGACATGCTGATGTTGATGAGTGATGGCGCCCCGGTGCCTTGGGTGCTGAACCGGGGTGGAGAGGTGCTGCCCGTCGATACCAAGCCCCGCCGGATCACCGCCAATTCCTACTACGCCCTGCGCCGCCTTGCCCTGTTGGGCGCGGGGATTACCAGCCTGCCGGATATTTTTGCGGTAGATTATCTGCGGTCCGGCGCGCTGATCCGCGTGCTTCCCGACTGGACCCTGCGCCCGGCTTCCGTCCGCGCCGTCTTCCCAAGCCGACGCCTGATGCCACAAAAGACCCGCGCGTTTCTGGATATGCTGTTGGTCTTCCTGAAGCAAAGCCACCTGCATCAAGCGGCAGATACCGGCGAAGATGTTCAGGCTTCAATCCCGCTAGCGCGGCCCGCGCAGCTTCCCTAGGGTCCAGCAAATATCGGCGCTTTATGCGATATATGTTGTAATTATCCGCCGCGCTTGTCGCTTCCGCATAATGTCCAATAAGATTGCAATCTCGGACTGCAGAAGATCATTGCATTGAACCGGCATCATGTTGGCAGCCACTGCGCCGCCCACGGCCCGAAACATCTACCCGGGTCGATCTCAAAAGAAGGCCGCCGAGACGGGAGGCGGATCAACGGCTCAAAGGACAAGACCGCGATTGGGCGGGACATTCGACATGCGCGAAAGCCCTTGGCCGGGACAACTCCGTTCCCGAAGTCCGGAGCTTGAGATATACGCATGCTGCAAGATTTCACACCTCGTTCGCGGCTTGATCGAGCAGCGATCTGACCCATCGCCCCGCCAGCCATGCGGCGGGACATCCCAGGACAAGCGCGGCGGACGTGGCGGCGAACGGCGACAGGGCCGGCAAACCCACCCACTGCCCTAACAGCCCCAGCATGAACAAGTTGATCGCGGCCGCTCCGGCCGCGAAGACATAAAGCAGCAGCGCCAATTTCCAGACAGGCCAGCGGGTTTCGTCATGCATCGTTAGCCTCCTGCTGTTGTCCGGGGTCATCGCAGACCAAAAACGCGGCTTCCTTGACTTTCGTTAAGGCGCCTCGGTCCAGACCCGGTCATCCCCTGTCTGTCGCCAACAGCAAAGGGAGGCCGTCGCCATGCGCGAAGTCCTGACCAAGAGCATGGCCCGGAACATCTTCTATGGCGGGTCCTTGTTCTTCATTCTGATTTTCGTGGGCCTGGCCATCCAGAGCCACTTTTATGTCGTCAATTCTTCGACCGCCGCTGCGCCGCTGACCGAAAGCGTCGCAGCGGGCAAGCATGTCTGGGAAAAGAACGCCTGCATCAACTGCCACACCATTCTGGGGGAAGGCGCCTATTTCGCGCCCGAGCTTGGCAATGTCATGACCCGCTGGGGCGTGGCCGATGATCCCGACATGGCGTTCGACACGCTGAAAGGCTGGATGGAGTCGCAGCCCTCGGGTGTCGAAGGGCGGCGGCAGATGCCGCAATTCCACCTGACGGATCAGGAGATCCGCGAACTGAGCGACTTTCTGCTGTGGACCAACAAGATCCGCACGCAGGACTGGCCGCCGAACGATGCCGGCTGAAGGGAGATCATCATGAAATACCAGACCCAGAAAATCGCGCTGGTCTATATCGTCGCGGCGCTGGCACTGTTCGCCATTCAGGTCACGATGGGGCTCGTGCTTGGCTATATCTACGTCAACCCGAACTTCCTGTCGGAAGCGCTGCCGTTCAACATCGTGCGGATGACGCATACAAATGCGTTGATCGTCTGGCTGCTGCTGGGGTTCTTCGGCGCGGCCTATTTCCTGATCCCCGAGGAATCGGAACGGGAAATCCACTCTCCGCTGCTGGCATGGGTGCAACTGGCGATCCTGGTCGCAGGCACGCTGTCGGCGGTGATCACCTATGTGTTCCGCCTCTTTCCCGGCAACTATTTCCTCGGCACTCAGGGGCGCGAGTTTCTGGAACAGCCGACCTGGGTGAAGGTGGGTATCGTCATCGCCGCGCTGATCTTTCTCTACAACGTCACGCTGACGGTGCTGAAGGGGCGCAAGACCGCGATCACCAACATCCTGCTGATCGGCCTCTGGGGGCTGGCGCTGCTGTTCCTCTTCGCCTTCGTCAACCCAGACAACCTCAGCCTCGACAAGGAATACTGGTGGTTCGTCGTCCACCTCTGGGTCGAAGGCGTGTGGGAGCTGATCATGGCCTCGATCCTCGGCTATCTGATGCTGAAGCTGACCGGGGTGGACCGCGAGGTGGTGGAAAAATGGCTTTACGTCATCGTGGCGACGGCGCTGTTCTCCGGCATCCTCGGCACGGGACACCACTACTACTGGATCGGGCTGCCCGCCTATTGGCAGTGGATCGGCTCGATCTTCTCCAGCTTTGAGATTGTGCCGTTCTTCGCGATGATGGCCTTTGCCTTCGTCATGGTGTGGAAGGGGCGGCGCGACCACCCGAACAAGGCGGCGCTGCTGTGGAGCCTGGGCTGTTCGGTGCTGGCCTTCTTCGGCGCGGGCATCTGGGGGTTCCTGCACACGCTGCACGGGGTGAACTACTACACCCACGGCACGCAGATCACCGCGGCGCATGGCCACCTTGCCTTTTACGGGGCCTATGTCTGCCTGAATCTGGCGATGTTCACTTATGCGATGCCGATCCTGCGCGGGCGCGACCCCTATAATCAGGTGCTGAACATGGCCTCCTTCTGGCTGATGTCCGGCGGGATGCTGTTCATGACTTTTACCCTGACCTTTGCCGGCACTGTGCAGGTGCATCTGCAACGGGTGATGGGCATGGGTTATATGGAGGTTCAGGACCAACTGGCGCTGTTCTACTGGATGCGCTTCGGTTCCGGGGTGGCGGTTGTGCTGGGGGCCTATCTTTTCATCTACGCCCTGGCCTTCCCCGGTCGCGAGATCGTGACCCCCGGCCCGCTGGAACGCGACCGGCTGTCCGGGGACGCCGATCATGTCGCGGCGGAGTGATCCCATGGACGGAACCTTTGATCCGAAGGGGGCAACCGCCCCCTTCTATCTGCCGCAGGCCGATGAATGTGGGCTGTTCGAGGCAGCCTTCCGGGCGAACCTTCCGCTTTTGCTCAAAGGTCCCACCGGCTGCGGCAAGACCCGCTTCGTCGCCCATATGGCGGCGCGGCTGGGGCGGCCGCTTTACACGGTCGCCTGCCATGACGACCTGTCGGCGGCGGATCTGATCGGGCGCTATCTGCTGAAAGGCGGCGAAACGGTCTGGGTGGACGGCCCCTTGACCCGCGCGGTGCGCGAAGGGGCGATCTGCTATCTCGACGAAGTGGTGGAGGCGCGCAAGGACGTGGCCGTGGTACTGCACCCCCTGACCGACGACCGCCGTTTCCTGCCCATCGACCGCACGGGCGAGGAACTGTCTGCCGCGCCCGGCTTCATGCTGGTCGCCTCTTACAACCCCGGCTACCAGAACATCCTGAAAACCCTGAAACCTTCGACCCGGCAGCGGTTTCTGTCGGTGGAGTTCGGCTTTCCGAAACCGGAACATGAAATCCCCGTGGTGGTCCGCGAAAGCGGGTTGGGGGAGGAGAAGGTGCGCCTGCTGGTCCGTCTGGCGTGCAAGCTGCGCGGGTTGAAAGGGCAGGATCTGGAGGAGGGCATCTCCACCCGGCTCGTCGTCTATGCCGCGACGCTGATCGCCAATGGCATGGACTTCGACCGCGCCATCCGCGCCGCGATGATCGAGCCTTTGACCGATGATGCCGACATCCGGCGCGGTCTTTGCGATCTGGTCATGGCAGTCACCGGATGAGCGTCGAAATCGCCCCTTGGGAGCCGGAAGAGACGGTCGGCAAGCTCTGGCACGCGCTGGCGAGCCGGTTTGACGCGCCGCCCCGGTTCCCTCAGGCGGCCGCGCATCTGGAGGAGATGCGCGGCCGTCTTTCGGTCCTGTTCCGGGGCCTCGGGGGCGATCCGGCGGTGGAGCTGAAGCCGGTGGCCGAGGAGGTGAGCCGCCATCGCCTGTCATGGCGGCGGCGGCTGGCCACCCCGGCGGAGCATCTGCCCCGCGCCAGTTTCGATGGCGAGGCGCTGCGCCTGCCCGCCGATCTGGCGGTGTTTTCTGATCGCGCCCTGAATGAGGCGCTCTATCTCTGGCTCGCCGCTGCCACCGTGCATCTGCCCGCCGCCAAGGCGGAACCCGATCCGTTGCAGGCCGATCTCGCCGCCATCGCGCGGGCAAAGGCGATGACGGAGGCGACGCTTGCAGCAGCACCCGGTCTGCGCCCGCTCTGGCAGCGGCTGGCCGATGCGGCCCTCGCGCAGCGCCCCTCGGGTCTGACCGGCACCGAAGCGCGGGTGGAGGCGCTGATCCGCGCCGCGCTCGGTGGGCCGCAGGCCGCCCCGGCCCGCCCCGACGCCCGTGCGCCGCGCGGCTATCTGCCCTTCCTGCCCGTTCCACTCTGGCCCGAGGCGCGGGCGCTGGCCTTTTCCGCCCCCTCCGAGGTTGAAACCCTGCCGACGGCGGGCGAGGCCGAACAGGGGGCCGAGGGCGAAAAGGCCCATCGCGCCCGCCGTCACAAGGCCGATCTGGCCGACCGCCGCGACAGCCTGATCCTTTACAAGTTCGAGGCGCTGCTGAGTTGGGCCGAATTCCTGAACGTCAACCGCCGGGTCGAGGATGACGATTTCGACAATGCCAAGAAAGCCGCCGACGATCAGGAGGAGATCGGGCTTGGCCAGATATCCAAGGCCCCCGCGACACGGCTGAAGCTGCATCTGGACCTCGCCCCCGAGGATGCCGACCGCGATCATCTGTCGGGGGCCTTCACCTATCCCGAATGGGATGCCCGTGCGGGTGCCTACCTGCCCGCCCATACCCGCGTTCTGGCCGCCCCGGTCACGCCCGATCCCGACCATGCGATCCATTTCGATCCCGTCGCGCAGCGCCGCATCCGCGCCGTCCGCCGCCAGTTCGAGGCTTTGCGCCCGGCCAAACTGATCCGCCACGCCCAGCCCGATGGTGAGGATCTGGACCTTGACGCCACGTTGCGCGCCCTGACCGACCTGCGCGCCACCGGGCGGGGCAGCGACCGCATCTGGCGTCAGGCGCGACCCGAAAACCGTGATCTGGCGGTGTCGATCCTGCTGGATGTCTCACGCTCCACCGAAAGCGCCGTCACCGGTCGCCCGGTGATCGACATCGCGCGCGAGGCGCTGACTGCGCTGGCCTGGGGGCTTGAGGCCTGCGGCGACCGCTTTGCCATCCAGGGGTTCTCCTCGCTGAAGCGCAACCGGGTCTGGCTCCATGGCTGCAAGACCTTCGGCGAGCCGATGGGGCCGGAGGTCGAGGCGCGCATCGCCGCCCTGCGTCCGGGCTACTACACGCGGCTTGGGGCAGCGATCCGCCATGCCTCGGCGGGTCTGGCGGAGGAGGCGAGCCTGCGCCGCCTTTTGATCGTTCTGACCGACGGCAAGCCGAATGATCTGGACCATTATGAGGGGAGGCATGGCATCGAGGACAGCGCGATGGCCGTACGCGAGGCGCGGCGGGCCGGCCAGGCGGTGTTCGGCATCACCATCGACCGCAACGGGCAGGCGTGGTTTCCGCGCCTTTTCGGGCAGGGTGGCTTTGCGGTGATCCGCGATCCGGACCGGCTGACCGCCGCTCTGCCGGAGATCTATCGGCATCTGGTGGCATGATGCGGATCGAGGATCTGCCGGGCGAGTTGATGATGTGGGTGCTGATCGGGTCGGAACTTCTGGTTTTCGCGGCGGGGATCACGGCCATGTCGGCGGTGCGGCTGACCGATCCTGCGGGCTTTGCGGCGGCACAGACGCATCTCGACGGGCGGCTGGCAGCGTTGAACACGGTTCTTTTGATCACCTCGGGCCTTTTGGCAGCCCTGGCGGAGAAGGCGGCGGCGCAGAAGGGCGCACGCGCGCGGAGCTTCCTGATCCTTGCAGCTTTGGGCGGGTTGGCATTTCTGGGCGTAAAGGTTGCTGAATATGGCGCCCATATGCGGGAGGGGATCGGGATCGACAGTGGGCCGTTCTGGACCTTCTATTACCTGCTTACCGGCTTTCACGCCGCTCATGTGCTGGCTGGGGTCGTTGTTCTGGGGCTGGTTGCCTGGCGGACCCGCGGCCCCGAGATTCAAGCCGGGGTGATGTTCTGGCACATGGTCGATCTGGTCTGGGTGCTGATCCTGCCGCCAGTTTATCTGCTGGGATAGGCGGATGACCCCGATCCGTACCTGGACGATCCTGCTGGGGTTAACGGCGATGACGGCGCTTCTTGCTTCCCGTCCGGGCAAGGCCGTCACGGCGGCATTGCTGCTGCTGGCCTTCCTGAAGGCGCGGGTGATTCTGGGCGGTTTCCTGCATCTGCGAGCCGGCTGGCTGACCGCCTTCTGCCTGCCGCTGGCCTTGTGGCTGGCGGTGATCTGGGGGCTTCATGCGCTCTGACTCAGACCGCCCGCGCCCAGGCCCCTGCCGGATCGGCATGGGCGAGATCGCGCAGCGCCGCGACCGAGGCGATGGCTGCGCTCGACTGGGTGACGCGCACGCCATGATCGCGCAGCCGGGCAAAGGCGCGGCTCAGGCTTTCGGGTTTCATGCCCAGACGCCCGGCGATCAATACCTTGTCATAGGGCAGGGTGACGGTCGCCGCCTCCGCTCCATCCGGGCAGAGATCCAGCAGAAACTCCGCCACCCGCTGCGCCCCCGACCGCGCCTTGAGCTGTTCGATCTGCTCGACCAGACTTTGAAGATGCAGGAAGGTCGAGGACAGGATGGAAATCGCAGCCTCGGGCCGGGCGCGGATCAGGGACAGCAGCGCATCCGACGGTACGGCGACAAGGGCGCAATCCGTTACCGCTTCGGCGGAAACGGGATAGTCGCAGCCACGCAGCGCGATCGGTTCGCCAAAGCTTTGGCCGCGGGTCATGACGCCGACGACCGCTTCGGTGCCATTGGGGGCGATACGATAGAGCTTTACCCAGCCTTCGGCCACGATATGCAACGAATGGGCGCGGTCGCCCTGATGGAACACCGCCGTTCCGCGCGGATGGCAGGTAACGCGTGCGACGGCCAGAAGCGGATCGCGCACTTCTGCTGGCAAGGCGGCGAAAAGGCGCGACTGGCAGGCGGCTGCACGATACGAGGGCGACAGAGCGGTCATGGCAGT
Source organism: Paracoccaceae bacterium (assembly GCA_027492585.1). Taxonomy (GTDB): domain Bacteria; phylum Pseudomonadota; class Alphaproteobacteria; order Rhodobacterales; family Rhodobacteraceae; genus JAPUEK01. Next base: position 35,267 of record JAPUEK010000080.1, on the reverse strand, counting down.
CTTTCAACAGGGATCGGATGATGGGCTGGTGGAACTTCGCGGCGGCTTTTGCAGCCTTTTTCGCATCGCACGCCATACCGGCGTTGCCCGGGGTGAAACGGTGGCTCAAGACGCGGCTGGGGCGTTCGGGCTATGGTGTCCTGTTCAGCCTGTTGTCCACGGCAATTCTGATCTGGCTGATCATGGCGGCAGCCGGCGCGCCTTGGGTCGATGTCTGGTATCAGTACCCCTGGATGCGATGGGCCGCGAATATCGCCATGCCCTGCGCGATCCTGCTTGCGGTCTTTGCCATCGGCGCGCCCAATCCGTTGTCCTTCGGTGGCAGGCGGCACGGGTTCGACCCCGATCACCCCGGAATCGCGGGGGTCACGCGCCATCCGCTGCTCTGGGCGCTGCTGCTCTGGTCGCTGGCGCATCTTCTGGTGAATGGCGATCTGGCGCATGTGATCCTGTTCGGCGCTTTCGCAGGGTTCTGCATCGCGGGAATGCCGATGCTGGATGCACGCAAAAAGTGCGAATTGGGCAAGGACTGGGACCGGATGGCCGCGCGGACCGCAAATCTGCCCCTTGCCGCATGGTTGAGCGGACGCTGGCGGCCCGTTACGGCGCCATCGGTGGCGCGCCTGTTGATCGCGGCGGCGGTCTGGGCGGCGGTTCTTGCCGCCCATCCGCATGTCATCGGCGTATCGCCCTTGCCTTAGGCCCGACTCACTGGACCTGAGCGAAGGCCTTTTCCATGCGCTCCTGCGCCTTCTTCGGCAGCTTCACGGCCTTGGCGGCATCGAGGTTCGCGGGCGCATCGCCGACCTGGATCAGCGCCACCATGCCCATGGCGAAATGCGGGGTGCATTTGATGCCATAGACGCCGGGCTCGGTCACCACGAGGTCGAATTCCTTGTTCATCTCGCCCTTGAAGGGCTCCACCCCGGCCGGGAGCATGTCCTTGATGGATTCGACATCATGGCTCTTGTCGGTGGGGATGAACTTGACCGTATCGCCGGGGGCGACCTTCACGAAGGCGGGCTCGAAGACCATGGCGCCGTCAGCACCCTTGTTCAGCATGTGGATCTCGACCTCTGCGGCCTGGGCGGCGCCCGCCAGGGCAAGCACAAGGGTGGCAGGGGCGATCAGACGAAACAGGTTCATCGCAAACTCCTTGGCGACGCGAGCCGGAATGGCCCGTTGGCAGGGGTCTTAGACCCTGACGCCGCTACCGACGTTGCGATAGCGCAAATAGAAGGGCCAAAGTCAGCTTTGACGGTCGGCGATCCGGGCCACCTGAACCGCGCCGAAGATCGTTGTATTACCCGCAGCTGGATTTGAACTCGGGAGGCGTATGTCCGACCAAAGCGGTGAAACCTATCTAAAAGAACAGTTTCCGGATTGATCGGCCCGTCGGAGGCCGCTAGCCTCGTCAAGGAGATTTGATGGAGGCGTATCGAGTGAACGATCTTGGCGGCGTGAGGCCCGAAAACACTGAAGCACCGAATGGGCAGGCGCCAACCTCGATACCTCCTGAAGCCGTTGAGAAGATCGCAAGCCTGCGCAGCCAGGTGCGCGAGAGCTTTGGCAAGATTGTCATGTCGTTGATGCTGCTGCCGCGCTACCGGCATCAGTCGCTGGGTGACCTGCAACATTTAGTGCTCGAGCCGCTGATCCGCGACCGCATCGCCATAGCACATCCTGCGGGCGCCGAACGCAACGCGCTGATGGACATCTCGGACTTTGCGATCTGGGCCAGCGTTTCGGAAGAAGTCGACGCGAAAATCCGCGAGCAGATCAAGGCGGGGGTCTGGCCAATTCGTTTGAAGCCTGACGACTGGTCGAGTGGCTCAATCAACTGGCTCTTCGACGTTGTTGCGCCTGATCGCGCCATGGCTGGGCGAGTTGTCGCAAACTTCCGGCAGGTCGTGAAGGAGGGGGAGCTGAGGATGCATCCTCAGATTGTGGGCCTGATCGACAAAGAAATGCTCGAGAGGATCGTAAGGTCGACGAAACCAGAGCCAGCGCCCGCAAATTGAGTCCACTGTGTCGGATGTCCAGACCGTTTCGTTACATGCATATGGACCAATAAGGCCGGCCCATTCCGTACCAAGTGAAAGCAAACCTTCCTCGTAGAGTTTTGAGCCTATGGATAGTCCACGTACAGCAGTACTGCCTCAGCTCACCCCCGGCTCCGACCTGATACTGACCGGCCACTCTTTGGGTGGTGGCCTTGCCGGGCCAGCCGTAGCCCGTCAGGGTATCACGGGTGTCGGCCACTTGCCAGGCGGGGGCTTTCTTGCATGACTTGGATGCGCCGCCCTCTGGTCCTTGGACTCTTGCTCCTTGCGGCCCTGGCGTCGTTGCCTTGGCTGTCGTGGCTGGTGGGCATGGCCATGGTCCTGCGCGGCCCCTCCTATGACGAGGTGCAAGCCCAGTGGAACCAGCGCCTGACGATCACCCTCGACACGCCCCTTGGGGAGCGCAGCGGTTCGGCGGTGCAGCATATCTTTTGGGCCGGGCCTGCGACGAAAGACGAAGGCAAGCCCCTTGGCGACGGCGCGCACAGCGCCTGGACGGTCACCGGAGAGGCGGTGGTGGTCGAAGTGAGCCCGGGCAAGTATCTCTTTGCCCTTCTGAAAGCGCCCTCGGGCTTTATCGGAGATCCCGGCAAGAACCTCGCCTATGCGCTGCTGCAATCCAACGGGACAAAGGGCTACGTCAGTTCCGAAGCGACGATCAACCTGATCAAGGCCTTGCCCTTGGAGCAGCCCGTGCCCCTGCCGCCCAAGGCCTGGCCCTTGATGGTGACCTTTAGCGACATCGCCGACCCGAAAAGCGTGCAGCGGGTGGACCCGGAAGACCTTGCCGCCAGCTTCGGGCCGGGCGTGCGCCTGAAGGCGGTGACGCTGGAGGTCACCGATGAGGCGGTGACGGAGGGGAAGGTGGAGGCGGTGTTGGGGTGGCTTGAAGAGGTCGGCCGCGATAGGGCCAACTTGAAGGGCAAGCCCGCAGTGGGTCTAGTAAGTGACCAAGCGGATCCACAAGTTTATCTCATAGCGCCAAGTCATTTTTCGACGGAGTTGTACAAATGACTATCTCCAAGGACCTTTACCTCGCCATCCTGTCGATGGATGCCTATAATCGCGGCTACGGGTCCGGCATCGCTGATGGAGGGGCGGGCAACACAGATGCCGTCGGGGGGCGGTCACATCATCAGAGCAAAGTAGCAATATCCCCGCCGGTAGGTTAGGCAGGTGCGGCGACGATAACAGCGATGCAGCGGGGCATATGCACGACCGCTTTCTGGAGCGTCTTGACAAGCTGACTACCCTGCCCGAGGTGCAGGCGCATTTTGCGACCTCCATCGCCGGGTTCGGCTATACTGCCAGCGCCTGCGGCGTGTTCCTGCCCACGGCAATCGGTCCGGAAACGCATTTCTTCTTTCACGACTGGCCCGCCGCCTGGATTGCGCTTTACCGCAAGAACAATTTCCATCTGGTCGATTTCAGTGTGGCCGAGGCGCGGCTGCGGCTGATGCCCTTCAGTTGGGAGGATGTCCGGCGCACCCGCAGCATGTCAAAGCCGGAGGAAGAGCTGTGGCGCACGGCCAATCAATGGGGCTGGACCGATGGGCTTTCCGTGCCGATCCATGGGCCGGGCGGTTATCTTGGCCTTGTGACCATGGGCGGCAAACGCGCATTGCTGCGCGATGAGCGGGACAGGCTGCATCTTTGGTCGCTGCGGGTGCATGAGCGGTGCCGGATGATTGCCGGGCAGGCCATGGTGGTGGCCCCGCATGAGATGCCAAGCGCGCGCGAGCTGGAATGTCTGCGCTGGGTTGCCGCCGGCAAGACCGATCCGGAAATCGCACTGCTGCTTCAGATCTCACGGGCGACGGTAAAGGATCATGTCGATTCCGGCCGCCGCAAACTGGGCGCGCAGACCCGCCCGCAGGCCGTGGCGCGGCTGGTTCTGGCAGGGCTCTGCTAATTTACACGCTTCCTTGCAGCGAAGCGCGGGTGGAGAAAGGAAACGCATTGCGTTTCCCCGCCTGCGTGGGCGGTTTCATCCTGTCGTCGCATCAACGATAAACTCCAGAGGCCAGCGCCGGCCATGGGCGGGTCAGGCGCTGGCCGGGCCTTGAAGGCCCGGCGGCTTCAGCGGCACCTTCGCCAGAGAGTATCCAAGGGAAATGTCGATCTTCCCTATCCCTCGTTTACGGCTTTCTGACCCCGCCCCCCCATATGGAGGATAGCGCGCCGCGGCGCCGGCTGGAAAATGCGTGGCGCAGGGGCGGCTGTCCGGTCTGATCCGGAATTTCTTCGGCACCTCTGGCTGCATGAATTTTTCTGCGAGGCATAAAGCGATGGGCATTGCGACGGTCGGACGGTTTGTGGCGGTTGCCGTTTTAACCCTTGTGCTGCCCCTGCGCGCTCTGGCCGATCCGCCGCAACTGGTGATCGGCGCAGCGGGACCGATGGTGCAGGGCCATGAGAGCCAGCTTTCCAGCATTGTTGCCGACAGCCAGCGCGGCCTGAGCATTCCCACCGCCGATATTGACATTTTCCAGCCGGATTTTGTGCCGCCGCAGATAACCATGCCCGAACCCGGCACGCCCGTGGGGTTCAACATCAGCACATCCTCCTCTGGGTATCGGCTGTTCCGCACCGAAACGGTGAACGAAATGCAGGCGGATGGCGGTTATAAATTTGACGTGCGGGTGGGCAGCGGTTCGGTTCTGGCCACCGGAACCGGGGCCACACGCGATGCGGCGCGGGCGGCGGCACTGGCCAACCCGGCGCTGGATACGATCCGGGCCTATATCCTTACCGCGCAAGAGGTGGTGCTGGCCGCCACCCAGACCATCACCGAAACCGTCAATTCCATCGTGACGGGCTATGACGACTATGTTTCCACGGGTGAGGTGATCTTTGGCCCGACAACCGTGCGTGTGGGGTTTCTGGGCGAATGTGCGACGCCTTTCAGCACCTGTGCGTCCGGGCAGAACCTCGTTATGGGGCTGAACGACACGCTGACCCACGTTTACACATTGCGTGACACCTACATCACCGACGCCATCAGCCGGGTCGTCACCACGGTTCAGAATTATGCGCTGAACCTGACGCTGGATGCCGATGCGCCACTGATCCTCGGCACGGCTGGCCCCGAGGTGGTGGGGTTGCGGGGGCCGCTGCCTACTACGGTCTTTTCCAGCGAGCGCGATCTGGATGCCCCCCTGTCCTCGGTGGCCTACCTGCAACCCGGCTTTGTGCCGAACCCGCAGGTCTGGCCGACGGCCCCCTACCCCGACACCGGGGGAATTCTGTATACCACCACCTCATTCGGCTATCAGCTTCAACGTCAGCAAGAGGTGACGGAGACGGCTGCGGATGGCGGCTATTCCTTTGCGGTGCGGGTCGGCGTCGATGGCCCGGTGCTGGCCACCGGCACCGGACCCACGATCGAGGCGGCGCGGGCCGCAGCCTTGGCCAGCCCGGCGCTGAACACCATCCGCGGCTCGATCGTCGCAATGCAAGAGGCGGTTCTTGCCGCCACACGGACAGTGGCGGAAACCGTGACCTCGGTTTTGACCGGGCGTGACACCTATATCACCGCAGGCCAAGTGATCTTCGGCCCGACTACAGTGAATGTCGGCTATCTCGACGAATGCAGTTCGGCCTTCGATGATTGTGCCGCACCGGGTCAGCAGGTGGTGTTGGGTCTGAACGATACGTTGGTCAATATCGGCACGCTGGAAGTCCTGCACATCACAGACAGGATCAGCCGCCTCGTCACCACGATCCAGAACTATGCGGTGAACCTGACGCTGGACGAAAGCAGCGATCCGCCGCCGCTGACCGGGCCTGCGGGGCCGTTGGTCCAGTCGCCGGGCGGGTCGCTGACCAGCACCCTGATCGTCAGCGAGCGGGGCTTGGCGATCCCGGTGCAGGCCATCACCGATCTGGTGCCGCAATATGTTCTGAATGGTGTAACCGAGACAATCGGCCGCGACGGCAGCGCCTCTTACGCGCCCGACAGCGGCAGTTTCACTCCGACACCCGAGCCGGGCCACCTGGGGGAATTCGTTGCCACCAGCACATTTGCCTACACGGCGACAACGCGTCAGGTGAACGTGACGCAAGAGCGGGACGGCGGCGTTCGCCTTCAGGCGCGTGTTGCGGGCAGCGGCACCACAATCGCCACGACGATGGCCGCCACACTGGATCAGGCGGTTGAGACCATGCTGGCCTTGCCGCAGGTCGCCGCCGTGGCGTTTGAGCGCTACGAGGTCGCGGCCAATGGCGTCAGCCAGACCAGCGAGACCACCAGCGCAACCGTTCTGACCGGGCGCGACACCTATACCAGCACGGGGCTTGTCGTCTTTGGCCCCGATCAGCTGCCGATCGGCAATCTGGGACGCTGCACCGTGGCCACAACAGACTGTGAAGGCGGCATCACCCTAAATCTCAGTGAGCATGACTCCCTCTCGCTGGTCTATATCGTGCAGGATCTTTACCTGACCGAAACGGTCACGACGGTCATCACCACGCTGCATGACTATGTGATGACACTGGTTCTCGCAGGTGCCGACGGCACGCCGCATGTGGCGGCGCAACAGGTCGGGCTGGCGGGGGGAGAGGGGTTCCTGGGCCGAATGCTGGCCGAGGCAAGGGCGCGGGCAACGGTCACCTCCGATGTCACGCGCAGCAGCATGGGCGGCGCATTGGCGGATGGCGACCCGCGTGCCTTCGCCGCCTTTTCGGCTGCGACCGGATCGCTTGACGCCTTCGGGTTGGCGTCATCCTCGGACTGGACGCGCGGCACCTTCACCGGCGGCTTCACCTATGCTGTTGCCTCGGATTGGACGCTGGGCGTCGCGCTTGATCTTGGCCAATGGTCGTGGGAAGGCGGCGCCAGCCGTGCAGATGGCGAAAGCCGCAAGCTTGGCATTTTTGCCGGGTATGAAAGACAGGACTGGCACCTTGGCTTTTCGGGTTTTGTCGGACAGGACAGCGTGAAAAGCCGCGACGCCTTTGGCGCGACCGCCAGTTATGATGTGGCGACGCGCGGTCTTGCGGCCGAGCTTGGCTATGGTTTCCGGCAAGGCGATTGGACGCTGACACCCTCCCTGGGCGCGCGCTGGGTCAACTGGGACGCGCCGCAGGTGACAGACAGTGCGGGCAACGTGATCGAAGCCGCCAACATATCGCAGCTTCAGCCCGAACTGGGCTTTGTCGCGCGCCGCAGCTTTGCCACCGCGCATGGCCCGCTGGACCTGCAACTCGACGCAAGGCTTTGGGGGCTGACAGGCGACCGGGCGGCGGCTGGAACGCTGGGCATGATCGTCCAAGGCCCGAAAACCGGCAATCTTGAGGGCAGTCTGGGTATCACGGCGATCTGGCAACTGGCCGATGACTCTGCGTTGTCGCTGCACGTCAAAAGGACTTTCTCGGCAACCGGCCCCGAAACAGAGGGGAGTATCGCCCTTCAGATCCGGTTCTAGGCTGTTCGGCTGACAGACCACCTGTGCAGCAGTCTGCGGAAAGTTGCTGCCTGCATCGCCATTGCTCACCGGCTCGGTTGCACAAAGGGATGCTGGCTTGACTGGCCCATCCTGCGACCTTCGTGACGGGGTGCCGAGCGCGGGATGGCCGCTCGGCACAATGACACGGATCTGGAATTCGGTCACTTCCCCGACCATAGCACTGGTCAATGCCCTGCGGCAAAGACGCCTCCGGTCAGCCGTTCGGATTCCATCCACAGTCTTGCGGCAACTTGCTCGTCCAGCGCCTGCTGCGGGGCCTTGGCCAGTGCCGGATAGCCGCGCGTCTCGCCCATCCGGCTGGGTCCGTAATAGGCGCCGGGCTTCGCCTCGGGCGAGGTCGCCGCGTAAAGTGTGGGCAAGGCGCCCTGCCATGCCGGCGAGAAGAGAAACGGCAGCAGACGGCGCAGGATGCCGCTGAGGCTGAACCGACCGGCGCCGTTCACGATCAGATCGGTGGCGGTGATCCCGGGATGCGCGGCAAGGCTGGCAAGACCCCATCCGCGCGCATCGCTCTGCCGTTGCAGTTCGAAGGCGAACATCAGGCAGGCGAGCTTCGACTGGCTGTAGACCGGCATCGGCTTGTAGTCGCGCTCGGCATTCAGGTCATCGAAGTCGATCGCCCCACTGCGGGCGGCGATGCTCGACAGGGTAACGACGCGCGGCCTGTTCCCCTTCCGCAGCAGCGGCAGCAGAGCGGCGGTCAGCGCGAAATGGCCAAGGTAGTTGGTGCCGAACTGAAGCTCGAAGCGGTCGCTCGTCTCGCGCCGCTCGGGCGGGTTCATCACGCCGGCATTGTTGATCAGCAGGTCGAGGCTGGTTCTTTGCCCCCGCAGTCTTTCGCCGAACGCCGCCACGGAGGCGAGGCTGGCGAGATCGACCTGCTCGAACCGGATATTGGCCGCCGGAACCTTGGCGCGGATGCTTTCGACCGCCTCCGCGCCCTTGGCGGCGCTGCGTCCCGCGATGATGACCTCGGCCCCGGCGCGTGCCAGCGCCAAGGCGTCCTCGTAGCCGAGGCCGCCGGTGCCTGTAACGACGGCCGAGCGGCCTTTTTGCGGGGGAATGTCGGATGCTGTCCAGTTTGCCATGAGGATGCCTTTGCAATTTTTCGCACTTGGTATAAGCTTATATTACACCAAGTGTAAAATTACACCAGAGGAAATTTCCGATGCGCGACGGCGACGATACCTCTCCTGCCGAAGGCCTGCGGGAGCGCAAGCGGCGGGAAACCGCACAGCGGATCAGAGAGACCGGGGTCCGCCTGTTCATGAAGCAGGGCTATGCCGAGACGACGCTTGAAGACATCGCAGCCGAAGCCGGTATCTCGCGGCGGACATTCTTCTACTACTTCAAATCCAAGGACGACATTCTGCTGTCCATGCAGAACGGCACGGGTGAGCTTTTCGCCGCGGCCCTGCGGGAGGTGCCGCCCGGCAAGCGGCCTCTGGAAGCGGTGCGCGACGCGGCGCTTCGGGTGACTGCCCCCATCCCGACAGGGGAGCTGCTCGTGTTCGACCGGCTGATGCGATCGAGCGAGGCGGTTCAGGCCCGCAAGGCCGCCGCCTATCTCCAGCACGAGCAGACGGTGTTTGCGGCGCTGCGCGAGAAATGGCCCGAGCCGGAACGCGAGCCCGCGCTCCGCTGGGTTGCCATGCTGGCGATCGGCGCGCTCCGCCTGTCGCTTGAGGCGTTCAACCGGGAGGACGGAAAGCGCCCCCTTGTCGATCTGATGGGTGAAGCCTTCGACGCGCTGGAAGAGGAAATCCGGTGAGCAGGCCGCTCGCCGGCCGGGGAACGACCGCGGGCGGTGGGTCTTCAGCTTCCGGCTTCAGCAGGGCGAAGTGTCCGACGAGCCACTTTGCAGCAGAGGTTTCGCCGATGCCGTTGAGCGTGTCCGCAAGGCGGATGCTCGTCAACTTGCCCCCTTCTCCCAGGTGTCGAATGTCGGTTTCAGGACGGTCCTGCACCACGTCTCGAAGCTTGTCGGGCTGGCCGTCCCGGCGGTGCGCGGAACACCGAGATCAAGGCCTTTTGCCTTGGCCCGCGCCATATCCGTCATTCCCGCCGCCATGGCGGGGCTGAAGCCGCGGCTGAGAAACATCTGTTCATAGGCCTCGAAAGAGATGGTCGTGCAGGTGATCCTGCGGCCCACCACCTCGCTGATGACATCGGCCATCTGATTGAAGGAGATGTTCTCCGGCCCCAGCACGGGCATCTCCTGCTGCCCGGTCCAGGTGTCGTCCAGCAGGAAACGCGCCGCCGTTCTGGCGATGTCAGTGACCGAACAGGCAGGCAGCGCAAGGTCGCCGGGGATGGGCGTGAAGAACATTCCCTTGTCGCGCATCACCGGCACCTGCCAGAGCAGGTTGTCCATGAAGGACGGCAGGGCCAGCGCACGCAGATGCGCTCCGGTTGCGGCCAGCAGATCGTCCATCGCCAGCGAGCCCGTCACATAACCGGCGAGCCCGGCATGGGGCGTGCCGCGCCCAAGTGCTGTGACGCTGACGACCCGAGCCACACCATGCGCCTTGATGGCGGCGGCGGCTGGGCGGGTGAAGCCGACATAGGCCTCATCGACCGAGGCTGCGCGGTCATCCGCGGGGCAGAGCCAGAAGAGATGCGTCGCCCCCTCCAGCGCGCGGTCGATGGTTGCCGCGTCTCCGTGGCTTCCCTCGACGATCTCCACCTGATCGCGGAGATGTTCGGGAAGCCGGACGGCATCGCGCAGAATGACGCGCACCGGCGCGCTTTCGGCCAGAAGGCGGGGAAGCAGATCCTGTCCGATCCGGCTGGTCGGGGCGGTCACGACGATCAAGAGGAGGTCCTTTCAAAGGGTGGCCAGATGGCGTGATCGCGCTCCGGCCAGAAGATCTGCCACAAGCTAGGGCTTGCGCGCCGGACGATCCATCTCGTATCGTCCGATGAATATATTTGATCGTCCGGAATTGTCGTGGACCCGCTGTCAGATCTTCTTGCGCTGCTCAAACCTTCGGCCACGATTTCTTCGGGTTTCGATGCGGGCGGCGACTGGTCGGTGCGCTTTGGCGATCAGGCGGGGCAGATCAAATGCTACAGCGTTCTGCGCGGTGCGTGCTGGCTTGCGGTTGAGGGCGTGGAAGCGCCGGTCCGGCTGGCGGAGGGGGAGGCCTTCGTGCTGCCGCGCGGGCTGCCGTTTCGGATGGCAAGCGACCTGACCGCCGAACCTGTCGATGCCGGATCGCTGTTTCCCGCCGCAAGGGAGGGTGGCCGCGTCCAGCTCGGTTCCGGTGGGGAATTCGCGCTGATCGGTGCGCGGTTCGCGGTCGCGGGCGGGCCGGCGGGCCTGTTGCGGACCCTGCTGCCGCCGGTTCTGCATCTGCGGACGGCATCCGAGAGTGCCGCATTGAGCTGGTCGGTCGCGCGCATGATGCAGGAGCTGCGGGAGAACCGGCCCGGCGCGCGTCTCATGGCGCAGGATCTTGCCCATATGATGCTGCTTCAGGCTCTGCGGGCCTATCTTGAACAGTCGGCAGGCAGCGACCGGGGCTGGCTGGCCGCGCTGGCGGACAGGCAGTTGCGGCTGGCGATCCACGCGATCCACGCCGACCCCGCCCGGCGCTGGACGCTCAAGGAACTCGGCGCCGAGGCCGGCATGTCGCGGACGGTGTTCGCCGAGCGCTTCCGGGCGGTCATGGGCGAGACGCCGATGCGGTATCTGGTGCGCTGGCGGATGCTGCTCGCCTGCGACCGGCTGGACCACGCGGACGATCGCCTTGCCGCGATCGCCGCTGACTTGGGCTATGACTCCGAAAGCGCGTTCAGCATGGCGTTCAAGCGCGTCATGGGATGCGCGCCGCGCCGCTATGTGGCCGGAGCACCGGATAGACCTGCGACCCTCAACGCATAAGCGAAACTGCTGCTTCCGATGTCTGCATCTGGAACGTCAGGCTTTCCTGCAGATAGAGCGTCACCGTATCGGAGCCATGCGCGAGGTAGCCGATGGAAATGTCCTGCCCCAGCCAGAGGTCGAAATCCCCGCCACGGGTGGTCACAACCGCGCCGCCTTCCAGCGCCTCGCTCCAGACCACGGGCGCATCGACCAGCTTCTCAAGATGGCGCAGAACCGGATAGCCGTCCTCCGCGCCGCCGGTGGCTTCGGTGAACGGTGCCGTCCCCAGAATCAGTGCATAAGGCCCGTTGACGCCCGCAAGCCGCAGCGATGTGACGGCGGCGGCCACCGCTTCGGGATAGTCGGCAACGTCTTTTGGCAGCGCGATGGCGGAATTGCTTGAAGACGGAAGAATTCCCTTTATGCCCGCCTCGGCATAGCCCAGAAACACCAGCCTGTCCTCGGCCAGCGCGATCTTGCGGGCCGCATCCTTCAGGGGCTGCCAGTCGGAATCGTTGGACCCGCGGGCCACATCGTCGATCGCGGCGCGGCTCAGTTCGAACGGCACGCGCAGCTCGATCAGCGGATTGACCTCGCGTTTCGCAGCCTGAACCCCCTCGACCAGAGAGGTGGCGGCGCTGAGATGCCCTGTGCCGACCGCAGAAAGGTCGAACCCCTCGGGGCCATGCAGATCGACCACATGCCGCGCGCCCAGATAGCGCTTCAGCGTGCGTTTCGCCTCGGCTTCGATCTGCGCCCAGGCGGCGCTGCTGATCGGGGCCAGGTCGCGGTGAAGATTGTCCATGTCAGTTCCCCTGTTTCAAAGAGCCAAGGCCTAGTGATCCGTCCGGTTTCGCCGGCTGACCGGAAGCCGCCTCTGGCGCCTCATCGGGCGCGGCGAGCTTTCCGCCCCGCGCGATCAGATCCAGCATATCCGCAGTTGGCACGAAGAACAGGCATCCCGTCACGGCGGTGCTGACATCGAGGATGCGGTCGTAATTGCCCGGTGGGCGGCCTACGAACATGTTCGACAGCATGGTCTCGATCCGTCCGGGCTCACGGGCGTAACCGATGAAGAATGTTCCGAATTCACCTTTTGCAGGGCTTCCGAACGGCATGTTGTCCCGAAGGATTTCCAGCTGGTTTCCGGCATCGTCCTCGATATTCGTCAGCACGTTATGGGCATAGCTGGCCTTGTCGGCATCGGCGAATTCGATGTCGGACAGCTTGTGCCGGCCGATGATGCGTTCCTGCTGCTCGACGGGCATCGCCTCCCACCGCGCCATGTCGTGGATGTATTTCTGGGTGATGACATAGCTCCCTCCGGCAAAGAGCGGGTCCTCACCGCCGATCACCACCGCCTCTGTCAGGTCGGGGCCGAGCGGGTTCTCGGTGCCGTCGACAAAGCCCAGAAGGTCGCGGTTGTCGAAGTATTTGAAACCCTGGGTCTCGTCCTGAACCGTGGTCACGGAGGAAAGCCTGCTCATGATCTGCGAGACGAGTTCGAAGCAGAAATCGGGCCGGGACGCGCGCACATGGATCAGCAGATCGCCTGGCGTTGCCGGTGCGTGGTGGACGCCCGCAATCTCTTTGAACGGATGAAGCCCCTTTGGCACCACTCCGGGCGCCAGCCGCGACCACAGGCCTGCCCCCACTCCGGCAACACAGGTCAGCCCGGCCTCGGAACTGCGAAAGCCGACCGCCTTGACCAGTGAGGGCAGATCGCCAAACAATCCCCGCAATGCGCTGAGTGCTTCATCGCATTCCGCCAGGGTGAGTGTGACAAAAATCGCGTTCCGGGTCAGGGGGCCATCGACAGGCTGGCTTCGCAGGGGCGGCATCACAACTCCTCGGGTTCCGGTTTCCGGACCTGGGTAATCTTCCAGAGAAACAAAAGTGGCATCCCCCCAAACCTGAGGGAAGAGTGAAGGCTGGCCCCCCCTTCACGAACGGGACCATATCCGATCAATATGGTCCGAACACCCCTTCCTTGAACAGGATGATCCATCAGGGACCGGCTGCCGGTGTCGGGCTCTGAAACCTCTCGGCGATATATCGTCGAGAGACAGCCGGGGCGCAGCGGCAGGTTCGGCTCACTTCCGGGCCTCCAGCCAGTCCCGCAGAACGACCGCGTGATTATGCGCGCGATCATGCGCGGCGGTCAGCAGCGTGACCGGCCCCTTCCGGCACCAGGCCAGACAGTGTTCCACTGCGTCGGGGTTGGCCGCCAGTTCTGCTTCGTAGCGGCTGCGGAACTCTGGCCAACGCTCCGGATCGGCGTGGAACCATTCGCGCAGGGCCGTGCTGGGCGTCACGTCTTTCGGCCAGTCATCGAGTTGAAGATGCACCTTAGAAACACCCCGGGGCCAAAGCCTGTCCACCAGCAGGCGCGCACCGATCATTGCCTCAGGCGGATCATAGGCCCGGGCCAGGACAATCGGGAAATCTGTCATCGCTCTTTCTTTCTGATGAGGTGCTTCACATTTTCCAGCCGGAACCATCGAGGTCCTCAGCCGAAACGCACCGGATGTCTTCGGAACATCATGGCACGGATTCATTGGTGAGAGCGTGAGAAAAGTCGCATGGCAGCCTGCCGATCCGGCTGTGCCGATGGCAGGATGGGTCCCGCACAACGATTGAGGGAAATCCCCTATATGTTGTTTCCTGTGTGGTCCTCATTTTATCTGTACCATGCGAGAAGGAGTATCCCGATGACCGATCACCCCCTCAGCAAGGATCCGACCCCGGATCCGGCTGAATTCAACGCCTTTTTCCCCTCGCCCTTTTCGCTGGGCCAGTTCACCAGTCCGACGGTCACGATCGAGGGGGCCGATTATGCCGCGCCCTATACCGGCAGCCGCAAGATCCTGATGATCGCTGCGGATGAGCGGTATCTGCCGACCGATACCGGCAAACTCTTCTCGACCGGCAATCATCCGGTCGAGACGCTTTTGCCGATGTATCACCTGCACAAGGCGGGCTTTCGGTTCGAGGTGGCGACCGTCTCGGGTCGCTCGGCCAAGTTCGAGTTCTGGGCGATGCCGGTCGAACAGCCCGAAATCACAGGGCTGCACGCAGAATATCTGCCGCAATTCCTGGCGCCGAAAAACCTGGCGGAGATCGCGGATAGTCTGGATGAGACATCGGATTATCTTGCCGTCTTCATCCCCGGCGGTCATGGCGCGCTGATCGGTCTGCCGGAAAGCAAGGCTGTGGCCAGGGTGCTGGACTGGGCGATGGCGAATGACCGGCATATCATCTCGCTGTGCCACGGCCCGGCGGCGCTGGTCGCGGCGGGGCGTGGCAAGGCGTCCCCCTTCAAGGGCTATTCCATCGCGGCCTTTCCCGATGCGGTCGACCGCCAGACGCCGGACATCGGCTATATGCCCGGCGGGCTGACCTGGTTCTTTGGCGCGGATCTGGCGGCGCAGGGGGTGACCATCGTGAACAGCGATGTGACCGGCGCCACCCATCAGGACCGCAAGGTGATCACCGGCGACAGCCCCTTCGCCTCCAATGCGCTTGGCAAGCTGGCAGCCCGCGCCCTGCTGGACGAAGTGGCAAAAGCCTGATGCAGAAACTGGCGCGCAGCATCGCCGTGATCGAACGCAGCACCGATTGGCGCGAGATCACGGACAGCCTGCGCGCCTTTGTCCTGCCCCATGGCTATGATCGCCTGGTGATCTGGTCCGTCGCCGCCGACAGCGCGGATGTGATCGGCCAGATCCACCATGCCGAGGGCGACTGGTTCGGCGCAGGCAAGACGGTCGATACCGCAACCTATCTGCGCCGCTGCCCGGTCAATCAGCACATCTTCCGCACCGAGGCCCCGTTTTTCTGGACGAAAGAGGCGGACAGCTATCGCCTGAATCCCCACCCACACGGACCGGGGCTGCATGGCTTGCAGGTGCCGGTCTTTGGCGCAAGCGGGCTGAAAGGGGCCGTGAGCTTTGGTGGCAACCGGATCGACAGCACCCTGCCCGTCCGTCTGGCGCTGACGGCGCTGGCGGGGGCCGCACATGCCGCGGCCACACGCCTTGCGCTCTCGCGGCAGGAAGAGAAACCCGTGATGCTCAGCCCGCGCGAACGCGAGGTCATGCGCTGGATCGCCGCGGGCAAACGGCAGGTCGATGCCGCAAGCCTCCTGGGCCTGTCCGAACGTACCGTGGAAAACCACCTGCGGCGCATCCGGCACCGGCTGGGCGCCTCCACCACCGCCGAGGCGATCCGCATCGCCGTCAGCAGCGGCGAGATCGACGCCTGAGCAGAGCACGAAAGGACAGATCATGACGAAAACCATCCTCATCACCGGCGCGGGGTCGGGCTTTGGCCGCGGCGTGGCGCTTGGTCTGGCGCGGGCGGGCCATGAGGTGATCGCGGGCTGCCATATCTGGCCGCAGGTGAGCGATCTGCGCGCCGAGGCTGCGCGCGAGGGGCTGAAACTGCGCGTCATCAAGCTGGACGTGCTGTCGGAAATCGACCGCACCCATGCGCTTTCGCTGGAGTTCGATACGCTCTTCAACAATGCCGGGATCATGGAATCCGGCCCGGTGGCTGAATTGCCGATGGAGGTGGTCCGCGCCAGTTTCGAGACGAATGTCTTTGCCGCCCTCGCCATGGCGCAGGGGGCTGCGCGCAAGTTCATCACCGCAGGTAAAGGCCGCATCGTCTGGACGTCTTCGGTCGCGGGGCTGGTCGGGGTCAGCTGGGACGGCGCCTATTCCGCGTCGAAATTCGCGGTCGAGGGATTTTGTCTGGCGATGCGCGAGGAGCTGAAACCCTATGGGATCGAGGTCTGCACCGTGAACCCCGGCGCCTATCGCACCGGGTTCAACGACACCGGCATGGAATCGCAGGACCAATGGTGGGGTCAGGGCGCGCGCGTGATGCAGCACTGGCCGGTGCGCGAGTTGAAGAACCAGCATGATCCGGCGGAAATGATCGCGGCGATGATCGACGTGCTGACCGCGGAAAAGCCCGCCTTCCGCACCGTCCTGCCCGCCAAGACCGCCAACCGCGTCCGCGACGAACAGCGCGAAGTCTGGGACTGGACGGTATGATCCTGCGCGTCACAGCCCGCATCACGGCGCGCGATCCCGAGGCCCTGATCCCGCTCTTGCACCAGTTGACCGAGCACAGCCGGAATGAGCCCGGCTGTCTCGACTAGAGCAGGCCGCCCGCTCCGTCGGCGACAGCCATCTTGTGGCGCCTGCGCTTCCGGCAGAGCAGGGGGGGGCGGTGATCGGGGCCGGCAAGGCGGCATTTGCCGCGAGCCATTCGGTGCTGCTGCTGACGGCTGCGGCGCTGATCGGGATGCTGGCCGGGCTGGTGTTCATCCTGCTGGCGAAGGTCAGAAACACCGGCTCCGGCCTCCATTGAAGCGGGACTGTGCGACGCTTCCGCCGTGGCGCAGGAGGCGGCGTAAAGCCCTCATGATGCCGCTTCCAACCGCCCGTCCGTTCTGCATGACCACGATCACATCAGCCTAGCGGATGGTCGGGGGCCAAAGTCCGAGGATGATCTCCGCCAGCTTTCAGAGCTGTGCCAAAACTCAGGTTCGCCTGCTTCAGTTCGGACGCTCTTTCCGACCGAAACTCCCGGACCCGCACATTTTCCGATTGCCAGGCGGGGTCCGACGATGCAGGTCGTAGTTCCCCGGAATCGAGACCCAGCATGAACGGCCCAACCCCTGACCTGACGCAGATCCTTGCGATCGTGATCTTCGCGCTCACCTATATCGTCATTGCGATCGGGCGCCTGCCGGGTCTGCGGGTCGACCGGACCGGCGCCGCCCTGATCGGGGCCGCCGCAATGGTCGGCTCCGGCGTGCTGTCGCTGGAGGAGGCTTACAAGGCCATCGACCTCGACACGATCACGCTGCTTCTGGGGATGATGGTCGTCGTCGCCAATCTGCGGCTTTCCGGCTTTTTCAGCATGGTCACGGGCTGGGCAGTCGGACGGATGCATCATCCGGCGCTTCTTCTGGCGGCGGTGGTCGTCACGACGGGCGTCCTGTCGGCCTTTCTGGTCAATGATGCGATCTGCCTGATCATGACGCCGGTGGTGATCGCGGTGACGCGGGCGCTTGGCCGCAATCCCGTGCCTTATTTGATCGCGGTGGCCGTATCGTCGAATGTCGGCTCGGTTGCGACCATCACCGGCAACCCGCAGAACATGATCATCGGCAGTCTTTCGGGCCTGTCCTATTCGGCCTTTACGGCGGCGCTGGCCCCGGTTGCCGGGCTCGGCCTGCTTGCCTCGATTGTGCTGATCGCGCTGCTGAATCCGGGAGAGTATCTGACGCGGGCGCGCTTGCCGACCGCGCAACTGCCGATCCGCTTTCACGGCTGGCTGACGGTCAAGGCCACGCTGGTCTGCCTCGGGATGATCGCGCTGTTCTTCAGCGGTCAGCCTGTCGCCAAGGTGGCGATCTGCGCGGCGGCCCTTCTCATGCTGACCCGCAGGATCGAGCCCCGCAAGATCTATGCGGAGATCGACGGCAAGCTTCTGTTGATGTTCGCGGGGCTTTTCATCGTGGTCCGCGGGCTGGAGCACGCGGTTCTGACCAAGGACCTGCTGGCGCAGGCCGCCCGTTTCGACCTGAGCGATGTCGCCGCCCTGACCGGGCTGACGGCGGTGATGTCAAATCTCGTCAGCAATGTGCCGGCGGTGCTGGTGCTGAAGCCCTTTATCGAACAGTTGCACAATCCGCAGCCTGCCTGGATCGTGGTGGCAATGGCCTCGACCCTGGCCGGGAATTTCACGCTTCTCGGATCGGTTGCGAACCTGATCGTCGCCGAACACGCGGCACGGGACGGGATAAGGATCGGCTTCGGCACCTATTTCCGCATCGGTGCGCCGCTGACGCTGATCACGCTGGGGATCGGGCTATGGGTGCTGTGGTGACCGGAAAGGAGGGTGACACGTCGCGCGTCCCCCTCCTTGGCGTATCATTCGGCCGACGGGAAATCTTTAGAGACGCAATCCTTCAGGCTGCCCTCTTCCATCTCGTTTTCCAGCGTGGCGGTGTCGCCCTTTGACCACCAGATATACTGGCCCGCAGCATAGCGCGCGCCCGATCCCGACACGACATTGACGAAGATCCGCTCTTCGCCGTCGATGGGCAGCAAGGCCAGCGAATTGGCACCGGCATTGACATATTGCACCTGGAAGGGCTCGCCTCCGGCACAGCTGTAGGTTGCGGTCGTCACAGTGCTGGTCGCGCCCGTGTGCAGCGGAACAGACAGGGACACATCCGCATGTGCGGCACCGGCAAACAGCACGGCGACAATGGCGGGGAAAGCTACTCGCATCACATGATCTCCTTATTCTGTCGCCTTTATATGGTGTTGCCGCGCCGCCGCGCAATCACGATAAGCTGCGAAGCTCGGCTGCGCCCAAGCCGCGCGGAGACGGCTCCCACACGCTTCGCCGCAATATGGGCTTCGTTTCCACGCCTGAGATGGCGCGCAGCTTGCCCTTGCCCTCCGGCGTCCTCGCAAACGGATAGCCGCAACCAGATGTTCACGCTCCGCCTGTGAAACCGATGGCCTCCGCGCTTGGCCGGACGGCCCCGGGCAGCATCGCTCAGTCGCTGAAGCTGATCTTGTCCAATTGCCAGATCGCGCGCGAATAGGTTTCTTCGGTGCGATAGGCAGGGTTGTCGTCGAAGGGATAGATCAGCCAGATCGGCCCCTTTGTCCGCGCCGTAAGCGGTTTGCCATCCTGTTCCAGCGCCAGGAGCGGTCCGTCGTCAGCCATTTCGGCCATGGGAATGTTGATCTGGTAATCGTTCAGCGCGGTCAGCGTGACAACCGTGCCATGGGCGCCCACCGCAGCGATGAAATCCTTGAGCAGGACGCCGCTGAAGACCGAGGTTCCCTCGGTCCAGACGGTCGAAGTGCTGAAGCTGTGCTGCGGCAGGGCGGCCAACTGGTCGGCATCCAGTGCCAGCCCGTCTTGGGCGTTGTGGGCAGCGATCTGTCCCTGGACGGTCAGTACGATCGGCCCTTTGGGCGGGTTGAAGGTTTCTGCCGGTGCTGGTCCCCAGAATGTCACGCCCAGGGCGATACCTGCGATCATCCTGCCGATCCGTCGCATCGCAAAACAGATGCCTACCACCACTTCCTCCTTACTCGTCTTGATCCGTTCTTATCACGACTTTGGGGCAACAAAAATGATCTGAAGAGTTAAGAACCTATTCTTAAGGATATATCAGAGGAGCCCCGCCTGCATCGCAATCAGAACGGCATGAATGCGATTGCGGGCGCCGATCTTGCGGTAGAGCGATTTGACATGCAGCTTGACTGTCGCCTCCTGCACGTCGAGCTGGAGGGCGATCTCCTTGTTGGACAGGCTGCGGTGCAGACCCTTCAGCACATCGCGTTCGCGCTGGGTCAGATGCGATCCGTTCGGGTTGGTCTGCATCCGGCCGGGGCTGTTGATCAGGCTCGGCGGCGCATAGATTTCCCCCGCCGCCATGAAATGCGCCGCAGCGATCAGGGACCGGGTCGACATGGTCTTGGGCAGATAGCCGGCGGCACCTTCGGAAAGCGCCTGTTCGGCCACGGCACGGGGCGCGGTTCCCGAAAGAAGGGCCACCGGCCGTCCCTGCGACAGACCGCGGATCGCCGCCAAACCGGCAAGTCCGTTCATGCCCGGCATCATGTAGTCGAGCAGGATAAGGTCGAAGGGGGCCGGATCGCTATCCAGGCGCGCCAGAGCCGAGGGCAGGTCACTCACCACCTCGACCTGGAAACCCGGCTCGTTGCGAAGCACGGCGGCGATGGAATCGCGCACCAGCTCGTGATCGTCGGCCAACAGGATTCGCATGGACCTTCGCCACCTTCCGCAGGATCGGCCCAGATAAACAGGCGGTCGGGGCGACTGCAACCCGCCCGGCGGCCCCGGTGTCCGGGTGCTGCGCTGTCCGGGCGCCGGGGTGATCCTTTGACAGGCGCCTTTGTCTTTGGTGTTCTTGTGCAGTCCGCCGGTTCGGGGAATAGCTGGGTCAGGCATATCCGGCTGTACGCCCGTTGCCGCTGTCTTTGCGGACCTGCGGGCAGGACCCCAATGCAGCCGGTTGCCGATAGCAGTTGTACTGCTATGCCCGCCACCACTGGCCCGGGTTGGCTCAGGCCACCCGGGCTTTTTTTCCGCTCAGTCCTGGCTCAGCAGCATCAGCAGGGTGGGGTCGTCGGGCAGACCGCTGGCCGGCAGGTTCACCGAACCCTGGAAGGTTTTCAGGGCCGCTTGCGTTGCGGCGTCGAACGTGCCGGGGCTGGCAGCGGCAGCCATCAGGCCCATGGCAGCCAGCCGATCCTGAACAAAGGCCAGAACTTCGCTCCGGATCGACACGGGCGCCGCGGCATCGCCCAGCCTCAGCATCTCGGAGGCATGATGCGCGCGGCCTGCGTCCAACTTTTGCACGATAGCGCCAGTGGCGCCCTGAACGGTGACATCCGGGTTCTGGCGGCAGGCAGCTTCGACCAACGCGGCCAGGATGAGCGGGTTTTGCAGAGGTATGACATCGAACGTGTCGGCCTGCGTCTGGTTCACGCCCGAGAGATAGCCGCTGATCCAGGTTGCCAGCGACTCGCGCAGGGTCTTGTTGCCGTCCACCGCACTGGTCAGCGTGGTGCATTGCGCCCCGCCCAGTCCCCGCAGCGCGAACTGCCCGTCGCTGCCAGCCGCCCGCGCACCGCCGCCTGCCGTCCCGACCGCCAACCCGGCCAGCACCAGCCCCATTTTCATCCCGCCCAACCGCATAGCCACTCCTTTCGTTGCCAAGGAGGCTGGCCTAGCAAGCCCGATCCCTTCCCGCATCCGCACCGAAGAGAGCAGGCCCGCCCTTTCGATGGATCACCGCAATGCGAGGCTCACGACGGACCAGACGCTGAGGTGCAGGTGGGTGTCGTCACGATACCAGATGTCGCTGTCATAGGGATAGACGATCCAGAACGGCCCCTGCCGTCGCGCCGGGATCGGCGCGCCGTCGATCCGGCTGGCAAGGATCGGGGCCTCCTCTTCGATCAGCGCCTGCGGGATCGTATTGGTGTAGCCGTCTATGCCCTGCACCTCCACTGCCGCGGCTCCGCCGTAAAGGTCCACCAGCCGTTTCAGCGCCACGCCGGAAAAGCGGTGCGGTCCATCGGTCCAGACGGTTGCAGTGGTGAAGCTGACCTGAGGCAGGCGGTCGAGATCGGCCAGGGTCACCACAAGGCCCGCAGGCGGCAAACCCGCGCCGGTCAGCAGCACACCCGGATCTTGCGCCGCCACGGGTCCTGCCATAGCCAGCAGAGCCGAAACGATCCACCCTGACGACAACATGGCGTCTCAGAGCCCGTTTTTGGCACGCAGGATGGTGACGGCATGGGCGCGGTTGCGGGCGCCGAGCTTGGTGAAGATCGCGCGGATGTACATTTTGACACGCACCTCGGTGGTCGCCAGAACGCGGGCGATCTCCTTGTTGGTCTTGCCGGCCTGGATCATCTGCACGATTCTCACGTCACGTTCGCTCAGCGGGTGGGCGGCGTCATGGCCAGGTCCGTCGGCCGGAGCGGTGGAAACGGGCATGTAGACGCCGCCCGAGCAAATCAGCCGGATTGCCGCGGACAGCAGGCGCATCGAAATCGTCTTCGGAATGAAACCCGCGCTGCCTTCGCGCAGCGCCATCCGCGCAAAGGTTTCGTCGATGTTCCCCGAGAACAGCGCGACGGCCGCGCCGTGATTCGCCCTGATCACCTCGCTTACGCTTTCCATGCCGTTCATACCGGGCATCTTCACATCGAGCAGCACGAGATCGGCGGGTCTTCCGGCCAGTTCGTCCAGCGTGCCTGCCAGGTCATGGGCCGTGCGGACTTCAAAATCGAGTTCCGCCTTCAGCATCTGGGCGACGGAATCGATCAAGAGCTGGTGATCGTCTGCGATCAGGATCGAGGTGGATTTTTGGAGTTCTTCCGTGCTCATGGCATTCCAACGCTTGTGCCGTCGCTCCTTCAGAAGCGATCCATACTTCCGATAACCATGGCGGACAATTCCGCGTGAAGGTAGTGCGGCAAGGGTACGGCGCGGCGCGCAAACGTCAGCCGGACCAGACTTTCGAATAGGTGTTCAGGGCGTCGTGCGGATGGTGCCGTCATCCACGGCGCCGATCACCGTGGTGGTCAGCGTGCCGATTCGTGCCGAGACATCCCGCAGCATCAGGTGGACGGCGCCATCGACCGTCGCGGTGTTTCCTGCAAGGTTCAGGGCCAGCGTCGTGATGCCGGGCGCCGCGCCGAACGCGGTGATCTTGGCGTTCAGCGCCGAGCTGGTCGCGCTGGTGGCGGCCTCGACCAGCCTGCCGGACCCGGCCTCGACCGCGGAGACCTGATGCTGGATGATATCGCCCGTCTCGCGGAAATTCAGCCCCTGCAACACGGTGCCGGCATTCACCGCGCCCAGGACCATGGACTGCACGCGACGGTCCACCGCCTCCCGGACAGGTTCCGCAAGCGAGACCGACAGCGCGGCGACAGTGACCAGCCGCGGGTCCTCGACGATCTGTGCGAAGGCGATCAGGTCGATGCCGCCGTCTATCCGCCCCGCCAGCAACGCGCGCGCCTCGGTCAACGCATGTCCCGACTGATCCTCGTTCCACAGTGCCAGCTGGCCCGCGGGCGGCAACCGCCAGAGCGCCGAACCCAGTGGATAGATCCCGGAAGCAAGCCCACCGGAGAGGCTGGCTGCGGTCTCGGCATCGACGCCCAGCCCCAGCGGCCCGGCGATCCGCGTGACCGGAAGGCCGTCGCTGCCGAAGCCGATCACAACGCTGTCCCCCTCCATCAGGGTGCGCCGGGACTCGATGAGACTGCCGGCATTTTCGGCCACGTTGGCAAAGACGGCTGACAGCCTCAGGGGTTCGCTTGCCGCAATCAGGTTCAGCACGCGGACCAGGATCGACTCGGCCTGTGCAACCGGCGCTGCCAGCACCAGCCCCGTTGCAAGCAGCGCGGCCTTTCTCATGGCGCCTCCACCGTGATGCGGATCATGCCTCCATTCATCGCGCCGATGGCCGAGGTTTTCTGGGACGCGCCGATTGCGATGGCCGGCCCCTGCGAGACGACGGAAATCGTGGCGCCGACATCGACGGCATTGCTGGCGCTGTTCAGGGCCACGCCGCGCAGAATGCCGGTCGTCTGCAAGGTGGTTCTGCCGTCGTTCATTGCGCCGATGACATCGGTGGCCAATGTGTTCACCGCGTAGCCGGCCTGCGGGTGCGGCGACTGCGCCGTGGTGACGATGGAGCCGTCAACCGGCCCGCGGCTCTGGTTCTCGGCCCCGTTGACCAGAAGGATGTCGGGGGCGATGAGGCCCAGGGCGGCAGCCTCGGCCAGCACGCGCGCCAGC
Organism: Paracoccaceae bacterium; assembly: GCA_027492585.1. Taxonomy (GTDB): domain Bacteria; phylum Pseudomonadota; class Alphaproteobacteria; order Rhodobacterales; family Rhodobacteraceae; genus JAPUEK01. Next base: position 11,478 of record JAPUEK010000080.1, on the reverse strand, counting down.
GCATCGCCCGTTCCGGCCGCTGCGGGCAGCACGCTCAGCAAGGTCAGGGCCAGAGTGCGGATGAACATGCGGCAGGCCTCCTGCGATCAGGCGGCAAGGGCATCGGGATGCCCTTGCCAGGGTCAGGGTCAGTGGCCGGTGCCGGTGATGCCCGACTGCACGCCGGTCACAGCGGCATTGATGCCCGAGGTGATCGTGCCGGTGTTGACCGCGCCGAGGACCGTGGTGGCGACGTTGCCGACCGAGCCGTTCAGCCCGTCGAAGGTGTTCTTCACGGAGCCCAGGATGTCGGTCGTGTTGGCCGCCACGTTCAGCACCACCGCCGAGGTGTTCGCCGCGCCACCCAGTTGGGTGATGGCGTTCGACACGGCCGAGGACGAGCCGGCGATGGCTTCGGTCACGTTCTGGTTCACGCCCAGCGTGATCTCGCCGGTGTTGACCGCCCCCAGAACCGTGGTCGACATGTTGCCCAGATCGACCGTGACCTGCTCGACGGCCGTGACGGTCGAGCCGACGGCGGCGGTCGGATCGGCCGCGCCGGACAACACGTTGCTGATCGACCCGTCGATGGCGTTCAACAGCACGGACGGGCCGTTGTTCTGGCTGGTATAGCCGTTGGACAGCGCCCAGGTCACTGCATTGGTGGCGTTGAACGGCGCAGCCGCCGCCGCGCTTGCCGCGGCTTGTGCTGCGGCCTGCGTGTCGTAGTTCACGCTGTTGTATTGCCATTTGTCGCCGCCCGGCTCGGAGCCGTTGGTGTCGACCAAGGCGACCGACGCCACCGCAGTTGTGATCGCGGTCGACTTTGCGGTATCAAAGGCGGTCTGGATTTGCTCTGTCGTCACCGGGGTCGACCCTTGGAGGTAGACCGTCGACGGGCTCACCACGCCGATGCTTTCGGCGACGTTGGCGAACACGCCGTTCAGTGTCGACATATGCGTCGTGCCGACAGAGTCCATCACGCGCTCCAGCACCGATTGCGAGTCGGCAGAGGCGGTCCCGCCGTACAAGGCAAGCGGGACGGCCGTCATCAGCAGTATGCGTCTCATTTTCCTCTCCAATCATGATCAGCATCCCGCACCGGCTGAAACGCCGGTGCGGGATGGGTTGGGATTAGTGGCCAGTGCCGGTGATGCCCGACTGCACGCCCGAGACCGCCGCGTTGATGCCCGACGTGATCGTGCCGGTGTTGACCGCGCCCAGAACCGTGGTGGCGACGTTGCCGACCGAGCCGTTCAGACCCGTGAAGGTGTTCTTCACCGAGCCGGTCACGTCAGAGACGTTGGAGGCGACGTTCAGCACCAGAGCCGAGGTGTCGGCCGAGCCACCCAGTTGGGTGATGGCGTTCGACACGGCCGAGGACGAGCCGGCGATGGCTTCGGTCACGTCCTGGTTCACGCCCAGCGTGGTCTCGCCGGTGTTGACCGCACCCAGAACCGTGGTCGACAGGTTGCCGATGTCGACCGTGACTTGCTCGACGGCCATGACGGCCGAACCGACAGCGGCGGTCGGATCGGTCAGGCCGGTGATGCTGTTGGTGATCGAGCCGTCGATGGCGCCGGAATAGCTTTCGGCGATGTTGGCGAAGACGCCGTTGAGCTTGGTCATCGACGTGGCGGTGATCGAGCTCATCACGCGCTCCAGCACGGACTGGTCATCAACGTCAGCGAAGGCCGTGCCGGCGGTCACGGCGAGGATGGTTGCGGTTGTCAGAAGCTTTTTCATAGTGGTTCCTCAATTGGCCTTTTCCCCCGCTTGGGATCTGGCTGTTTTTGGAGAGCATACGTTGCGGGCTCTCTTCACTCCTGCCACCCTTCTGGTGGGCCGGGGTTCTCTGTGGCCTGAACGGTCAGGGAATGGGGTCGCCGCTGCCTCCCTGTTTAGGAGCGTTCGGGGTCGGTACGGGTGCAGGGGCCGCAGGAGCGGCCGGAGCGGAAGGGTCGGGCGTGCTGGCCGCGGCTTTGCCGCCCGCATCCTCCAGAGCCTTGCGGGCGCTGGCCTCCAGGCGCATGGCCTGTTCGACCAGCAGCGCCGCGGCATCGCCCTCTGGCCCGTGCAGACCGGCGGCGGCGGCGGCCTTCAGCGACTTGACCGCCAGGACCAGGTTCAGCCCGGCCTCGTCCACCGATTTGATCCGCGCCTCCATCGTCCCGGCCTTGCCTGCCGCCTCGGAGGCCGCAATCGAGCGCGAGGCGTAGACGGTGACCTCAGAGACCAGTTTCAGGACCTCCGGCGTGTTGGGCCTGGTATCCTTGGGTGATGCCGGAGCCTGCGGAGCCAAGCCTTGAGGAGCGCCGGGTTGCGGGGCTGCGGCGCCCTCCGGTGCGCTGGCCGCCGTCGAAGCGTACAGGTCGTGCGTCTTCAGCGCCGCATCCAGCGCGCCCTTGGCATGGGGGCGTGCCGCACCCGGTTCCGCCGCGTCCGCGGTGCCGATCAGCGCACGGCAGGGAGTCACCGCCGCAGGGTCCGGAAGCTGTGCAAGAAGCTCGAACGTCGCATAGGTCAGCATCTGGCGCAGCGCCGCCTGCAGGGCTTCGCGCTCTATTCCGCCCAAGTCAGCTTCAACCAGGGTCGAATCGAAGAACCGGCTGGACGAGAAGCCCACTTCCTTCTCGTAGATCTGCTTCTGCAACGGCACATTGGCCACCACGCGTCCGGTGGCTGCATCGGTCATCGCCAGATCCAATCCGGCGAGGATGCGGTTCTGCCTTTCGCGCGGTCCCACGCCGGCGATGCCCAGGGTGTAGCCGCCGCCCGGAATGAAATCCAAACTGGTAATCGAACCCGTCACATAGAAATCGACCGGGTCCTGGGTCTTGATGTTGCGGATGCCCCAGTTGTTTTCGGCGAGGACAATGTTCGGGTCACGCCGGTTCACCACCGTCACCCCTGCGCGGAACAGCGCCGATTGAACGATGTCGCCGGCGCCCTGGGTCATGAACTTGCCGGAGCCGCTGTCGGCATATTGCTCTTTGCCGGTGTTGTCGGCGATCACTCCAACGCCGAAATTCAGCCGGCCGGGCAGCTTGCCCTTCATGCAGCTCAAGGCCTTGTCGAATTCGGTAACGATGTCCTGCATCGGAGGACCCTGAACCAGAACGGCATTCGTCTTGGTGTCGGTGAATGCGCCCGGAGCCGCGCCTTCGCCGCAGCCCGCCAGCAGGCACAGACCCACGACGGCCCCAGGATTCAGCGCGCGTTTCATGGCGCACAATCGGTCGAGTTGACGCCGGGATTGTGGACGGTCGAACTGACGGATGTACCCTCGTCCGACATGTCCGGCACAAGGGCGCCGGAATTGGAATTGCCGTTGGTCATCGTGCTGTGAACGATTGAGCCGTTGACGCAGCCGGTGGAGGTCGCGGTGTTGTTGGACGAGATCGTGTTGCCGCTGCCCGTCACCGTCACCGTAGTCGAGCCGGTGTTCAGCGCCCCTACCGAATAGGTCTGCTCACCGATCGTGTCACCGATCTGCGAGCCGCCCGTGACATCGCCGCCGCCCGAATTGGTTTCGATATAGTTGCTGCGGTTGTCGTAATAGGTGTTGTAGTTGTAGGTCGGCTGGTCGGTTCCCTGTTCGGCGGCCCGGATCTGGGCCGCGCGCGACAAGGCGACGCTGGCGTCGCTGGCGGTGGGAAAGCCGTAGACCGTGGCCCAGCTTTGCCCGGCGCTGGAATAGTTCTCGGCCCGGGCGTCAGCGCCGGCAGCGATCAAGGCAGCAGCCATCAGGACGATACGCATCTCTCCGGTCTCCTTTCGATCAGCGACCGATGCTCATGTCCCCGGCGGAGACGCGGCCGTTACTCCCGGCCGAGGCCGAAGGAGACCCGGCAGCCGAGGCCGAGGCTCCGTTGGCGCCCGTGCTGGCTGCGGCCGCATTTCCACCGGAAGCCGCGCTGCTGCTTGCGCTGTTCGGCGCGGCGCTGGCCGCAGCGGCAGCCCCGCCGGAGCTTGCCGCCGAAGCTGCGCCGTTTGCCGTCGCACTGGCCGAGGCGCTTGCGGGACCAGGCGCGGGGGCGGGACCGGGACCCGGTCCGGGTGCCGGACGGTTTCCACCCCCGCCACCGCCGCCGTTCTGGCCGGGCTGCGGCGGGACCAGTACCGCCAGCACCGGGCAGGGAACCGCATAGGGGTCCCATTTGTCCTGAGACACCACATAGCCCTGCGGCGCCTGAACGCAGTATATGGCCTGGGTCCCCATGGCGGGACCGGCCCGCGCCGGCGCCAGGGTGGCAGCCCCGAGCGCCGTGGGCTTCAGCGCCGACAGCGGCGGCTGGACAACCGGCCCGACCATGGGATCACAAGCTGCAAGCAGGCAAAGCGCGCCAGCCGCAAGCAACAGATTCTTTTCGGGCAACATTGGGATCCTCCAGTAGCGAACTGCGTGAGGCACGCAACGCAAGCCTCTGTCTTCATTCACGTTTACTGGATGACCTGTCTAAATCTACGTATCCTACGATAGAACGCGCGCACGGAGGATAGGCGCCGCCCCTTTGCGGGCGCTGTCGAAGGCTTGCCGGTGTGGAGCAAAGTCCGATGGCCGGTATCGGAAGGGAACCCGACCCGTCGCCGGTGGCTCAGAGGCTTCTTTGCAACGCTTTCAGCCGCTCGACCCATTGAGGATTGTTCACATCCAGCGCCTCGCTCAGGGCGAATTCGAGCGCCGAAAAGACCACCGGCGCCCGGAGCGAGGCATCGCAAAGCGGCAAGCGCTCTGTGCTGAAGTCGTTGCTGCTGAAATCTTCCGAGACCAGGATTACCGGAAGATCGGGGCGCCGCTGCCGCAGGTCGTGCAAATAGTCGTAAGCCCGCATCACGCTTCCGAATGCGTCGAGGTCGATCATCACATGGCTGGGCGCCCGACCTGTCGGTTGCCGTCTTGGCGGCGGAAAGCCGTCATCGACAGCACGGTGCCGGTACGAGATGGAATCGAGATCGACCGCCAGATGCGTCGGCAGCGGCCTGAGCTGCGGGGCAGGCTCGTCGGCCAGCGCCGTCAGGACCTCCAGCCGCGGGCTGATCCAGCGCACCTCGGCGCCAAGCTCGCCCAGCCATTCTGCGGGCTGAGCCAAAACGCCTTTCCGGTAGCCGACCATCAGCACCGAGAAACTGTCCACGTCGACAAGACTTGGCATCTCGGGCGTCGAGGGCAGCGTGACGGAAGGGCGCGACAGCAGGGCGGGTTCACGCAGCCGATCCACCATCCTGCAGACGAAATCGAATCCTGCCGTTCCGGCCTCGATCCAGAAGGACATGGCGATCTCCTTGTCTTGATTCGCCATCTACTTTCACGACCGGGTTGCGGCAAATCCAGCGTCACTCAAGCGACAACGGATGCACCAAAGATTGTCGGTTCAGCGAAACAGCCACAGCGCCACCCAATGCTTGCCGCGGCTATCCGTCACCGCGCCGAACCCCAAACGGGTGGCGCCGCGATCCAGAAGAAGGGCGCGGGTGTTCGGGCGCGACAGGCAATCCTGCATCAGCGTCGGCCAGTCGTCGTAGCTTTCAAGGGTGATGATGCCAATCAGCACCGGGTCCGGCTGCGTCAGCCCCAGCCGACGCCAGGGCGAACGGCCATCAGGGGCATAAGCCCATGCCCGGCCGCTGCGTGCCATGTCGCGGGCGAGCCCGAGGGCTACCTTGTTGGCGGCGGGCAGATCGGTCAACGGACCGGCATGTGCCTCGGCGCGCAGGGCGCTCAGCGCGGCCGCGACCGCAGCCGGTTGCGGCGGGGTCTGCGGCAGGGCGGGCGTGGCGACCGCGATCGAAAGTGCGGCAAGGACGTATCTTATCATGTGTTGACTCCATGCGGTGCCGGCTCTCTGTTCCCGCTCGGAACGAACGGAGGGGCAGGATGCGGCGGCGCGATCTTCTGGCTGGATTGGCGGCGCTGCCGCTGGGGCAGGTCCTGGCGCCGCAGCCCTGCAACGCCCAGGTCTTCGGGCCGGCGCCGACGCCGCCCGATCAGGCGGTCGCACGCTTCAACATGACCGGCTTTCGGGTGCAGGCATGGCAGGACCATTTCGCCAGAGACGCAGGCCCGGCAATCCTGGTCGACGTAGCCTCGCGCAGTCTGCATTTCTGGTCGGCCGACCGAAGCCTTTACAGATTGTATCCCTGTTCGGTCCCCCTGTCCGAGGCGTTGACGCGGCGGGGGCGGACGGTTGTGATCGACAAGCGGGCGGCTCCGGTCTGGCGCCCCACCCCCAGTATGCGCCGCAGCCATCCCGACTGGCCCGCCGAAGTGCCGCCGGGGCCGCGAAACCCGCTCGGTCCCTTCGCGCTGTATCTGGATTGGTCGAACTACCGTATCCATGGCACCCACGACCCCGCCAAGATTGGCCGTGAAGCATCCAGCGGCTGCTTTGGCCTGTACAATCCCGACATCACCGAACTGTTCGGTTTGGCGCCTGTCGGCACCCGGGTCAGAGTGGTCTGAGAGCTTCAGCGGATCATGCCCCAGCCATAGGACCAGCCCGGTGCATAGCCATAGTAGATGGTCGGGGCGGCCATCAGCCAGGGCGGGGCGGGGCGGAGATAGCGGGGGTCCAAAGTCAGGACATAGGGGGCGGCATTGATCACCTGCGGCACGATCTGGCGGAGATAGCGCCCGGTTGCCCAGCCGCGCAGCCCGCCCCAGACCACATCGCACCAGCCCTGTGGCAGGCAACCCAGAACCGCGACCTGAGCACCCGCAGGCAGAACCGCAAGTCGTGGCGCCTGAGCGCCCGGACCGGCGCGCAGGTTGATATTGCCGGTCACCAGCGCATCGGCACGAGCCGCCAGCGTTGGGCCCAGCACCACCGCAAGACTGAAGACGGCGGCCAATCCCGCGATGAGAACCTTGTGCATGTGGGAAGCGCTCCGTGACCGTTTTGCAGTCATTCTTGCCGAAAGCACCACCTCGGGGAACTGGAGGGAAGGATTGTGGAGCCTGTCGAAAGTCAGGAGTTGCTGCGCGAAAGAGCGGATCAGCCGCTATGGTCTGGCATGAGGATGGCAAGCTCGGCCCGGCTGGCGGCATAAGTCGCGGACAAACGGCCCACCACCGCCTTCGTCGCAGCGGCGCCCTGCGCGAGGGAAATATCCTCGATGGCACGAAGCTCACGTCCCAGGGCATCGAAGCCCAGAACCGCCGTCGAACCGGCCGCGTGATGTGCAAGCTGCGCCAGCGCCGGGCTATCGCCCCTGGCCTGCGCTGCGGTGATCTCGGTCAGCGCAAGATCCATTTCGGCGCTAAAGCGCCCGACGATGCCGCGCAGGAAGTCCTGGCCCATGTCCTCGGCCATCTCACGCAGCCGGGCCGGATTGATCAGGGATTGTGGAAGAGCGGGGGAGACCGGCTCCGGCAACGGCCGGCTCTCGCCTCGGGTGACCTCGGTCATCACCTTGGCGATGGTGGCCAGAAGCCGCGCCGTATCGGCGGGCTTGGCGATGATCTCGTTCATGCCCGCAGCGCGGAACTGCTCGATGCGGCGCTGGTCGGCTTGCGCGGTGAGCGCAATGATCGGCAGGTGACGCCCGCCTTCGCTGTGCCGGAGCAGCCGTGTCGCGGTCACCCCATCCATGCGCGGCATCGAGATATCCATCAGAACCACGTCGAAGGGCTCGTCGGTCTCCACCGCTTCAACCGCTTCTTCGCCGTTGCGGACGGCGACGAGATCATGGCCGAAACGTTCGAGCTGGCGGACCAGAAGTGTCCGGTTGATCTCGTTGTCCTCTGCGATCAGGATACGCAGCAGCCCCTCGCCCATGGCCGGAACCGGAACCGGCAAGACGGTATCGGGTCCCATGGCGGCGGTCTCAGCCTGGAAGCTGAGCGTAAACCGGCTGCCCTGGCCCGGAGAACTGTCAACGCTGATGCGGCCCTTCAGCGCCTCGGCGGCAAGCTTGACGATGCCGAGCCCGAGACCGCTGCCCTCCTGCACGCGGGAATAGGAGCTGTCCAGCGTCTCGAAATTGTGGAATATCCTGTCCAGATCCGCTGCGGCAACGCCGATCCCGGTGTCGGTGACGTGGATGTGGCAGAGGATATGGCCCGGCCGATCCCCCGGCGCCACCTCGTAACCGACGGTGATCTCTCCATCCTGGGTGAATTTCACCGCATTGGACAGCAGGTTGTTCACCACCCGCCGCAACAGTTGCAGCGGTGCGCGGATCGTGGTGCGATCGCCGGGAGGAGCCTCCAGTTGGAGCACGTTGCCATGCCGCAGCGCGCCGGCCTGGAACTGCTGGACCTGAGCCTGCAACTGGTCATGAAGAGCGAAGTCCGCCATCGCATAGCTGCTGCCCTCCGACGAGGCGAGGTGAGTCAGTTCCAGAACGTTGTTGACTTGCTCCAGCGTTGCCTGACCGCAGCCGCGCATGATCTCGACCAGCCAGCGCTGCTGGTCGTCCAGCTCGGTCGTGGTATCCAGAAGCTCGACCGCCGAGAGAAGGCCGTTCAGCGGTGTCCGCATCTCGTGGCTCATCACCGCGACGAAACGCGCCTTGGCCTCTTCGCCGCTGCGCGCGATGCTCAGCGCATCCGCCAGACGCCTTTCCCGGCTGAGCTGTTCGGACATGTCGCGCAGGAAGGCCACGCGGAAGGGCCGCCCCATCGGTGTTACGGTGCTGACGACCGTCAGTTCCGCCGGCAGTTCGCTGCCATCGACCCGGCGGCACTGGATCTGTTGGCGTGTGCAATGCTCCAGCCCCGCGACGCCTTCTGTCCCCAGATGGTCCTGCCACCGCCGTCGCGCCAGGCTCGCGGTCAGGCCCAGCATCTCTGCGCCGACGTGGTTCCATGCGGCGATCATCCCCGTGTCGTCGATCAGCAGCACGCAGTCATGCGATGCCTCGATGGTTGTGCGTAGGTTGCGAACCGCCTGGCCTAACATGCGTGCGTGGCGGCTCTGCACCCGGCCCTGCTGGAAAATCGCCAACAAGAGGATTGCCATCACCCCCATGATGAACATCAGAGAGGAACTGAAGACCAGAAGCGAGGCACGGAAGCTTTCGCGGGTGGCGTCACTGGCCTCCACCGTTGCGGTCAGCGAGTCAGTGATCGACGCGCGCAGTTCGGGCGCGGTTGCGGCGGTCAGCGCATAAAGCCGGGGCAGGTTGGCAACCAGCCGGTCTGGGTGGTGGTCCAGGATGTCAGCCATCACGGGCATCAGCCCGCTGGCATCGGTCAGCCGGCGCCAGCCTTCAGATGTACGCATCGGCAGGCTGTCCAGCGAGCGCGCGGTCCGCACCAGTTCGACGCGGCTGAAAAGGATGTTGAACGCCACATTGATCCGATCAATCTGCGTCTTGCCTGCGCCGTTCAGCTCCGCCTCGAGCAATGCGATCTGAAGCCGTTGCAGATCCACCTCGATCTGCGCCAGCGCCCAGGTGCGGTTGTCGGACTGTGCCTCCTTGTTGCGCTCGAGCTGGCGATCTATCTCGCCGAAGACCAGAAAGCTCACGACTGCCACCACCGCCGCCACGACGAGGGAGCCGAGAACGCGCAGCCGACCGTAGGTGACCCCGCTGCCGGGTTCGTCGCCCAAGCTGAAAACCGCGCTGGAATTGGGCATCAGCTTTGCGGCCGGTTCATGAGGGTCACTCCTGAAACTCTGGGGGGCATTGTGGACTTTCGGCCTTAACAAAGGCGGGTGCAACGCCTACTTTCGGATGACAGCCATATCCATTCGTATCTGTCTATATATCGGACGGATGGGGGGTCGTATCGGCGCTGGCATCGGCTGGACAGATTTGCGCGCCGGAGTGTAACTGTCTCCGGCGGCAACCGTAACGTGTCGGGGTATCGTCCCGATCTGGCCTCTGTAAGGATGAATGTCTCGGATGGTAGATCAGGAGCCCCTACGACTGCTGGTCGCCGATGACCATGAGATGGTTCTCGATATCTTTGCCATGTATCTGTCGCGCTCCGCAGGCATGGAGGTGACGACCGCGCGCAGCCTTGACGAAGCGATGGCAATGATCCAGTCCGCAGGTCCATACGATGTGGTCGCGCTGGACATGGGTATGCCGGGGATGAACGGTCTGGCTGGTCTGCGGCAGGCGGTTCAGCACAATGGCGGCAAGCCGGTTGCGATCATCACCGGGAATCCGGTGGCGCGCATGGTCGACGAGATCCTTGCGGCCGGCGCCGCCGGAATCCTGGTCAAATCCATGTCCGCCCGCAGTCTGGCCAATGCCATCCGCTTCATGCATTCGGGCGAGCGGTATCTGCCGCTTGAGCTGGTGCGTGCGGCCAGCCTGACGACCGCTTCGGGTGGCGCCGGTCCGCTGACCGACAAGGAGATGGCGGTGGTGGCGGGACTTGTCGCCGGGCGGCAGAACAAGGAGATCGCCATGCAGCTCGATCTCGCCGAGCCGACGGTCAAGATGCATGTGACCGCGATCTGCCGCAAGCTTGGGGCGCGCAACCGTACACAGGCGGTGGTCATTGCGCGCGACATGGGACTGGTCTGAGAGCCGTCCTGCCGGGTTCAGTACCCGGAGAGCAGCACCAAGATCTCGCGCAGCGTGAACCACCAGATCAGCGCCCCCGACGTTACCATTGGCAGAATCCACCAGCCGCGCGGCCATTTGGGCGTTTCGGCGGGGCGCAAAGATGCCGGGGCGGAAGTGCGGCCATGTTTGGTCTGCGCGGCAAGATGGGACAAGATGGCCTCCGGGCTGGCGACACACTGAGCATCCGCCAGAACCCAAGCCGGCAACAGAGGCGCGGACGTATGACCTGACTGTCTTAAGTATGTGCTCTGCGCTCGGTGATCACCCCTATCCCGCACATCGTCCCGTCTTCATCCTGAACAGCAAGGTCAAGCCCTGCACAACCGGGAGCACGGCCGATCAGGTGCAGGGGCTGGGGCGGGCCGGGATCTCCTCGGCGGTGACGGTGAACGGGATGCTCTCGCTGCCCGAGCGGTACGACGCGGTGGAAAAGGTGCGGATGGCGATGCCTCGATCCTGCTGATCGCGCCGGAGCAGTTGCGCTCGGTCTCGGTCTCGGTCCGTTCGGTGCTGGCGCAGCGCGAGGTCGGGCTCTGGGTGCTGGACGGGGCGCATTGCGTCTTGAAATGGGGCATGATTTTCGGCCCGACTACCGCAATGTCAGCCGCTTCATCAAGAAATTCTCGGGCGACTATCCTGCCCCGGTCCTGTGCCTGACCGCGACCGCCAAGCCCGAGGTGGTGCGCGACATCCGTGAGCATTTCAAGGCCTGCCTCGGCATCGACCTGATGCTGCTGGATGGCGGCGCGGTGCGGATGAACCTGTCCTTCGCCGTGCTGCCCGCGCAGCGCAACCATCAAGCTGGCCGATATCCTGAACGCTATCGAGGCCAATCTTCCGGCTGAGGGCGCCTCGGCCGCGGTGGTCTATTGCGCGACACGCAGCTCCGCGATGATCTGCGGCTCGGGAAATCGGGTCCTTCTCATTCTGCTGTGCCCCCCGATAACTTGTCCATCTGATGCTAGAGTCCGG
>JAPUEK010000079.1 GCA_027492585.1 Paracoccaceae bacterium | reverse complement strand
CGACCAATTGATTAACAGTCAACTGCTCTACCGCTGAGCTACGCCGGAACACGGGGGCCGTATAGCAAGGGGTTCCGGGGGGGGCAAGAGGGCCGGTGAAGAAAAATGCAGGCGGAGGGCGGGCGCGGTCAAAGGGCCTGAAACCGGGAGGCCGCAGTCAGGGGCGGCTCGGTGGCGATCTCGTTTCTCGACACAAGATCAATGAGATGGGCGAGGACATTGCGCTCCGCCGCCGGAAGGAGGGCCGCAGGCGTATCGGCATAGATGCGGGCGGTCAGCTCCTTCGCGGTGGCCGGGCCGTCCCGCAGGGCGGCGCGGACGGAGGCCTCCCTCTCGCGGCGGTGCTGCAAGAGGGCGGCGAGCCTCGGGGCAACGGGCGCCACGGCCTCGCCATGGCCGGGCAGCATCTCCTGCCAGTCGCGCGCGAGAAGGCGTTCGAGCGCGCGCATGTAGGCGCCCATGTCGCCTTCGGGCGGGGAGACGAGCGAGCTCGCCCAGCCCATCGCGTGATCGCCGGAAAAGAGCCGCCCGCCCCAGGCGAAGCTCAGATGCCCGCCCATATGGCCGGGGGTATGGATGGCTTCGATATGGCCTGTTCCGAAGGGCAGGATCTCGCCATCGGCCAGCAGGCGGTCGGGGGTGAAGCTGCGGTCGATACCCTCGCCGCCGCCCGTCAGCCCCTGTGCCTCCAGCCCCTGCATGAGCGCGCTGCGCCCGGAGCCTGCCGGACCGAAGGCCAGCACCGGCGCGCCTGTCGCTTCGGTCAGGGACCGGGCGAGCGCGGAATGGTCGAGATGGGCATGGGTGACGAGGATCATGGACAGATGCGCGCTTCCGGTCCGGGCGAGAATCGCCGCCAGATGCGGGGCGAGATCGGGGCCGGGGTCGATCACCGCCATCTCCTCCCCCGCCCGCAGCAGATAGGTGTTGGTGCCGGTTCCGGTCATCGGCGAGGGATTGGCGGCGCGCAGACGTTCCAGCCCGGTCCCCGGCTCAAGTCCCCGTCCGAGGTCGGTTCCTCCGAAATCGGTGATCATGCGCTGCCCTTTCCCTCTGCGGTCCGGCAGCGTAATCTGGCCCGCATGTTTCACCGCCTCAAGCCCCTTCTTCCCCGCAGCCTCTTCGGGCGCGCCGCGCTGATCCTGATCGTGCCGATCGTGACGATCCAGCTCGTCGTTTCGGTCATGTTCATCCAGCGGCATTTCGAGGGGGTGACGCGGCAGATGACCCAGGCCGTGCGGATCGAGATCCGCGCCCTGCTGACCGGGGTGGCCGAAGCGCCGGACCTCGCCTCGGCGCAGGCGGAGGCGGCGCGGATCGGCGCGCAGCTTGAACTGGTCCCGCGTCTGCCGGTGGCGGCGGAGGAGGTTCCGGCCCGCGATCAGCGCGGCTTCTGGGACTGGTCGGGGCGCGAGGTGATCGTGGTCCTGCGCGGTCTGCCGGAGCTGAGGACGGTCGATCTGCTTGGCACGGACAATCAGGTGCGGGCCTATTTCGACACGCCGAAGGGCCTGATGGAGGTGTCGGTCGGCCGGGGGCGGGTTTCCGCCTCCAACCCGCATCAGTTGCTGGTGCTGATGCTCTTCGCCTCGGTGCTGATGACGCTGATCGCCTATGTCTTCCTTCGGAACCAGCTGACGCCGATCACCCGGCTGGCGCTCGCGGCGGAGGCCTTCGGCAAGGGGCAGGTGCTGCCTTACCGGCCGCGCGGGGCGACGGAGGTGCGGGCGGCGGGCAATGCCTTTCTCGACATGCGCTCCCGGATCGAGCGGCAGATCGAGAGCCGCACGCTCATGCTCTCCGGGGTCAGCCATGACCTGCGGACGCCGCTGACGCGGATGAAGCTCGGACTGGCCTTTCTGCCCGAGGACGAGGAGGTGGAGGCGCTGAAGCGCGACGTGGTGCAGATGGAGCGGATGGTGGATGAATTCCTCGCCTTCGCCCGCGGTGACGCGATGGAGGAGCCGGTGCCGGTCGATCCGGCGGCCCTGCTGCGGCGGGTGGCGGAAAACGCGGTGCGGATCGGCCAGAACGTCACGCTCGGCGCGGTGGACTGGCCGGGGGGCATGATGCGGCTGCGGCCCGAGGCGGTGACGCGGGCCTTGGAAAACCTCATCGGCAATGCCGTGCGTTACGGCACGAAGGCGGAAGTCAGCCTCGCGGTGACGGAGCGGCAGGTGCGCCTCATCGTGGAGGACAACGGGCCGGGAATCCCCAGGGAGGCGCGGGAAGAGGCTGTGGTGCCGTTCAAGCGGCTCGATGCGGCGCGGGACCCGAACCGGGGCGGAGGGGTGGGTCTTGGCCTTTCCATCGCCGCCGAGATCGCCCGCAGCCATGGCGGGGCGCTGAAGCTTGGCGACAGCGAGGGCCTTGGGGGGCTGAGGGCGGAGCTGTCGCTGGCGCGGTAGGGCTGGCGGTGCGGCCGGTGGTGGCCCCGGAGGGGCTTTGCGCCCCTCCAGACCTCCCCGCAGGATATTTGAGGCAAGATGAAGGGGGCGGGTTTCGGCTCTCGGGCCGGGATGCGATCAGGCTTTCGGGGGGCGGCTTTGGAGGCGCGGCGCGGAGCGGCGGGAGCAAACCTTCCCCGCCCGCCCTTGCAGCCCCCGGCGCGCGACACTAAGACTCTGGCAAGTATCCGGCGATAATCCTCAAGCGGACAACAGGCAGGTTCCCATGCGCGATCCCATCGACCACTACATGAATACCCTCGTTCCCATGGTCGTCGAACAGACGAGCCGGGGGGAGCGGGCCTATGACATCTATTCCCGGATGCTCAAGGAACGGATCATCTTCCTCGCCGGTCCCGTCCACGACGGCATGTCGAGCCTGATCTGCGCCCAGCTCCTGTTCCTTGAGGCGGAGAATCCGACCAAGGAAATCTCCATGTATATCAACAGCCCCGGCGGGGTCGTGACCTCCGGCCTGTCGATCTACGACACGATGCAATACATCCGGCCGAAGGTCTCGACGCTGGTGATCGGACAGGCGGCCTCCATGGGCTCGCTGCTGTTGCAGGCCGGGGAAAAGGGGATGCGCTTCTCGCTCCCGAATTCCCGCGTCATGGTCCACCAGCCCTCCGGCGGCTATCAGGGGCAGGCGACGGACATCATGATCCACGCCCGCGAGACCGAAAAGCTGAAACGCCGGCTGAACGAGATCTACGTCAAGCACACCGGCAACAGCTATGAGGCTGTAGAGGCCGCGCTTGAGCGCGACAATTTCATGTCGGCAGAGGATGCCAAGGCCTGGGGCCTGATCGACGAGATTCTCGAAAACCGCGGCAAGGCGGACGCCGAGAAATAGGGCATTTCTCCCCGGCCCCGCCGGGTGCGGGGCCGGGGGGAGATTTCGCATTGTGGAGGCGCGGGCCTTGGCCTAGACTTTCACCGAGGTCCCGCAAGGGGCGAAGGGCAGAGGATACCCATGGCGACGAACTCGGGCAGCGACAGCAAAAACACGCTTTATTGCTCCTTCTGCGGCAAGAGCCAGCATGAGGTGCGGAAGCTGATCGCGGGGCCGACCGTGTTCATTTGCGATGAATGCGTTGAGCTCTGCATGGACATCATCCGCGAGGAGACCAAGACTTCGGGTCTGAAATCCTCCGAAGGGGTGCCGACCCCGCGCGACATCTGCAAGGTGCTGGATGATTACGTCATCGGCCAGATCCACGCCAAGCGCGTGCTGTCGGTGGCGGTCCACAACCATTACAAGCGGCTGAACCACTCGACCAAGACCGATATCGAGTTGTCGAAGTCGAACATCCTGCTGATCGGCCCCACCGGCTGCGGCAAGACCCTGCTGGCGCAGACGCTGGCGCGGATTCTGGATGTTCCCTTCACCATGGCCGATGCGACCACGCTGACCGAGGCGGGCTATGTCGGGGAAGATGTGGAAAACATCATCCTGAAGCTGCTGCAAGCCTCCGAATACAATGTCGAACGGGCGCAGCGCGGCATCGTCTACATCGACGAGGTGGACAAGATCACCCGCAAGTCGGACAACCCTTCGATCACGCGGGATGTTTCGGGCGAAGGGGTGCAGCAGGCGCTTCTGAAGATCATGGAAGGCACAGTGGCTTCCGTGCCGCCGCAGGGCGGGCGCAAGCATCCGCAGCAGGAATTCCTGCAGGTGGATACGACCAACATCCTCTTCATCTGCGGCGGCGCCTTCGCGGGTCTGGAAAAGATCATCGCGCAGCGCAACAAGGGCTCCGCCATCGGCTTCGGCGCCGAGGTCAAGGGGCCGGAGGATCGCGGCGCGGGCGAACTCTTCAAGGAGCTGGAGCCGGAAGACCTGCTGAAATTCGGCCTGATCCCGGAGTTCGTCGGCCGTCTGCCGGTGATCGCCACCCTGACCGACCTCGACGAGGCGGCACTGGTGACGATCCTGACCGAGCCGAAGAATGCGCTTGTGAAGCAATACCAGCGGCTCTTCGAGATTGAGGGCGTCAAGCTGACCTTCACCGCCGATGCGCTGTCGGCCATCGCCAAGCGTGCCATCAAGCGCAAGACCGGCGCACGCGGCCTGCGCTCGATCATGGAGGATATTCTCCTCGACACGATGTTCGAACTGCCGGGCCTCGATGGGGTGGAAGAAGTCGTGGTCAATGAAGAGGCCGTGAACTCCGGTGCGAAACCGCTGGTCGTGCATACCGAGACCAAAAAGAAGGAACCCGCGACGGCCGGCTGAGGCCGGATCGCAGGATCGGCAAAGGGCGCGCCTTCGGGGGCGCCCTTTTCATATGGCCGGGTGTCCATGCCGACCGGGCGGTTCCTTCTGCCGGGCTCACCCAAAGCCGCGCCTGATTTGCCGCATATGCAGGCGATTGCCGGGCGGAAAGCAGCAGGGCCTGCGACTGTCCCCTAGACCTCGCCCGCCCTTTCGGCCATATCAGGGCAAACACTCCCGGAGGCCCCGATGTATTTTCTCAAGCGCCTGCTCACCTGGTGGAACAGCCAGACGCTCGGCACGCAGATCTTCACCGCGCGCAAGGGGGTGAAGGTCGGTGAGGACGATCAGGGCAACGTCTATTACCAGACCCGCGACGGCAAGCGCCGCTGGGTGATCTACAACGGCGAGACCGAGGCGAGCCGCGTCAGCCCGGATTGGCACGGCTGGCTGCATTTCACCTGGGACCAGCCGCCGACCAAGGCGCCGCTGGCCCACAAGCCCTGGGAAAAGCCGCATCAGGAAAACCTCACCGGTTCCGAAGCGGCCTATGCGCCGCCCGGCTCGATCCGCAGCGCCGCCCCGGCCCTGCGCCGGGACTATGAGGCCTGGCAGCCCGAATAATGTCCGAGAACCGCGCAGAAGTCTTTGCCGGAGCCGTGGTTCTGGCCGTTGCCATCGGGTTTCTCGCCTATGCGATGGGCGGAAGCGGGCTTGGCGGTGCCTCGGGAAGCTACCCGCTCAAGGCCTCCTTCCGCTCGGTCGAGGGGATCAAGCCCGGCTCCGACGTGCGGCTCGCCGGGGTCAAGGTCGGCACGATCGCCGAGCTGAAGCTGAACCCGCAGACCTATTTCGCCGATGCCACGGTGATGGTGGACAAGTCCGTGCAACTGCCCGACGATTCCGCCATCCTGATCTCCTCCGAGGGCCTTCTTGGCGGCAATTTCGTCGAGCTGGTGCCGGGCGGCTCGCCCGATATGCTGGCGCCGGGCGGCGAGATCGAGGATACCCAAGGTTCGGTCAGCCTGCTGACGCTGCTGATGAAATGGGTCGGCGGCCAGTCCGGCGACAAACCTGCCGGGGATCAGCCGTGAGGCTGGCCTTCGCGCTGACGCTCGGCCTTGCCTCGCCGCTTGCGGCGCAGGATTTCGCCGAGGCGCCGGGGGCGAAGCTGCGGATTCTCGACAAGCTGACCGGAACCGTCAGCGATCTCCTGCTGGCCGACGGACAGGCCAAGATCGAGGGGCGGCTGACCGTGCAGCTCGATTCCTGCCGTTATCCCGCCGACAATTCCACGCCCGAGGCCTATGCCCATCTGACGATCCTCGATGCCGATGCGACCGAGCCGGTCTTCGCCGGCTGGATGGTGGCCTCCAGCCCGGCGCTCTCGGCGCTCGATCATCCGCGCTATGATGTCTGGGTGCTGCGCTGCGACGTGCCGGATCTGGTGCTGCCGGAGGTGGAGCCTGCGACCGAAGAGCCTGCCGTCGAGGGCGACGAGGCGACCGATACCGGCGACGGCCAGTAGCCTTCCGGCGCGAAGCGGGCGGGCAGGGGCAGGGCTTCTGCCAGCCGGCGATGATACTCGGCCCGCGAAATCTCCTCCGCGCCGAGCGAGGCCAGATGCGGCGTCAGGAACTGCGTGTCGAAGAGCGTGAACCCACCCGCCCGCAGCCGGTGGATCAGCCAGGCAAGCGCGATCTTCGAAGCATCCGTCCGGCGTGAGAACATGCTTTCCCCGAAGAAGGCGCCGCCCAGAACAACACCGTAAACCCCGCCGATGAGGGCGCCATCGGGCGACCAGACCTCCAGCGAACGGGCGCGGCCCCGCTCGTGCAAGGCGCTGTAAAGCGAGAAGATTTCGGCATTGATCCAGGTTTCCTCGCGTGCGGCGCAGCCCGCCACCACACCGGCGAAATCCCGGTCAATGCTGACGCTGTAATCCGCCCGAAGGATTGCGCGGCGCAGGGAGCGGGAGATGTGGAAGCCTTCGATCCCGAAGATCCCGCGGCGGCGCGGGTCGATCCAGTGGATCGTCGGGTCGTCGCGGCTTTCGGCCATGGGAAAGACCCCCATGGCATAGGCCTGCAACAGGATCTCGGGTGTCAGTTTGGTCACGGAAAAATCCTTTGAAGGATTTTTGGCGATTTCTTCAAGGAAATCGGCGGCGCGGGAAGGCCCGCGCCGCAGGGGCTCAGCCGAATTGCGCGGCCAGCCATTTTTCCAGCCAGTGGATGTTGTATTCGCCGTTCTGGATGTCCGGCTCGTTCAGCAGCATGTCGAAAAGCGGGATGGAGGTGTCGATCCCGTCGATGATCAGCTCGCTCAAGGCCCTCCGCAGGCGCGACAGGGCCTCGGGCCGGTCGCGGCCATGGACGATCAGCTTGCCGATCAGGCTGTCGTAATAGGGCGGGATCGAATAGCCGGAATAGAGCGCCGAATCCATCCGCACCCCGTAGCCGCCCGGCGCGTGGAACATCCGCACCTTGCCGGGGCAGGGGGCGAAGTTCGGCAGGCGTTCGGCGTTGATGCGGACCTCGATGGCATGGCCGTTGATTTCCAGATCGTCCTGGCCGAAGGACATCTCCATCCCCGCCGCCACGCGGATCTGCTCGCGCACGAGATCGACGCCGAAGATGTATTCGGTGACGGGATGTTCGACCTGAAGGCGGGTGTTCATCTCGATGAAGAAGAACTCGCCGTCCTCATAGAGGAACTCGATGGTGCCGGCGCCGATGTAGTTGATCTTGGCCACGGCCTCGGCGCAGATCTTGCCGATCTTTGCCCGCAGCGCCGGGGTGATCACCGGGCCGGGGGCCTCCTCGAAGACCTTCTGGTGGCGGCGTTGCAGCGAACAGTCACGCTCGCCGAGATGGACCGCCTTGCCCTTGCCGTCGCCGAAGACCTGGATCTCGATGTGGCGCGGTCTTTGCAGGTATTTCTCGATATAGACTTCATCATTGCCGAAGGCGACCTTGGCCTCGGCGCGGGCGGTGCGGAAGGCGATCTCCAGCTCGGCGGCGTTATGGGCGACCTTCATGCCGCGCCCGCCGCCGCCCGCCGTGGCCTTGATGATCACCGGAAAGCCGATGCCCTTGGCCACGGTGATCGCCGTCTCGTAATCCGGCACCCCGCCGTCGGAGCCGGGAACCACCGGAATCCCAAGGGCCTTGGCGGTTTCCTTGGCGGTGATCTTGTCGCCCATGATGCGGATGTGGTCCGCGGTCGGCCCGATGAAGGTGATGCCGTGATCGGCAAGCGCCTGCGAGAACGAGGCGTTTTCCGACAGGAAGCCATAGCCCGGATGTACCGCCTGCGCCCCGGTGATCTCGCAGGCCGAGATGATCGCGGCCTTGGAGAGATAGCTTTCTGAGGAGGGGGCCGGTCCGATGCAGACCGACTCGTCCGCCATCCGCACATGCATCGCATCGGCATCCGCCGTGGAATGGACGGCGACCGATTTGATCCCCATCTCGCGGCAGGCGCGGATCACGCGGAGGGCGATCTCGCCCCGGTTGGCGATCAGGATTTTCTCGAACATGGGCTCACTCGATGATCATCAGGGGGGCGCCGTATTCGACCGGGTGGCCATCGGTCACGAGGATGCGCTTCACGGTTCCCGCGCGCGGGGCGGGGATGTGGTTCATGGTCTTCATCGCCTCGATGATGAGGACGGTCTGGCCTTCGGTCACGGTCGAGCCGATGGCGACGAAGGGCGCGGCCCCCGGCTCGGCGGCCAGATAGCAGGTGCCGACCATGGGCGAGGTCACGGCGCCGGGATGCTGCGCCGGATCTTCCGCCGCCGCCGGAGCCGCTGCTGCCGCGGCCGGGGCAGCGGCCGGAGCCGCAGCCGCATAGACCGGGGCAGGGGCGGCCTGCGCCACCGTCACGATATTGGCCTGCTTGACGACGCGCACTTCGAGGCTGTCATCCTCGCCATATTCGCGCTTCACCGACAGCTCGGTCAGGTCGTTCTTGTTGAGAAGCTCTGCAAGCGCGGAGATGAAGGCTACGTCCGCGTCCGGGGAATGTTTGCTCATGCCGTCCTCTGTTGGCGTCATTTTTCACGGTCTGACGCTCCGGCGGGCCGGACCGGGCGTCTTTGGGTCGCCCTGATATACGCCACGGGGGCCGGGGAGAAAAGCATCTCTTGTGCAAAGCCCGTCATGGGGCGGTCTGCGGCCCTGTTTTTGACGTGTTCTCAAAATTTACCGTTTGATAAAAAAATCGTCCTGTGTCAGCCTTCCCCCAATGAGAAAAGCCAAGGGAGGCTTGATGTGTCCAACAGCCCGCTGACCCCCGGCGTTGCGCCGGGGCGCTTGCCCGCCAAGAGTTACACCGACAACTTCACCGACCACGCGCCGCCGCTGGAGCCGCATGAGGCCCGCGTCGCGGCGGACCGCTGCTATTTCTGCCATGATGCGCCCTGCATGACGGCCTGTCCGACCTCCATCGACATTCCGCTGTTCATCCGCCAGATCGCCACCGGCACCCCGGATGCGGCGGCAAAGACCATTTTCGCGCAGAACATCCTCGGCGGGATGTGCGCGCGGGTCTGCCCGACCGAGCAGCTTTGCGAAGAGGCCTGCGTGCGCGAGACCGCCGAGGGCAAGCCGGTCGAGATCGGCCAGTTGCAGCGTTTTGCCACCGACACGCTGATGGCCAAGGGCGTGCATCCCTTCACCCGCGGCAAGCCCACCGGCAAGACCGTCGCCGTGGTCGGCGCGGGGCCTGCGGGTCTGGCCGCCGCGCATCGTCTGGCGATGAAGGGCCATGAGGTCACCATCTACGACGCGCGCCCGAAACCGGGCGGCCTGAACGAATTCGGCATCGCCTCCTACAAATCCACCGGCAATTTCGCGCAGCGCGAAGTGGAGTGGCTGCTGAAGATCGGCGGCATCCGCATCGAGACCGGCAGGGCGCTCGGCCGCGACGTGACGCTGGCCGAATTGCAGGCGGGCCATGATGCGGTCTTCCTCGGCATGGGGCTGGCGGGCGTCAACGCGCTCCGCGCCGCAGGCGAAGACAAGGGCAATGTCCGCAATGCCGTGGATTTCATCGCCGAACTCCGTCAGGCCGGGGACAAATCCGCGCTTGCCGTGGGCCGCGACGTGGTGGTGATCGGCGGCGGCATGACGGCGGTGGATGCCGCCGTGCAGTCGAAGCTTCTCGGCGCGCAGAATGTCACCATCGTCTATCGCCGCGGTCAGGCGAAGATGAGCGCCTCCGGTTATGAGCAGGAACATGCGACCTCTGCCGGGGTGCGGATCATCACCAATGCCGCTCCGGTGGCCGTGCATGGCAACGGCGCCGTGGCCGAGGTGGAATTCGCCTATACCGAAGAGACGCCGCAGGGGCTGAAGACCGGGCCGGAGACCTTCCGGCTGAAGGCGGACCAGCTTTTCAAGGCCATCGGCCAGACGCTTTCGGGCGCGCCGGAGGGGCTGCGGGTCGAGGGCGGCAAGATCGCCGTCGATGCGACCGGCCGCACCAGCATCGCCGGGATCTGGGCCGGGGGCGACTGCGCGAGCGGTGGCGAGGATCTGACCGTCACCGCCGTCGCCGAGGGCCGCGACGCGGCCGAAGACATCCATGCGGCATTGATGGGCTGAGGGGAACATCATGGCAAACCTGACCACCGACTTCATCGGCATCAAATCCCCGAACCCGTTCTGGCTGGCCTCCGCGCCGCCCACCGACAAGAAATACAACGTCGAGCGCGCCTATGAGGCGGGCTGGGGCGGGGTGGTGTGGAAGACGCTCGGCTCCGAAGGGCCGCCGGTCGTCAACGTCTCCGGGCCGCGCTATGGCGCGATCTGGGGTGCGGATCGCCGCCTGCTGGGGCTGAACAACATCGAGCTGATCACCGACCGCCCGCTGGAGGTGAACCTGCGCGAGATCAAGGAGGTCAAGCGCAAGTGGCGCGACCGGGCGCTGATCATCTCGCTGATGGTGCCGTGCGACGAGGATAGCTGGAAGGATATCCTCGGCCGTATCGCCGATACCGAAGCCGACGGGGTGGAGCTGAACTTCGGCTGCCCGCATGGCATGGCCGAACGCGGCATGGGCTCGGCCGTGGGGCAGGTGCCGGAATATATCGAGATGGTGACCCGCTGGGTGAAAAAGCACAGCCGGATGCCCTGCATCGTCAAGCTGACCCCGAACATCACCGATGTCCGCAAACCGGCCGAGGCCGCCCATCGCGGCGGCGCGGATGCGGTGAGCCTGATCAACACGATCAACTCCATCACCTCGGTCAACCTCGACGAATTCTCGCCGGAGCCGATGATCGACGGCAAGGGGACCCACGGCGGCTATTGCGGCCCGGCGGTGAAGCCGATCGCGCTCAACATGGTGGCCGAGATCGCCCGCAACCCGGTGACGCACGGGATGCCGATCTCCGGCATCGGCGGCGTCACCACCTGGCGCGACGCGGCGGAGTTCATGGCGCTCGGCGCGGGCAATGTGCAGGTCTGCACCGCCGCGATGACCTATGGCTTCAAGGTCGTGCAGGAGATGATCTCGGGCCTCTCGCAATATCTCGACGACAAGGAGATGTCGGTTTCCGATCTCGTCGGGCGCGCGGTGCCGAATGTCACCGACTGGCAGTATCTGAACCTGAACTATGTGACCAAGGCGCAGATCAGCCAGGCCGATTGCATCAAATGCGGGCGCTGCTATGCGGCCTGCGAGGATACCAGCCACCAGGCCATTGCGATGTCGGCCGACCGTACCTTCACCGTCAAGGACGACGAATGTGTGGCCTGCAATCTCTGCGTCAACGTCTGCCCGGTGGAAAACTGCATCACCATGGTGCAACTGCCGCAGGGCGCGCTTGACGAGCGCACGGGGCGCAAGGTGACGGAGTATGCGAACTGGACGACCCATCCGAACAACCCCTCCACCCGCGCGGCGGAGTGACCCGGACAAGGCGCCGGCGCGCGGCGTGCATTTCCTCCCGGACGACTGACGATTGACCATTCGCCCCGGCTTCCGAGCCGGGGCCTTTTCATGGGCTGCGGAGACAGTCCTCCCTCCCCCTTCATCCCCTGTGCATAAATATCCTGCGGGGAGGTCCGGAGGGGTGCAAAACCCCTCCGGCGCCGCCACAGGGCGCCGCCCTCCCCGAGGGGGGCGGAACGCCGATGGCGGAGGCGGCTTTCAGGAACGGCGCCTTCCCCCCCCCGCCTTGGGAGAGAGGGGCGCCGCCCGCCGCCGGTTCCCGCCTTCGCCTTTTCCCGCGCCTCCCGTTGCAGCGGGGCAGGGGCGGGCTTATCTCTGATCCATCATGCGCTATTCCCTCCTCGACCTCGCCCCGATCCCCGAAGGCGGCACCGCCGCCGAAGCCCTTGCCAGCAGCCTCGCCCTTGCCCGCCTTGCCGAGGCGGAGGGCTACCACCGCTTCTGGCTTGCCGAGCATCACAACATGCCGGGCATCGCCAGTGCGGCGACTGCCGTGGTCATCGGCCATATCGCCGCCGGCACCAGCACGATCCGTGTGGGTGCGGGCGGGATCATGCTGCCGAACCATGCGCCGTTGCAGGTGGCGGAGGCTTTCGGGACCCTCGCCACGCTCTTTCCGGGCCGCATCGACCTCGGCCTTGGCCGTGCGCCCGGCACCGACATGGCCACCGCCCGCGCGCTGCGCCGCAACATGGAGGCCTCCGACCGCTTCCCGGAGGATGTCGTGGAACTCCTCCACTACTTCGCCCCCGAAGCCCCCGGCGGTCCCGCCCGCATCCGCGCCATTCCCGGCGAGGGGACGGAGGTGCCGCTCTGGCTTCTCGGCTCCTCCCTTTATGGCGCGCAGCTCGCCGCCTATCTCGGCCTGCCCTATGCCTTCGCCAGCCATTTCGCCCCGGCGATGCTGGAAGAGGCGGCGGAGACCTATCGCGCCACCTTCCGCCCCTCGCAATGGCTGGAGCGCCCGCATTTCATGCTCGCCGCCGGGGTCTGCGCCGCCGACAGCGATGCGGAGGCGGAGTACCTGCGCTCCTCCCAGCTTCTGGCCTTCGCGCGGCTGCGGCTCGGGCAGGCGGGCAAGCTGCCGAAGCCGAGCCATGACCTGTCCGAAATCCCCGCGCCGATGCGGGCGGAGGTGGAACATGCGCTGTCCTGCGCGGCCGTGGGCGCGCCCGTGACGGTGGCGCGCAAGCTTGCGGCCCTCATCGACCGCTACCGCCCGGATGAGATCCTGCTGACCGGCATGATCCACGATCCCGCGGCCCGGCAACGCTCTTTCAGGATCGCGGCGGAGGCGATGCGGAGCCTCTGATCCTCAGATCATCAGCTGCTGGCCGAGCTCGATCACCCGGTTCGTCGGCAGCCGGTAGAAGTCCGTCGCATCCGCCGCCGAACGCGCCAGCGACCTGTAGAGCCTTTCCTGCCAGAGCGGCAGGCCCCCCTTCGTCGCCGATTTGAACGAGCGGCGGTTGAGGAAGAAGGAGGTGGTCATGATGTCGAACTTGATCCCCTGCTTCTTGGCGAGCGTCAGCGCCTTCGGCACGTTCGCTTCCTCCATATAGCCGAATTTCAGGTCGATCCGCGTGAAGCGGTCGGAAATGGGCGTGATCTCCAGCCGGTCGGCATCCTTGACATAGGGGCGGGTGGACATGTTCACCCCCACGATCAGGTTGCGGGCATGAAGCACCTGGTTGTGCTTGAGATTATGGGTGAGGGCGGCGGGCGCCATCTCCGGGTCGGAGGTGAGGAAGACCGCGGTTCCCGGCACATCGACGAGCCGCCCGGATTTGGCCAGCATCGCCGCAAGCGCCTCCACCGTCACCGCCCCCCGCCGGGCCTGCGCCTGCACATGGGCGGTGCCGCGCAGCCAGGTCCACATGATCAGCACCATGGAGGTGGCGATGAAGATCGGGATATAGCCGCCATCCACGACCTTCATGGCATTGGCGGCGAGGAACAGCGCCTCCAGCACCAGAAGCGGGCCGATCACCGCCAAGACACCTGCCAGCGGCCATTTCCACGCCCGCCGGAACAGCACGAAGGCGAGGACGGAGGTGATCACCATATCCCCCGTCACCGCGATCCCGTAAGCTGAAGCGAGGTTCGAGGAGGAGCCGAAGGCGATCACGAGGATCACCACGCCGAGCGCGAGGATCTGGTTCACCTTGGGCAGGTAGATCTGGCCATACTGGCTTTCGGAGGTGTGCAGGATTTCGAGCCGGGGCAGGAGCCCCATCCGCACCGCCTGCTTCATCATCGAGAAGGCTCCGGAAATCACCGCCTGGCTGGCGATGACCGTGGCGCAGGTGGCAAGGATGACCAGCGGCAGCAGGAACCAGTCCGGCGCCATCAGGAAGAAGGGATTGGCGGCGGCGGCCGGATTGGCCAGCACGAGCGCGCCCTGCCCGAGGTAGGAAAGGGTCAGCGAGGGGAAGACGAGGATGCCCCAGGCGATCCGGATCGGCTTTCGGCCGAAATGGCCCATGTCGGCATAAAGCGCCTCGCCTCCGGTGACGGCGAGAAAGACCGAGCCCAGCACGATGAAGGAGGCCAGCCCGTTGTCGGCCAGAAAGGTCACGGCATGGATGGGATTGAGCGCGGTCAGGATCGACAGATCATCGCCGACATGCATCAGCCCCATGCCCGCCATGACCAGAAACCACAGCACCATGATCGGTCCGAAAAGGATCGACACCGCCTGCGTGCCGTGGCGCTGCACGAGGAACAGGCCGAGGATGATCGCCAGCGTCACCGGCACCACATAGCTTTCGAAGGCCGGGGCCACGAGGATCATGCCCTCCACGGCCGACAGCACCGACATGGCCGGGGTGATGATCGCATCCCCGAAGAACAGCGAGATGCCGACCATCCCGAGGCCCAGGAGCCAGCCCGGCCGCCTGCCGAGCGCGCGCTGCACGAGCGCCACGAGCGAGAGCGTCCCGCCCTCGCCGTTGTTGTCGGCCCGCATGACCAGCACGACATATTTCAGCGTGACGATCAGCGTCAGCGTCCAGATCAGCAGCGAGATCACCCCCACCACATCGTCACGGGTCAGGCCGTCGCGGCTGGCGGCATGAAGGCTTTCGCGCATGGCATAAAGCGGGCTGGTGCCGATATCGCCATAGACGACCCCGATCGAGCCGAGGATCAGAAGGCCGAGCTTGCCCCCCGCAGGGTGATGCCCGTCTTCGGCCGCGGCCTCAGGCTTTTCCGGTTCAGACACGGATCAACACTCCCCTCGGCAGCAGAGAGCTAGGCCGAGGCTGACAAAAAGGCAATGGTCTCGTGAGGTCGGCGCCGGGCAAGGCATGGTTTGGCCCATGATCAGAGCGGCAGAAGATCCAGAAGCCGCCGCGCTTCGTCGCGCGGATGGGTGAGGGGGCTGCGGTCCTCACCGGGGAAGAAGCGGGCGCGGGTGGCCGTGGGCATGGGGGCCGGGGTCTCGATCAGGACGCGGGGGCCGATCTTGACGGTTTCGGCCTGCCAGCTGCGGGCGAGGGCGATCTGGGCTGCCTTGGTGGCCCCGTAAGCGCCGAAGAATTTCTCGCCGCCGCGCGGATCGTCGAGGAACAGGGCGGCGCCCTTGCCGGCTTTCAGGAGCGGCTCCACCATCGGGATCAGCGCCCCGGTGGCGCGCAGGTTGGTGGCGATGGATTTCTCCAGATCCCTGGCGTCGAGAGAGCCCATGGGGGCAAGGGGCGCCACATGGATCGCCGGATGGATCCAGAGGTCGAGCTTGCCCCAGCGGTCATGGATCGACCGGCAGAGGTGGCGCATCGCATCCTCGTTGGTGACATCCATCGGGGCGAGGGTCAGTCCGCCCGCGCCGGGCAGGCCGAGGGTCTTCACCCGGTCATCCAGTTCTTCGAGCCCGCCCACGGTGCGCGCGACGGCGACCACATGCCAGCCGCGCGCCGCAAGCTGTTCGGCCAGGGCAGCGCCGAGGCCGCGCGAGGCGCCGGTGATCAGGGCAAGGCGGGGGGCGGTCATCGGATCGGTCCTTTGGCGGGGCGCGCGGGGCGGCTTGGGAAGCCTCCGGCGGGGATATTTGAGCCAGTATGAAAGGGCAAGGGGCGGGGTCAGCGGGCGGCGGGTTCCGCCTGATGCAGCGTGACGATGCGGACGACGGGAGGGGCGGGCAGCCGCTGCGCCGGAGTGAAGGGGATGCCGCTTTTCGAGGTCCTGAAGCCTTCCGCCTCCGGGCCGGGCTGCGGGATCACCGGGTCGGAATGGGGGGAAAGGCCGAGATGGCGGGCGAAGGCGACGTAGCCGGCCACCATCCTGCCTTGCGGCCCCGGCTGGCGGACGCCGGGCATGGCGGGGGAGATCCCCTCGGCATGGCCGGGCAGCAGGGTGCGGAGCGTCGCGCGCAGGTCCTGCAGGGCCTGCCGCTGGTCGGGGGGCAGGGGGGCGAGACAGGCCTCGACCTCCGCCGCGCTCATGTCGCACTCATTCTGCGGCTTTCATCTCGAAGCCTTCCTCGATCTTGTCGGAAGGGGCGATGGGATAGTCGCCGGAGAAGCAGGCGTCGCAATATTTCGGCGATTTCGGGTCGCGGCCCGCCGCCTCGCCGGCGGCGCGGTAGAGGCCGTCGAGCGAGATGAACTTCAGGCTGTCCACCCCGATCCAGTCGCGCATCTCGTCCTCGCTCATCGTGGCGGCGAGGAGCTTGGCGCGTTCCGGCGTATCGACGCCGTAGAAACAGGGCCAGGCGGTCGGCGGCGAGGCGATGCGGAAATGCACCTCCGCCGCGCCGGCTTCGAGGATCATGTCCTTGATCTTGCGCGAAGTGGTGCCGCGCACGACCGAGTCGTCCACCAGGATCACCCGCTTGCCCTTGATCAGCGCGCGGTTGACGTTGAGCTTCAGCCGCACCCCCATGTTGCGGATGCTTTCGGTCGGCTCGATGAAAGTCCGGCCCATATACTGGTTGCGGATGATCCCCATGGCATAGGGGATGCCGCTTTCCTGCGAAAAGCCGATGGCCGCCGGGGTGCCGCTGTCCGGCACCGGGCAGACGAGATCGGCCTCCACCGGGGCCTCGCGCGCCAGCTCCACCCCGATCTGGCGGCGGGTCTCATAGACGGAGCGACCGCCGAGGATCGAATCGGGGCGGCTGAAATAGACGTGCTCGAAGATGCAGAAGCGCGATTTGGCCGGCGAGAAGGGCCGGGTGCTTTCCACCTTGTTGCCCTCGATCACCACCATCTCGCCCGGCTCGATCTCGCGCACGAATTCCGCGCCGATGATGTCGAGCCCGCAGGTCTCCGACGACAGCGCCCAGCCGCTGTCGCCGATGCGGCCGAGGACCAGGGGGCGCACGCCCAGGGGGTCGCGCACGCCGATCAGCTTGGTGCGGGTCATGGCGACGACGGAGAAGGCGCCCTCGACCCGTCGCAGGGCGTCCTTGATCCGCTCGGAGATGTTCTTCTGGATCGAGCGCGCCATCAGGTGGATGATGCATTCGCTGTCCGAGGAGGACTGGAAGATCGAGCCGCGCTCGATCAGCTCGCGGCGGAGCGCCGCGGCATTGGTCAGGTTGCCGTTATGGGCGATCGCGGCGCCGCCCATCGAGAACTCGCCGAAGAAGGGCTGCACGTCGCGGATCGCGGTTGCGCCCTTCGATCCGGCGGTGGAATAGCGCACATGGCCGATGGCAAGCGCCCCCGGCAGGGTTTCCATCACATCGGCCTTGGTGAAATTGTCGCGCACATAGCCGAAGCGGCGGGCGGAGTTGAAGCCGCTGTCGGGATCGTAGCTGACGATCCCGCCGGCTTCCTGGCCACGATGCTGGAGCGCGTGCAGACCGAGCGCGACGAAATTGGAGGCATCGTTCACCCCCACCACGCCGAAGATGCCACACTCCTCCTTCAGCTTGTCGCCGTCTTCGAGCGGGGCAAAGGGGTGGTCGGGGAAGCGGCGCATTGGCACTCCGAATCCTTGGGGGATGATGGCCCCCGTTTAGGACCATTGCCCGCCGGTGTCACGTCCCGAATGGCGCAATGCCGCATTGCGGCACCGCGCAGGCGCTGTGCGTCAGTTGCCGGTTGCGGGAGCGGTTGTCGTCCCGGTTCCGGTTGCAGGGGCGGCTTCGGCCGGGGCGGCGGTGCCGGTGCAGGCCTTGGTCAGGTCGTTGTAGCGCGACAGGATCCAGTTCGGGGCATCATCCGGCACGGCGGCGTCGATATTGGCCTGGAAGGAGGCGAAGATCTTGGCCGAGCGGCTGTTGTCCACCTGCGGAACGGTATTGGCGGCCACGGCGCGGTCATAGACGAGGAAGGCCACGCCGACGAGAACGATGCCGCGCAGCACCCCGAAGAGGAAGCCGAGCCCCTGATCGAGGCCCCCGAGCGCCGAGCGCTGCACCACCGAGGAGAAGAGCGGCGTGAAGAGCGAGGCGAGGATCAGCCCGATGGCAAAGACCGCCGCGAAGGCCGCGATGATCGACAATTCGCAGCTGTCGCCCAGAAAATCGCCGACCACCGGGATTTCCTTGACCAGCGGCTGCGCCGAGGGCGCGAAGATGAAGGCGAGGAAGGCCGCACCGACCCAGCCCGCAATCGCCATCGCCTCGCGCACGAGGCCCCGCGAATAGGCGAGGATCGCCGACAGCAGGATCAGAACGGCGACGACGCCATCAACTACGGTAAAACCTTCCATCATCTTCTCCCGCGCGCCTCAGCCCGCTCCGAAAATCTCGCCCACGAAGGCGGTGAGATCGGGGATTTCCCGCACGCTCATCCCCTCCACGATGCCAAGCTTCGACCGGCTTGGCGCAATTGCCTGTGAGAAACCAAGTTTCGCCGCTTCTTTCAACCGGTTTTCGGTCTGGTTCACCGGACGCAGCGCACCCGACAGCGAGATTTCCCCGAAAAGGACTGTTTCCGGCGGAATTGCCACATCCTCCCGTGCCGAGAGAATCGCCGCAGCCACGGCCAGATCGGCGGCGGGTTCGGTGACGCGCATCCCGCCCGCGACGTTCAGGAACACGTCGAGCCCGGCGAAGGGAACGCCGCAGCGCGCCTCCAGCACGGCAAGGATGGTCGAAAGCCGCCCGGAATCGAGCCCCACCACCGTCCGGCGCGGCGTGCCGAGCGGGGAGGGCGCGACGAGCGCCTGAATTTCGGTCAGCACCGGCCGCGTCCCCTCGATCCCGGCGAAAACCGCCGAGCCGATGGCGGCCTGGCCACGTTCCGACAGGAAGAGGGCGGAGGGGTTCGTGACCTGGCTCAGCCCGGCGCCGGTCATCTCGAAGACCCCGATCTCATCCGCCGGGCCGAAGCGGTTCTTCACCGCGCGCAGGATGCGGAACTGGTGGCCGCGCTCGCCCTCGAAGTAAAGGACGGTATCGACCATATGCTCCACCACCCGCGGTCCGGCGATCTGGCCCTCCTTGGTGACATGGCCGACGAGGATCACCGCCACCCCGCGCCGTTTGGCAAAGGTCACCAGCTCATGCGCCGCCGCCCGTACCTGAGAGACGGAGCCGGGCGCCGAATCCACCGTGTCGAGCCACATGGTCTGGATGGAATCGATGATCGCAAGGCCGGGGCGCTCGGCATCGAGCGTGGTCAGGATGTCGCGCAGGCTGGTCTCTGCGCCGAGCGCCACCGGCGCCTCCTGCAGGCCAAGGCGCTGCGCGCGCATCCGCACCTGCGCCGCCGCCTCCTCGCCGGAGATGTAGAGACATTTCACCCCGCGCCGCGCGAAAGCCGCCGCCGCCTGAAGAAGCAGCGTCGATTTGCCGATCCCCGGATCGCCGCCGACAAGGATCGCCGAGGCCGGCACCAGCCCGCCGCCCAGAACGCGGTCCAGCTCCTCCATCCCCGAAGCCGCGCGGGGCAGGGCGGCATCCTGCGTGGACAGGTCCGACAGCGGGATCGCCCGCCCCTTGGGGCCGAGCGGCTTCGGCCCGGTCGACAGCGGCGCCTCCTCGATGATGGAATTCCATGCGCCGCAGGCGTCGCATTTGCCGGACCATTTGCGGTGGCTCGCACCGCAGGCGGTACAGGTGAAGGAGGGGGCGGCTTTGCTCATGCCCCTTCCTGCCCGGAACTGCGCCCCGCTTCAACCGCGCGCTTCAGCCCGCGTCCGGTGGCGAAGGAAAGGCCGAGGCTCGCCAGGATGCAGAAGGTGAACAGATAAAGACCCCAGCCGGTCTCGATCGTCACATGGCCGGCCCCCTTGGCGATCACGACGTAAAGCGCGATCAGGAAGACATCGGCCATGGCGAGCTTGCCGAGGCCATGCAGCACCGGCAGCACCGAAGGATCGAGCAGCCGGAACTGCACGAGCGCCAGCCCCAGCGTCTTGGCATAGGGTGCGAAGATCGCAAGGAAAGTTACCAGCAGCGCCAGCACCGCATCGGTTCCCCAAAGCGACTGCAAGCCGGTGATGACCGAGATTTCGTCCATCCCGAAGACCGGCAGCAGCGCCGCCCGCAGGAGCGGGGCGAACCAGGCGACCGGAAACAGGATCAGCAGCGCGAGATTGGCATATTTCATGCCGCCGTGATGCGAGGCCCCCGGTGGGGCGTCAAGCCCCCTCGCAGGTCATTTCGCGGGCTTCGGCAGGGCGACGACATTGGCGTCGCGGATCTCGTCATGGTCGAAATCATAGCCGAGCGTCGGCAGGATCTCTTTCAGATCCGCCTCCAGCCGCTTGATCTGGACCTGCGCCTGCCGCTCCTCCGCCTCGATGTCGGTCAGCCAGCGGCGCAGCTCGTCGCAGGTGCGCCGGGCGATGGAAAGGCGGTCGGTCAGGGCCTGCACCTCTTCCTGCCGCTGCTTCAGGAAGGTCTTGGCGCGGTTCACCTTTTCATCCGAGTAAGCGCGGGCGAGGTCGCGGGTCTCATGGCTCATCTGCGCGGCGAGCTGGAGGAGTTCCGGCTCCAGATGCTGGAAATCGGGATGGGCGCGCAGATGTTCCATCCGCGCGCGCATCGCATCGAATTCGGCGGAAAGGGCGAAGACCCCGGCGCGGTCTGCGGCATGGGCCTGCCGGTAGGCGCGGCTCACATCCTCCATCCCCATGGCGAAGGAGCGGTGGCTGCGTTCGAGCCGCCCCATGCGGAGATTGGAGGGCAGGAAGAAGACCAGCATGACCACAAGCGCCGTCAGCCCGATCTGGAGCCACATTCCCGCCTGCGGCACCGCCGCGCCGCCGAAGAAAAGGGCGATCTGCGGCCAGGGCAGCAGTCCGAAGGCCGCAGCGAGCGTCGCGCCGACAAGGGCGGTGGCGACAAGGACGATCACCCCCTGCGCCAGCACCTGCAACGTCTCCTGCGCGCCGCGCAGCCCCGAAAACACATTTCCCGGCATCAAATCCCCTGCCTGCAACGGCATCTTCCTTGAGGCAGGTTCCCAAAGCGCGGGCAAATTGCAACGAAATTTAGGCAAGCCACGGAAATTCCACTACAAAGTCAAGTGGATAACCCGTGTTGTTCGCGTGATGGAAACAGTGTCGCAATCAGGGGTTGTTCTTGCGCGCGATCCCGTGGCGGCAAAGTGGAAAGCGCCTGCATGGATGCAGGTGGTGTCGGGCAGGAATCACTCCGGCGGGGCGGTGCCAGCTATTGACGCGGGATTTCGCGGGGCGCGCGCCGGGGGGGGGCGCATCCCTCCGCCATACCGCCGGTCCCTTGAACCTGTGGCCGAGCCGGTGGCAAAGCCCGCAGGCCATTCGGAAGGGAAGAAGGGGGAAGCCGCGCAGCTTTGCGCCTCCGGTCCCGGTGCAGGTTGCCCTACCGCACCGAAGCGATCGGCCCCTCGGCGCGGCCGTGGATGAATTGCTGCACATAAGGGTCTGGCGTTGCATCCATTTCCGCAACCGGGCCGGTCCAGCGGATCAGCCCGTCATGCAGCATCGCCACCCGGTCGGCGATGGCGCGGACCGAGGACATGTCATGGGTGATGGTCATGGCGGTCGCCCCCATCTCCACCACGATCTCGCGGATGAGGTCGTTGATCACGCCCGACATGATCGGATCGAGCCCAGTCGTCGGCTCGTCGAAGAAGATGATCTCCGGCTCGGCGGCGATGGCGCGGGCGAGGCCGACGCGCTTCTGCATCCCGCCCGACAGCTCGGCCGGGAAAAGATCGGCGGTCTCGGGCTTCAGCCCGACCCGGCGCAGCTTTTCGACGGCAATCGCGCGCGCCTCTTCCCGGCTGCGCTTCAGCGGGCCGCGTTGCAGGCGGAAGGCGACATTCTCCCAGACCTTCAGCGAATCGAACAGCGCCCCGCCCTGGAAGAGCATCCCGAAGCGGGCGAGAAACGCCTCCCGCTCGGCCGTGGCCACATCCTCGCCGTCGAGGGTGATGCGCCCGGCGTCGGGGCGCACGAGGCCGAGGATACACTTCAGCAGCACCGATTTGCCGGTGCCGGAACCGCCGATGACCACCATCGACTGCCCGCGCGGCAGCGTCAGGTCGATGCCGCGCAGGACATGGTTCGGACCGAAGCTTTTGGTGACGCCGGAAAGTTCGATCATGATGTGAACATCACCGAGGTCAGCAGGAAGTTCGCTGCGAGGATCAGGATGGAGGCGGTGGCGACGGCGGTTTTCGTGGCCCCGCCCACGCCCTGCGCCCCGCGCCCGGAGCGCATCCCGTAATAGCAGCCGATCAGCGTGGCGATGAAGCCGAAGACCGCCCCCTTGATCAGCGAGGAGATCACATCCGGCGCCTCCAGAAAGTCGAGCGTGTTCTGGATATAGGTCGCGCGGTTGAACCCGAGTTGCTCGGTTCCGACGAGAAAGCCGCCCATGACGCCGATCACATCGCCCACCCCGACGAGCAGCGGCACGGTCAGGGTGCCGGCCAGAACGCGGGGAACCGTGAGGTATTTCATCGGGTTGGTCGAGAGTGTGACAAGAGCGTCGATCTGCTCCGTCACCTTCATCGTGGCGATTTCGGCCGCGATGGAGGAGGTGACGCGCGCCGCGACCATGAGGCCGACGAGCACGGGGCCAAGCTCCCTCACCATGCCGATGGCGACGATCTGCGGCACCACGGCCTCGGCGGAAAAGCGTTGGCCGCCGGAATAGATCTGCAAGGCGAGCGCGCCGCCGGTGAAGATCGCGGTCAGCCCGACGACCGGCAGCGACAGCCAGCCGACCTGCAGAAGGGCGCTCAGGAATTCGCGCAGGTAGAAGGGCGGGCGCAGCAGGTGCAGGAGCGTCTGGCCGGCATAGAGCGCGATGCGCCCGAGCCCGGCCAGGGCCGCCAGAACCGGCCGCCCTATCCCCGCGAGAAGGCCGGTGACGAGCGCGCCAGCGGTCACACCGCGCCCTCGCTGTAGCGGCGCAGGTAGCGCGGGCCGAGGCCGGTCAGGATCTCGTAGCCGATGGTTCCGGCGATGTCGGCCAGATCATCGACGCCTTGATGCGGCCCGAGAATGTCGAGACTGCGCGGCACATCCGGCAGGTGGGAGATGTCAACGGTGATGAGATCCATCGACACCCGCCCGATGAGCGGGCAGGGCGTGTCGCCATCCCAGAGCACGGCGGCATTGGAAAGCGTTCGCGGCAGCCCGTCGGCATAGCCCGCCGCGACCGTGGCCACGACAGAGGGCGCCTCCGCCTCCCAGCCGCAGGAATAGCCGACGATCTCGCCCGGCTCCACCCGCCGGACCTGGATGATCGGCAGCGACAGGCTGACGACGCGCAGCGCCGCCTCATAGGGGCGGCCGCCATACATGCCGATGCCGGGCCGGGTCAGGTCGAAGTGGTAGCGCGGACCGAGGAGGATGCCGCCGGTCGCGGCCAGAGAGCGCGGAACCCCGGTGCCATCGGTCATGGCGTGGAACCGGGCCAGTTGCGCCTCGTTCATCGCATGGTCCGGCTCGTCGGCGCAGGCGAGGTGGGACATGAGGATCTCCGGCCCGGCTTCGAGGACGAAGGGGGCGACCGCCTCCCATTCCGGTTCCTCCATGCCGAGCCGGTTCATGCCGGTGTCGAGCTGGACGCCGAAGCTGTGGCCGGGCAGGGCCTCCAGATGGCGGGTGACCTGATCGAGGCTGTTGAGCATCGGCGTCAGGTCGAGATCGCCGATCATGTCGGTATCCCCGGCCATATGGCCTGAAAGCACGCAGATCTGCGGCCCCGGCCCGAGGGTCTGGCGCAGGACGGCGCCTTCCTCGGCCACGGCGACGAAGAAGCGCCGCGCCCCGGCGCGGGCGAGGGCGCGGGCGGCGCGCGGGATGCCGAGGCCATAGGCGTCGGCCTTGACCACGGCGGCGGTCTGCACGCCGGATGCGGAAGCTTTGTCCAGGGCGCGCCAGTTGGCGGCGAGGGCGTCGAGGTCGATGGAGAGGGTCGCTGTGGCCATGGGCTTGGTTTTGACAGGCGGGGGCGCGGGGTCAAGGGGGAATTCGCGGGCTTTCGCCAACCGGCAAGGGGCTGCCGCCCGTCGGGGCATCGAGCCCCGGCGGGCGGCCCTGCCGGCGGAGGGGGCTGACGCCGGGCGCCGCCGGGGGCGGAGGAGCCTCCGGCGGGGATATTTGAGAAGAGAAGAAAGGGGCGGGGCGGCGGGGGATTGGGAGGTTGCGGGAGGGGCAGGGCGGGGTGTGGGACCCTGCGGAGTGGGGAAGGGTCAGTGGTTGGGGCAGGCGGCAGGCCGCAGGGTTTTGCCGGCTCGGTTTATGAAATTACCGGAGGTCCGGCCCAGCGTTGCGCCGGCCGGTGGCTTCAAGGATTGTGGCGTTCGGGAGGGTGAGGCCGAGGAGGACCAGGCCCGAGGGCAGCCGGTAAGCAGCCGCCGGCACCCGAAGGCGCGACGGCGGAGACGGGCCTGCGCCTCAGAACCCCACGTCGCCGCCGCCGCCCTGCCAGGGTTTGGCGAGGTTGCCGAAGCGGGTGAAGCGGCCCTCGAAGCTCAGTTCCACCGAGCCGATCGGGCCGTGGCGCTGCTTGCCGATGATGACTTCGGCCTTGCCATGGACCTGTTCCATGATCGCCTGCCATGCTGCCATCTTTTCCAGCTCGTGATCGCCCGGCTTCTCGCGTTCCTTATAATATTCATCGCGGTAGACGAACATCACCACATCGGCGTCCTGCTCGATCGAGCCGGATTCGCGCAGGTCGCTGAGCTGCGGGCGCTTGTCGTCGCGGCTTTCGACCTGACGCGAAAGCTGGCTGAGCGCGATCACCGGGATGTTCAGTTCCTTGGCGATGGCCTTCAGGCCCTGGGTGATCTCCGAGACCTCCTGCACGCGGTTGTCCCCCTTGGAGGAGCCTTTCAGGAGCTGGAGATAGTCCACCATCAGCACGTCAAGCCCATGGGTCCGCTTCAGCCGCCGCGCCCGCGCCGCGACCTGGCTGATCGGCAGGGCCGGCGTGTCGTCGATGTAAAGCGGGCAGGCTTCGAGCGCCTTCGCGGCCTCCACAAAGCGGCGGAACTCCTGTTCGGTCATGTCGCCGCGGCGGATCTGTTCGGAGGGAACCTCGGAGGCCTCCGACAGGACGCGGGCGGCGAGTTGCTCCGCGCTCATCTCGAGGCTGAAGAAGCCCACGACCCCGCCTTCGACCGCCCCTTCGGAGCCATCGTGCATCCGGCCGCGCTTGTAGGCCTTGGCGACGTTGAAGGCGATGTTGGTGGCCAGCGAGGTCTTGCCCATCGAGGGGCGCCCGGCGAGGATCAGCAGGTCGGAGGGGTGCAGCCCGCCAAGCTTCTTGTCGAGATCGGTAAGCCCGGTCGAGATGCCGGCAAGGCCGCCGTCGCGCTGATAGGCGGCGTTGGCGACATTGACCGCATCGGTGACCGCCTTGAGGAAGCTTTGGAAGCCGCGCTCGGCCACGCCCTGTTCGCCGAGCTTGTAGAGCTTCTGCTCGGCCTCGATGATCTGCTCCTTCGGCTCGGAGAGGATGTCGACCTTGGCGGCCTTGGCCGAGATGTCGCGGCCAAGCGCGATCAGCTCGCGGCGCACGGCGAGATCGTAGATCATCTGGGCATAGTCGCGGGCGGCAAAGGCGGAGATCGCCGCCCCGGCGAGGCGCACGAGATAGGCCGGGCCGCCGAGCTCGCGCAGGCCCTCGTCATCCTCGAAGAACGGCTTCAGCGTCACGGGAGAGGCGAGCGCGTTCTTCTGGATGCGGGCGGCCGCCTTCTCGAAGATGCGCTGATGCACGGGGTCGAAGAAATGCTCCGGCTTCACCAGAGCCGCGATGCGGTCGTAGACATCGTTGTTGGTCAGGATCGCGCCGAGAAGCTGCTGCTCGGCCTCGATGTTGTGGGGCAGGACCTCGGCTTCGGCTTCCGGGACGGCCGGTGTCAACTGCCGCTGGGGGACGATCTCGTTCATGCCTGACCTCACGCTTTGCGCGTTTGTAATTGCCGTGATGGGCGCGCGGGGCAAGCCCCTGACAAGTCATGGGGCAAACCTGTGGAGAAATGGGGCGCGGGTCTGCGCTCCCGCAGCGCCTGCCCTGAAAGCCTACCACATCTGGGAAGGCTTGGGGGTTTTTCCACAAATGCGGCGATTCGTCCGGCGGTTTTCCACAGGCCACCCACAGGGGTGACGTTGCGGAAACTGCCGCCCGGCCCCGAAGAATTCTGGGGATTACTTCGCCGCCCGCGCCGCCTGCCAGGCGCGGGGATCGTTCAGGAAGGCTTCCACCTCGGTCAGGGTCGCGGCATCGAAGGACCCTTGCGCGCGCGCCTCGGCCAGCACGTCCCACCAGGTGCAGAGATGGTGCAGAGCCACCCCGTGATCGGCGAGCCGCCGGGTGGTTTCGGGGAAGATGCCGTAATAGAAGATCACCGCCGTGTGCGCGCAGCTTGCCCCGGTCTCGCGGATCGCATCGACGAAGGACAGCTTGGAGCCGCCATCGGTGGTCAGATCCTCGACCAGAAGCACCCGCTGGCCCTCGGTCATGGCGCCCTCGATGCGGGCGTTGCGGCCGTAGCCCTTGGGCTTCTTGCGGACGTAAGTCATGGGCAAAGCAAGACGTTCGGCCACGAAAGCGGCAAAGGGGATGCCCGCCGTCTCGCCGCCCGCGATATTGTCGAAGGCCTCGAAACCGGCGTCGCGCAGGACGGTGACGGTCAGGAAATCCATCAGCGCGGAACGGATGCGCGGATAGGAGATCAGCTTGCGGCAGTCGATATAGGTCGGCGAGGGCAGACCGCTGGCAAGCGTGAAGGGCGTGGCGGCATTGAAATGCACCGCCTTGATTTCCAGAAGCGCGCGTGCGGTCAGGCGCGCGATTTCCTCGCGCGGGGGGAAGGCGGTCGGGATCATGGGCGCTCTCTTTCCGTGATGCCTTTCATACTGGTCAAAATATCCCCCGCGGAGCGTCCGGGAGGGGCCGCAGGAGCCTCCGGCGGGGATATTTGTGCCAGTCTGAAAGGGCGGGGGCCATCAGCTTTCCACATGCCAATGCACGGGATGGCCGGGGTTGAAGACGGTGACGGGGCCGGCCTCGGTCAGGATCTTCTCGGGGAAGGTCTGGGGCAGTTCGTGTCTGACGAGGGTGAGGCGGCTGTCGTTGGCGGGCAGGCGGTAGAAGGCGGGGCCGTTCAGGCTGGCGAAGGCTTCGAGCCGGGGCAGGGCGGCTTCCTCCTCGAAGACATGGGCGAGGAGCGGCATCGTGTTCGTCGCGGTGAAGCAGCCCGCACAGCCGCAGGCCTGT
Organism: Paracoccaceae bacterium; assembly: GCA_027492585.1. Taxonomy (GTDB): domain Bacteria; phylum Pseudomonadota; class Alphaproteobacteria; order Rhodobacterales; family Rhodobacteraceae; genus JAPUEK01. Next base: position 22,051 of record JAPUEK010000079.1, on the reverse strand, counting down.
TCCTTCAGCGCATCGACATGCGGGGCGCTGTCGGTGCCGAGGAAGAAGCAGGCCTCGCCCGAGGTGGCGGCGGCGCGCAGCGCGAGGCGGTGCTTCTCGCGCTTGGCGACCGGCAGGCAGTAGTAATGCGGCCTGATCCCGCCGACGAGCAGGTGGTTGCGGTTGAGGATCAGGTGATGGGTGGTGATCGTGGCCCCCAGATCCGGACCGCCGGAGCGGGCATAGGCCACGCCTTCTTCGGTGGTGATGTGCTCCATCACCACGCGCAGGCCGGGCAGCCGGCGGCGCAGCGGGTCGAGCACCGTGTCGATGAACACCGCCTCGCGGTCGAAGATATCGACCTCTGCCGTCACGACCTCGCCATGGGTGCAGAGCGGCAGGCCGATCTCGGCCATCTTCTCCAGCACCCCCTGCACCTTGCCGAGGTCGCGCACCCCGCCGTGGGAATTGGTGGTCGCCCCCGCCGGGTAAAGTTTCACCGCCTTCACGAGGCCCGAGGCATGGGCCGCGGCCACATCCGCAGGATCGGTGGTTTCGGTCAGGTAGAGCGTCATCAAGGGCTCGAAGACCGCGCCTTCGGGCAAAGCGGCAAGGATGCGGTCGCGGTAGGCGCGGGCCTGATTGCCTGTCACCACCGGCGGCACGAGGTTCGGCATGATGATCGCGCGGGCGAAATGCCGCGTCGTTTCGGGCAGCACGCCTTGCAGCATCGCGCCGTCGCGCAGGTGCAGGTGCCAGTCGTCGGGGCGGCGGAGGGTGAGGGTTTGCGTCATGGCCCCGCCCTAGCGCAAAGCCGCCTCCCTTTCCAGTGGGCATACCGCGCCAAGGCTGCGGACCCGGCCATTTTCCCCCTACCGCCCGCCGGCCATTGGCGGCACTCTCATCAGGAAACAGGCGGCCTTCTGCGGCCCCGGTGAAGGAGATCCCATGCGTTCGCCGAACCCTCAGGACATGATGAATGCGAGCTTCCAGGCCTTCTGGATGATGGCCGAAGCGCAATGGGTGATCGCCCTGCGGCTGGCGGGCATGGCGGGGTTCTGGCCGATGTCGGCTTCCGAGCCGTCGCGGATGGTGTCCGAAAAGCTGGCGGCGGGGCAGGCTTCGGCGATCGCGGCGATGAAGGCCGGGATGGCGGGCGGCACGCCGGGGGATGTGGCGCTTGCCGCGATCAAACCCCTGCGCCGGCGCACCCGTGCCAATGCGCGCCGGCTGACCCGTGCCGTGGGGCAGGCGAAATGAGGCGGGGCAAAATGATCCGGGCAACCCTTTTCCTCCTTCTTTCCGCCGGGGCCGCCGCCGCACAGGATGCCGCGCAGGATGTGGATTGCCAGAACGCGCAGGCGCAGATGGAGATGACCTATTGCGCCGAGCAGGACTGGCTGGCGGCGGATGCGGCGCTCAACACCGCCTACAAGGCGGCGCGGGCGGCGATGCAATCGGTCGATGCCGAGCTTCCCAAGGCCGAGCGCGGGGCGGAAGAGAACCTGCGGACCGCGCAGCGGGCCTGGGTGACGTTCCGCGATGCGGCCTGCGCGGCGGAGGGCTATCCGATGCATGGCGGCACGGCGGAGCCGATGGTGATCTATGGCTGCCGCGCCCGGCTGACCGAGGCGCGGACCGAGGATCTGCGGTCTCTGGCGGAGGGGTATTGACCCGGCAGGCCGGTCAGCCGGCGGTTTTCGCCGCCTCTGCCCGCCCAGCCTCTGCCCGCCCAGCCTCTGCCCGTCCCGCCTCGACCCGTCCCGTCTCGACCCGTCCGACCAGCCGCGCCAGCCGCTTTTCAAACCGGGGCGCGCGCAGGCGCCGGGTGACGGAACGGCAGATCATCATCTCCCGCGCCGGTTTGCCCGCTGCCTCCGCCCGCGCCAGAAGCGCGCGCAGATAGGGGGCGAAATCCCGCCGTTTGCGCCAGAGCGCCGCGAAACCCTCTGCCGTCAGCTTGCCTTCGACGGCGCGGGTGATCAGTTCCGGCATCAGGCGCATCTCGGTGAGCGCCCATTCGATCCGCTCGCCCATCAGCGGCACGCTGATCCGCGTTACATAGGGGGCGCGGAACAGGGCGGCGTGAATGGCGTCCTCGCTCACCAGGCGGTCGTAGAGGATCACCGCCCGCTCCGCCCCTTCGAGCATGTCGGGGGCATAGCCGTAGCGCGAGGTGAAATCGAGCTTGCGGGCCGCCGCACCGCTGCGCTTGTCCCAGCCGGCCTCGGTCGGGTCGAGCGTGGCGCGCGGGCTGATCGCCAGCACCTGCGCGCCGGGGGCGACAACCGCATAGGCGCAGGCCGCATAGCCGCCCATGCCCGCCCCGTAGAAGAGCACGCGGTCGAAATCCTCGAAGAAGGCGTCATCGACCAGCCGGTCGAAGAAGGCATAGACGGCGGGGTCGCGGTACCAGGTCTCCCCCTCGGCGATCAGGCACAGATGCGACCAGCCGCGCGTCTCGGCCAGCCCCTGCGCGAGCGGCATCGCACCGGGTCGCGCGCGTGCGCCGTCGAGCGTCTCGAAGCTGACGATCAGGGTCTTTCCGGCATCGGTGAAAAAGGCCCAATGGGCCGGGCCGAGCGGCTGGAGATAGCCGTCCTCCTCGGTCATCGCCTCAAGCTGGGCCAGCCAGCCTGCCTTGTCCATGAGCGTACCGGCTGCCGCAGAGGCCGCCGTCCGGTCGGAAATGCTGTCAATCTGAACGTCGGACATCGGAAACCCTGAAAGCCCCGCAGCCCGGAGTGCCGCGCGGAGCATAGCCAAATCTGATCTTCATTGTCTCAAAGCGCCGGATTCGGAGCAAGGAAAGAAGGGCCTTCATTGCCGCCTCTGGCCGGGACAGTCCGCGGGGATTGTTTCGTTTCACCGGCAAGGCCGCCGCAATTGCCCGGTTTTCCGGAAAGCCGCCGGAATGTCGCCGTCATTGCCCTGCGCCTGCCACAGCGGGCCTGCGCCATGGGATGAACGGGGGAGGCCGTTCCCGCCGCCGCCAGGCGATAACGCGTCGATCCCGCTCCGAAACACTGGTCAGCGGCGGGCTTGCTATCGCATAACAAGGACAAGGGGTATTTCTTTGCCCCATCGGAGCCCTAACTCTCCCGCAAGGGGGATTCGCCGCTCCCGCGAAAACCGGAAAGGATACCGCATGAAGCGACTGCTCAGCACGACGACGGCCCTGTCACTGGCCCTGACCAATGTGCAACCCTGGCCGCTGATGGCCCAGACCCTGACCGACGACGGCAGGGTTGTGGCTTCCGATGGTACGGTTCTGTGCCAGCCGACTGAAGGCACGGCCTGCAACCCGGACGATTACGCCGCGCAGGCGCAGGCGATCGACGAGGCCCGCGCGCAGGCGGAAGCCGAGGCGCAGGCGCAGGCGGAAGCCGAGGCGCAGGCCCGCGCGGAGGCGGAGGCTCAGGCGCAAGCGGAGGCCGAGGCGGCTGCACAGGCGGAAGCGGCGGCGCAGGCCGAAGCGGAAGCGGCGGCGCAGGCGCAGGCACAGGCGGAAGCCGAGGCGCAAGCGCAGGCAAAAGCCGATGCGGAGGCTGCGGCCCAGGCGGAAGCCGAGGCTGCGGCCAAGGCCCAGGCGGAAGCTGAAGCGGCGGCGGCTGCCGAAGACGCTGCGGCCCCCGAAGAACCTGCTGCGGAAGACGCAACGACGGAGGAGCCCGCCGCCGAAGAACCTGCGACCGAAGAACCTGCGGCCGATGAAGCCACCGCCGACGAGGCCGTGACCGAAGAACCGGCAGCCGACGAGGCGACCGCTGAAGAACCCGCCGCCGACGAGGCGACGGCCGAGGAGCCTGCCGCCCAAGAAACCGGCGATGCGGCCGCGACCGAGGAACCCGCGGCTGAGGCCACCACCGCCGAAGATCCGGCTGCCGCAACCCCGGAAGCTTCCGCGGAAACCACCACCGAAGCGCCGGCAGCGGAGGCCGGCACCGAAGCGGCCGTCGAACCGGCGGCCGAGCCGACGATCTCCCTTCCCGATGCCTCGGTCCCGGTCGAGGATGCGGCGGCCGGCATGAAGGCGGCGGAGCCCGATCCTGCGGTTGACGCCACCCCGGTCGAAGCCCCGGTCGTCCCCGAAGCGCAGGTCGAGAAGCTGACCGAAATTCTGGCCGAGCCGGATGCCATCGACCCCGCCGCCCTCGGCGCCGCCGCGACGCTGGTGGCCAAGAACCCCGACGCGGCCACCGAAGGTGCCTCGGATACCTCGCCGGCCCAGGACCCGGCCATCGACCCCGAAACCGGCAAGGTGATCAAACTTGCCGATCAGCCGGCCGCGAAAGACACGCAGGTCGTGCTCGAAACCCTGACCGATATGGCCACCCGCAAATCGTCGCAGGAATTCACCAAGGCTCCGGTGACGCTCAAGGACGGCAAGAAGAGCGGCCTGTCGGATCTGGAGAAGGTCGGTCTGGTGGCGCTTGGCGCGCTCGTCGTGGGGGCGATCATCAACGAGGGCCGCAAGGACGAACGCAAGGTCGTCTCCAACACCGGCGACCGGATCGTGGTGCTGAAACCCGATGGCACCTATCAGGTCTACAAGGACGATGATGCCGTGCTGCGCCGCCCCGGCTCCACCGTGCGGACCGAGACCTTCCGCGACGGTTCCACCCGGACCATCGTGGAGCGCCCCGACGGCACCCAGATCGTGACCATCCGCGATGCCTCGGGCCGCGTCCTGCGCCGCGCGCAATATGACGGTCTCGGCCGCGAACTGGTGCTGATCGACGATCTCGCGCCGGAGGATGTCGTCGTCGTTTCCAAACTGCCGAAGCCGAAGAAGGACCGCGTGACCATCTCCACCAAGGATGACAATGCGGCGCTGAAGGCGGCTCTGGCGGCGAAGGAGGCCGAGAAGGCCGGGCGCAAGTTCAGCCTGCGCCAGATCCGCGAGATCCCCGAAGTGCGGGCGCTGTCGGCGACGATCGACGTGGACAGCGTGACCTTCGACAGCGGCTCGGCGGCGATCAAGGCCGGGGAGGCGCAGAACCTCGCCGATCTCGGCCGGCTGATGCAGGACCTGCTGGAGGCAAATCCCGGCGAGATGTTCCTGATCGAGGGCCATACCGATGCCGTCGGCAAGGCGCCGATGAACCTCGCCCTGTCGGACCGGCGGGCGGAATCGGTGGCTCTGGCGCTGACGGAATATTTCGACGTGCCGCCGGAAAACATGGTCGTGCAGGGCTATGGCGAAAGCGAGCTCCTGATCGACACGCAGGCCGATGAGCGCCGGAACCGCCGTGTGGTGGTGCGGGTGATCACGCCGCTTCTGAAGAAATCCGGCTGAGCCGGGTTTCCAGACAGCCGCCCTTTGGAAGGCCCCGGAGCGATCCGGGGCCTTTTGCCTTGCCGCGATCTGGCTTGGCATCGGTCCGGGTTCCGCCGCAGAATGGCGGCAGGAGGACCCCATGACCCCGAGCCGCCCCGATCCGAAAACTTCTGATCCGATGCTCCCCGATCCGATGCTGCCCGATCCGATCCTACCCGATCCGATCCTCCATGAGAGGGTTCCCGAGGCGGCCTTGCACTGGCACCGGGAAGGGCGGGGCGCCGTTCTGGTGACGGTGGTGGAAATCTGGGGCTCGGCCCTGCGCCGGGCGGGCAGCCAGATGGCGGTGTCGGGGGCGGGGGAGATGCTCGGCTCCGTCTCCGGCGGCTGCGTGGAGGGGGCGGTGGTCGAGGAGGCGCTTGGCGCCCTGGCAGAGGGTGCGCCACGGCTCTTGACCTATGGTGTCAGCGACGAGACCGCCTTTGCCGCGGGTCTTGCCTGCGGCGGCACGATCAAGGTGCTGGTGGAGCCGGTGGGCTCTGTCCTGCCCGAACCGCTGCTGGCGACCCTTGTGGAGGCCCGCGCCGCCCGCCGGCCCGTGGTCTATGCGGCGGACCCGGATGGCGGGGTGCGCCGCCTCCTGTCGCCGGGGGAGGATGCGGCGGCGGATGCGCGCCTGCGGTCCGACCGGGCGGGGATGGAGGAGGACGGTCGCTTCCTCCTGCCGCTGAACCCGCCGTTGCGGCTTTTCGTCGTGGGCGCCGTGCATATCGCCCAGCCGCTGATCGCCATGGCGCGGCTTGCCGGCTATGATCCGACCCTGATCGACCCGCGCACGGGCTTTGCCACCCCGGCGCGCTTTCCCGGCACCCAGATCCTCGACGACTGGCCCGACGAGGCGCTGGCCCGTCTCGCCCCCGACAGCCGCAGCGCCATCGTCACCCTGACCCATGATGCGAAGATCGACGATCCGGCGATCCGCTTCGCCCTGCGCTCCCCGGTTTTCTACCTCGGCTGTCTCGGCTCGGGGAAGACCCATGGCAAGCGGCGGGAGCGGCTGGCGGCGGAGGGGGTCACGGAGGCGGAGCTGGCGCGCATCCATGCCCCGGTCGGTCTGGCCATCGGCGCGCGCAGCCCCGCGGAAATCGCCATTTCCATCCTCGCGGAGATGACGCGGATCCTGCGCGGTCAGGGGGAAATGAAAAGGGGGCCGGAGGCCCCCTGAGTTTGCAAAGGTTTTCCAAATTCCCTCAGGGGAATCCGTGCCTCATTTCGGCGCAACCATCATCACCATCTGCCGGCCTTCGAGCTTCGGCATGGATTCGATCTTGCCGGCCTCCGCCACATCGGAGGCGACCCGGTTCAGCAGTTCCAGACCCAGCTCCTGGTGCGCCATCTCACGACCGCGGAAGCGCAGGGTGACTTTCACCTTGTCGCCCTCGTCGAGGAATTTCAGCACCGAGCGCATCTTCACGTCGTAATCATGGGTATCGGTTCCGGGGCGGAACTTGATTTCCTTGATCTCGATGATCTTCTGCTTCTTGCGGGCCTCGGCCTCGCGCTTCTGGGTCTCGTATTTGAACTTGCCGAAGTCCATGATCTTGCAGACCGGCGGTTCGGCATTGGGAGAGATCTCGACGAGATCGAGCCCGGCTTCCTCGGCCATCTGCATGGCACGGGCGGGGGTCACCACGCCGACGTTTTCCCCGTCCGCCCCGATCAGGCGGATTTCTGGGGCGCGGATGCGCTCGTTGATGCGCGGTCCGGTTTCGCGTTGCGGCGGGGCATTATGGGGGCGGCGGGCCAGGGTGTTCGTCCTTCAGTGGGGATATGCGCGGCGCAATCTAATCCTCGCGGGCGGGGGCTTCAATGGGAATTGGGCCGAAACCTGTGCGAGGACTGCGATTCCGCAACCAATGCGCGGAGTTGCGGCAGGGAAACCCCGCCGCAGTGCAGCGCGGGCTTTTCAAATGCCGTTGATTCTGTCATACGCGGCCCATCCGAATGTTTCGGTCATGGGAGTAAATGACATGAACAAGAATGTGCTGATCGGCGCCGTTGTGGTTCTTCTGGCCGCTGGTGGCTATTACCAGTTCAGCTACAAGCCCGCTCAGGAAGCGGCTGCCGCCGAAGCCGCCGCGAAGAAAGTGGCTGACGAGGCCGCTGCCGCTGCCAAGGCCGCCGAGGAAGAAGCCGCCGCCGCCGCGAAGAAAGTGGCTGACGAGGCTGCCGCCGCCGCCGCCGCTGCGACCCAGGCCACCACCGATGCCGCTGCCGCCACCACCGAAGCTGCCGGCGATGCCGCCGCTGCGGCGACCGATGCGGCCGCTGCCACCACCGAAGCTGCGACCGGCGCGGCTGCGGCCACCACCGAAGCCGCGGGCGACGCTGCCGCTGCTGCGACCGATGCCGCTGCCGCTCTGGACCCGGCCAATTTCGACGCCGCCAAAGTGACCGCGCTGATCGACGCTTCCAGCCTCGACGATGCGACCAAGACCACCCTGAAAGCCTCGGTCACCGCCGCTGCTTCCAACCCGGCTCTGGTCCAGGGCGCGGTGGATGCCGTGAAGGCCGCTCTGGGTCTCTAATTCTTTCCCTTCGGGGAAAGACGGGCCGTGCAGGGAAACCTGCGCGGCCTTTTCTTTTGCCGGAAGCGGCACAACGCAAAACCCCCGGATCGCTCCGGGGGTTTGCTTGCTCAATCGTCATCCAGACCGGACGAGGCGCCCTGCGCCCCTTTCATCTTGCCGCAAATATCCTGCGGGGAGGTCCGGAGGGGTGCAAAATCCCTCCGGGGCCACGGCAGGGCGCAGCGCCCGCCGAACATCGGCCGACACCGGGCCTGACGGGCTCAGATCCCGTCGCCGACGAAAGCCTTTTCCACGACATATTCCAGCGGCTCGGAATTCGCGCCCTCGCGCAGGCCGAATTTCTCCAGAACAGCCTTCACATCATGGTTGAAGGCCAGACTGCCGCAGACCATGGCGCGGTCGTGCTCGGCATCCATCTGCGGCAGGCCGAGATCGGCAAAGACCTTGCCCGACAGGAGGTTGTCGGTGATCCGGCCCATCAGCGGCGAAGGTTCGCGCGTGGTCGTCGGATAGTAGCGCAGCTTGTCGGCCACCACATCGCCGATCAGCGGGTCGTCCTTCAGGCTTTCCACCAACTGCCGGCCGTATTCCAGCTCCCCCACCTCGCGGCAGGTGTGCATCATGATGACCTGATCGTATTTGTCATAGGTTTCGGGATCGCGCATCAGGCTTGCAAAGGGGGCAAGCCCGGTGCCGGTCGCAAGGAACCAGATCCGGTTGCCGGGCAGAAGCGCGTCATGGACGAGCGTGCCGACCGGCTTGGGGCGCAGGATGATCTCATCCCCGACCTTGATATGCTGGAGCTTCGAGGTCAGCGGCCCGTCCGGCACCTTGATCGAATAGAATTCCAGCTCCTCGTCCCAGGAGGGGGAGGCGATGGAATAGGCGCGCAGCAGGGGTTTGCCGTTTTCCCCCAGAAGCCCGATCATCACGAATTCGCCGGACCGGAAGCGCAGGCTTTTCGGCCGTGTCACCCGGAAGGAAAACAGCCGATCCGTCCAATGCGTGACGGAGGTGACGATCTGGGCGTCGGGCAGGTGGGGTTTGGCGGGAGCGTCGGTCATGGCGGCTGCTTCGGTCATTTCATTCAAATCCTGAGATACGTTCTCGCCCCGCCGGAGGAAAGCCCGAAACCGGGGCAGGGGCAATTGAACGCAGGGTGGCGGCGGGGAGCGGCTTGCGGGCGGCTGGCCGAAAGGGGTCAGGCGCGCAGGCGGGACTGATAGTCATGGGCCTGCCAGTCGGCGCGGAAGATCCACTGATCCTCGGGCTGGCGGGCGGCGAGCTCGTCGGGGATCTCGACCGAATCGAAACCCACGCGCCGCGCCATGGCATATTGATCGGCGATCACCGGGCCGAGCGCGCGCAGCTCCCCCGCATAGCCGAGCATCCGCAGACGGCGGGCGATGGTGAAGGCCCGCCCGTCGTTGAAGGCGGGAAAGCCCACGCGGATCAGCGTCAGCTCTGCGAGATACGGGGCAAGCGCCTCCGGATCGTCGGTCTGGATCAGATCGACCGCGCCCTTGTGGCTGGCGATTTCGGCCAGCGGCACGGCCTCGACGGCGGGAACCGGGCCGAAGCCCCTGTCGGTGACGAGGACGGTCATGCGGCGTTCTCCGTGCTGGAAGAGGCAGTCGTGATGCGGACGGGCTTGCCATTGATGAAATGGATGCCGCATTCGGTTTTCTCGGAGCCGCGCCACCGGCCGGAGCGCGGGTCTTCCCCCGGCTTCACCGGGCTGGTGCAGGGCGCGCAGCCGATGGAAGGATAGCCCTTGGCCACCAGCGGGTGACGGGGCAGGCGGTTCTCCACCATATATTCTTCCAGATCCTCGCGGCCCCAATGGGCAAGGGGATTGACCTTGATCCGGGTCTCGCCCTCGGCCTCGAAGAATTCGACCGTGCCGCGGGTGTTGCTCTGGTAGCGTTTGCGCCCGGTGATCCAGCCGTCGAAGGTGGAGAGCGCGCGTTCCAGCGGCTCCACCTTGCGGATGGCGCAGCAGGCATCGGTGTTGAACTGGTGCAGCGTGTTGTCCGGGTCCTCGAAGGCGACACGGGGCTGGGCGGCGCGGATGGTGCGGATGTCGCAGAGATGCAGCTTTTCGGCCAGCTCGCGCTGATAGTCGAGCGTCTCCTGAAAGAGCATCCGCGTATCGACGAAGAGCACCGGCGTTTCCGGCGCGATGACCGAGACGAGATGCAGCAGCACGACCGATTCCGCCCCGAAGGAGGAAACGAGCGCGACCCGGCCCAGATCCCGGTCCTTCAGCGCATGTTCCAGAACCGTTGTCGCGGCATGATGCTTGTAGCGGGTGTTGAGCGCCGCCACCCGGTCCGCGACCGATCCCTGGGGCAGATCACGCGGCATCCTTTTCGCCTTCCTGACCGTAAAGCGCGGCCTTGAAGGGCTCCATCCCGGCGCGGCGATAGGCTTGCAGGAAGGTTTCCTGCGGCGCCTCGCGCAGCCCCAGATAGGCCTGCACCAGCCGCTCGATCGCCGGAACGATCTCGTCATAGGCAAAGCCGGGGCCGGTCTTTTCGCCGATCACCGCGGTTTCGGTGCCGTCGCCGCCAAGGGTGATCTGGTAATTCTCCACCCCCGCCCGGTCGAGCCCGAGGATACCGATATGGCCGACATGATGATGCCCGCAGGCATTGATGCAGCCGGAGATCTTGATCTTCAGCGGCCCGATCTCATGCTCCAGCTTCAGCTCCTCGAAGCGGGTGGCGATTTCCTGCGCCACCGGGATCGAGCGCGCCGTGGCAAGCGCGCAGTAATCCATGCCGGGGCAGGCGATGATATCGCTGATCAGCCCGACATTCGCCGTACCGAGCCCGGCCTGCACGAGCGCCGCATGAACCGCCGGCAGGTCCGATTTGTGGACATGCGGCAGGATCACGTTCTGCTCGTGACTGATCCGCAGATCGGAATGGCCGTAGCGCTCGGCCAGATCGGCCATCAGCCGCATCTGGTCGGAGGTCGCATCCCCCGGCGTCTGGCCATGGGCCTTCACCGAGATGGTGACGATGGCATATTGATCGTTGCGATGCGCCGCGAGGTTGGTATCGGCCCAGGCGCGGAACACCGGATCGGCCTTGTAGAAGGCGTCATAGGCCTCCACCGGGGCATTGCGGAAGGCGGGCGCGGCGAAAGCTTCGCGGATGCCGGCCAGAAGCGTCTGGTCATTGCCGTGAAAGAGCGGGCGCAGCTCGGCAAAGCGCTCCTCGACCATGCGGGAGATTTCCTCGCGCCCGGTCTCATGCACGGTGATCTTGATGCGCGCCTTGTATTTGTTGTCGCGCCGGCCGAGCGTGTTGTAGACGCTGAGGACCGCCTCGACATAGGGGATCAGGTCTTCGACCGGCAGGAAGTCCCGCACGGTGAAGGCGATCATCGGCGTCCGGCCGAGCCCGCCGCCGACCATCACCTCGAAGCCCGGCTCGCCCGCCGCATTGCGGACCATGCGGAGCCCGATGTCATGGGCCTTGGTCACGGCGCGGTCGTTCGGCGCCCCGGTGATGGCGATCTTGAACTTGCGCGGCAGGAACTGGAATTCCGGATGGTCGGTGGACCATTGCCGCAGCAACTCCGCATAGGGGCGGGGGTCCTCGATCTCATCGGCGGCGGCGCCAGCGAAATGGTCTGCCGTCACGTTCCGCACGCAATTGCCCGAGGTCTGGATGGCGTGCATCTCGACATCGGCAAGCGCGGTCAGGATCGCCGGCACATCCGGCAGTTTCGGCCAGTTGAACTGGATGTTCTGGCGGGTGGTGAAATGGCCATAGCCCTTGTCCCAGGTATCGGCGATCAGCGCGAGCTGGCGCATCTGGCGCGGCGACAGCGTGCCATAGGGAATGGCGATCCGCAGCATATAGGCATGGAGTTGCAGGTAGAGCCCGTTCATCAGGCGCAGCGGGCGGAATTCATCCTCGGTCAGCGAGCCGTCGAGGCGGCGCTCCACCTGGGAGGTGAACTGCGCGACGCGGGCGCGGACGAAGCTCTCGTCGAAGTCGGAATAGGAATACATCGGGGCCTCAGGACGCGAGATCGGCTTGCTTGCCGTGGTTGTAGTTGGACGGGCCACGGGTGCGGAAGGCCTCGCGGAAATGGATCGGCTCGGGGCCATGGGCGCCGGCCCTGGCATCGGCAAGATAGGGGCCGACGACCAGCAGCTTTTCGGAAGCGGCATGGAGAAGGCGAAGCTGCGCGTGGGCCTCGTCCTCGATCAGCTCGGCCTCGGAATGGAGCAGGCTCCAGCGGTCATCCGCGGTCAGATAGACCACATCGCCCTCGCGCAGGCGGTTGGCGGTGACGACTTTCGGCGTGAAACGGCGGCTCATGCGCGGGCCTCCCTGATCTGGCGGATGGTTGCGGCGGCCTGCCGCGGGGCGAGGCCGTAGAGGATGACCGTGGGGCCGTCAAGCAAGGCCACGGCGTCGGGCAGGCTGGCGAGCGTGGCGGCGACAACCGCCTGATCGGCGCGCGAGGCATTGGCGACAAGCGTCACCGCGGTCTCGGCGGCGGCGCCGTGCATCAGGAGCCGGCCCTGCACGAACCGCGCGGATTTCTTGCCCATGTAGATGGCCGCGACCTCTCCCGGCCGGGCGAGCCCGCGCCAGTCCTGTTCGGCAAAGCCCGCCATGTCATGGCCGGTGACGATCCGCAGCGACTGGTTGCGCCCCCGCCGCGTCAGGCTCTGGCCGATCCCGGCGGCGGCGGCGGCGGCAGAGGTCAGCCCCGGCAGGATGGCAAAAGAGATGCCCGCCTCTTCCAGGGCCTCGATCTCCTCGTCGAGGCGCCCGAAGATCCCGCAATCGCCGCCCTTGAGCCGGATGACGCGCGCGCCGGTCAGCGCCTCGGCCACCAGCACCGCGTTGATCGCGGCCTGCGGGGTCGAGGGGCCGAAGCCCTCCTTGCCCATGTCGATCCGCCGGACGGTGGCGGGCAGGAGGGCGAGGATCTCTTCCCCCACCAGCCGGTCGTGGATCACCACCTCTGCCGCCTGCAGGGCCGCAAAGGCGCCGAGCGTCAGATGCGCGGCAGCACCCGGCCCGGCCCCCACGAAGAGGACGGTCGCATCGGGCAGGGAGATCTTTGGCAGGGTCATGGCGGAATCCGGAGGAAGCTGCCCGCAATATAGGATATTTTCCCCGTTTTCGGCCAGATGCCCTTGCAGATAAGGACATTTGTTCCGATACTCCGCCGCATTGGAACGAGGTTCCGCGAAACCGGGGATCAGGCGAATGGCGGCCCATCTGGACGAGTTGGACAGGAAAATCCTTGCCGAATTGCAGGCCGATGCCGAGCAGTCGCTGGATGAGATCGCCCGCAAGGTCGGCTCCTCCAAGACCCCGGTGTGGAACCGCATCCGCCGGATGCGCGAGCAGGGGGTGATCCTGCGCCAGACCGCCCTTCTCGATGCCGAAAGCCTCGGGCTGGAGGCCTGTTTCTTCGTGCTGATCCGCACCTCGGAACATGAGGCCGACTGGCAGCGCAAGTTCCTTCAGGTGCTGCGGAGCCGCCCCGAAGTGCTCGAAGCCCACCGTCTGGCCGGCGACATCGACTATATCCTCAAGGTCCGGGTCAAGAACGCCCGCGCCTATGACACCTTTTATCAGGCGCTGATTTCCGAGGTGAAGATCTACAACGTCACCGCTCTTCTCAGCATGGAGGAGATCAAGGCCACCACGATCCTGCCTTTGTAGAAGGGGGGCCGTCTGCCCCCCTCGGCCTGCGGCCTCACCCCCCGAGGATATTTCCGGCAAGATGAAAGGGCTTTCTTCTCTTTCCAAATATCCCGGGGTGAGCGCAGCGAGGGGCGGAGCCCCTAATCTGCCGCGACCATCAGCCGGGTCAGCCCGTGGAAATGATAGACATTGCCGTATTCGGGCGGGGCGGCCAGACGCAGGCCGGGCAGGCGGCGCATCAGGATCGGCAGGGCGGTGATCAGCTCCAGCCGGGCGAGGGGGGCGCCGACGCAGAAATGCAGCCCGGCGCCGAAGGTCACATTGGGTTTGATCGGGCGCAGGGGACGGAACTCCTCCGGCGCCTCCCAGACCCCCGGATCGCGGTTGGCGGCGGCCAGAAGCAGCGCCACCTGATCGCCGCGCCGGAAGGTGTGGCCCATGACCTCCACCTCCTCATAGGCCCAGCGGGTGAACATGTGCAGCGCGGGATCGAAACGCAGGATCTCCTCCACGCAGGTTTCGGCATTGGCCTCGGTCAGGGCCGCGCCGGTTTCCAGCAGCGTCTTCACCCCGTTACCGATCGTATGGACCGTCGCCTCATGTCCGGCGTTCAGCAGGAGGATGCAGGTGGTGATCAGCTCGTCGGTCGAGAGCTTCTCCCCCGCCTCCTCGGCGGCGATCAGCGCCGTGATGAGGTCGTCGCGCGGATCGCGCCGGCGCGTCTCGACATAGCCGCGCATGAAGGCGACGAAGGCCTCGGTCGCGGCGACGGCGCGGTCCTCGGTCTCGCGGGTGCGGCCGGCCATATACATGCCGACTATGGCATTGGACCAGCGCAGCAGATCGTCCGACATCTCCTCCGGCACGCCAAGGAGCCGGGCGATGACGATCACCGGCAGCTTCTGGCCGAACTGGCGCAAGAGGTCGAACTCGCCCTCCGGGAAGCCGTCGATCAGCGTTTCGGTCAGGGCGGCGATCTCCGGCTGCAAGGCGGCGATCCGGCGCGAGGTGAAGGCGCGCAGCACGAGGCCGCGCAGCCGGGTGTGGCGGGGGGGCTCCAGTTCCAGCATGGAATGGGCCTCGACCGCGTAGAAGGGCTTCAGGTGGTCGGGGATCACCGGCGCAAGCTCCGCCGGTACCTCGCGCCCGAACCGCCGGTCGCGGAAGATCGCCGAGGCCGCCGCGGCATTGCCGGTGCAGATCAGCCCGTAGTCCTCCCAATGGAAGAAGGGGCCGGCGGCGCGGGCGGCTTCGTAGAACGGATAGGGGTCCTGCACGAAGGCGGGATCGGTCGGGGATTGGCGGAAGGTTTTCATCGGGCAAGCCTCGGAAGGGGGATGATGCCCTGGGCGATCAGCACGCCGACACCCACGAGGGCGGCGGCGGCGGCCTGCGACCAGTTCCAGGGCGCGCCAAGGGCGAAAAGGATGATCATCACATAGAAGGGCGCCGCGTTGATATGCAGCGAAGACAGCCCGATGCCGAGCTTTTCCACCGACATGATCCACAGGACCTGGCTCAGCGCCATCGACCCCACGGCATAGAGCACGAGCGCGACCGCCTCCTTCCAGCCCCAGAGGCTGGTATCGGGGGCGGGGGTGCCGCCGGCCCCCTGCACGAGCGCCACGCAGATCAGTGCCACCGCCGCCCCGGTCAGGGTCAGCGCCGTGCGCCCGATCGGCGTCTGGTCGGGAAAGGCGGTCACGGTCAGCCGCGAGCCGAGGGTGAAGCACAGCACCGAGCAGAAGCAGAGGAGCGCCCCGATCCCGAGCGACATGTTCCCGCTGGTCAGATCAAGCGCCATCATTCCGCCGATCAGCGACAGGACCAGCCCCACCACGAGCGCCCGCGTCAGCCTGCGCCCGTCAAACAGTACCTCGACCGCGATGCCCACGACCGGCAGCGTCGCCGAGATCACCGCCGCCGTCACCGCCCCGCCGCGCGCCTGCCCCATCACCAGGAACCAGCCGCCGAAGCCGATCAGGCTCCCGACAGCGACGCCCTTCGGCCAGTTCACCCGCAGAAGCGGCGCCCAGCCCTCCAGCAGCACCCAGAGCGGCAGCAGCGCCAGCGCCGCCAGCCCCATCCGCAGCGCGCTGAGCTGCATTCCCGTCATCAGAGGGATCAGGAAATCGGCCGCCGGCAGACCCGCCGCCCAGATCAGCATCGAGGCCATGCAGACGAGATTGGCCGAAAGGCGCCCGGTGACGGGGGTTTGTTCAAGACTGGTCATGCGGTTTCCTGCCACGCGCAAGGGGGGCAGGCTCGCCTGCCCGCGACCTCGCCGGATCAATGAGCGGCGGAAAGCGCTGCGACGATGGCGCCGAAATCGGCCGCCTTGAGGCTGGCGCCGCCGACAAGCGCGCCATCCACATCCGCCACCGCGAAGATCTCGGCCGCATTGGAGGGCTTCACCGAGCCGCCGTAAAGGAGCCGCACCCCCGCCGCCGCTTCCGCCCCGATCCGCGCGGCAAGACGGGCGCGCAGGAAGGCGTGAACCTCGGCGATCTGATCGAGTGTCGGGGTGCGCCCGGTGCCGATGGCCCAGACCGGCTCATAGGCCACCACCATCTCGCCGCCCTCGGGAAGGGAGCCGTCGAGCTGCGCCCCGATCACCGCAAGCGTGCGGCCGCCGTCGCGCTCCGCCCCGGTCTCGCCCAAGCAGATCACCGGCACCAGACCCGCCGCCTGCGCCGCCGCCGCCTTGGCCTTCACGAGCGCATCGCTCTCGCCATGATCGGCCCGCCGCTCCGAATGGCCGAGGATGACATAGGCCGCCCCGGCCTCCTTCAGCATCGCCGCAGAAATGTCGCCGGTATGGGCGCCCGAGGCGGCCGCATGGCAATCCTGCCCGCCGAGCTTCAGCACCGAGCCGCGCGCCGCCCCGCTCATCTGCGCGAGCAGGGTCGCTGGCGGGCAAAGAAGCATCTCGCAGGCCGGGTCCGGATGCGCTGCCAGAAGGGCCGTCACCTCCGCCAGCCCTGCGACGGAGCCGTTCATCTTCCAGTTGCCAGCCGCCAGTTTCCGCATCGCGCCCTCCCTCGATTCCCGCCAAGAGTTAGCGCCGCCAACCGGAAAGGGCCAGCCGGAAAGCTGCGCCGTTCCGGGGGCCGGTCCGCGCGTCTCCCGCCGCGGAACGCTCCGCGGGGGATATTTGAGAAGAGAAGAAAGGGCTTTCATCTTGCCCCAAATATCCCCGCCGGAGGCTTCTGCCGTGCTCCGGGGCGCCGCCGGGTCATGCCTCGTCCGGCAGGTGGGGCAAGACCGGCTCAGGCCGCGGGCTGATCCTTGAACTTGATCGATTCGCCGCAGCCGCAGGCCTCGGCGACATTGGGGTTGATGAATTTGAACCCGGCGGAGAGGAGATCGACCTCGTAGTCGATGACGGTGCCGATCAGGAACATCTGGGCCATGGGCGCGATCAGCACCCGTGCGCCATCCTGCTCCACCACCTCGTCGAGCGGGTTCACCTCGGCCACATAATCCATCGTATATTCCATCCCCGCACAGCCGCCCTTCTTGACGCCGATGCGGAGGCCCTTCGAGCCCTGCTTTTCCATCAGCCGCGCGATCTGGCGGGCGGCTACGGGGGTCATGGTGACGGCGGCCTTGCCGGGAATTCCGAACATGGGATGCTCCTTTGCAAGCCAATCTAGGGCGTCAGATCGGGAATTCCAAGCGGCCAGAGCGCGGACATCAGCGCAACCGTCCCGAAAGCCACGGCCATCGCCCAGCCGAAGGAGGCCAGGGTGCCGATGATCACATATTCGCTGATCTTGCGGTCATCGCCGACCGAGCCGAAGCGCAGCACCGATTTCGCCGCGATCAGAAAGCCGATGCCCGCCGACTGCCCCGAGATCACCAGCAGGAAGATCAGCCCGCGCTCCAGCAGGCCGATGACCCGCCCGCCGCCCGGCAGCCCCTCCGGCGAGGCTTCGGCCCAGGGCTGCATCAGCATCCCGATGGCAAAGCCGCCCGCCCGCGTGGCCAGCACGAGGCCGGCCAGCAGGGCCAGAAGCGGCGGCAGCGGCAGGATCTGCGCCCAGAGGCCCGAGGCCCAGAGGCCGGGGCTCAGCCCTGCAAGCGCCGCGATCAGCCCCAGATGCAGGGCTTGATCGACAAGGAAGGGCAGAAGTCCGCGCTGCGGTGCATGGGCCTTCCCCCAGTCCACGCCGAGATGAGCCAGGGCCAGGAGCCAGAGCGGCAGCGCGAAGCTTCCCGTCACCGCGAGCGTCAGCGCCAGCACCACCGCCCCATGGGCCGCCAGCCCCGCGATCCGCCCCTTGTTGGCCACCATCCAGTTGCTCTGGAACAGGAAATCCGCAAGCACATGCGCGCAGAGGAGGGCGGTGAAGGTCTCAGCCATGCGGCGGGTCCTCGAAACTGCGGAGCGCGGCAACCAGCGGCCCGTGGCCCGCGCCCTTGAGCCGCGCCTGCAGGGCTTGACGACTGATGCCGAACTGCCGTGCCTGATCCTTCAGCGCGCCGCCCTGCGATACGGCCAGCGCCACCGCCGCGGCCTGTTCCGGCGACCAGCGCGCGGCCTGCCAGTCGAGATAGGCGAAAAGCGCCGCCTTCCAGCCATGCGCCGCCCGGTCCCAATCGCCGGCGGCATAGACCATCCCTTCGCCGCGCCCCAGCGCATCAAGCCCCCGGCCGGAAAGCTCGAAGGCTTCGCCGCCAGCCGAAGAAAGCCCTGCCTGCCCGAGCGGCAGCGTCTCGCCCGTCGCCACGGATATGCGCGTTGCGGGCAGATGCGGCGCGCATCGGAGCCGGGCGAGGATCAGCAGGCACAGCCGGAAGCCCTGCCAGCGGCTTTCGCTATAGATCTGCCAGCCGTCCCCGCGATAGCGGGCGAAGCGGACCTCGCAGCCGGTCGAGCCGCCAATCGCCGCCGCGGCCCCGGCAATGATCGCCATGGCACCATCCACCGCTTCCGCCCCGGCGCGGGAGGAGCCGATCAGGTCGCCGGTGAGGACGGTTGCAAGGGCCATGTGCAAGCTATAAGGCTTGCAATGCAAAATGCAAGCCTCAAGGCTTGCATGTGTATCCTGCAATGGTTCAGGCTTGCATCTGGCTATCGCAAGCCCTGAGGCTTGCTTACATGAAGCCCAGTTCCAGCCGGGCCTCGTCGGACATCATGTCCATGCCCCAGGGCGGCTCGAAGGTCATCTTCACATCGACCTGCTTCACACCCGGCAGACTTTCGACCGCATCGGCCACCCAGCCCGGCATCTCCCCCGCCACCGGGCAACCGGGAGCGGTCAGGGTCATCAGGATGTCGACGGCGTTTTCCTGCGAAATCTCGATCGTGTAGACGAGGCCGAGATCGAAGATATTCACCGGGATTTCCGGGTCGAAGACCGTGCGGCAGGCCTCCGTCACCGCTTCATAAAGCGGGTGATCGGTGGTGGAAGGGCGGATCAGGGGGGCGCCTTCGATCTGGTCCTGCTGCTGGTTCATTCCGGTCACGCTCCAATTTCTTGAGCGATTATATAAGAAATCGCGGGGCAAAGGTCCAGAGCCAGCGGGTGATTCCGCGAACCCCTATCCCGAAGCCGATGTTCCGGTGCTGATGTTCCGGCGCCGATCCATCCGGAGACGGCCATGGCTGGCGCCGCCGCCCCGGAAGCCTTCCGCCCGATCCCTGCCGCGATCAGAACGGGATCTCGTCGTCGAGATCGGGACGGCCGCCGCCGCCGCCACCCGAACCGCCGCTGCCGTAGCCACCGCCGCCGCCACCCGAGCCGCGACCGTAACCGCCACCTCCGCCACCACCCGAAGAGCCGCCCGATTGCGGGCCTTCGTCATAGCCGCCGCGGTCGTCATAGCCCCCGCCCGAGCCGCCGCCTTCACCGCGGCCGCCCAGAAGCGTCAGCTCGCCGCGGAACTGGCGCAGCACGATTTCGGTCGTGTAGCGGTCGGCCCCGGACTGGTCCTGCCATTTGCGCGTTTCGAGCTGACCCTCGATATAGACCGTCGAGCCTTTCCGCAGATACTGCTCCGCGATCTTGCCGAGGTTTTCGTTGAAGATCGCCACGGAATGCCATTCCGTCCGCTCCTTGCGCTCCCCCGAATTGCGGTCGCGCCAGGTTTCGGAGGTGGCGATCCGCAGGTTCACCACCTTGCCGCCGTTGGGAAAGCTCCGCACTTCCGGGTCGCGGCCGAGATTGCCGACGATGATGACCTTGTTGACCCCAGCCATATGCCTCTCCCCTGATTCCGCCGCTCCGGCATCCTTGCCGGCTCTGGTTAACAAATCCTATAGACCGCCCCTCCGCCCCCCGCAACATGCCGTCCCGCGCCTTGCCCCGGCCGGAGCGCGGCAAAAGGACAGGGCGGCGGGGGAGGGGTGGAAACCGCCGGAAGATCGGCTATAGTCGCCCCGACCTTCGCGCCGCGATCCCCTGTTCCGGATATACCATGCGCCTGACCATCGCCGGCCTGTCGGCCTCGCTCGTTCTGTTTCTCGGGATGCCCGACATGGGCGAGGCGGAGGGGCTGCGCCTCTCCGGTTCCAGTTCCAACCGCAATGCGCTTTTCCGCTCGCAGACGGCGCTTCTCGATGGGCGCCTTGCGACGCAATATGATTACTCCGCGCGGCTGACCCCCGGCGCCAAGGAGGCGAAGGCCGCGGCTCCGACCGGCAAGGTGGTCTACAAGGGCAAGTACAAAGGCGAATATCTGGATGTGGCCAAGAAGGTCGCCCGCAAGCACGGGGTGCCGGAGGATCTGTTCCTGCGGCTTGTCCAGCAGGAAAGCGGCTGGAATCCGGGGGCGGTGTCGGCCAAGGGCGCGACGGGGCTGGCGCAGCTCATGCCCGGCACGGCGGATCACCTCGGCGTTGACATCAACGACCCGCATGAGAATCTGGAAGGCGGCGCGCGCTATCTGAAGATGATGTTCGTGCGCTTCGGCACCTGGGAGCTGGCCCTTGCCGCCTACAATGCCGGGCCGCTGGCGGTGGAAAAGAACAACGGCATCCCGCCCTACGAGGAAACCAAGAACTACGTTCTGGCGATCATGGGCTGAGGGGCGGCGGCGGGGATCTGCCGCTCGTCCGCGATCCTGACCCTCTCCGCGGGGACAGGGTGGCAGGCTGCGGGTGACATGGGCGCCGGGGCAGAGCGGATTGGCTGTTCGGCGGCTTGCGGATTCGTCCGGCGCCGGAGGGGTTTTGCACCCCTCCGGACCTCCCCGCAGGATATTTATGCACAGGGGATGGCGGAGGCTGAAGAGGGAAGCCGGAGGGGTTCCAGACAAGGGCCACGGCGGGGCTGAAGGTGATCGGCGCCGGCCCTTCGCCAGTCCGCTTTTC
The DNA here is from genome assembly GCA_027492585.1 of Paracoccaceae bacterium. Classification (GTDB taxonomy): domain Bacteria; phylum Pseudomonadota; class Alphaproteobacteria; order Rhodobacterales; family Rhodobacteraceae; genus JAPUEK01. The sequence goes on along the minus strand of JAPUEK010000079.1, from coordinate 1,195 downwards.
GGCCAGGCTTGCTAGTTTTGCGCCGGCGCGGTCAGGTCGCTGTTGATCCAGCAACCGAACTCCGCTTCAAGATCGGCGCGCAGGGCCTTGACCTTGTTGAGGTAATCCTTCTGCGGTTCCTTCACGGCCGCCGCATCCCCTGTAATCGCCGCCGCCGTCATCGCCGTCTGCATCGCGGCGGCGGCGGTTTCGGCGAGGGGCTTCAGCCGGCTTTGAAAGGCGGCATGGGTGGCTTCGGCCCTCGCTTTCGCCTCGGCTTCGGTGGAGGTCAGGCGGCAGGTGTATGCCACCTCTCCCTTGCCGGGGACGGGCAGGAGGAAGGTTGCGACCGGCCCGCCGGAAAGCCATGCAAAACCGCCCCCCAGCCAAAGCCCGGCCAGGACAAGCCCCAGGATTCCGGCGATGGCCCCCGCAATCCGGAGACGCTGCATGGCCTATTCCGCCGCGATCTTGATCACCGGCTCCATCCGCGCCAGCACCTCGTCCGACAGGTGGCATTTGATCTGATGGCCGCCTTCCAGGACCTTCACCTCCGGCATGACGCTTTCGCAGATGCCACCCGGCACCTGCACCTTCCAGCGGCAGCGGGTCTGGAACGGGCAGCCCGGCGGCGGGTTCACCGCCGAAGGAATGTCGCCTTCAAGCACGATGCGCTGGCGCTCCACCTTGGGATCGGCGATCGGCACGGCGGACAGAAGCGCCTCGGTATAGGGGTGATAGGGCGGCTGGAAGACCTGATCGGTCGTCCCCATCTCCACCACATGACCGAGATACATGACCATCACGCGGTCGCTCAGATAGCGGACGATGGAGAGGTCATGGCTGATGAAGAGGAGTGTCGTGCGGTTCTCGCGCTGGATGTCCATCAGGAGGTCGGTGACCGCGGCCTGCACCGAAACATCGAGCGCGGAGACGGGTTCATCCGCCACCACCACTTTCGCCCCCCCGGCAAAGGCCCGTGCGATGCCGACGCGCTGCTTCTGCCCGCCCGAAAGCTGGCGCGGCATCCGCTCGGCAAAGGCGCGCGGCAGCTTCACGAGGTCGAGGAGTTCCAGCATCCGCGCGTTGCGTTCGGCATCCGAGGCCCCGAACTTGAAGATTTCGAGCGCCCGGATGATCTGCCGCCCGACCGACATGGAAGGGTTCAGCGTGTCGAAGGGGTTCTGGAACACCATCTGCACCGCCGAGACCGTAT
>JAPUEK010000078.1 GCA_027492585.1 Paracoccaceae bacterium | reverse complement strand
GCGCCCCAGAAGGACATCTGGCCCCAGGGCAGCACATAGCCCATGAAGCCCGTCGCCATCATGGCGAGATAGATGATCATGCCGATGATCCAGGTCACTTCGCGCGGGGCCTTGTAGGAGCCGTAATAGAGACCGCGGAAGATGTGCAGATAGACGGCGAAGAAGAACAGCGAGGCGCCGTTCGCATGGATGTAGCGGATCATGTAGCCGCCGTTCACGTCGCGCATGATGTGCTCGACCGATTTGAACGCCAGATCGACATGGGGGGTGTAGTGCATGACCAGCACGATGCCGGTCACGATCTGCAGGACGAGGCAGAACGCCAGCACGATGCCCCAGATCCACATCCAGTTCAGGTTCTTGGGCGTGGGGATCATCAGCGTGTCATAGATCAGGCTCACCACCGGCAGGCGGGAATGGAGCCACTTTTCGATGCCCGTCTTGGGCTCGTAATGGTCGTGCGGAATACCGGCCATCTGTCTAGCTCCTCAGCCCAGCTTGATCGTGGTTTCGTTGTCGAACTTTGCAACCGGCACCGGCAGGTTGCGCGGCGCAGGCCCTTTGCGGATGCGGCCGGCGGTGTCGTAGTGCGAGCCGTGGCAGGGGCAGAACCAGCCGCCGAAATCGCCCGCGGTGCCGAGCGGAACGCAGCCGAGGTGGGTGCAGACGCCCATCATCACCAGCCATTCGCCGGCTTCGTCCAGCGTACGGTTGGCGTCGGAGGCATCGGCATCCGGGTTGTTGGCGTTTTCCGCATGGGGATCGACCAGATCGCTCAGCTTGGTGTCGCGCGCGGCCTTGATCTCGTCGGCGGTGCGGCGGCGGATGAACACCGGCTTGCCGAGCCATTTGACGGTCAGCTGCGTGCCGACCTCGACGCCGGACACATCGACCATGATCGAGGCGAGGGCGCGGGTGTCGGCCGAGGGGTTCATCTGATTGACAAGCGGCCAGACTGCGGCGCCAGTCGCCACAACCCCGGCCCCGGCGGTTGCGTAATACAGGAAATCCCTGCGGGTGCCTGCGTGATCGTCTGCGTGGGACACGAGATCTTCTCCCTTTTTAGGCCGCGTGGGCGATGCGACCCATATACCATTGGGGCCGCAGTTTCCCGCAGCCTTGCAAGGGCGGATTTAGACGAGGAAATCCGGCCCGTCCAGCGGTCAAAGGCGCGCAGGGTGGTAGTTCTCTGCCGATTGTGTCGATCCTGCCTTGAACCGGAAGCGATTGGTCCTATGACGCGGGAAAACCACGCTTTGCCGGCCTGCAAATGGCCGCCGGACCGCCAATTTCCCAAGGGTTTCTGTCAGTTATTCCCGTCTGGAAGGAGCATGGCGACACCCGCGATTCTGCGGCGGGGGTCAGGCTTTCGGCGGCTCCGTCGCCCGCATGGCGGGCCGTTCGGCGAAGGCTGCCGCCCAGGCCGCCAGCCGGGGTCGGCCCGCACGCCAGTCGCGGGCAGCATGGCGGAAATCGAGATAGCCGAGCGCGCAGCCGAGGGCGATCTGCCCCATGCTCAGCGGGCCGGAAAGATGCGCCATCCACGAGGCCTCAAGCGCGTCGAGCGCGCGGGTGACCTTCAGCCATTGCCCCTCCACCCAGGGGGCATAGCGCAGCTCTTCGGGGCGGATGCGGGTCTCGTAGACCATCAGCAGGGCGGCATCGAGGATGCCATCCGCCGTCGCTTCCAGCGTCAGCACCTCCCAGAGCGGCTCTCCCTTCGGGTAAAGCCCCGCGCCGGAAAGGTCGTCGAGATAGCGGCAGATCACCGGGCTGTCGTAGATCGTCGGCCCGTCCGCCCGGTCGAGGGCGGGGATCTTGCCCAAGGGATTGCGGTTCACCGGCATGTTGCCCGGATCGACCGGCGTGCCGGAGACCTCCACCACCTCCACCCGGTCGGCCAGTCCCGCTTCGAGGATGAGGACCATGACCTTGCGGCCGAAAGGCGTCGTCGGGGAATGATAAAGGTGCATGGTGCTCTCCTGATCTCTCTGCAGGCTAAAGCGGAGGCAGGCCCTTCGCCACCGCAAACTGGCGGCGGAAGGGCGGAAACAGCGGGCGGAAATCGGCGGCGTGACGGAAGCTGTCACTTGCCCGAGGCCCCTGCTTTGCCGCAACCTGCGCGCGTCTCCGCAAAAGCCGCCTGCGAGCCCCGCCCCGAAAAGCCCTGCTCCGAAAAGCCCCGCTCCGAAAGCCCGATCATGCGCGCCCTCTGCCTTGCCCTCGCCCTGCTCACCATCCCCGGCCTTGCCTGCGCCGAGAATGCCTTCCGTTGGGTGGCCGAACCGGTCTTCGATGATGCCGGCGCGCCTTCGCAAGGGGTCACGCCGCTGAAGAAGGGCAAGCTCTGGGGGCTGATGAACGCCGATGGAACCTGGCTTTACGAACCGCAGTTCGAGGCGGTCGGCACCGCGGCAGAGGGCTGGTTCCCGGTGCGGAAGGGCGGCAAATGGGGTGTGGCCACCATGGACGGCGCGCCGCCCGCGCTGATGGAGTTCGAGGCGATCGGTACGCCCGCCAAATTCACCCCGATCCGCTGGAACGGCCAATGGTGGATCTTCGGCCCGGATGGCCAGTTCGAGGCCGATCCCCTGCCGGTCGATGAGGTGATCGCCAATGACGGCACCTGTATCCTCGGCAAGCGCGGTTCGACCTTCGTGGCCATCTCCCGCGCCAATGATCCGGTGCTGCAACAGGTCGATCCCTCCACCCTTGATCTCGACGGGGCGGAGGAGGTCAGGGCGCCCTCGGAAGGCTATTTCGCCTATCGGATCGGGGCGAACTGGTTTCAGGCCGATTGCTCCAATCTGGGCAATGTGATCGGCGAGGAGGGCGTCGCCTACAGCGCCTCCCGCCCGATGGCCGAGGGCAAATCTGCGGTCCAGACGGCGGAGGGCTGGGGCTATGCCCTGCCCTATGGCGGCGGGGTGGAGATCGGCGGCCATTACAAGGCGGCACGGGAATTCGCCGAGGGGCTGGCCCCGGTGCAGGATGACGGCGGCAAATGGGGCTATGTGGACGAGACCGGGAAATTCGTGATCCCGCCGCAGTTCGATCAGGCCTACAGCTTTGCCGACGGCCTTGCCGGGGTGGAGATCGGCGGCAAGCGCGGCTTTCTGACCCCCGACGGCAAGATCGTCGCCGATCCGCAGTTCGATGATTTCTGGCGCCATGACGGCGGGGTGGTTCCCGTGCGTCAGGGGGAGCTTTGGGGCGTGATCGCGCCGGAGGCGACCGATCCGGCCACGCGGATGAACCTGCCGATGGCCGCTCTGACTGCGGCGCAGAAGGGGAGGGAGCCGGGGTTCACCCTGCAACCCTCCAACCCGCACTACTATGTCTTTCAGGACATCGCCTCGGTCCATTCGATCACCGTCACCCCGGATGAGACGGTCATGGTCACCAATGTCGCCCTCGGTGCCGATGCCGAGATCGCCCTTTGGGATTTCCGCACCCACCGGCTGATCCGCAAGTTTCCGTTGCCGGATGTGACGCAGGCCCTACTGCTGCCGGGGACGGAGATCGTTGCCGCGGGGCTGTCCTCGGGTCATCTGGTGCTGCTGGATGCGATCACCGGGGCGCAGCTTCACCGCATCCGGCCGCACAAGAACACGGTCATCGACATGGTTCTGTCGCCCGACGGCAAGCGTCTGGCGACCACCGACGGGCAGACCATCGCGCAATGGGATCTGCAAAGCGGGCAGGCCCTGCCGGTGATCGCCGAAAAGGCCCACAAGATCCGCTACAGCGCCGACGGAAGCCTGCTTTACGCCGGGACCCGGCTCGGCAGTCTGGTGAAGATGACCCCGGAGGGGGAGGTTCTGAGCCGCACGGCGGAAATTGCCCCGGACGACTGGAACCGCGACCCGGAGGACATGAAGCAGGCGATCACGCCCATGGCGCTGACCTCTGCCGGGGTGCTGGTGAACCTGCGGACGCTCTCGGAGCAGAAATCGGACGGGTTCTTCCATCAGCGCCTCTGGCTCGATGTGACGGACGAGAAAGCCACCCGCAAGATCGACCTGCCCGAGGGGCTGATGGATGTGCTGACGCTCGATGTCTCTCCCGATGGGCGGCTCGTGGCCTATTCGGGCGCCGCCGATGACGATTACCAGCCGCGCACCGAGGTCCGCGATCTGGCGACCGGCGATCTCGTCTATGCCATGACCCCGCCGCAGAACGATGTGGCGGAGGCGGCGGGCCAGGCGCGCTATGTCAGCTCCGCCGACCGGATGGCCTTCGCTCCCGGCGGCACTCTGGTGATGGTCGGGCAGGAAGGGCAGGATATCCTGCTCCTCGACCCCATGGGCCAGAAGGTCGTCGATGCCTTCGCAAGCCCCCTCGTCACCTCCCAGACCGAGGCGGCGGATTTCGACGGCACGCGGTATTTCTCCTCCGACGGGACAGGGAAGATCTGGGTCTGGGACCTGGTGCAGGGCCGGCTGGAGACGGCTTTCAAGACCGGGGAGTTCAGCTTCGGCGTGGAGGAGCAGATCGAGCAGGAGGGCAGCAAGGTCTATCTTTACTCCGGTCTCGACGATGCGGTGATGCAGGCTTTCGACATGACCACCCTCCAGCCGATCCCCCTGACACCGGAGGAGCAGGCGTCGCTCTATCAGAAGATGGATTTCGACCCGAGCCAGCCGCTGCCGCCCGAGGTTCAGGCTGATATCCAGCGGCTTGACCCGATCCGCAGGGCGGTGCCGCTGGCGGGCGGCAAGATGGGTGTGATCAGCCAGTCGGTGGGCCTGCATCGCGCCTATGACCTGAAGACCGGCGCGCTTCTGGCCGAGTTTCTTGCGACCCCGGACGGCGAATGGCTGGTGCTGACGCCGGAAGGGTTCTTTGCCGCTTCCGCCCATGGGGCCGAACTGGTTTCCGTTTCGAACGGGTTGCGGGCCTTCGCGGTGGATCAGGCCTATCAGGCGCTCTACCGGCCCGACCTCGTGGCGGCGAAGCTTGCGGGCGACCCGGATGGCAGCGTGGCCGCGGCGGCGAAGGAGCTGGACCTTTCCCGCGTTCTGGGGTCCGGTCCGGCGCCGATCACAAGGTTTTCCTTCCCGCTCGACGGCTTCAAGGCCCCCGATCCGGAGATCGAGGTGGAGGCGGAACTCTCCGACGAAGGTGGCGGCATCGGCCGGGTGGAATGGCGCGTGAACGGCCTGACGGTGGAGGTGCAGCCGACCCGCGCGGCGGCCGCACTCGACAGCGAGGCGCCGAAGGCCAAGGCGCGGGTGGCGCTCGACCCTGGCCAGAACGTGATTGAGGTGGTGGCCTACAATGCCGCGGGGCTGCTGGCCTCCGCCCCCCGGCAGGTGATCGTCAACTGGGACGGGGTGGCCAGCAAGGAGCCGCCCTCGCTCTACGTCATGGCGGTCGGCGTCAACGATTACGCCGATGGCCGGCTGAAGCTGAAATACGCCGCCAATGACGCCCGCGCCTTTGGCGAGGCAATGCGGAAGGCGGGGACCGGCCTTTTCAAATCGGTGGAGGTGGTGACGCTTCTGGACGCCGATGTGACCGGGCCGAAGCTCGATGCCGCTTTCGAGGCGCTTGCCCGGAAGGTCCAGTCGCAGGACGTGTTCCTGTTCTTCCTCGCCGGGCATGGCAAGACGGTGGAGGGGAAGTATTACTTCATCCCGCAGGATTTCCGCTTTGAAGGCGAGGACCCGTTCCGCGACCATGGCATTGATCAGGACCGCTGGCAGGAATGGGCGGCGCGGGTGCGGGCGAAGAAATCGGTGCTGATCTATGACACCTGCGAAAGCGGCAGCCTGACAGGCACGCGGTCGGTCGATGCGGCCATGGCGCAATCTGCAGCGGTGGAACGGCTGACGCGGGCCATGGGGCGGACGGTGCTGTCCGCTTCCACCGACGACGCACCGGCACTTGAGGGCTATCGCGGCCATGGTGTGATGACCTGGGCGATGCTCGATGCCATGGGCTCCGCCGATACCAACGGCAATGCGACGATCGAGGTGACGGAACTGGCGAACTACCTCGACCTGAAAGTGCCGGAGATTTCGGCGGCGGCCTTCGGGATGCGTCAGGTGCCGCAGATGTCGATCAAGGGCAGCGATTTCGCCCTGGGCGCCGAGGTGCAGGTGCTGGGCGATGCGCCGGAAAGCTTCCCGGCGACGCTGACGCATGTGGTCGCCGGCGGAACCGCGGTGCTGGAGGCGCCGGGCGGGGCCGTGGTGCAGACCATTCCGGGCGGCGTCTTTTTCGGTGTCTTCAAGGCGGAGGAAAAGGACGGCTTCGCCCGCATCGCCAAGGATGGTGCGGCGTTGGGCTGGGTGCCGCTCACGGCGCTGACGCCGTTGCAGTAGCGCTCAGCCCTGCGCCTCGCGCATCAGCCGGGCGAGTTCGGCCCCGCCCCGCGCCTCCACCCCGGAAGCGGCGGAAAGGCGGGCGGCTTCGGGCTTGTTCTGGCCAAGCTTCCATGTCCCGTCCACCGAGGCCACGCTCAGCCGGAAGGGCAGGATCATCCGCAGCATCCGGTCAAGCGCGCCCTCCGACATCTTCCCGGTCTTCCAGACGGGTTTCGGCGCCAGATCCGTTTCGAACCGCGCCGAAAGCGCTTCGACATGCGGTTGCAGCGCCTTTTGGGGCAAAGGTGAAAGCGTGCCGCGCAGATGGACGGCGACATAGTTCCAGGTCGGAACCTGATCCGCCAGCCCATACCAGTCCGGCGAGATATAGGCATCCTCGCCCTGGACCGCCAGAAGCGCCTGCGCGGGCAGGGGGCTGCGGGCAATCGGGTTGGAGCGCGCGAGATGCAGGTCGATCTCCAGCCCGCTGTCCGACATCAGGAACGGCACATGGGCGCAAAGCGGCCCTTCCGGCCCGTTCAGGATCAGGGCGCCAAAGCCCCGCGCGCGGGCAAAGGCGAGGTTGCGCTCTGCCGGTGTCTGGCGGAAGGCGGGGTTGGGGTGCATGGCGGGCCTTTTCAGCAGAGGCGGCCGGAAAAGGCCCGGCGGCTCCGGAAACTATTCCACGATTTCCTCATCCCCGCCATCGCCCCCTCCCTGATCATCGCCCTGGCCGTCATCCTGCGCGCCGCCGTCTTCCGCGCCATCGTCTTCCGGGCCGCCGTCCGCGTCAAAGCCCTGATCCCCGCCATCGTCGATTCCCTCGTCGATGGGCGGACATTCGGGATTGTCGCAACCGGCGGTGCCACATTCGCAGAAGCCGCTGTCATCGGCCCCGTCGGCCCCGTCGGCCCCGTCGGCCCCGTCGGCACTGTCATCGGCGACTGCCGCCTCATCGGCGGCGGCTTCTTCCTCGGCAGAGGCTGCATCAGAGGCTGCATCGGAGAAATCGGCGGTTTCCTCTTCATCCGTCGCCTGATCTTCGTTGAAGGCTTCCTCCTGCGCTTCCTCCTCGGCGGTCATTTCCGTGCCGGAGGCGGAAACCTCGCTGACGAAAGCCTCCGAGGCGGTGATTTCGGAGGTGGTGACGGAAGAGGTCTCATAGCTCTCGGTGATTTCCACCGAATAGCTTTCGACATATTCGCTGTAGCTGTAGGAATATTCGGATGCGGCGTAGCTGGCGCCCTCCCAGTCGCTGTCCCAGGCGGAAAGGCTTGCAAGGTCATAGGCATAGTCATAGTCGGCAAGCGTGATCAGCGCATAGCTGACCACATAGGCGCCGCTGCGCGAGCCGACGAAGTAGAAAGCGTCGAGCCCGCTGTCGATCCAGTAGAGGACAAGGGCATCCAGCTCCTGCGGGCTGTGAACCACCTTGCCCCTGGTCTTCTTGCCGGCCTCATCCTTGCCGTTCTTCACCGCGTCGATGATGTCGCCCGGCTTCAGCCCCTGCCGCGCCGCAACACCGCCCGGCATGACGGAAAGGATCAGGACACCCTCTTTCCTTTTCTTCAGCCTGTAGGCGGCGCGGACCTCCGGTGTGATCTCGATCAGCACGGCACCGAGCGCCCTGGAGACATAGGGCGGCGGCAATTCTCCCCTGGCGGTCCGGGCGAGCGCCGGGCCGGAATGGAGAAGCGCGCCGAGGCCGGTCTGGATCGGAAGCGCGAAGGCAAGCGCCGCGGTTGCGACCCGGAGAAGGGCGCGGGTTCTGGCTGGCATGATCTGTCCCTGAAGATTGCTTTTCTGGCTGGCGGCACAGTTGCACGGCGCGGGTGGATTTCAACCGAAATGTTCGGAGGCCGGATGTTGCGCCCGGTGGCGGCC
>JAPUEK010000077.1 GCA_027492585.1 Paracoccaceae bacterium | reverse complement strand
TGATGGAGGATCGCACCGTCATCGAATGGGACAAGGACGACATCGACGCGCTCGGGCTTCTGAAGGTGGATATTCTCGCGCTCGGGATGCTGACCGCGATCCGCAAGGCCTTCGGCCTGATCGCGGATCACCGGCAACGCCATCTGACGCTCGCGAACATCCCGCCCGAGGATCCTGCGGTCTATGACATGCTCTGCCGCGCCGATGCGATCGGGGTGTTCCAGGTCGAAAGCCGGGCGCAACTCAATTTCCTGCCCCGGATGCGCCCCCGCAAGTTCTACGATCTGGTCTGCGAGGTGGCCATCGTCCGGCCGGGCCCGATCCAGGGCGGCATGGTCCATCCCTTCATCAATCGACGGCAGGGCAGGGAGGCGGTCGAGGATCTGGGTCCCGCGATGATGGAGGTTCTGGGCCGCACCTATGGCGTGCCCTTGTTCCAGGAACAAGCGATGCAAATCGCTGTCGTCGCGGCCGGGTTCACCCCCGCCGAGGCCGACCGTCTGCGCCGCAGCCTCGCCACCTTCAAGCGGATGGGCACCATCGGCGGGTTCCGCGACCGCTTTGTTTCGGGAATGCTCGAGCGCGGCTATGATGCGGAATTCGCGGCCCGTTGCTTTGCCCAGATCGAAGGCTTCGGCAGTTACGGCTTTCCCGAAAGCCACGCGGCGAGTTTCGCGCGGCTTGTCTATGTCTCGGCCTGGCTGAAGCGCCATCACCCCGCAATCTTCACCTGCGCGCTGCTGAACGCGCAACCGATGGGCTTCTATGCGCCCGCGCAACTGGTGCGCGATGCCCGGGATCATGGCATTGAGGTCCGCCCCGTCTCGGTCAATGACTCCCTCTGGGATTGCACCATCGAACCGCGGGCGGACGGCACGCTCGCCCTGCGCCTCGGTTTCCGGCAGGTGAAGGGCATGCGCGAGGAGGATGCCATCTGGATCGCCGCGGCGCGGGCCAATGGATATCCCGATGTGGAAAGTGTGTGGCGGCGGGCCGGTATCCGCCCCGATGCGCTGGACCGTCTGGCCGAGGCAGACGGCTTCGCCTGTCTTGGCCTCTCGCGTCGCGATGCGCTCTGGCAGGCGCGCGCGCTGAAGGCACCCAAACCCTTGCCGCTCTTCGGCGCAGACGGGGAGGGCGAGCGCGAGCCGCTTGTCGACCTGCCCCGGATGACGCTGGGCCAAGAGGTGATCGAGGACTACCTCGCCCTGCGCCTCAGCTTGCGCGCCCATCCGATGGAACTCTTGCGGCCGAACCTGCCCGAAAGCCTGCCCGCAGACCGGCTGGGGTCCGCGACGGGGCGCATTCACCTCACCGGGCTGGTGATCACCCGCCAGCGGCCGGGCACCGCGTCTGGCGTGATCTTCCTGACGATCGAGGATGAAACAGGCACCGCCAATGTGGTCGTCTGGCGCAAGGTTTATGAGACCTTCCGCGCCGCCGTGGTCGCCGGACGGCTTTTGCGCGTTTCAGGTCGGATCGAACGCGACGGGCAGGTGACGCATCTGATTGCCGAACGGGTCGAGGATCTGTCAGGCCGCCTGGCCTCCATCGGTCATCATATCAGGATCGGGGCGGAAACCGAAAGGGCAGGGGAGACGATCCGCCCGACCCGGGTCGCAGGGCAGGCCCGGCACCCGAGGGAGCAGGCGAAGAAGCTGTTCCCGAGCCGGGATTTTCACTGAGGGGAGCTGGCGGGCAAGACAACCTCATATGAGTGCATAGGCTCACCAGAACATTGACAGAACAAACCAGATCAGAGACTCTTTGTGCCTGACCCGGGAATTGCCATGTTCGACACCGCTTCACAACAGGAGGTCTTCCCGCTCGAGCTGCAGTTGAAGCGGATCGATCCGGCCTGCAACATGAAGCGGTTCTACCGGATGACGGTGCAGCCGGACCTGTTCGGCGGCTCCTGCCTCATCCGGGAATGGGGGCGGATCGGACGGCCCGGCCAGATGCTGATCGAGCGACATCCCGACGAAGGGCAGGCGATCGGTTCCCTGCTGAAGCTCGCGCGGAGCAAACAGCGCCGCGGCTATGGGCCCTGAGGCGGCCCGCTCCTGTCGCCTCCGCTTCGATCAGGCGAAAAAAGGCAAGCCTGACGGCTTCCGGCAAGGCGAAGTAGGCCTTGCGCAATCGAAAACACTCAGCGCGGTTCCGTGCCCTGGTCCCTGAGGGCAAGGTGTTCTGCCGCGTCAGGCCCGGCTGCCTTCCGCAGTTTTCGGCCCGCAAGGTTCCAGTCCAGCTTCGGCTCATCCCAGTTTCGCGTCGAGGTCAGTTGCCGGTCGAGATAGTCCCGAAACTCCTCCTCCCCAAGGCGCAGCTGAAACGTGTAGAGCCGGTTGACGATCTCGCGCATCAACTCGCGCATTTCACTGTCGCTGATCCGCGAAACCTCCGACCAAGGGATCTGACGGCCATTGGCATCCGTGACGATCACGTCGGAATAGTCGCTACGGTGGCTGACGGGGCCCGGGCCGGCATGAAGGGTTTCAAGCTGCGTATTACGGACACAGATAAGCGCCAGGCCTTGGCCATGACAGAGGCGATCTGGCGTTCGAGATCGGTCGGCATGACATCCTCCATCGCAAGGCGCGCGCGGAGTCTGCCGATCCCGCCGCTCTGGTCAGATTGCTAAGGCGTCGAGCGATTTGCCCGCCGCAAGCGCGTCGCTGATCCAGCCGGGTCTGCGACCGCGGCCCGACCAGGTGAGTTCGGCGTTTTCGGGATGGCGATACTTCGGCACCGAAGGCGCGCGCTTGCGGGGGGTCCCGGCATCCGCAAGGTCTTCGAACGAATAGCCGAGTTCGCGGGCCAGTTCATCGACCTTCGCGCGCGCTTCGGCCTTCCGACGATCCTCGAAGGAGATGATCGCCTTGGCGACCGACTTTTCCAGCTGCTTCAGTTCGCCCAGCGAGAGCGCGTCGAGGTTGATTTCGGTCATCCGTGTTTCCCTGATCCGGCCGCTATTGTTAGAGCAGGGGATCAGGCGCGGCAATTCTTCAATCCGGAGAATTGCCACCTGATCCTGAAATGCGCCAATTGGGTCGGATTTCCGGCTGCGCCGGTCGTCGATCTGACAGCGTCGCGGGTCCGGGACGGGGCCAACTGCGTCCGCTTGGTAAGCGCCGGGGTGCGAAGAGGGAGAGCGGGGTTGGTTTGCCGCGACGGGTCCGGGTTCGGGGGAGAGGCCCCCGGCGGCCCGTCGCGGAGCAACTGTCATGAACACTATCGAGATTCTGGAACCCGCGAGATTGGCCCGCGGCGGCTACAAGGTGGATGTCAGCCGGGGAGAGCGGAACGGGCGGGTGTCGTCCGAATGGTTCAGCCGCCCGGACGATGAGCGCTATCTCTCGCTCGACGATCTCTGGGCCTCGGTAAAAGGCCGGTCCGAGCGCAGCACGACCCGGATCGTCGAGACGGGGCGGATCCATGTCGAGGCCAGCCGCGACAATCCTGAACGGCTGGACCTGATCCTTCCGAAGACCGGGGCACCGATGGCACCGACCCATTGGGCCTTTAGCCAGCTTGCAAGCCTTGTCGGCGCGCCCGCTGCTTACCTGCGGCAATTGCCGGCCCCGCTGGCCGGGATCAATCTTCAATACGGGCTGTCCAGCCATCGGGCCGAGCAGATCAAGACTTTCGAGACCGAAGACGGCAGGACGGAACTGCGCGCGGTCACCGGACCCGATTACGGCCGGATCCACGATCACGAACTGGTGGGCGCGGTGCAGCGCATCGCCGGGAATGGCACCGGGGATACGCGGTGGAAGGTGCCGGGCACGCTGGACTGGTCGACGGGGGTCTACAACCCAGATGTCGACATCACCCGAGATACCACCACGCTCTATGCGTCGGACCGTGATGTGTTCCTGTTCCTGGTCGACGATCACAACCCGATCGAGGCGGGCAAGCTACCCGACGGATCGCCCGACCTCTATTTCCGGGGGTTCTACTGCTGGAATTCGGAAGTAGGCGCGAAAACCCTCGGCATTGCCAGCTTTTACCTACGTGCGGTGTGCCAGAACCGCAATTTGTGGGGCGTCGAGGATTTCCAGGCGATCACCATCCGGCATTCCAAATATGCCGCGTCGCGTTTTGCCCAGGAAGCTGCGCCCGCACTGACTCGCTTCGCCAATTCCTCGCCGCAGGGCTTCGTCAACGGTATCAAGGCGGCCCGCCAGCAGATCGTGGCGCGCGATGACGAGGACCGCGAGGTCTTCCTGCGCAAGCGCGGTTTCTCCAAGGCTGAGTCGGGCAAGATCATCGAGAAGGTGCTGATGGAAGAGGGCCGCCCGCCGGAATCGATCTTTGACTTCGTGCAGGGCATCACGCGGCTTGCCCGCGACAAGACCCAGCAGGATGCCCGGCTTGAACTGGAGGGCAGGGCGAAGAAGCTGCTCGACCGGGTGGGCTGAGGCACAACCTGCCCGGTTGCCCACATTCATGCCGCGGCGGTCAGCCCGATCGGCTTTGACCGCCGTATTTCTCCATTCCCGGCCAGACCTGCGATCCGTTCTTCGAAGCGGGGCAGGGCCTGGCCGCCAATCCCGCGAGGAACATCATGCATAGTTTCGACGACAAGGTGGACGCGGCCGTCCATGCTGCCTTCATGGCCCTTGGGCTTTCGGTCGCCACCAGCATGACGCTGGCCATCCGGCTCAACGATTTCATCACCCAGGAATTCCAGTTCGTCGTCACCGATGATGATGACGACGATGAGCCCATTCTTGGGACCGACGACGAGGAGCAGAGCGATGCTGAATGATCAGGAACAGACCATCGTCCTCGAGGCACGGGAAATCCTCGGCCGTTACTTGAACTGCAATCCGGTGCTGTCGAGCTGGCAGGCGCTGCTGGACTATTGCGCCCTGTCGGTCCGCGGCGAAATCGAAGCCTTCCACGTCCTCTATCTCGACCGCAAGAACCGGATCATCTCGGACGAGTGCATGGGTCTAGGCACGGTCGATCATGTCCCGGTCTATCCGCGCGAGATCGCCAAGCGCGCACTCCTCCTCAATGCCAGCGCGCTGATTATTGTCCACAACCATCCGTCGGGCGATCCCGAGCCCTCGGAGGCGGACATCAGCATGACGAAGAAGGTGCGCGAGGCCTGCGACACCCTTGGCCTCACCCTGCACGATCACATCATCGTCGGGGCGGGGCGCGAGACCAGCCTGCGCGGCCTGGGGGTATTCTGATGTTCAGCCATGCCTTCGATTTCGCCTTCAGCGTCAACTCCGAACTGGCGGATGCGTCCGATGTTTCCCCTGCGGTCTTGCGCGCGGCCCTGGTCCGGCGCGCTGCCGCTCTTTCGGATGACGAACTGCTGGAAGCCTGCGGCCGCTTCGACACGGCCGAGGTTCCCAGGGACGACTGACCTTTCCCGATGCTTTTTCGGTGTGCTGCCTGAGGCCCGGAAAGTCAGAGGCGGGAAGGGGTTTTCGTGACGGGTTGGCAGTCAGGAGAGAGGCTCCCGGCGCCCGTCACGGAGATCGGTCGGATGACCAACATGCAGAAGATCACCCTCGCGTCCTCGCGGGATATTCCCTTCAACAAGCTCATGCTCAGCCAGTCGAACGTCCGCCGCGTCAAGGCCGGCGTCTCGGTCGAGGAACTGGCCGAATCCATCGCCCGCCGCGGCTTGATCCAGTCGCTGCATGTCCGCGCTGTGCTGGGCGAAGACGGCACCGAGACCGGCCACTACGAAGTGCCCGCCGGCGGCCGTCGCTTCCGGGCGCTGGAACTGCTGGTCAAGCAGAAACGCCTCGCCAAGACCGCCCCCGTGCCTTGCGTCGTCTCCGAGGCGGGCTCGGATGTGCTGATCGACGAGGTCTCACTGGCCGAGAACATCGAGCGCGCGCCGCTGCATCCGCTCGACCAGTTCCGCGCCTTTCAGGCCATGCGCGAGAAGGGCATGACCGAGGAAGCGATTGCCGCGGCCTTCTTCGTCGATGCCAAGGTCGTAAAACAGCGCTTGCGCCTCGTCTCGGTCGCCCCGGCGTTGCTTGAGATCTATGCCGAGGACGGCATGACGCTGGAACAGCTGATGGCCTTCACCATTTCCTCCGACCCGGCGCGCCAGGTCCAGGTCTGGGAGGCGGTGAAGGACAGCTGGTCCAAGGAGCCCTATCAGATCCGCCGCCTGCTGACCGAGACCACGGTGCGGGCATCGGACAAGCGGGTCACCTTCGTCGGCATCGACGCCTATGAGGCGGCGGGCGGATATGTGCTGCGCGATCTGTTCCAGCAGGATGACGGCGGCTGGTTGCAGGATCCGGTGCTGCTCGACCGGTTGGTGAACGAAAAGCTGAAGACCGAGGCGGCGACCATCGCCGCGGAGGGCTGGAAATGGATCGAGGTCGCCGTCAGCTTTCCCTACAACCATGCCTATGGGATGCGGCAGATCGCGGGGACCACGGTGGACCTCACCGAGGACGAGCGTGCCACGCGCGAGGCGCTGGGCGACGAATACGACCGCCTGGAAGCCGAATATGCCGAAGCCGATGAATTGCCCGACGAGGTCGACGCGCGGCTTGGCGAGATCGAGCGCATCCTCGGCGCCTTCGAGATGCGACCGATGATCTTCGATCCGGCACAGATGGCACGGGCCGGGGCCTTCATCAGCCTCGACGCCGTGGGCGGTCTCTGCATTGAGCGCGGCTATATCCGTGCCGAAGATGAGGTGACGCAGGAGCCGGAGGCGGAAATCGTCGATCCCGAAACCGGCGAGATCCTGCCGCGCACCGACGCCGACCCCGTCCAGCGGGGCGCAGTGATCAAGGTTGGCGGTGCGTCGACGACCGAGGAGGACGAAGACGAGGGCGATGCGATCAAGCCGCTGCCCGAACGGCTGGTGATCGAACTGACCGCCCATCGGACGCTCGCACTGCGCGACGCTGTGGCGAACAATCCCCGCATCGCAATGACGGCGCTGCTGCACAAGCTGGTCCTCGATTGCTTCGACGGACGGGTGACGGGCAATGCGCTGCAAGCGCGGGTGCAGGAGGTGCATCTCGCCGTGCAGGCACCCGACCTTGGCGACTCGATCCCGGCGCAGTCCATCGACGTGCGCCATGCGGCCTGGAAGGCCGATCTTCCGCTCGGGGAGGACGATGACCGGCTCTGGACCTGGCTGCACGGGCTCGATGAGGCCAGCCGTCAGGCGCTGCTCGCCCATTGCCTCAGCTTCGGCGTGAATGCACTCTACGAGCGGCCGAACCCCTACAGCGGCATGGGGATCAGCCAGCACGGGCTCGATCGGCGCCTGCGCGAGGCGGACCGGCTGGCGCGCGTGACCGGGCTCGATCTGGTCGAAACCGGCTGGAAGCCGACCGTCGCCAATTACCTTGGCCGCGTCACCAAGGCTCGCATTATCGAGGCGGTGCGCGAGGGCATCGGCGAAGGGGCCGCGCAACTGATCGACCATCTGAAGAAGGCCGACATGGCGCGCGAGGCCGAACGGCTTCTGGCCGACAGCGGCTGGCTGCCGGAACCGCTTCGGCTGGACGACCCGGACCTGGGCCAGGCGGCCAAGACTGAGGACGCCGGCGTCGAGCTGCCCGCTTTCCTCACGGGCGATGACGAAACCCAGCCCGACGACGAGGAGGAGCGCCAACACCTGATTGCGGCGGAATGACCTCGAGCGGGGTGGCTTCGGTCACCCTGTTTTCTCATGTGGGGGATTGAGAGCAGGAGCGTTTAGGCAAGACGCTCGGAATACCGTGTCTTGACAGCCCGGTTGATGAATTCGTGTAGCCCATCGCCCGCGCGCGCCAGCACGATCATGCGGTCGAGATTGGCTTGGCCGGCGGACACCGAGGTGTAGCGATAGATCGCTCCATCCTTGAACGCGACATCCACATGTGTGGAGCCAATTTCGTAGGCCCGGATGCCGGAATCCTGATCCCAATCACGATATGGCGTCATCTGGGCCTCACCTGACAACATGCTTAAGAAGCGTAGTGCCTGTTCGCGTTTCGTTCAAGATTGGGTGCAGCCGAGACTGCCCCGGGTTTCGACTGTGCCTTGCCAGGCGATCATTGAAGTGGCGGTTGGGGGGCAGGGGGATCAGGGTGCTGGTTCGCCGTTGGATCATCGTCAAGTTGCGCTGGCAGAGGTGGAGTCTCAGCCGGGATCGACCAGCATTTGTGCCCGGTCGCGGCCCTCGTTCGAATGTCGTCCTTTACCTGCCATCACGCTGACAGACCTGAACCAGGTGGAGCGGCGAGTGCCGCGAGGCAGCAGGGCAGGGGGAAATGCGCAAGCTCTAGCCTGACCCTAGCCAGAGGTGGTTTCATCGCTGATGGTGCCTGACCTGTCTTTCCTGACGGGCCTTCAGGGTCGCCTTGATCTCCGTGGATTGTCTGTCCCAGCCCGCGTCCAA
>JAPUEK010000076.1 GCA_027492585.1 Paracoccaceae bacterium | reverse complement strand
CCCCCCCCCCCCCCCCCCCCCCCCCCCCCCCCCCCCCCCCCCCCCCCCCGGCCTGACGGCGTGCGCCTCGCCGCCACAGGTGAACGCAGCCCCTTCCCGCCCCCCTCGGGATCGGTTACGACTTCGGGATGATCTGGAACATTCCCAATACGCTGACCTTCCTGCGGCTTCTGGCGGCGCCCGGCGTGGCGGTGATGTTTCTCTATTTCCATCGCCCCTGGGCCGACTGGTTCGCGCTGACGCTCTTTGTCGGGGCGGCGATCACCGACTGGTTCGACGGCTATCTCGCCCGGCTCTGGAAACAGGAATCGAAGTTCGGCGCCATGCTCGACCCCATTGCCGACAAGGCCATGGTGGTCATCGCGATCATGGTCATCACCGGCTACAACGGCATGAACCCCTGGCTGATCCTGCCTGCCACGGTGATCCTCTTCCGGGAGGTGTTCGTCTCCGGCCTGCGGGAGTTTCTGGGCGCCAAGGCGGGGCTTCTCAAGGTCACGAAGCTCGCCAAGTGGAAGACCACCGCGCAGATGGTGGCGATTGCGGTGCTGTTCCTCGGCACCGGGCTGGAATACCTCAACGGCGTCGCCATGCAGGGCATGACGCCGGAGCAATATGCCGAAGCGGTGGCGGCGGGTATCGCCGATCCGATCCGGGCCTGTGGGCGGCGCGATTGCGCTTCGGTCGCAGGGGATGCCGGGCTGGTGCTGATCTGGATCGCGGCGGCTCTGACCGCGCTGACCGGGCTTGAGTATTTCCGCAAGGCGCTGCCCTTCCTGCGGGAAGACAAATGATCACGCTGCTCTACTTCGCCTGGGTGCGCGAAAGGATCGGCCTGCCGCGCGAAACCGTGGAGACTTCGGCCGCCACCGTGGCGGGTCTGGTCGCGGAGCTGGCGGCACGGGAGGAGCGTTACGCGCTCGCCTTCGCGGATCTCGCCGCGCTGCGGGTGGCGGCGGATCAGGAACTGTCCTCCTTCGACGCGCCTTTGGCGGGGGTGCGGGAACTGGCCTTCTTTCCTCCGATGACCGGCGGTTGAGGGGGGCTGGGATGCGGCTCTCGGTTCAGGCGGACCCGTTCGACCTTGGCGCGGAAAGCACCGCCTTTGCGGCCGGGGCAACCGGGGCGGGGGCCGTCGTGACCTTCACCGGCCTCGTCCGCGATCAGGGCGGCAGCCTCTCGGCCATGGAGATCGAGCATTATCCCGGCATGACGGAAAAGGCGATCACCGCCATGATGGCAGAGGCGCAGGCCCGCTGGTCGCTGACCGATGCGCTGGTGATCCACCGCTACGGGCGGCTTGCCGCGGGAGAGGCGATCATGATGGTCGCCACCGCGTCCCGCCACCGGGCGGAGGCCTTTGCCGCGGCGGAGTTCCTGATGGATTACCTCAAATCCCGCGCGCCCTTCTGGAAGAAGGAGATCACCGCCGCCGGCACCGCCTGGGTGCAGGCGCGGGACGAGGATGAGGCGGCGCTGACCCGCTGGTGATCAGCGCGCCGCAAAGGCCGGTTGCAGATCGCCCGGCATCGCGCGGGCGAGCCAGACCCCCCGCGCAATCGCCCGCGCAAGACAGGTCGCCGCCGCATGGCCGATCTGGAAGGTCTCCACCAGCGGATCGCCCAGCGCCTTCGCCCCCGTCGCCGCCGCAAAGACGAGATCGCCGTCCAGCGGCGTATGGGACGGCACGATGGCCCGCGCCATCCCGTCCTGCGCCGCCGTTGCCATCCGCTGCGCCTGCGCCTGGGTCAGCGCCGCATCGGTGGCGACGATGGCGATGGTGGTGGCCTCGCCCATGCGCTTGCGCGGCAGGGGCGCTTCGGTCGGCGCCGGCAAGGGGCTGATGCCGAGGCCGCCGAATTCCGCCTCCCTCTCCCACGGCGCGGCCCAGTAATGCCCGTCCGGCGTCGTGACGGAGCCGAGCGCATTGACCGCGACGAGCGCGCCCACGGTGATGCCGCTGTCGAGGATCAGCGAGGCCGAACCGAGCCCGCCCTTCCACCACCCCGTCATCGCGCCGTAGCCCGCCCCGGCGGTGCCGAGCGCGAACTCCTCCCCCGCCGCCGCGAGGGCCGTGCGGCCGAGATCGGCATAGGGGTTGCGCGCCCAGGTCTTGTCGCCGCCGTTCAGGAGGTCGAAGAGGATCGCCCCCGGCACGATCGGCACCCGCTGATCGCCCACGGCAAAGCCGCGCCCCATGGCCCGGAGCCCGTCCGCCACCCCCGAACCGGCATCGAGCCCGAAAGCCGATCCGCCGGAGAGGACGAGCGCATCCACCTCCTGCACCAGCTTGTCGGGGGCGAGCAGATCGGTCTCCCGCGTGCCGGGCGCGCCACCCATGACGCTGACCGCGGCCACGAAGGGCCGCTCCCCGACCAGAACCGTGCAGCCGGAGCGCAGCCCCGCATCCTGCCCGTGGCCGACCCTCAGCCCCGCGACATCGGTGATCAGATTGCGCGCGCCGACCTTCATGCGGAGCCTCCCTCCCTGCCTTGTAGAGGGCTGCCGCCCATGCAAGGGTGCCATCAAACCATCGGAGGGGCGGAAATGCAAAAGGTTGCGGTGATCACGGCGGGCGGCTCGGGCATGGGGGCGGCGGCGGCGCGGCGGCTGGCGGCCGACGGATTCGCGGTGGCGATCCTTTCCTCCTCCGGCAAGGGCGAGGCGCTGGCGGCGGAACTCGGCGGGGTGGGCGTCACCGGCTCCAACCAGTCGGGCGAGGATGTGGCCCGTCTGGTCGCCGCCACCATGGAACGGTTCGGCCGCATCGACGTGCTGGTCAATTCCGCCGGCCACGGGCCGAGGGCGGCGCTTCTCGACATCACGGATGAGGGCTGGCATCAGGGCATCGACATCTATTTCCTCTCCGCCGTGCGCCCGATCCGCGCCGTGACCCCGATCTTCGAGGCGCAGGGAACCGGCGGCGCCATCATCAACATCACCACCTTCGCCACCTTCGAGCCGGACCCGGCCTTCCCGACCTCGGGCGTGGCGCGGGCCGGGCTTGCGGCCTTCACCAAGCTTTATGCCGACCGCTATGCCGCGCAGGGCATCCGCATCAACAACCTGCTGCCGGGCTTCATTAACTCCTTGCCGGAGAAGGAGGAGTTCCGCCGCCGCATCCCGATGGGCCGCTATGGCAAGGTGGAGGAGATCGCCGGAACGGTCAGCTTCCTCGCCTCCGATGCCGCCGCCTATATCACCGGGCAGAACCTGCGGGTGGATGGCGGGATCACCCGCTCGGTCTGACGGGGAGAGGGGGGTAACGGTCGGTTAACCATCCGGTGGCAGGCTGCCACCATGACCGATTCCTTCCGCCAAAGCCCAGTCCCGATCTTCTTCACGGTCGCCCTCGCCGCGCGGGGGCAGGATCTGCTGATCCGCGAGATCGGCCGTCTGCGGGCTGCCGTCCGCCAGACGCGGGCGGATCATCCGTTCGGGATCGAGGCCTTCGTGATCCTGCCCGACCACCTCCATGCGATCTGGACCCTGCCCGCGGGGGAAAGCGACCCCGCACTGCGCTGGCGTTTGATCAAATCCCGCTTCGCAGCCGCCTTGCCGAAGCCCCCGCGCCCCGCCGGCCAGGCCGAAAGCCGCCCTCTCTGGCAGCCGCGCTTCTGGGGGCATCCGCTCCGCACGCAGGAAGATTTCGCGCTGCATCTCCGCGGTTGCTGGATGGACCCCGTGCGCCACGGGCTGGTGGAAGAGCCGCACCATTGGCCCCATTCCTCCTTTGCCCGGCCACCCCGGCTGCGGGAAAGCGCATGAGCTTCCGGTGGCGCCCCGCGGCGGACCCGGCGGAGCCTCCGGCGGGGATATTTGAAAAGAGAAGAAAGCCCTTTCATCTTGCCTTAAATATCCCCGCCGGAGGCTCCGCGGCTTTTGCGGGGCAAGGGGGGGTGGAGGTGCGGCACTCCCCAGTGTGCAGGCACGCAGCGAAGCCTGTGCAGTGCGGCGCATTGCCGGAGGGGCGAAACCCGCCTAGCCTTTGCCCTTCGGGCCTGTCGCCCCAAAGGATCAGCCGATGACTTCCTCGCCCTATGTGCCGCCGAAGGTCTGGACCTGGGATGCCGCGAATGGTGGCCAGTTCGCCAGCATCAACCGCCCCGTCTCCGGCGCCACCCATGACAAGGAGCTGCCGCGCGGGCAGCATCCGTTCCAGCTTTATTCGCTCGCCACCCCGAACGGCCAGAAGGTCACGATCCTCTTCGAGGAACTCCTCTCGGCGGGGCATGAGGCGGAATATGACGCCTGGCTGATCAACATCGGCAAGGGCGACCAGTTTGGCTCCGGCTTCGTCGGGGTCAATCCGAACTCCAAGATCCCGGCGCTGATGGATTATTCCGGCGCGGAGCCTGTGCGGCTTTTCGAGAGCGGCTCGATCCTCGTCCATCTCGCCGAGAAGTTCGGCGCCTTCCTGCCCGCCTCCGGGCCGGCGCGGACGGAGGTGTTCAACTGGCTTTTCTGGCAGATGGGCTCGGCGCCCTTCGTCGGTGGCGGCTTCGGCCATTTCTTCGCCTATGCGCCGGAGAAACTGGAATATCCGATCAATCGCTATGCGATGGAAACCAAGCGCCAGCTCGACGTGCTCGACCGCCGGCTCGCTGAGGTGGAATTCATTGCGGGCGGCGATTACTCCATCGCCGACATGGCGATCTGGCCCTGGTATGGCGCCATGGTTCTGGGGCGCAGCTATGCCAATTCGGCGGAATTCCTCGATGTGGGCATCTACGCGAACCTCAAACGCTGGGCCGATGCCATCGACGCGCGCCCCGGCGTGAAGCGCGGGCGGATCGTCAACAAGAGCTCGGGCGATATCTCCGAGCAGGTGCCGGAGCGCCATTCCCCGGCGGATTTCGCCGGCAAGGCGGTCTGATCCCGCGCAGCGCGCAAGAATGGACAGCGGCGGCGGCTTCCGCTAGCTTTGCCGGGAGCCGTGACGATGGCGTCGTCACAGGGGGATACCCCGCCGCTTGCGAGCCTGCTCGCCAAAGTCCTGTACGCCGGGACCTTTCGGGGTTCCGGCTCAGGCGCGGACCCCAGCCATGAGGTCTGAAATGACAGCCAAACACACCGAACGTCCGCAACACTACCGGTTCCATCAGGGCGACCGGATTTTGCCCTTCGAGGCGGAAGAATACGACAATCGCCTTGCCGATCTGCGTGATCTGATGGAGGTGCATGGCGTGGAGGCCTGCGTCTTCACCTCGATGCACAACATCGCCTATTACGCGGGCTTTCTCTATTGCTCCTTCGGGCGCCCCTACGGCCTTGTCGTCACGCCGACGCAAAGCGTGACCGTCAGCGCCGGGATCGACGCAGGCCAGCCCTGGCGGCGTTGCCACGGCGACAACCTCACCTATACCGACTGGCAGCGCGACAATTTCTGGCGTGCCATCCTGTCGGTGACGGGGGAGGGCCGGGTGATCGGCTGCGAAGCGGATCATCTGACGCTGGTGCAATCGGAAAAGCTGAACCATTTCCTGAAGCCGAAGCGGGGCGTCGACATCTCGCGCGGGACGATGGAGCAGCGGATGATGAAATCCCCGGCCGAGCTTGATCTCATCCGCCATGGGGCAGGGGTCGCCGATGTGGGCGGCCATGCGATCCGGGAGGCGATCCGCGAAGGCGTGCGGGAGATCGACGTGGCCATGGCGGGCCGGGATGCGATGGAGCTGGAGATTGCCAGACGCTTCCCCGATGCCGAATACCGCGACACCTGGGTCTGGTTCCAGTCCGGCATCAACACCGATGGCGCCCATAACCCGGTGACGAGCCGCAAGCTGAAGCGCGGGGATATCCTGTCGCTCAACGCCTTTCCGATGATCTCGGGCTATTACACGGCGCTGGAGCGGACGATGTTTCTGGGGGAGCCAGATGCCGCGGCGCGCCGCATCTGGGACATCAACCTCGCCGCCCATGAATATGGGATGAGCCTGTTGAAACCCGGTGCCTCCTGTTCGGAGGTGACGGCGAAGCTCAACACCTTCTTCGAGGAGCATCAGGTCCTTCAGTACCGCACCTTCGGTTATGGCCACAGCTTCGGCATCCTGAGCCATTACTACGGCCGCGAGGCGGGGCTGGAGCTGCGCGAGGACATCGACACCGTGCTGGAGCCGGGGATGGTGATCTCGATGGAGCCGATGCTGACCATCCCGGAGGGCCAGCCGGGGGCCGGCGGCTACCGCGAGCATGACATCCTCATCATCACCGAAGAGGGCAATGAGGATATCACCGCCTATCCCTATGGGCCGGCCTTCAACATCCTCGGCTGAAGCGGGCGGGGCAGGGGCAGGGGCCGGAGGTTTTTCCGGCCCCTTTCCGTCAGGCGCGTTTGACCAGCTTGATCAGGAACAGCAGGATCACCGCCCCGATGGTCGCATGGATGATGGCGGCCAGGATGCCGCCGCCAAGGCCAAGGCCGATCCGCGGCAGGATCAGACCCGCCACGAAGGCGCCGACGATGCCCACGACGATATTGCCGAGCAGCCCGAATCCGTAGCCTGAAACGATCTGGCCCGCGAGCCAGCCGGCAACAGCGCCGATCAGCAGCATGATGACGAGCGATTCTATACCCATGGAAGCCTCCCGAATGTTCGCACCCCAAGCGGGTGTCCCCTCAATGTAATGCAGTTTCGCCAAAGGTCACGGAAAGAAAGCTCCGGGCGATTCTGTCGGAATCTGGCGGGTTTTGCCGGTGGGGCGGCAAAGACCCCTGAGGAGTCTGCGCGAATATTGATATTCTGCAGCCACGACACCTCTTTCTTTCGGGGCAGCATTGTGGCGGGGCTTGACGGGTGGGGTGTGGCGCGCGCTAGGTGCGGGAATTCCGCTGCCATACAGAGACTCACCGTGATTCATTCGACTGTCCGCCTTCTGGCGCTGCTCAGCCTTTCGGTTCTGGCCGCCTGCGCCACGCCAAAGCCTGAAACCGATCCCAACCAGACCCTGCCCGGTTACGAGGGCGTCGAGGATGAGGGCTTCTTCATCCAGCCGGTCGAGATGGCCCATCTGGCGGGCGGCCGGGAGCGGCAGGAGGTGGATTACAACGGGCCGGATGCGCCGGGGACGGTTGTGGTCGATACTTTCGCCCGCAAGCTCTACTATGTGCTCGAAAACGGCCGGGCGATCCGCTACACCGTCGCCGTCGGGCGGGAAGGGTTGTCCTTCCGTGGCGCGGGCGTGATCGGCCGCAAGGCGAAATGGCCGTCCTGGCAGCCGACCGCCAACATGGTCCGTACCCGCCCCGACCTTTACGCCGAATATGCCGGTGGCCTGCCGGGCGGGCTTGACAACCCGTTGGGCGCGCGGGCGATGTATCTCTATCGCGGTGGCCGGGACACGATGTTCCGCATCCACGGCACCATCCAGAACGCCACCATCGGCCATGCGACGAGCGCGGGCTGCATCCGGCTGTTCAACCAGGATGCGATGGACCTCTATGAGCGCGTCGATCTTGGCACGCGGGTCAAGGTCCGCTCCAAGGAGGAAAGCCTGGAGCTGGAAGGCCCCTACATGGATGACGCCTGGGGCCGTGCGGTTCCCGAGACGCCGGAGAACATCGCACAGCGCGAAAAGGATGTGGTGACCATCGCCGAGGAGGAGGCCGCCAAGGCCGCTGAAGAGGCGAAGGCCGCCGAGAAGGCCGCGAAGGAGGCCGCCAAGGCCGAGAAGAAACGTCTGGCCGCCTGCAAGCGTCAGGGCCTCGGCGAGGCGGATTGCCCCGCCCTGCCGGCCGCCGATACGGTCACGACTGGATGACGTAATCCTTGAGGGTGGTTTCGATCACCTCCCAGGTGCCTTTGAATCCCGGACGAATGATGAAACGGTCACCCGCCTTAAGGTGGGTGGCCGTTCCCGTTTCATCGGTCAGGATCGAATGGCCGGCGTGGATGTAGACATATTCCCATTCCGCATAGGAGATCGTCCATTTCCCCGGCGTAGATTGCCACATGCCGCAGTAAAGACCGTCACGGTCCTCGCGGTTCCAGGTGGTGTGGACGGGATCGCCCGCAAGCACCTTCTCCGCGTCGGGGCGTTCGGTTTCAGGGGTGATGCCGTCGAGATCGACACGCTCCAGCAGGGTCATGGGGGCTCCTTTGGTTGAAGGGGCCATACGGGCATGGCGGAACGGGGGCGGTCAAGGGGCAGGAGGCACCTTCCTTCCTGCGTTCCCGGCGGTTTCGGGCCGCCGCCGCCCCCACCCCCGTCGCTGCGTCGCGGCGCGACTGCCTTGCAGTTGCGGCGCGGCTGTGCCTCTATAACGGGCAGGAAACCTGTTCCCGGCCCGGAGATTGCGCGAGATGAGTGCCACACCCCCCGTTCGCGCGGTCCTGCCGCCCGATATCCGCGCCCGCAAGGGTGGGCAGCCGCTGGTCATGCTCACGGCCTATACGACACCGGTGGCGCGTCTGGTGGACCCGCATTGCGACATCACGCTGGTCGGGGATTCGGTGGGCATGGTGCTGCACGGCCTGCCCTCCACCCTTGGCGTCACGATGGAGATGATGCTTCTGCACGGCAAGGCGGTGGTGCGCGGGGCGGCGAAGTCGATGGTGGTGATCGACATGCCCTTCGGCAGCTATGAGGAAAGCCCCGAACAGGCCTATCGCAACGCCGCCCGGCTGATGGCGGAAACCGGCGCCCCGGCGGTGAAGCTCGAAGGCGGGGCGCATATGGCCGCGACCATCGCCTTTCTCACGAAGCGCGGCGTGCCGGTCATGGCCCATGTCGGACTGACCCCGCAGGCGGTCAACACGCTTGGCGGCTACAAGGTCGTCGGCCGCGAGGCCGAGGCCGAGGTGGTGATGGAGGATGCCCGCGCGGTCGAGGCGGCCGGAGCCTTTTCCGTGGTGCTGGAAAAGGTGCCGGAAGGGCTGGCGGCGCGCATTACCCAGAGCCTGACCATCCCGACCATCGGCATCGGTGCCGGGGCGCGTTGCGACGGGCAGGTGCTGGTCGTCGATGACATGCTCGGGCTTTTCACCGAGTTCCGTCCGAAATTCGTCAGGCGCTATGCCGAACTGGGCCTCGCCGCCTCCGAGGCGATCGCGGCCTATGCGGCGGATGTGCGCGCCCGCGCCTTTCCCGGCCCGGAGCATGGCTTTGCCGATGTGCTGCCTCCGAAAGGGCCGAAGCCGTGACCGACATCCTGCGGCGGGTGGCCGATCTGCGCCCCGTGGTGCGTGGCTGGAAGGCGGCGGGCGGGGTCGTCGGCGTCGTTCCGACCATGGGCGCGCTGCATGAGGGGCATCTGAGCCTCGCACGGGCGGCGAAGGCCGAATGCGACCGGGTGATCGTCACCATCTTCGTGAACCCCAAGCAGTTCAACAACCCCGAGGATCTGAAGAAATACCCCCGGACGGAGGAGGCGGACGCGGCCCTTCTGCGCTCCGTCGGGGTGGATGTGATCTTTGCGCCCGACCCGTCGGAGGTCTATCCGGAGGGCTTTGCGACTTTGGTGTCTGTCGCGGGGGTGGCGCAGCCGCTGGAGGGCGTGCTCCGGCCCGGTCACTTCGACGGGGTGGCGACGGTGGTGGCCAAGCTCTTCGGCATGACGATGGCCGACCGCGCCTATTTCGGCCAGAAGGACTGGCAGCAGTTGCAGGTGGTCAAGCGGCTGGTGCGCGATCTGAACATGCCGGTGTGGATCGTCGGCTGCGAGACGATCCGGGAGACGGACGGGCTGGCCATGTCCTCGCGCAATGCACGGCTCGATGCGGGCGCGCGGGCCAGGGCGCCGGCGCTTCATGCGGCGATGATGCGGGCGGCGGGGCGGGTGCGGGCCGGAGAGGGCGCCGCGCTGGCGGAATGTGCGGCGGAGGTGCTGGCGGCGGGATTCGAGAGCGTCGAATATATCGAACTGCGCGATGCCGCCACGCTTGGTCCGGCAGAAGGGCTGGAACGTCCCCTGCGGCTTCTGGCGGCGGCCTGGCTTGGTGGCGTGCGGCTGATCGACAATATCCCGGTGTGAGGAGGAGGGGGCTTTGCCCCCTCGCGCTGCGCGCTCACCCCCAGGATATTTGGGGCAAGATGAAAGGGCGGATCGGATTGAGATTCCGGCTGATTGTGGCGGCTTCTCTGCCCTTCCCCTTCTTCTCTTCTCAAATATCCTGCGGGGAGGTCCGGAGGGGTGCAAAACCCCTCCGGGGCGAGACCAGAGCACCACGCGCATCGAATGGCAATCGAGTCTAGGGCAGAAGGTCGGCGAGGACGAGGGCCATGACCTTGGCGCTGTCCTCCATGTCCTGGATGCCGATCCATTCGTCGGGCTGGTGGGCCAGGTGCAGAAGGCCCGGCCCGTAGGCGATGCAGTTCGACAGTTTGCCGATGCGGTCGATGTGTTTCTGGTCGTAGGTGCCGGGCGAGACGACGTGTTCGGCGTGTCTGTGCAGCACCTTCTCGATGGCCGCGGCGGTGGAGGTGACGATGGGGGCCTCGGGGCTGGCCATGGTCGGCTGAACCTCGAAGAGCGTGCGGATGTCATAGGAAAAGCCGGGGCGGCGGGCTTTGACCCGCTCCAGCACGGCGGCGATTTCGGCTTTGACCTCCGGCAGGCTTTCCTCGATCAGGTAGCGGCGGTCGAGCACGATCCGGCAGCGGTCGGCGACGCAGGGGGCGGGCAGGGCGGTGGAGCCGGGTTCCGGTTCCGGCTCGCCGCCGTGGATGGAGTTGATGTTGAGCGTCGATTGCCGCGCGCCTTCCGGCACTACCGGCATGGCGGTGCGTTTGGTGGCGAGGAGCGGATAGAGCCTGTCCTCGATCTCCTCCAGCACGGCGCCCATGTGGCGGATGGCGCTGTCGCCGAGAAAGGGCATGGAGCCATGGGCGATGCGGCCATGGGTTTCGACCTCTGCCCACCAGACGCCGCGATGGCCGAGGCAGATGCGGTCCTTGTGCAGGGGCTCCGGGATCAGGACGTGCTGCACGCGGGCGGGGCTGAAATAGCCGCGTTCGGCCAGCCAGGCGACCCCGCCATAGCCGCCGGTTTCCTCATCGGCGGTGGCGGAGATCTCGATGGCGCCGCGAAAGGCGGGGCGGGCGGCGAGAAAAGCCTCCGCAGCGATGACCGAGGCGGCGAGACCGCCCTTCATGTCACAGGCGCCGCGACCGTAGATGCGGTCGCCCTCGACCGCTGCCCCGAAGGGGTCGCGGGTCCAGCCGTGGCCGACCTCCACCACATCGTGATGGCTGTTGAAATGGACGCAAGACCCCGGCCCGGTCTCATACCGTGCCACCAGATTCCAGCGGGGAAAGGCATCGCTGTCGCCGGGTGTGCCATGGGCGCGGAGCAGCTCGACGGCGAAGCCCTGCGCTATCAGCCGGGTCGCCAGATAGTCGCAGATCTCGCGGTAGTTCCGGCCCGGCGGGTTCAGCGTCGGGATTCGGATCAAATCCTGCGTCAGCCCGATAAGCTCTTGGCGGCGGGCCGCGACTTCGGCAAGGATGGCGCTATCGCTCATAGGGGGCAGAGTGCCGCGTGGCGGGGGCAGGAGCAATCCGATTTTCCTGCCGCGTGGGGATGTAATCAGGCGTAACATTCATTAGCTGATGGATGTCATTCAACGGAGGGTTCAGATGGCCGATTTCGACGCGCAGATTCAGGAAAGCCAGAAGCAGGTTGCGGCGGCCCAGGCGAAGATTTCCGAAGTGACCGGGCGGATCGAGGCGGCGCGGGCCAAGCTCGACGCGGGCGAGGCGGCCATCGACATCGAGAATGCGACGCTCGCCGATGTCCACAAGCACACCGACCTGATGAACGCCAATATCGCCGAGCTGATCATGGGGCTCGACGATGTGACGGCGGGTTTCTCCAAGGACTTCGACGAGATGCGCTCGAAGACCGGGATGGAGAGCTTCATCGGGATGTTTTCCTCGGCGAAGTCGGAATCCATGCGGCAGGAGCGGCTGCGCTCCGCCTCCATCGACGACAAGTTGCAGGATCTGATCGGCAAGTCGGATGTGATCGTGAAGCTGTTGCAGGGCCAGCTCGATCTGCTGAACAACCAGAAGACGCGGGTGGAGGCCAATCTTGCCTCTACGCTGACGGACCGCGAGGGAACGGTGGCGGCGCTGGAAGCGGTGCGCGCCGATATCGCCGGGATGGACCCGAAGATCATCGAGCTGGAGAACAAGATCTCGGTCGAGCAGGATGCGGCGGCGCGCACCCGGCTTGAGACCGATCTGGCCGGGCTGAACGCGCGCTACAATGCGCTGGTGCAGGACGAGCAGGTGCAACTGGCGAAAAGCCAGACGCTGGAGCGCTATATCGAGAAGGGCAAGACCTGGGTGGACAGCCTGACCAATCAGGCCGCGACCCAGCTTGTGCTGATCAACAAGCTGCAGACGGATACGAAGCAGCGCGTGGTGCTGTATGATGCGCTGACCTCCTCGCTCAAGACCGCGCAGCAGCAGGATGTGGCGCACAGGATCAACGAGATCGGGGTGAAGACCGATCAGGAGGCGCAGGCGGCCATGGCGGCGATCGGGGCTGCGACCAATGACAAGATGGCCGACATGCTTGAAGCGCATGAGGGCCATATGGTCTTCGCCCGCCAGATCCTTGAGCAGAAAGCCAAGGCGGACGAACGCTTTGCCCGCCGCTTCGCCAAGATCGTCGAGAAGCACGACAAGAATGCGTATGGGGAGTGATTGCCATTAACGGGCGGCTTCTTGCTTGGACGGGCTTCGCATATCTTGTCCTGATGGGGCCGGTTGCGATTGTGGGTGCGGCGATCTTGTCCCACAAACATCCGGAATTGGCCTTGGCAGAGTTTGCGCGGTTTGCAGGGATTATCCTGGTTTGGCCGTTGCAGGTGCCTTTGGCGGTTGCGGCGATCTGGTGCATGGCGGCCGCCACCGGATTTCTGATCTGGAAGGGCCTTGAAGCGGCGCAATGGCTGACCGGATTGCCGGTCGGGCGCCGCTTTGCGGAATGGATGAGCCGTGTTCCGAAGTTCGCGTCGCCGCGAGAGGTTTTCGGTTGGTGGCACCGGAAGATGTCGGAAGCCTATCCGCTGTCGGCGGCAGGGGGTGTGAATGGCTGAACCCACGATCAAGGACCAGCTCGTCAACGACCATCAGGAGCTTTACGATCCGCTCGTCGCGCGGCGCTATTTCGCCAAGTTCGAGCGGATCACCGGGCATATGTTGCAGGTCGCGGGCGAGGTGGAGGCGGCCGGGCGGCTGTCGCGGACGGAGGCGCGGATCCTCGGGCGCTATCTTGCGGCGCTGACCGGGACCTTCCGGGCGCTCAACTACAAGTATCTGATGACCGGGCGGGCGGAGGGCTCCCCCAGGCTGACCTTCGACCGGCACGAGAGCGGCTTTCCGGTGGCGCAGGAGCTGATGGTGATGGCGCTCGATGCGGCACAGGTCGGCAAGCATCTGGGCGGCATGGCCTCGGAGGCGGAGCTGAAGGACCGGATGGTGCGCCAGATCCTGCGCGATCTGGCCGTGCCGGTGCAGTTGCAGTTCGCGCTGAGCCAGCGGCTTTACTATGAGGCGCTGGCGGCGGGCGGGATCTTCTGGGCGCGCAACGACCCGGATGTGCAATGGATCGAGGATGTCACCCGCGGCGCGCAGCCGCGCAAGCATTTCCTGATCCATTGGGCGGTCTATGACACGCGGGTCAACCTGCCGGTGGTCTATCTGCTGAACGTCGAGGACAGCGGCAAGAAGCCCCTGCCCAACGACGACCGCCGCTGGCCGCAGGTGCAGGCGCATCTGATGGCGCAGTCGCTGACCGGGCTGAAGCTTCTGACCATCGCGCAGGGCGTGGACAAGGATTTCGAGGGGCTGCATCCGAAGCGTCTGCGGCGGATCACGCTCGGCCCGATGTATTCCCATGATTTCACGCTGCAATCGGGGCCGATTTCACAGGTGCTGACCAATGCCCGTGCGCCGGACGGCGAGGATTGGGCGCTGGTCTGGACGGTGGAGGATCTCCTCTCGGACCGGGAGGAGGAGGTGAAGGACGGCTGGTTCTCCACCGCGACGCGGCAGATCTGGAAGCTTGATCCGCTGACCGGGGCGGACAGCGGCACGACGCGGACGGAGCGGATGGTGGTGCTGCCGGAACTGCCGTTCCAGGCGATGACCGATCTGAACGCGCCGGGGCTGCGGGATATCCGCAAGTTCGTGGTGGGCGAGGGCGGGCGGATTCTGCCGGCGGTGTGAGGCGGGCAGGGGGAGGGGGCGCTGCCCCCTCGGGCCTTGCGGCCCTCACCCCCGGGATATTTCGGCCAGTATGAAAGGCCGGTGAAAGGCAAGGGGCTTTATGTCGGTGCGCGATACGATGGAGCTGCGGGAAGAGGCGATCCGCGGGCAATATGAGGCGGCGCTGGCGCTGCTCTCGGGCTTCGATCACGCGCCGCGTCTGGCGAAGGCGGGGGAGGCTCCGGCGGCCGAACGCTCCCCCGGTATCGGGACGCGGCCCCGGTTCCGCTCCACCGTGCCGGGGATGGTGACGCGGCCCGTGGCGCGGCCCGGCGGCGTGCGGCTTCTGGAGCGGGTGGAGGGGCTTGGCGACGGGCTTCTGTCGCCCGGTCAGGCGGCGGCGCTCAATGCGTTGCGGCGGGGGCTGGCGATCGCCTTGGCCACGGGGGAGGCCTTTGCGGCGCAATCGGGGCTGGGCGAGTTGAAGAAGGCCAATCTGGAGGCGCGGCTGCCCGATCTGAAGCGGGCGGAGTTTACCGAGCTTCTGGCGGCCGAGGCGCTGCTGGAGATGTATGTCTTCGCCAATGCCACGGCCTTTCTGCTGGCGCCGCATCTCGGCTCCGTCACCGTCGAGATCGGCGCGGTGGAGGAGGTTCTGACCGACAATGCCCCGCTTGCCCTGCAAGGTGTCCTTTGGGAGCTGGATCAGGACATCGCGGCCCTTGCCAGCGACGAGCCGCGCCTGATCGCGGTGATCGCCGCCTTCTGCGAGGCGCTGATGGAG
Organism: Paracoccaceae bacterium; assembly: GCA_027492585.1. GTDB lineage: Bacteria > Pseudomonadota > Alphaproteobacteria > Rhodobacterales > Rhodobacteraceae > JAPUEK01. The sequence goes on along the minus strand of JAPUEK010000076.1, from coordinate 36,657 downwards.
AAGGTGGCGCTGCGCGCCCAGACCGCCCCGCGGCTGGAGGCCTTCACCAGTGCAAGCTGGAAGGTGGAGGCGGACCAGCTCACCCTTGCCGGTTTCAAGCCGGCGCGGGCCGCGAAGGGCGGCGCGCTCGCCATGCAGTTCAAGAAACCGACCGATGTGGTCGGCAACCATATCGCCAAATACCAGAGCCTGCGTCTGGCCAAGATGCTGATGGCCTATGATTTCGACCGCAAGCTGAACCCGTTCGCGGAGCTGGGCGGCTTCATCTTCACCTTCATGGGCGATGGCAAGCCGGGGACGGGCAAGACCACGCTCATCCAGATGATGGCGGGATTGCTCAACGATTACTGCAAGGTGGCGGGATATCCCTTTCGCTACCAGAACTTTTCCATCGACCAGATCGACAGCTATCAGGGCAAGTCGGGGCAGAATGCCAAGGCCTTCATCGACGCGGTTCTGGACCCGGGCGTGATCGGTTTCGGCACCATCGACGACATCGACCAGGTGGCGGGCAAGCGCGGCGACCGGCAGTCCTCGGCGGGTCAGCAGGAGGTGACGGCGGTGTTCATGGGCGCCTTTGCCGGGGCCAATACGGTGGTGCGGGGGAACTGCACTTTCGGCATGTTCTCCAACTACCCGGAGAATGTCGATGATGCGCTGCGTCAGCGGGCAGGCGCGCGGTTTCTGGTGGACGGCCCGCAGAGCCGCGAGGATTACATCGACATTCTGGCGCTTCTGCTGGGCAAGAACCATGCGATCCCGGTGGGCGACCACCAGCTTTTCGCCGCGCAGGAGATCCGCAAGGCGGTCACCGCCAGTTTCGAGGGCTATGCCCGTCCGCATGAGGCGGGCCTTCTGAAGGTCTGGGACCGGGTGGAGGGCGAGATCGGCCGGCTCGACACCATTGCCAAGCTCGGCACCTATCTGAAGGCGATCCAGCAGGCGGATGAGCGGTTCACCGGACGGGCGATCAAGAACATCACCGATGCGGTGAAGGTCCGCGCCATGGATTTCGAGCTGCCGGACGACTGGATGGAAGAGCCCGATCTCTTCCTCTTCAAGCCCTATGACGAGAAGCTGGCGATGATCCGCGGCCTGATGACGCCGATCACGGTGGAGATGGTCATTCAGGAGATCAACCGCTACGCCGACAGCGAATTCCGCTATGCCGACAAGTCGGACGAGGCGGCAATCGAGGGGATGGTGCGGGATTATCGACGTCAGGAAGAGGCGAAGAGAAGGTGGATGGAGGGGAAGGGGTGATCAGCTTGTCCACCGGCACTTCCCCCCACCCCCATCCCCTCCCCACGAGGGGGAGGGGAGGTGCGAACTCTGCGAACCGTCAACCCGGCATCAGGGCTTCGTCCTGCCTGACCGCAACATCTCCCCTCCCCCTCGTGGGGAGGGGATGGGGGTGGGGGGCGTTGCCGTCTCCGGAACGGGAGGCCGTGCCATGACGGCAATCGCCCCCCATACGCGCCACAACGCCCGGCAGCTGCGTGCGGAAATGACTCCGCAGGAACAGTGCCTCTGGCGGCAGTTGCGGGATCTGAACCGCCGGCTCGGCACACATTTCCGTCGGCAGGCCCCGATTGGTCGTTCCATCGCCGATTTTGCCGAGTTGGGGCGGCGACTGGTGATCGAGGTGGATGGAGGCCAGCATGGAGGGGCAAGGGATGCCGCGCGGGATGACTGGTTTGCCGCGCAGGGGTTTGCGGTCCTGCGCTTCTGGAATTTCGATGTGGATGGCAATCTCGGCGGGGTGATGCAGATGGTGCTTGATGCGCTGGATGTGGCTCCTTCGCAGACGCTTTCCCCCCCACCCCCTCCCTCCCCCACGAGGGGGGAGGGAGGTGCCTTGGGCAGGGGGCTTGTGCGCGCATCTTATGCCGTTCCCCTCCCTGATGGGGAAGCGGGACGCCTGCATGACAGAGGGGACAGGTCATGAAACGCCTCATCGCCGCCGGCCTGATGTTCGGCAACCTTGTGGAAATCTCCTCCCCGGCTCTGGTCGAGCGCTATAACCGCGCGCTGAAGCATCTGACCGGCAAGACAACGGCCCTGACCGATTTCCACATCGACATCTCCGGCTATTCGCCGGAGATCGGGGACGAGCTGGATGACGAGCTCTATCTCAACCCCAACGGCTGCAACCGGCAGTTCATCCTCCTGACCACCAGCCAGAAGACCGCGCCGCTGCTGAACATGAAATTCTCCACCTCGCGGGGGATTCTGGTGCAGTTCATCGAGGCCAACGAGGCGCAGCTTTTCGCGCTGACGGCGCGGGATGCGGTGGCGGGGGAATTGCAGGGGTCGGTCTATGAGGTTTCCACCCCGGCGCGGCTTCTGGAGATGCGGCAGGTCACGGTGGAGGCGGACACCATCGGCGGCCATGTCGCCGATGCCGAAAAGCTCGCCGCGCTCATCGACCGCTTCCGGCAGGAGCCGGATGGCTGGCGCGACGACCGGCTGATCGAGAGCATGATCGCACTCGCCCGCAAGACCGGCGATGTGACGCGGGTGCCGATCAGCCTGCCGGCCATGACCTTCCAGCAGCCGAATTTCTGGACCAGCCATTTCGGCGGCGTCTATGTCTTTCAGGATCTGAAGTTTCCCGGCGTGATCTCCACCCTGCCGCGCGAAAGCCTGGGGGCCATGCCGATCTCTCCGGTCATGGATCTTTCGCGCCGCAACCAGATCGCCGAATGGCTGGAGCGCAACGGGCTGGTGGAGCCGATCGTGCAGGCGCGCGGCATGGATGCGGCGGCGGTGCTGCGCCAGAAGATGGATTTCATCCTCGTCGAGGCGGCGGATGCGCTGAACCTCGAAATCGGCGACGCACGGCGGACGGAGCTCCGCAAGATCGCCTACCGGCTCGGCGATGCGCTGCCGGAGGAGTTTCTGGGGCTTGCCGCCCTTCTGCGCTGGGTGGAGGGGGTGGGTGACTGGCCGCGCATCACCTCGGAGAACAAGTCCTATTTCTACACCCTGCGCGCGGCGGCGGGGAAGGACCGGGATCTGGTGAACATGCTGCTGGCGGAGCTGGCGCCGATGGATGTGCGCCAGATGTTCATCGTCCACAAGGAGCGGTTTTACAGCGCCTATGCCACCTGGTCCGACCGCAAGCGGCAGTATGTGGTTGATTTCCTTGAACGGGAATACAAGGTGGACGCGCAGGGCGCGCGCGAGGCGCTTTTCGGGCCGGAGCCGTCGATGGATGCGCGTCACCGCCCGGAGATGGCGCAGGGGCCGAAGCCTGCGCGGGGCATGGGGGCGGTTGGCGGCCCCGTGGTCGGGCCATGGGGTGCTGCGGGGGGAGGACGGAAATGATTGCCATTCTGCGCCTCGCGGTGTTCGGCTTCGTCGTGCTGACGCTGACCTATGTGATCGTGTCGATCTATTCGCGCTCGGTCCGGCGGGAGAAGCTGGAAAAGGCCTGGGATGGCGACCCCGCCCGCGAAGGCTCTTCCCCCGCAGAGCGTGAGGCCTATATCGAGGCGGGAATGGTCGCCTATCACCAGTCGCTGCGGCGCAAGCTGATCCTGCTCGTCTATGTGATCCCGACGCTGGTGGTCGGGGTGACGGTCTATCTGGTGAATTATCAATAGGAGAGGCCCATGTGGCGCTATATCAAATGGACCTTCCGGATCGTGCTGTTCCTGATCGTCGCGGGGTTCCTGCATTACACCCTTCCGCATCATGACATCGTGCGGGTGACGAACACCTACAACCGGCTGACGACGGTGGGGTCGGAAAACTCCTGGGCCTATGCGGCGCCCGATACCGGGACGGCGGAAAGCACGGTCACGCGCGACATCCGCTTCATCGAGACGGCGTTCCCGGGCGGTTCGGTGATGGTCTATCGCAACGAGGATACCGGCTGGGTCTGGCCGCCCTATTTCAAGTATGACAGCTCCAACCTGCAAGCGGAGGCGGGGAACCTGAAATCCACCGCCGAGGCGCCGAAATGGGTGGTCGTGACCCATTACGGCTGGCGCTTCCCCTTCCTGTCGATCTACCCCAACGCGGTGTCGATCCGCGAGGCGACCGGGCCGGATGAGCGGATCATCCCCTATGTGCCGATCGTGGTTCTGGTTTTCCTCGCCTTCCTCGTCTTCATGGTGCGGCGGATGTGGCTGCAGTTCTGGGAGCGGACGGTGGAGCCGGCGGCGGCCGAGGTCGGCGAGGCCTGGGACGGGGTGGAGGCGCGGGCCGATGCGGCGCGGGCCGGGGCCAAGGGGGTCTTCGGGCGGCTCGGGGCCTGGCTCGGCACCTGGCGGAAGAAGCGGTAGCCGGGGAAGCCTCCGGCGGGGATATTTGAGGCAAAGAAGAAGGGGCGGGCGGGTGGCTCGCCCTTTCGCGTTTGGGGCGTGGGGAGCCTCCGGCGGGGATATTTGAGCCAGTCTGAAAGGGCTGTTCAGGTTCCGGCGATCAGGGCGGCGGCGCGTTCGGCGATCATGATGGTGGGCGCGTTGGTGTTGCCGGAAATCAGGCTCGGCATCACCGAGGCGTCGACGACGCGCAGGCCCTCCATTCCGCGGACGCGGAGATCGGGGTCGGTGACGGCGAGATCGTCGCGGCCCATGCGGCAGGTGCCGACCGGGTGGTAGATCGTATCGGCGTGCTGGCGGATCGAGGCTTCCAGCCCCGCATCGCTGCCGTCATGGGGGTAAAGCCGTGTGCCTTTCCACGGGGCGAGGGGCGGGGTGTCGAGCAGCGCCTCGGTCAGGCGGGCGCCGCGCATCAGGCAGGCGAGATCCTCCGGCGCGGAGAGGAAGGCCGGGTCGATCCGGGGCGGGGCGGCGGGGTTGGCGGAGGTCAGGCCCACCGCGCCGCGCGATTTCGGACGCAGCACGCAGACATGGGCGGAGAAGCCATCGGCCAGATGCAGCTTCCGCATGTGCTGATCCACGATGCCGATGACGAAATGCAGTTGCAGGTCGGGGCGCTCCTCTTCCGGGCGGGAGCGCAGGAAGGCGCCGCCCTCGGCCATCGGGGAGGCGAAGAGGCCCTCGCCGGTCTTGCGCCAGTGCAGGCCGGCCTTCGCCAGCCGCATCAGCCCGCGCGGGTTCAACCCGACCGTATCGCGGCGCAGCGAGCGGTGGGAGATGGTGTAGTCGAGATGGTCCTGAAGGTTGCGCCCCACCCCTTCGAGCGCATGGGCGACGGGGAGGCCATGGGCGCGCAGCTCCGCCTCCGGCCCGATGCCGGAGAGAAGGAGGAGCTGCGGCGAGCCGAAAGTGCCGCCGCAGACCAGCACCTCGCGCCGCGCGCGGAGGGAGATCCGCCGGCCCCGGCGGCGGATGAGAAGCCCGGTGGCGCGTTTGCCGTCCAGAAGGAGGCGCTCGGCGCGGGTATGGGTGAGGACGGTCAGGTTCGGGCGGGTGAGGGCTGGGTGCAGATAGGCGGCGGCGGCAGAACACCGCTCCCCCCTTCGCGGGCCGTCAGGGAATTGCGTGACCTGATAGAGGCCGGCACCCTCCTGCGTCTCGCCGTTGAAATCGGGGTTGGCGGGGATTTGCAGGTGTCCGGCGGCAGCGACGAAGGCGCGGCTGATGGGCCGGGGAAAGCGCTGATCCGTCACCTTCAGCGGGCCATCCGCGGCATGGAGGGCGGAGGCGCCGCGGGCATTGCCTTCGGCCTTCAGGAACCACGGCAGGACGGAGGCCCAGTCCCAGCCCTCGGCGCCCTGATCGGCCCAGGCGTCGTAATCCTGCGGCTGGCCGCGGACATAGAGCATGGCATTGATCGCCGAAGACCCGCCGAGCGCCTTGCCGCGCGGCTGAAAGCCCCGGCGTCCGGCCAGCCCCGCCTGCGGCGTGGTGTGCAGCGCCCAGTTGTGCAGGGGCGGGCGACCGGAGACCATGGCGGCGACAAGGGCGGGGGCGCGGATGAAGATGTCGCGCCCCGCCCCGCCCGCCTCGATCAGGCAGACGGTGGTGGCGGGGTTTTCCGACAGCCGCGCGGCCAGAACCGCGCCTGCCGAGCCGCCGCCCGCGATGATGTAATCGAACTCCATGCGGGCAGGTTACTCCGCCCGCAGGTTCTGGCAAGAATGACGTGGGGGCGCGGCCCCGCGCGTCAGGCGCGCAGGGTGCCGCCGGTGGCCTTCGTCACCTTCTCGATGATCTTCTTCGAGACGGCCTCGATATCGGCATCGGTCAGGGTCTTTTCCACGGGTTGCAGCCGCACGGTCAGGGCAAGGCTCTTCTTGCCCGCACCCATCTGCGCCTCGGCCTTTTCGCCGGTGAACTGGTCGAAGACCCGCACGCTTTCGATCAGTGCCTTGTCGGCGCCCTGTGCGGCGTTGATCGCCGTCAGCGCTTCGACACCGCGATCCACCACGAAGGCGAAATCGCGGTCCACCGCTTGCAGGCCGGAGAGGGTCAGCGCCGGTTTCGTCGGGGTTTTCACCTTCGGCTGCGGGACATTGGCGACGAGGATGGTGAAGGCCACCGCCGGGCCTTTCACATCCATGGAGGCGAGGATGCGGGGATGCACCTCGCCGAAGCTCGCCATGACATTCGGGCCAAGGCCGATCACGCCCGACCGCCCCGGATGCCACCAGCCCGCCGCCTTGCGGGTGATCTGCACCCGTGCCGGCGCGCCGAGCGCGGCCAGAACCGCCTCGGCATCGGCCTTGGCGTCGAAAAGATCGACAGGGCGGCGCGAGCCATGGGGGTCGCGCGGCGCCGATTGCCCGATCAGCAGGCCTGTCGCCTGAAGATGCTGTTCCCCCGGCTCGCCGCCATGGAAGGCCGGACCGATCTCGGCCAGGGCCAGATCCATGAAGCCGCGCGCCTGATTGCGGGCAGCGGCGCGCAGCAGCCCCGGCAGCAGGTCGGGGCGCAGATGGGTCATCTCCGACGAGATCGGGTTTTCCACCCGCACGGCATTTTCCCCGCCGCCGAAAAGCTTCGCCGCCGCTTCGTCGATGAAGCTGTAGGTGACACATTCATTGTAGCCGAGCGCGGCAATCGTCCGCCGCGCGCGGCGTTCACGCACCTGAAGGGGGGTCAGCACCGGACGCGGCACACCGGCGACAGCGCGGGGCAGGGGCCGGCCCTGAAGCTTGGTCAGCGAGGCGATGCGGGCCACTTCCTCGATCAGATCGGCCTCGCCCAGCACATCGGGGCGCCAGCTCGGCGGGGTCGCCATGTCACCCGCGAGGGTGAAGCCGAGCGCCTCCAGCGTGGCGCGCTGCTGCGTCTCGGGGATTTCCATGCCGACGAGGCTGATCACCCGCGCGGGGTCGAGCCGGTAGGCGCGGGTCGTGTCGAGGGGGGCGCCGTCCTGGGCGATCCCGGACGCTTCGCCGCCGCAGAGATCGAGGATCATCTGCGTCGCCAGATCGAGCCCTGGCAGGGTGAAGGCCGGATCGACGCCGCGTTCAAAGCGGTAGCGGGCATCGGAGTTGATCTTCAGCGCGCGGCCGGTAGTGGCGACCGTGATCGGGTCCCACCAGGCGGATTCCAGGAACACCGCCGTCGTGGCCTCGGTGCAGGACGATTCCTCGCCGCCCTTGATCCCGGCCAGCGACTGCACGCCATGGTCGTCGGAAATCGCCATCTGTCCGGGGCGCAGGGTGACGGTGGTGCCGTCGAGCGCCTGGAACACTTCGCCCCCCGCCGCCGCATGGACGCGCAGATCGCCGTGCAACTTGGCCACGTCAAAGACATGGAGCGGCCGGTTCAGCCCGTAGGTGAAGTAGTTGGTGATATCGACAAGGGTGGAGATCGGTCGCAGGCCGATGGCCTTCAGCCGGTTCGCCAGCCAGTCGGGCGAGGGGCCGTTCTTCACGCCGCGGATGGTGCGGCCGGCGAAATGCGGGCAGCCCTTCGCCTTCAGATCGGCGCTGATGGAGACGGAGACCGGGCTCGGGAAAGCCCCGGCGATTGCCGGGATTTCCAGCGGTTTCAGCGTGCCGAGGCCGCGCGCCGCAAGGTCGCGGGCGATGCCGCGCACGCCGAGCGCATCGGGACGGTTCGGGGTGATCTTCACATGGATCATCGGATCGACGAGCGAGGGCCGGTTCACCGCCAGCCAGTCGACGAAACGCTGGCCGACCTCGCCCGAGGGCAGCTCGATGATGCCGTTATGCTCGTCCGACAGCTCCAGCTCGCGCTCCGACGCCATCATCCCATGGCTTTCGACGCCGCGGATCTTGCCGATGCCGAGGGTCACGTCGATGCCCGGCACATAGTCGCCCGGCTTGCAGAGGACGACGGTGATCCCCTCGCGCGCATTGGGCGCACCGCAGACGATCTGCTTTTCGCCCTCGTCCGTCAGCACGCGGCAGACGCGCAGCTTGTCGGCATCGGGGTGCTTTTCGGCGTGCAGGACTTTGGCGATGGTAAAGGGGGCCAGCTTTTGTGCCGGGTTTTCAACGCCTTCCACCTCCAGCCCCAGATCGGTGAGCGCATAGAGGATATCGTCAAGGCTCGCGTCGGTGGCGAGATGATCCTTGAGCCAGGAGAGGGTGAATTTCATCGCATTGCCCTAAATCGGTGGTCGCAAGGGGGATAGCGCAAAGCGGGGCCAAGGGAAAGCCGCCGGGCTGCGGTTTCCGTTCCGGAAACGGCTTGTCCGCGACGCAGGGCGGCTTTTGCCTCAAATCCTGCAACCTGCTGGTGTAACAAGGGGCATGGAACCGAATTTCGACATACCCAAGGATCGCAAGAAGATCAGCACGCTGCGGCTGTGCCTTCTGATGGGCGCCACCGCGCTGCTGCTTCTGATGGTGGCGCATGAAGTCTCGGCGGCAGGGCTGGTTTAGCCTGCGGAGGCTCTGAGGCTTGCCCCCGCGACCGTCCTCCGCCTTGGGGAGAAGGGGCTGCGGGATGTATCGGCTTAGCCCCGAGCAGCCCGGCCATCCTTTCGCACCCGTTCGCGGCCTGATCGCTCAGGGGCGCTGATCCGTTCAGGCGACCCGCCGCCTTCATGCGGGCCGGAAGGCGGGATTTCTGATCCGCCCCGGATCCGCCCGGAGCGGGCGTGCGCGCGCCTTCCGTCCCTCAGGACGACAGGCCGCCCGCCAGATCCGGCATGTCGAGCGCCGCAAAGCCATAGTGGCGCAACCAGCGCAGGTCGCTTTCAAAGAAGGCGCGCAGGTCGGGGATGCCGTATTTCAGCATGGCAATGCGGTCGATGCCCATGCCGAAGGCAAAGCCCTGCCACTGGCTCGGGTCCACCCCGGCGGCGGTCAGCACCTTCGGATGCACCATGCCGGAACCAAGGATTTCCATCCATTTGTCGCCCTGGCCGATCTTCAGCTGACCGCCTTCCCAGGAGCAGCGGATATCCACCTCTGCCGAGGGTTCGGTGAAGGGGAAATGGCTGGCCCGGAAGCGGATCTCCACCGAGGGGACCTCGAAGAAGGCGCGGCAGAATTCCTCCAGCGTCCATTTCAGGTTGGCCATGGAAATGTCGCGGTCGATGGCGAGGCCCTCGACCTGATGGAACATCGGCGCATGGGTCTGGTCCATGTCCATCCGGTAGACGCGGCCCGGTGCGATCACCCGGATCGGGGCGCCCTGTTCGGTCATGGCGCGGATCTGCACCGGCGAAGTATGGGTCCGCAGCACATGCGGCGGGCGGTTGTCGCCTTCGGGGCGGTGCATGAAGAAGGTGTCATGCTCCTGCCGCGCGGGGTGTTCCGGCGGGATGTTCAGGGCGTCGAAGTTGTACCAGTCGCTTTCGACCTGAGGGCCTTCGGCGACGGCAAAGCCCATGTCGGCGAAGATCGCGGTCAGCTCTTCCATGACCTGCGAGACGGGATGGATCGTCCCCTGGCGGCGGGGGCGGCCCGGCAGGGTCACGTCCAGCCATTCGGCCCGCAGACGCTCATCCAGTGCCGCATCGGAGAGCGCGGCCTTCTTGGCGCGCAGCGCCGCGTCGATCTCGTCCTTGAGCACGTTCAGCATGGCGCCGGCCGCCTTGCGCGCCTCCGGCTCCATCTTGCCGAGCGTGGCCATCATCGCGCTGATCTCGCCCTTCTTGCCGAGCGCGGCAAGACGCACCTCCTCCAGCTTCGCCTCGTCGGAGGCGGCGGCGGCGGCGGTCAGGTATTTGACCTTCAATGCGTCAAGCCCGTCCATGGAAGTCTCCTTGGTAGCGACCGGGGGGATCGTTCGGGGTGCTAACGGTTCGGGGCCTGCGATGCAAGAGACCAGCGGATCAGGCGTGGCTTGTGCGGGGGCGGCAGGCGGAGTAGAATTCCCACAGGGTCAGCAGTTCACCCAGACGCCACCGGCCCGCAAGGGCAGCTAAACCTGCGCCGTTCCCGACAGCACCCTGACCCATCGTCCAGACGTGCCTGTTCGCCAAGCCGGTGGCCCGCGACACCTTCACGGCACGCTTGCGAGGATGAGATGACCCGTATTTCCCTGCCCTATCAGGTCGATGACCTGTCGGCCCTGGCGCGCAGCCTTGCCCGCCAGATCGCGGACCAGATCGCGGAGGCCGCCGCCGCTCCCGGCCATCTGGAACTGATGAACATGCTCGCCCGCGGGGCGGGGTTCCGCAATTTCCAGCATTTCCGCGCCTCTGCCCTGGCCGGGGAGAAGCTGGCGGCCCCCACCGCATCCCCTGGCCAGGCCGACATGCTGAAGGTCGCGCAGGCGCGGCGCTATTTCGGCGGCGAAGGGCGGATGGCGCGCTGGCCGTCGAAGACCCATATGCAGCATCTCTGCCTCTGGGTGCTTTGGGCGCGGCTGCCCAAGGCCGAGGTGATGACCGAGCGCGGCATCAGCGCCGAGTTGACCCGCTGGCACGACTTCGGCGATCCCGCGATCCTGCGGCGGACGCTGTGGGAACTGCGGCTGATCAGCCGCGACGTCTCCGGCCGCGAATACCGGCGGGTGGAGCAGAAACCCCCGGCGGAGGCTCTGGCGCTGATCCGCGCGGTGGGGGGTGTAGCGGCGCCCCCTCTTCCCATCCCCTGTGCATAAATATCCTGCGGGGAGGTCTGGAGGGGTGCAAAACCCCTCCAGGGCCGCAACAAGGCGCAGGTCTGCCGGCCCTCAATCCGCCGGCATCAGCGCATCGAGCAGGGCGAGCGCCTCCGGGCTGTCCCATTCCGCGCCGCCGATCAGCCGCCCGACTTCCTCCCCCTCGGGGTTGAGGATCAGCGTCACGGGCAGGCCGAGCACCCCGGCAGAGCGCGACAGCGCCGCCTTCGGATCGCGCAGCACCGGCAGGTTCACCACCCCGGCTTCCTTGTAGAAGCGGGCGATGGCCTCGGGCGCATTGCGCCCGGTGGCCACCGGCACCACCGCGAGATCGGGCATATGGGCCTGCAGCCGGTCGAGAGACGGCATCTCCGTCCGGCAGGGCGCGCACCAGGTCGCCCAGAAGTTCAGCAGCACCCACTTGCCGCGATAGGCGTCAAGGCTGGCCGGAGCCTCGTCGCCGGTCAGCAGTTCCGCCGCGGCAAGGGGCTTCGGCGCGTCCAGCAGCACCATCTTCTGCATCTCTCCGGTCAGCAGCGGCGCAATCTCTGCCGGAACCTCCGCCATGCCGGGATTTGCGCCAAGCGCGAAGGCCGTATAAAGAACCGCCAGACCGAGTTTCCGCAGCATTTCAGGGCCTCTCCATGACCGACAGCACCAAGACCGCCGCCAATGCCATGTGGGGCGGGCGTTTCGCCGCCGGGCCGGACGCGATCATGACGGCGATCAACGCCTCGATCGGCTTCGACAAGCGGCTTTACGCCCAGGACATCGCAGGCTCGCGCGCCCATGCCGCGATGCTGGCGGCGGCGGGCATCCTGACGGATAGCGATGCCAAGGCGATCGGGGAAGGGCTGCTCACGATCTTGTCAGAGATCGAGGCGGGGAATTTCGCGTTCAAGGTGGAGCTTGAGGACATCCACATGAACGTGGAGGCCCGCCTGAAGGAGATCATCGGCGAACCGGCGGGGCGGCTCCATACCGCGCGCAGCCGCAACGATCAGGTGGCGGTGGATTTCCGGCTCTGGGTGCGCGACCAGTGCGATGCGGCCATTGCCGGGCTGGAGGCGCTGATCAAGGCGTTTCTGGCACAGGCGGAGGCGGGGGCCGATTGGGTGATGCCCGGCTTCACCCATCTGCAAACCGCGCAGCCGGTGACCTGGGGCCACCATATGCTCGCCTATGTGGAGATGTTCGCCCGCGACCGCTCGCGCTTTGCCGATGCGCGGGCGCGGATGAACGAATGTCCGCTGGGGGCGGCGGCGCTGGCGGGAACCTCCTTCCCCATCGACCGCGAGGCCGTGGCCCGTGCGCTCGGCTTCGACCGGCCCACGGCCAACAGCCTCGATTCGGTTTCGGACCGGGATTTCGCGCTGGAATTCCTCTCGGCCTCCTCGATCTGCGCCATGCACCTTTCCCGTTTTGCCGAAGAGCTGGTGATCTGGTCCTCCGCCCAGTTCCGCTTCGTGCGGCTGTCGGACAAATGGACGACCGGCAGCAGCATCATGCCGCAGAAGAAGAACCCTGATGCAGCCGAACTCCTGCGCGCCAAGCTCGGCCGGGTGCTCGGGGCGACGGTGGCGCTCTTCACCATCATGAAGGGCCTGCCGCTGACCTATTCCAAGGACATGCAGGAGGACAAGGAGCAGGTCTTCGACGCCGCCGACACGCTGATGCTCGGCCTTGCGGCGATGACCGGGATGGTCGGCGACATGGCGGCGAACCGCGAGGTGCTTGCGGCCTCCGCCGGGTCGGGCTTCTCGACGGCCACCGATCTCGCCGACTGGCTGGTGCGGGTGCTGAACCTGCCCTTCCGCGAGGCCCATCATGTGACGGGAACGCTGGTGGCCCTGGCCGAGAAGAAGGGCTGCGACCTGCCGGACCTGACCATTGCCGAGATGCAATCGGTGCATCCCGGCATCAATCAGGAAGTCTATTCGGTGCTTGGCGTCGAAAACTCCGTCCGCAGCCGCATGTCCTATGGCGGAACCTCGCCGGTGCGCGTGAAGGAACAGATCGCCCGCTGGAAGGCCCGCCTCGGCTGAGGCTAGGCTGCGGCAACCCGGAGGCTCCCATGCTGCGACTTGCCCTGCTGTCACTTCTGGCGCTGCCCGCCTGCACCGATCCGACCCTCGGCCTCGGCGTCACCCTCGGCACGGGCGGGGTGGCGGTTTCGCCGTCCCTTTCGGGCCAGATGGGCGGCGTCACGGTCGCGGTTTCCCCCTGATCCCCCGAACTTCCCGACCGAAGGAATCCCCCATGCGCCCTGTCGCCGTCCTCTGCCTGCTCGCCCTCGCCGCCTGCGGCGCCGATGCCCCGCCGGAAAAGCCGGGGGTGACGGTCTCCGGTGAGGCGCGGGTCGGCGTCGTGGTGAAATAGCGCCGGACCTGCCGGCCGCGCGCCCCCGGCTTCTGCGGAACGCTCCGCGGGGGATATTTGGAAAGAGAAGAAAGCCCTTTCATACTGGCTCAAATATCCCCGCCGGAGGCTCCGCGGCCGGCAGCGGGCGCTGCGGGAAGGTGCTGGCTCTTTGCCGTTGATTTCCCTATAGGATCAGGGGTGTCATTCCCGAGGGACAGCATGGATCACTTCCTTTATCGCAACGGCATCCTTCACGCGGAAGATGTGGCGATCCCCGAGATCGCCGCGGCGGTCGGGACGCCCTTCTACGTCTATTCGGCGGCGACCCTGACGCGCCATTACCGGCTCTTCACCGAGGCGCTGTCGCCTCTGCCGCATCAGGTCTGCTTTGCGATCAAGTCGCTGTCCAATCTCGCGGTGCTGAAGCTTCTGGGCAATCTTGGCGCCGGGATGGATGTGGTCTCGGGCGGGGAATATCTGCGGGCCAGGGCCGCCGGCGTACCGGGGGAGCGGATCGTCTTTTCCGGCGTCGGCAAGACGCGCGAGGAGATGCGCCTGGCGCTGACCGGCGGCATCCGGCAGTTCAACGTGGAAAGCGAGCCGGAGATGCGGGCGCTGTCGGAGGTGGCGGTTTCCCTCGGCCTTCAGGCGCCGATCACCGTGCGGGTGAACCCCGATGTCGATGCCCGCACCCATGAGAAGATCGCCACCGGCAAGAAGGACAACAAGTTCGGCATCCCGATCGCCCGCGCCTCGGAGGTCTATGCCGAGGCGGCAGCCCTTCCCGGTCTTCGCATCGTCGGCATCGACGTGCATATCGGCAGCCAGCTGACCGAGCTTGAACCCTTCGAGCAGGCCTATCTCAAGGTCGCCGGCCTGACCCGCCGCCTGCGGTCGGAGGGGCATGAGATCTCGCGGCTCGACCTCGGCGGCGGTCTGGGCATCCCCTATACCCGCTCCAACGAGGCGCCGCCCCTGCCGATGGATTACGGCGCGCTGATCAAGCGGACGGTGGGCGATCTCGGCTGCGAGATCGAGATCGAGCCGGGGCGGCTCATCTCCGGCAATTCGGGGCTTCTCGTCGCGGGCGTCATCTATGTGAAGAATGGCGAGGGGAGGGATTTCCTGATCCTCGATGCCGCGATGAACGATCTGGTGCGCCCGTCGATGTATGGCGCGCATCATGACATCGTGCCGGTGGTGGAGGCGCCTGCCGGTGCCGCGCCGCAGCCTTACGATGTTGTCGGCCCGGTCTGCGAGACCGGCGATACCTTCGCCAGGGCGCGCGATCTGGCGCCGCTGGCCGAGGGCGATCTGGTCGCCTTCCGCTCTGCCGGGGCCTACGGCGCGGTCATGGCCAGCGAATACAATTCGCGTCCCCTCGTGCCGGAGGTTCTGGTGCGGGGGGATCACTTCGCCGTCATCCGCGCGCGTCCCTCCTTTGACGAGATGCTGAAGCGCGATACCATTCCCGAGTGGCTGTGATCCGGGCGGAGGCTGATGGCTGAGACGACCCCCGAGACGGATATCCTCAAACGGATCGAAACCCCGCTGCGGCTGACGCTGGCGGGGCTTTGGGCCGAACGGCTTGCCCGTGCCTTCTGGCCGCTCTGGAGCCTTCTCATCACCGTGCTGGCGGCGCTGGCCTTCGGGGTGCAGGACCGTCTGCCGCTGGAACCCTTCTGGGCTGCGGCGGTTGCGGTCGTTCTCGGCGTCTTGTGGGCCGGGGTCCGGGGCTGGCGGCAGTTCCGCAGGCCTTCGCGGGCGGAGGCCATGGTGCGGCTTGATGCGCGCCTGCCGGGTCAACCGCTTGCAGCCCTTGCCGATACCCAGGCGATCGGGGCCGATGATCCCGCCTCGCGCGCGGTCTGGGCGGCGCATCGGGCGCGGATGGAGGCGCGGGCCGCCGGGGCGCGGGCGGTGGAGCCGGATCTGCGGCTTTCCTCCCGCGATCCCTATGCCCTGCGCTATGTGGCGCTGACCGCCCTTGTGATGGCGCTGATCTTCGGCTCGCTCTGGCGGGTCGGCTCGGTGGCCGGCATGGGGCCGGGGGCGGGGGCCGTTGCGGCGGGCGGGCCGACCTGGGAAGGCTGGGCGCAGCCGCCCGCCTATACCGGCAAGCCGGCGCTCTATCTCAACGACCAGACGGCCGAGGCGCTCAGCCTGCCCATCGGCAGCCGCATCCAGTTGCGCTTTTACGGGGAGCCGGGCAGCCTGATCCTGTCGGAGACCGTCTCCGGCCGCACCGAGGTTCCCCCCGCCTCAGATGCCGCGCAGGATTTCACTGCCACCCGCTCCGGCCGGCTGGAGATCGAGGGGCCGGGCGGGCGCAACTGGCAGGTGGAGGTGATCGCCGATACGCCGCCCACCATCGCCGCCGAGGGCGAGATCGGGCGCACCGGCGACGGGCGTTTCAAGCAGGGCTTCACCGCCAGCGACGATTACGGCGTGGTGAAGGGGCAGGTGACGGTCACGCTCGACCTTGCCGCCGTGGACCGCCGCTTCGGCCTTGCCACCGCGCCGGAGGATGTGGCGCCGGTCGTGCTCGACCTGCCCCTGCCGATGCGCGGCGACCGCAAGGCGGTGAAGGCGGTGCTGGAGGATGATCTGTCGAAATCCGTCCTCTCCAACCTGCCGGTGGAGATGGTTCTGGCGGTCAGCGATGCCGCGGGCCAGATGGGGCAGGCGGAGCCTCTGCGCCTGACCCTGCCGGGCAAGCGCTTCTTCGATCCCTTCGCCGCCGCCCTGATCGAGATGCGCCGCGATCTGCTCTGGAGCCGCGCCAATGCCGCGCGCACCGTGCAGATCCTGCGCGCCATCACCTACAAGCCCGAAGGCTTCATCCGCAACGAGCGCGCCTATCTGCGCCTGCGCGTGGCGATGAAGCGGCTGGAGGCGCAGACCGATCTCACCCCCGCCATCCGCGACGAGGTGGCCGAAGAGCTGTGGCAGATCGCCCTTCTGGTGGAGGAGGGTGATCTGACCTCCGCGCTCGAACGGTTGCAGCGCGCGCAGGACCGGCTGGATGAGGCGATCCGCAACGGCGCCTCGCCCGAAGAGGTGCAGCAGTTGATGGATGAGATGCGGCAGGCGCTCAACCAGTATCTGAAGCAGCTCGCGCAGGAGGCCGAGCGGCGCGGGGAGGAGCAGCAATCGAGCGAGAACGGTCAGCGGCTGGAAATGTCGCAGGACCAGTTGCAGCAGATGCTCGACAAGCTCCAGCAGCTCATGGAAGAGGGCAAGACCGCCGAAGCCGCAGAGCTGATGGAGCAGCTCCGGCATTTCATGGAGAACATGCAGGTCACGCAGGGCGAAGGGCAGGGTCAGGGCCAGGGCGGTCCCGGCCAGCAGGCGATGCGCGATCTCGGCAACACGTTGCGCGGCCAGCAGGGCCTGTCGGACGATGCCTTCCGCGATCTTCAGGACGGGCAGGAGGGGCAGGAAGGCCCGCCGCAGGGCGAGGATGGCCAGCAGCCGGGTGGGCAGGGCAAGAGCCTTGCCGAGCGCCAGCAGGATCTGCGCCGGGAGCTGGAGCGGCTCGACCGCGAAGGGCGCCTGCCCGGCGCCGGCAACCCCACGGGGCAGGAGGGGCGTCGCGCGCTCGACCGTTCCCGCGAGGCGATGGAAGAGGCCGAACGCGCGCTGCGCGAGGGCGATCTGTCCGGCGCGCTCGACCGGCAGGCCGAGGCGATGGAGGCGTTGCGCGACGGCATCCGCCGGTTCGGCGAGGCTCTGGCGCAGGAAAACCGGCAGGAAGGCCGCTCGGCCCAGGGCGAGAACGCCGGGCGCGACGATCCCGCCGGGCGCGACCCTCTGGGGCGGCAGGCGGGCGAAAGCGCCCGCATCGGCTCGGACCGCAACCTGTTGCAAGGCAAGGATGTCTATCGCCGCGCCGAGGAATTGCTGGATGAGATCCGCCGCCGCTCCGGCGAGCAATCCCGCCCGGAGGGGGAGCGGAACTATCTCAAGCGGCTGCTCGATCTCTTCTGATCAGGCCGGCTGCGCCTGCCTGACCTCTGGTGGCCGCGGGAAGGGGCGGAAAGTCATGGCGATGGCGAAAGCCCCGAGACCGAGCGCGAAACAGGTGATGTAGAGCCCGCCATAGCTGCCGGTCCGGTCGAAGATCCAGCCGCCCAGCACCGGCCCCGTCGCCATGCCGAGGCTTCCCGCCATGCCGGTTCCGCCCATGATCGTTCCCATCATCTTCATCGGGAAATTCTCGCGCACGAGCACCGAATAAAGCGGCATGATCCCGGCATAGATGAAACCGAAGATCGCCGCGACGAGGTAGAATTCATAAAGCCCGCGCGAGAAGTAATAGCCGAGCGCCGCGAAGGCCTGTGCCAGCAGCCCCGCGACCAGCACCCGCTTCGCCCCGAAGCGGTCGCCCAGAAGGCCGAAGCCGATGCGCCCGCCCATGCCGGCGATCCCCTCCACCGAATAGATCGACACGGCGGCAATCGCCGAGATCCCGCAGATTTCGGCATAGCTGACCGTGTGGAAGATCGGTCCGGAATGGGTGGCGCAGCAGAAGAAATTGGTGAGCACGAGGACGAGGAACTGCGGAGAGGTCACCGCCTGCCGTACCGTCATCGCGGAGGAGGGGGCGTCGGTCAGGGCCGGTCCGGCCGCTTCGTCCTGTGCGGGTGGCGGACGGAGGAGAAGGGCCGCAGGCAATGTCACCACCGCGACGATCCCGGCGAGGATCGACAGCACCGCCCGCCAGTCATGCACCGCGATCAGTTGGGCGGCCAGCGGCGACATGGTGACAGGGGCAAGGCCCATCCCGGCGGACACCAGCGAGACGGCAAGGCTGCGCTGCGTCGTGAACCAGCCGGTGACGGTCGCCATCATCGGCGCGAAGAAGGCCGCAACCGCCCCGCCGACGAGAAGGCCGAAGCCGAGCTGGAAGGTCAGCAGCGAAGGCGCCTGTCCGGCGAGCCAGAGGCTGACGGAAAAAAGCACCGCGCCTGCCAGCACCACGGGTCTTGCGCCGAAGCGGTCCGACAGCGCCCCCCAGATCATCGAGGTTGCCGCCATGGCCAGAAAGGCAAGGGTCATGGCCGCGGAAATCCCGGTGCGCGACCAGCCCGTCGCCTCGGCCATCGGCGTCAGCAGCACCGGAAGCGAGAACAGCGCCCCCATGGCCACGCAGCCCATGAGACCGCCCGCCGCCACGATCACCCAGCGATAGGATGGCTCGGCCATGATTTCGCCCCCCCCCGGATCTTGCGCGGACATTGCCTGCTCCGGGATGATTTGATGGCAAGACAGCATGGAGAAATCAAGTCTGACACCCGATGTCGCACCCTCCGATCCCAAGCCGACCGACATGGTTCCGGAAATCCGCGATCAATGTCTTTTCTTGGCAACGCAGCGGGCGGCTTGGCGTCTGGCGCGACGGTTCGACAGGCTCTTCGCGCCGCCCGGTCCCGACCGGGGCAGCTTTCGATGCTGGTGGCGCTCGGTGGTCGCTGGAAACCGCGACGGGGGGAACTGGCGCAGTTTCCCGCAATGGATCAGGTGACCAGGATTGCGGCGGTCAGGACGCCGGAGACGCGTGGGCTGCTGAGGCTGGGGGGCGACGGGCAGGATAGCAGTATCCGCCGCCCGGTCCCGATCTGGGCAGGACGGGTTGCGGTGGCGCTGGCTGTACCGCGCCGGCGCGGGGAACATGCGAAGGTTCAGGAGGCTCTGGACCGCGAAAAGCGCCGTGGCGATGGCGCGGGCGTGCGGCCCGCTGCGTTAGCCGGCGGAGCTGTCCTGCCCTTTCAGGAGGCCGATGGCCGCGCGCATCAGCCCGTCCATTTGCAGCCGTGCCGCGTCGATCAGCCCGACGAAGCCCTTGAGCGTCGGAGCCGCGGCCGGAAATTGCTGGGACAGTTTCGGGGCCATGATATAGGTCAGCAGCACCAGAGCCCCGAGCAGGATGCCGAGCACGAAGCCGTTGCGGAAGCCGGAACGGCGGGGGGCGGGCAGGGTTTCGGACACCGCGCCCGCGCCACCGCCGCGCCGCTCTGAGGAGGCGCGCAGGGTGGAGTTGATCTCTTCGATTTCGGGCAGCATCTCGCGCCGGGTCTGCGGGCGGGCCGGGGCGGCATCGGGGTTTTCCCCCTTCATCATGGCGATGCGCCGCGCCGCCGGGTCGATGGCCGCAACACCGGGTTGCAGCCCCATCTCGGTCTGCGTCTCTATGGGCTGAGGCGTCTCGGCGCGTCGCGCCGCGGTCTCCCGCTCCGCCTCCTCCTTCAGGACGGCCAGAACGGAATCGTCGATGGTGCGGCGGGCAGGGGGCTCGGCGGGGATTTCCGGGGGTGGCGGCAGGTCCGCAATCGGGGGGGCCTCGAACAGGGCCTCTTCCGCCGCAAGTTCCGCCTCGACCTCCGGGGCAAGCTGGAACCAGGCATGACCGCAGTTCGAGCATTGCACATCGCGCCCCGTATCGGGAATGACCGAGCTGTCCACCTCATATTCAGCATCGCAGTTCGGGCAGACAAGGCGCATCTTGGGGACCATCCGGAAACAGGCACGAGCCGACATCGTTGATGTTGTAGCAACGATCCTCCTTATATCCAAGTCTTTGTGGCCAAGTTCGGGCCGGGCCGATTGAAACCCCGTGGTTCTTGCGCGATGCTGTGGCACAAGGGACGCGCCCGTGGACGCACCTGTGGACGCGCCTGCGGGTGGCCTGCCGCAGGTGCCGGGCAGGTCGGGTGAGAGGTCGGGGACGCCAGAGTGATTGCTTTCGAGAATGTCGCCTACAATTACGGCGGGGGCGAGCTGTTGTCCGAGATCTCGCTGCGGCTCGCGCCGGGGTCCTTCCACTTCCTGACCGGGCCATCCGGGGCGGGCAAGACCACCTTCCTCAAGCTCTGCTATGCCGATCTCCTGCCCACGGCGGGGCGTGTCTCCCTTTTCGACCGGGAGGTCCGCAGCCTCAGCCGTGACGAGGTGGCCCTGACCAGGCGCCGCATCGGGGTGGTGCATCAGGATTGCCAGTTTCTCGACCATCTGCCGCTCGGCGCCAATGTCTCGCTGCCGCTCACGGTGGCGGGCAAGGCCGGGGCGCCGCGCGATCTGGACGACCTGCTGAACTGGGTCGGTCTCGACCGGCTGAAGGGCGCGCTGCCGCCTTCGCTCTCGGGGGGGGAGCGGCAGCGGGCGGCGCTGGCGCGGGCGGTGATCATCGGCCCGGATGTGATCGTGGCCGACGAGCCGACCGGCAACCTCGACTGGGACATGTCGCTGCGGCTGCTGACGCTTCTGGTGGAGCTGAACCGGATGGGCAAGACGGTGCTGGTCGCCACCCATGACCTGAACCTGATCCGTCAGGCGAAATCCCAGGTGCCGGTACGGGTGCTGCGGATCGCCAAGCGGCGGGTGCAACTGGCGGGGGCGGATCTGTGAGGCTCTCCCTTCAGGAAACCGGCGACAGCGTGGTCCCGCCCTCCGGCCCGACCGCCTGGCTCACAAGCTTCACCGCCGCCGCGATGACCTTCCTCGCGGTCTTCGCGCTGGCCCTGTCGCTCGCCTCCGGGCGGCTCGCGGAACGCTGGGCCGGCGCGCTGGAGCGGACGGCGACGGTCCGCCTTTCGGCCCCCGAGGATCAGATCGACCTGCAAACCAAGGCGGTGCTGGCGCTGCTGGCCGAGACACCCGGCATCGCTTCCGCCCGCGCCCTGTCGGAGGAGGAGCAGCGCAAGCTGCTGGAGCCGTGGTTCGGTCCCGATCTGCCGGTCGATGCGCTGCCCCTGCCGCGGCTGATCGAGGTGGTGGAGGATGGCTCCGGCTATGACGGCGAGGGGCTGCGGCAGCGCCTTGCCGCCGAGGCGCCGGGGGCGGTGCTCGACGACCACACCCGCTGGCGGCGGCCGATGGCGGTGGCGGCGGACCGGCTGCGGCTTCTGGGCTTTCTGTCCATCGGGCTGATCGCGGCGGCGATGGCGGCGATGATCACGCTTGCCGCCAATGCCTCGCTTGCCGCCAATGCCCAGGTCATCCAGGTGCTGCGGCTCGTGGGCGCGCGCGACAGCTACATCGCCCGCGCCTTCGTGCGCCGCTTCACCCTGCGCGCTCTGGTCGGATCGGCGGCAGGGGCCTTGGCCGGTCTGATCGGCGTGGCGATCCTGCCCTCCGCCGATACGGCGGGCGGCTTTCTCACCGGGCTCGGCTTTCAGGGGGCTGGCTGGCTCTGGCCCTTCGTGCTGCCGCCGCTTTCCGCCCTCGTGGCCTTCGCCGCCACCCGCCTCGCGGCGTTCCGAAAACTGAAGGAGCTGAACTGATGCTGGTCTTCCGCTGGGTGATGTCGCTGATCTTCATCGTGCAGATGTATCTGTCGATGGCAGTGATCGGGCTGATCTACCTGCCCTATGCGATCTTCAGCCGGGATGGCGCGCTGGCGGCCTGCCATACCTTCTGCCGCTGGGTGGTCTGGTCGCTGCGGATGCTCTGCGGCCTCAGGGGTGAGGTGCGGGGCGTGGTGCCGACCGGCGAAGTCCTGATCGCCGCCAAGCACCAGAGCTTTCTCGACATCATCCTGATCTTCGGCGCCGTGCCGCGCGGCAAGTTCATCATGAAGGCGGAACTGCGCTTCGCCCCGATCCTCGGCTGGTATGCGCTGCGGATCGGCTGTGTTCCGGTCAACCGCGGCAAGCGCGGGGCGGCGATCACGAAGATGCGGGAGGATGTGCAATCGGGCGCGGCACGGGCCGGACAGCTGATCATCTATCCGCAGGGAACGCGGGTCGCGCCGGGGGAAAAGCGGCCCTACAAGGTCGGAACCGCCGTGCTCTATCAACAGCTTGAGCAGCCCTGCGTGCCGGTTGCCACCAATGTCGGGCTCTTCTGGCCCAAGCGCGGCATCCTTCGGAAACCCGGCGTCGCCGTGGTGGAATTCCTGATGCCAATCCAGCCGGGCCTGCCCAACGAGGCCTTCATGGCGCGCCTCGAAGAGGCGGTGGAGACCGCCTCCGACCGGCTGATGGCCGAGGCGCGGGCCTGAGCCGTGGCCACGGAAGCCCGTACCATCGCCGCCATCCTCGACCAGACCCGCGAGGTGACCGCCCGCAAGATGTTCGGCGAATATGCGCTCTATCTCGACGGCAAGGTGGTGGCGCTGGTCTGCGACGACCGCATCTTCGTCAAGCCGCTGCCAGAAGCCTTGGCCCTGGTGCCGGAGGCCGGACTGGCGCCCCCCTATCCCGGCGCCAGACCCCATCTGGTCGCCGATGCCGCCCTTGATGAGGATGGCGCCCTCCAGACCCTGCTCGGCGCCGTGGCCCGCGCCCTGCCGCCCCCGAAACCGAAACGCCCGAAGGCCAAGGCATGACCGGATGGATCACCAGCCTCGACGCCCTCCATGAGCTTTACGGCACGCCCGGCCTTCCGGCGATGGCCAAGGTCTCCGCCCGGCTGACCCCGGCCTACCGCGCCTTCCTCGACCGCTCGCGCTTCTGCCTGCTGAGCACGGTCGGCCCCGAAGGCACCGACGGCAGCCCGCGCGGCGATGAAGGGCCGGTGGTGACGGCGCTCGACGCCGTGACCCTGCTGATGCCCGACTGGAAGGGCAACGAGCGCATCGACAGCCTGCGAAACATCCTGCGCGACGGACGGGTGAGCCTCTGTTTCCTCATCCCCGGTTCGACCACCTCGGTCCGCGTCAACGGCACGGCCCGGCTTTCGGCCGAGCCCGCACTCCTCACCCGCTTCGCCCGCGACGGCAAACAGCCGCGCAGCGTCATCGTCATCACCATCGCCGAAGTCTATTCCCAATGCGCCCGCGCCCTGCAACGCTCGGCGCTCTGGACCTCGGGCGATTGTTCGTCCGGCCTGCCCAGCGTCGGCCAGATGCTGCAAGAGGCGAGCGAGGGCCGCATCGACGGCGCCGGTTACGACCGCGAGCGCGCCACCCGCGCCCACCTTGGCATGTGGTAACGCGCTCAGGCCCTTTCTTCTCTTTCCAAATATCCCCGCCGGAGGCTTCCGGAACTTCCGCCCGCGCTCAGCTCATCGGACAATCGGCAACAGAGAAATCGAGCGCAAAGCGCTTGCCCGGCCCATAGTCCTTGCCCGCGACATTGAGGAAAAGCCGCCCCGCCTCGGCCCGCACATCCTCGGGCCGCAGGTCCATGGTGGTGAAGGCGGGGTCGATCCTCACCTTGTCGAACAGCGCGCAATCGGTCTCGAAGATCAGCACATAGCCGTTGAAGGCCGCGCCGTAGAAGGTCCCCGGCCCGACCGTATAGCGCGCTTCCAGCCGGGTCGGGGTGATCTCGATCTCCACCGGCACGATCTGCAAGCCGCCGATCAGGCCGCCCTCGGGGTCGAGCCCGAATTCCACGCCTTTGCCCACGGTGACGGTGCGCCCCTGCGCTTCCAGCATCGGCTGGGCGGGGTCGTCATAGGTCAGGACGGTGAAGGTGACGGTCCGCCCTTCGAGCGTGCCTTCCGCCCCCGCCGGCCCGGAAAAGGCAAGGGCGAGGAGGAGGGCAAGCGCCCGGATCATGCCAGTTTCAGCGTGATGATCCCGCCGAGGATCAGGCCGACGCCAAGCACGCGGGCGATGTTCACCGGCTCCCCGAACAGCGCGACGGCCAGAAGCGCGGTCCCGACCGCGCCGATCCCGACCCAGACGGCATAAGCCGTGCCGACAGGCAGATCCTTCATCGCCAGCGACAGAAGCCAGAAGCTCGCCACAGCGCCCACCAGCGTCAGCACAGAAGGCACCAGCCGCGTGAAGCCTTCCGAATATTTCAGCCCGATCGCCCAGCCGGTCTCCAGCAGCCCCGCGATCAGAACGATCACCCAGGGGTTCATGCCGCGAGCCCCTTGGAGCCCATGTCGAGGAATTTCTGGCGGCGGTCCCTGACGAGCGCATCGGGCTTCTTGCCGGTCAGCTCCTTCAGCATGGTCTCGATGGCCTTGCCGACCGCCTCGATGGTCTCCTTGCGGCCGCGCTGCGCCCCGCCCAGGGGTTCCTTGACGATCCGGTCGATCACGCCGAGCTTTTGCAGCTCCTGCGCGGTCAGGCGCATGGCCTCGGCGGCTTCGCGCATCTTCTCGGCGTCCTTCCACAGGATCGAGGCGCAGCCTTCCGGCGTGATCACCGAATAGACGGAATGTTCCAGCATGGCGACACGGTTCGCGGTGGCAAAGGCCACCGCCCCGCCCGAGCCGCCCTCGCCGATCACCACCGAAACCAGCGGCACGCCGATCTGGAGACATTTCTCGGTGGAGCGCGCAATCGCCTCGGCCTGACCGCGTTCCTCCGCACCCTTGCCCGGATAGGCGCCGGGCGTGTCGATCAGCGTGATCACCGGCAGGCGGAAGCGGTCGGCCATCTCCATCAGCCGCACGGCCTTGCGATAGCCCTCGGGCCGGGCCATGCCGAAGTTGCGCTCGATCCGGCTCTTGGTGTCGTTGCCCTTCTCATGGCCGATCACCACGACCGGGGCATCGTTGAAGCGGGCAAGACCGCCCATCACCGCATGATCGTCCGAAAAGCCGCGATCCCCGGCAAGGGCGGTGTATTCGGTGAACAGCGCGTCGATGTAATCCTTGGTATGCGGCCGGTCGGGGTGGCGCGCGACCTGGCATTTCTGCCAGGGGGTCAGGGATTTGTAGAGATCCTTCAAGAGCACATCCGCCTTGCGGTCGAGCGCCTCGGCTTCCTTGCTGACATCCATGCCGGTGTTCGACCGGGCCATGGCGCGCAACTCTTCCGCCTTGCCTTCGATTTCCGCGAGGGGCTTTTCAAACTCAAGGTAGTTCATCGCATACTCCCGCCGCCTGACTTTGGGCGCCTGTGCGACTATATGGCCAAGCCCGGCCCAAGATGCAACTCGGCAAGATTTGTGAGCGGGATGCCGGGCAGAAGAGGGCCGGGACAGAGGAGCCGCAGGATGGCCAACGATTACGAAAAACGGCTGATCCGGGTGATGGATCACATCCATGACCATCCTGCGGGCGATCTGTCCCTGGATGCCCTGGCGGAGGTGGCGGCGCTGTCGCGGTTCCACTTCCACCGGGTCTTCCATGCGATGACCGGCCAGACGGCGGCGCAGGCGGTGCGGCGGATGCGGATGCATCGCGCCTCCGTGGCGCTCGTGCAGGGCGCCGAGCCGGTCGCGCGGATCGCGCGGTCGGTGGGCTACCCCAATGCCGCCTCTTTCGTGCGCGCCTTTACCGAGACCTGCGGCCTTTCCCCCGTGGCTTTCCGCCGCCGGGGCGAGCTGCGCCCTCTTCCTCCCCCTTTCAGAACCGGAGATCCCCTGATGTATTCTGTCGCAATCCGAAACGAACCCGCCCGCCATCTGGCCGCCATGCCGCATGAGGGGCCGTATATGCTGATCAGCAAGGCCTTCGAGAAGCTCGGGGCCATTCTGGGCGCCCGCGGGCTTTTCGCCGGGGCCGGGCGGCTGGTCGGGGTCTATTACGATGATCCTTCCGCCGTGGCGCCCGAGGCCCTGCGGAGCCATGCCGGGATCGAGCTTGCCGGGACGGAGAATCCGGCGCCGCCGCTGGTCGGCGTGACCTTGCCCGGTGGTCCCCATGCGGTGCTGCGCTATCAGGGTCCCTATTCCGGCCTTTCCGCCGCCTATGATCAGCTTTACGCGCAATGGCTGCCGCAATCGGGACGGCACCCTGCCGACAGCCCGGTCTTCGAGGTTTATCTGAACAACCCGATGGATACCGCGCCGGAGGACCTGCTGACGGAGATCTGTGTGCCGCTGCGGGCATAGACACGGGAATCCGGGGCGGATTGCCCGTCCCGCCGGGGGGCGGCGGAGCGATCGGTTCGCCAGGAGGGCGCAGGTTTTGGCGGAGGCAGGGCCCCTGCCTGCGGGCGGAAGACGGAGAACGGCTGACGCGCCCTTTCCGTCCAGACCGCGCCCCGAAAACGCGGACGCCCCAAGGCCGGGCCTTGGGGCGTCCTGTCCTCCCCTGGATGCGGTGTCGGGCCTCCTCTCCCTCCACCGCGCGGGTATTCTTTTGCAGTCTGCCGACAAAAGCGACGTAGCGTCACTTCTCTTGCCCGCAACGAGGGCAGGCTGTCAATAAATCTCTCTATACGGCGAGCAATTCCGCCTGCCGGACGATCACTTCGGCCTGTTTGATCGAGGCGATGTCCACCAGACGGCCCTTGAACACCGTCGCGCCCTCGCCACGGGCCTTCGCTGCCTCCATGGCGGCGAGAATCTCCCGCGCTTCGGCGACGGCCGCGTCGGAGGGGGTGAAGACCTCATTGGCGAGCGCAACCTGCTTCGGGTGGATCGCCCATTTGCCAACCATGCCGAGCGTGGCCGAGCGGCGGGCCTGTGCGCGGAAGCCCTCGTCGTCGGAGAAATCGCCGAACGGCCCGTCCACCGGCAGGATGCCATGGGTGCGGCAGGCGGCGACGATGGCGGCCTGCGCCCAGTGCCAGGGGTCGGGCCAGTGCCGCACGCCTTCGCGCAGCATGTAGTAATTTTCCTGCGTGCCGCCGATCCCGGTGGTCTGCATCCCCATGGAGGCGGCGAAATCCGCCGCGCCAAGGCTCATCGCCTGCAGGCGCGGCGAGGCGGCGGCGATCTCCTCGACATGGGAGATGCCGGCGGCCGATTCGATGATCACCTCGAAGGAGATCGGTTTCCTGCGCCCCTTGGCGCGTTCCACCGCCGTCACGAGCGCATCGACGGCGTAGATGTCCGCAGCACAGCCGACCTTGGGGATCATGATCTGGTCGAGCCGGTCGCCCGCCTGCTCCAGCAGGTCCACCACGTCCCGATACCAGAAGGGCGTATCCAGCCCGTTGATCCGCACGGAGAGCGTCTTGCGCCCCCAATCGACCGCCCCGATCGCCGCGATGATATTGGCCCGCGCGCTGTCCTTGTCGGAGGGCGCCACCGAATCCTCAAGGTCGAGGTTGATCACATCCGCCGCCGAGGCCGCCATCTTCTCGAAAAGTGCCGGCCGGGAGCCGGGGCCGAAAAGCTGGCAGCGGTTGGGGCGGGCAGGGGGCGTGGGTTGCAGGCGGAAGGACATGGATTCTCCCGGTAAGGATGTTTCACATTGATCGCCATGCGGGTTAGATTGTTGCGCTCTGGATCGCAAGCGTAATTTGTGGGCGCAGCGAAAGGATGCTGCGCGGGCGAAGGCCGTCTCAGGCGGCGGTCAGATGCTCGAAGAGGATCATCGCGCCAAGCCCGAAAAGCGCGCAGCCCCCGACCGCTTCGGCCACCCGCCCGAAACGCTGGCCGAGGAAGCGGCCCGCCAGAACCCCTGTCGAACTCATCAGCAGGGTCGCAAAGCCGATGGCGAGGGCGATGACGAAGATGTTCACATCGAGAAAGGCCAGCGAGACCCCGACCGCCATGGCATCCAGCGAAGTGCCGACGGCAGTGGCCACCGTCGCCCAGAGTGAGCCGGTCGCCGCCTCCTCCGGTTTGCGGGTCAGGGCCTGAAGGACCATGTGGACGCCCACCGCCGACAGCAGCGCGAAGGCGATCCAGTGATCGACGGCGGCGACATGGCGGCTGGCCGCGATACCCGCCGCCCAGCCGATCAGCGGGGTGATCGCCTCCACCACACCGAAGATCGCGCCGGTGCGGAGCGCCATCCCGACGTTCGGCCGGGGGGAGGCCGCGCCCTTGCCGAGCGAGGCGATGAAGGCATCGACAGACATGGAGATGGCGAGAACGCCGATGGAGATCGGGGACATGATGGTTCCTCGGGGCGGGTCCGGGCGGGAAACGGACCCCGCCCGCAAGGTCCCTCCGCCACGGTCTCGCAAAGCCCGGATGGGCCGGACACGCCACGCGGATGGCCCCGCGAGTCTGTTGACGCGCCTCCGCCATCACTGGCGGTCGCTACTCCCCGATGGCGGTCGTTTAGGGGTGGATTCTGAAATTGTCAAATTAAATCATATAGTTAATATTGCGTCTCATTCGCAGCCTCCCTTGGGGCGCCGCACGAAAACCCCGTGGCGGGGCAGGGGACGCGCAATCCCATGGACCTTGCGCCGGAAATCAATACCTTGCCGCCAAGGCAGGGAGGGCGCCATGGCATCCGGGATCACCGCAAGTTTCGACAGGTTCCGGCTGGCGCAGGTCTTCACCATCTCGCGCGGGTCGAAGACCGAGGCGCTCGTGGTCACGGCCACCGTGGCGCGCGGCGGCTTCGTCGGCCGGGGGGAATCGGTTCCCTATGCGCGCTATGGAGAGACGCCGGAAAGCGTTGCGGCCCAGATCGCCAGCCTGCCGGAGGGAATCACCCGCGCCACGCTTCAGGAGGCGCTTGCCGCAGGCGCGGCGCGCAATGCCGTCGATTGCGCGCTCTGGGATCTGGAGGCGAAGGCGGCGGGGCGGCGGGTCTGGGAACTGGCCGGCCTGCCCGCGCCGCGCCCGGTGCAGACGGCCTTCACCCTTTCGCTCGACACGCCGGAAGCGATGCGGGTGGCGGCGGCGGCAAACGCCCATCGCCCGATCCTGAAGATCAAGCTCGGCACGCCCGACGACATGCCCCGGCTGGAAGCGGTGCGGCAGGGTGCCCCGAAGCCGGTGATCCTGATCGACGCGAACGAAGGCTGGACGCCGGAGATCTATGCCGATCTCGCCCCCCACCTTCTGCGGCTCGGCGTGGCTCTGGTGGAGCAGCCCCTGCCCGCAGGCGCGGATGAGGCACTGACGGAGATGGCCCGCCCCCTGCCGGTCTGCGCCGATGAGAGCGCGCATGAGGCGGCGGGCCTTGCCGCCCTGCGCGGCCGGTATGACATGGTGAACCTCAAGCTCGACAAGACCGGCGGGCTGACCGGCGCCCTTGCCGCGCGGACCGAGGCGCAGCGGCTCGGGTTCGGGGTGATGGTGGGGTGCATGGTCGGCAGCAGCCTTGCCATGGCGCCCGCGGTGCTGGTGGCGCAGGGGGCGGCCTATGCGGACCTTGACGGGCCGCTGCTTCTGGCCGAAGACCGCCCGCAGGCGATGTTCTACGATGGCGAGGGCATCCACCCACCGAAACCTGATCTATGGGGATGATGATGAGCCGCAGTGTCTATGTGAATGGCGAGTATCTGCCGGAGGCCGAGGCGAAGGTTTCCGTCTTCGACCGGGGCTTTCTGATGGCCGATGGGGTCTACGAGGTCACTTCGGTTCTGGACGGCAAGCTCATCGACTTCTCCGGGCATTGCGTCCGTCTGGCGCGCAGCCTTGCCGAGCTGGAGATGCAGAACCCCCATACCGAAGCCGAATGGCTGGCGATCCACCGCGAGATCGTGGCGCGGAACGGCATCGGCGACGGGATGGTCTACCTTCAGGTCACGCGCGGCAATCCCGGCGACCGGGATTTCGTCTTTCCGGGACCGGAGGTCGCGCCGACCGTGGTGCTTTTCACCCAGTCGAAGCCCGGCCTTGCCGACAATCCGGCGGCCAGGACCGGCTGGAAGGTGATCTCGGTTCCCGATGTCCGCTGGGGGCGGCGGGACATCAAGACGGTGCAGCTTCTCTATCCCTCGATGGCCAAGATGCTGGCCAAGAAGGCCGGGGTGGACGACAGCTGGCTGGTGGAGGACGGGAAAGTCACCGAAGGCACCTCCAACAATGCCTATTACATCAAGGGCAACCGGATCGTGACCCGGCCCCTGTCGCATGACATCCTGCACGGGATCACCCGCGCCGCCGTGCTGCGCTTTGCCGTTGAGGCGCAGATGGAGGTGGAGGAGCGCGCCTTCACCATCGCCGAGGCGCAGGCGGCGGACGAGGCCTTCATCACCTCCGCTTCGGCCTTCGTGATGCCGGTGGTGGAGATCGACGGTGTGGCCGTGGGCGGCGGTACGCCCGGCAAGGCGGTGGCGCGGCTGCGGGAAATCTATCTGGAGGAAATGCGGAAGGCGGCGGTCTGAGCCGGTTTCCTCCCCACACGATCGGCAAAGGGCAGTCCTTCGGGGCTGCCCTTTCTGTTCGGGGGGCGATCCGGCTCCGGGTCAGGCAGGGGCCAGAATCCCGCTGACCGCATCCTCGGGCAGGGTTTCGATCAGCACACCTTGCAGGATCAGCAGCGTCTCGCCGTCAAGCTGCACCTCGGTATCCGTGCCGCTGTCCGAGGGGGCCAGCGACAGCTCCGTGTCGGGATCGGTCAGCTCAAGCGCGATCCTGTCCTGCGACGGATCGAAATCCGTGACCGTCACCGGCGCATCGCCCGAGGACCAGAGCGTGCCGCCCGTCGTGCTGTCCGTATCCTCTGCCACTGCGGTATCGGCTTCGGCGGCGGCTTCCGATGCCTCGGGGAACAGGTCGGAGGCGGTCGCGTCGTCCGAGGCGACGGTATCCGGATCGCTTCCGTCCCCGGCGTGAAGCTCCTCCTGCGGCAGGTCCTCGGGTTCGGGATCGGGGAAAAGCTCTTCCTCCTGCGGGGTGTCCACCCAGTCTTCGCCGGTCTCCTGTTCGCCGGTCTCTTCCCCGCCAGCATCGTCCACCGCGGTATCGTCCTGCGGTTCCGCGGGCTGGTCGGGGCTCTCCTCCTCCGTTCCGTCGCCGGCGGTGCTGCCATCTTCCTCCTGCGTCCCGCCCTGCGGGTCATCCTCGCCGGGCAGAAGCGCAGTATCGGTGGCGGGCTCCTCCTCGTCTTCGGAGGAAACCTCGGCTTCCTCGCTGCTCCCCAGATCGAGGAGGAAGGAGAAGGCCATCATCAGCGGCAGGGAAAGGGCGAGGGCGATCAGATCCATTTTCCGAGGCTAGCCGAAAAATATGGCAAAGCTAAGAAAATGCGGGGGCGAGTTCACGAATCCGTGGCGCCGCTCAGTCCCGAAGCCGGGACAGCGCGTCCCTCAACGCCGCGGCAAGCCGCAAGGCCCAGTCCTGCTGCGCCTCCGGCGTGGCGATCAGGTCGTTCCGCAGCTCGATCAGCGTGTTCTGGCGGCCGGGGCCAAGCGCATGGCGGTCGATGGCATCGCCGGGCAAATGGCCGGAGTAAGGCTCATTGTCGCCGACGATCAGGCCCGGCTCCTGTTCCAGCCGCGCGATCAGGGCGCGCGACAGCCGGTCGTCGCGGTGGGAATGGAGGATGCCGACCTGCCAGGGGCGCGGGGGCCGGCCCTTGAGGCAGGGGGTGAAGGAATGGATCGCCACGATCACCGTATCGGCCTGACGTGCGGCAAGGCGGGCATAGGCGTCATGATAGGGGCGATAGAGCGTCTCCAGCCGCCGTTCCACCTCTGCGGCATCGACATGGCGGTTCGCGGGAATGATCGTGCCGTCGTAGAGCTTCATCACCAGCGTCGGGTCGTCCTCACCGCGGTTGGGGTCAATCACCAGACGGCTGAAATCCGACACGATCGCCGGACTGTCGAGCGCCTCGGCAAGGGCCAGCGTCAGGCCCCGCGCGCCCACATCCCAGGCGATGTGGCGGGCCATGTCGGCTTCCGCGATGCCGAGCGAGCCGCCGCCCACCTCCTGCGGCACCCGGTTCGAGGCATGGTCGCAGGTCAGAAGCCAGCGTCCGGGCCGGTTTTCGCCGATGATCTGATAGGCATTCATCCCGCTTTGGTCCCCGTTGCCGTCACACAATGCTCACAAAACCTGATTTATCCCGAAGCGGAGGAAACCGCCAGTTGCCCCGCCGCATGGTTTGGGCCATAACGCCCGCGGCCCACCACGAAAACAGAACGCGACGAAAAGGAACAAGGCATGAGACGCCTTCGGAACGTAAAAATCGTGGCCACCCTGGGCCCGGCTTCCAGCGACTACGCGATGATCCGCGCATTGTTCGAGGCGGGGGCAGATGTGTTCCGCCTGAACATGAGCCACGGCTCCCAGGCCGAACAGGCGGCGCGCCATGCCACGATCCGCAAGGTCGAGGCCGATACCGGCCGCCCGATCGCCATTCTGGCCGACCTGCAGGGGCCGAAGCTCCGCGTCGGCACCTTCGCCAATCCGGCGGGGGAGGAGCTGGTCGAAGGTGCTGCCTTCCGGATGGACCTGTCCTCCGCCCCCGGCGACGCGGCCCGCGTGCAGCTTCCCCATCCCGAGATCTTCGCGGCGCTGGAACCCGGCGCCTCGCTGCTGGTCAATGACGGCAAGATCCGCCTCCTCGTGAAGGACTGCGGCAAGGATTTCGCCAATTGCACCGTCACCGTCGGCGGCACGATTTCCAACCGCAAGGGCGTGAACGTGCCGGATGTGGTGCTGCCGCTGGCCGCCCTGTCGGCCAAGGACCGCGAGGATCTGGAATTCGCCTGTGAGCTGGGCGTGGACTGGCTGGCGCTGTCCTTCGTGCAGCGCCCGGAGGATGTGCTCGAAGCGCGCCATCTGGCCAAGGGCCGCGCCGCGATCCTGTCGAAGATCGAAAAGCCCGCCGCCGTGAAGGCCTATGACGCGATCCTTCAGGTTTCGGACGGGATCATGGTGGCGCGCGGCGACCTGGGCGTCGAGCTGCCGGTGACTTCGGTTCCCCCGATCCAGAAGCGTCTCGTGCGCGGGGCGCGGGCGGCGGCCAAGCCGGTGATCGTGGCGACCCAGATGCTCGAAAGCATGATCGAATCCCCGGTGCCGACGCGGGCCGAAGTCTCGGACGTGGCGACGGCGATCTATGAAGGCGCCGATGCGGTGATGCTTTCGGCCGAATCGGCTGCCGGGAAATATCCGGTCGAGGCGGTGACGACGATGAACAACGTCGCGCTCTCGGTCGAGAAGGACCCGACCTACCGCTCCGTCATCGACGCGAGCCGCGTGGTGCGCCGCGAGACCATCGCCGACGGCATTGTCGCCGCCGCCCGCGAGATCGCCGAGGCCACCAACATCAAGGCCATCGCCTGCTTCAGCCAGTCCGGCACCACGGCGAGCCTCGTTGCCCGCGAACGCCCGCAGGTGCCTATCATCGCGCTGACCCCGCTCATGTCCACCGCCCGCCGGATGGCGCTGACCTGGGGGGCGCATTGCGTGATCACCGAGCCGCAGAACCGCCTCAAGGGCGCGGTGATCGCGGCGGTGCGGGCGGCGCGCTCCGAAGGTTTTGCGGAGCCCGAGGACATGATCGTGCTGACCGCGGGCGTGCCGTTCAACGTGAAGGGAACCACCAACGTCCTGCGCGTGGCCCCCTGTGATGAGCGGTTGATTTCGCAGGTCGATCCTGAATAATCAGCACCAATTGTGCTGTTTGTGAGGGATTTATGGATACCGACCTGATTCTGGTCATCGGGATTCTGTGCTGCGCGCTTTCCATCCCTTCGCTGCTTGCCGCCTATTCTGAAAGCCGGCCCCCGCGGGCCGGCGCCATGATGGTGCTGATCGGCGGGGTGCTTCTGGTGGTGGCGCTGACGCAGAAGCCCTCGGGCTACAGCTTTGGCGAAATCCCCGATGTCTTCGTGCGCGTGATCGCCCGGCTGATACATTAGGCCATTCCCCGTCGGCGACCCTTGCGCGCCGTCTGGCCCCGGAGGGGTTTTGCACCCCTCCGGACCTCCCCGCAGGATATTTATGCACAGGGGATGGAGGGGAGGGAGGGGCCGCGGCCGGTCGGGATGGCGGTTGGCGCCGGTGCTGCGAGCCCGCACGTTTTGGCCTTGCGGATCGTCCGGAGCCCCCCTATACGGACGCCTTCGGAAAGACCCGTGTTGCCGGCCAACTTGGCATGCCGAGCAACACCTGAAACCACGGAGATGGAAATGCCCAAGATGAAGACCAAATCGGCGGCGAAGAAGCGTTTCAGCTTCACGGCTTCCGGTCGTGTGAAAGCCGGCGTTGCCGGCAAGCGCCACGGCATGATCAAACGTACGACGAAATTCATCCGCGATGCGTCCGGGACCATGATCCTGAACGACAGCGACGCGAAGATCGTCAAGAAATACATGCCCTACGACCGGTAAGGAGAGCCAGAGATGTCCCGCGTTAAATCCGGCAAGGTGACTCACGCCCGCCACCGCAAGGTGATCAAGGCGGCTTCGGGCTACTACGCCGCCCGTTCGACGAACTTCAAGACCGCGACCCAGGCCGTCGACAAGGCCAACCAGTATGCGACCCGCGACCGCAAGACCCGCAAGCGCAACTTCCGCGCCCTGTGGATCCAGCGGATCAACGCCGCCGTGCGTCTGTTCGATCTGGAAATGACCTATTCGCGCCTGATCAACGGCCTGACCAAGGCCGGGATCGAAGTGGACCGCAAGGTTCTGGCCGATCTCGCCGTGCATGAGCCGGAGGCGTTCAACGCCATCGCCGCGCAAGCCAAGGCCGCTCTGGTCTGATTGCCCTGATATTCGTGAAAGGCCCCGCCGTCGTGCGGGGCCTTTTGCGTTTCACGCCGCGCAATGGCAGCCGGCGATGTGATCATCGACGAGGCCTGAGGCCTGCATGAAGGCATAGGTGATCACCGGGCCGCAGAAGCCGAAACCCTGCTTTTTCAGGGATTTGGAAAGCGCGACGGACTCCGGCGTCTGGGCCGGAACCCCCGAGAGGCTGGCCGGGCGGTTCACGAGGGGCCTGTCGCCGACATGGGACCAGATGAAGGGCGCAAAGCCGCCCTCCGCCTCCAGTCGCAGAAAGGCTTTTGCGCCGCGGATGGTCGCCTCGATCTTGCCGCGGTGGCGGATGATGCCGGGATCGGCGAGGAGCCGCAGGATCTCCGGCTCGCCCCAGGTGGCGATAACTTCGGGGTGGAAGCCCCGGAAGGCGGCGCGGAAGCTTTCGCGGCGGCGCAGGATGGTGATCCAGCTCAGGCCCGCCTGAAACCCTTCGAGGATCAGGCTTTCCCATAGGGCGCGCGGGTCCCGCTCCGGCCGGCCCCATTCCTCATCGTGATAGGCGGTGTAAAGCGGATCGGTGCCGCACCAGGGGCAGCGGACCGGCGCGGATGGATCAGGAAGGGGTTCGGACATGGAGGCTCCGGTCGCTGGCATTTGACTCAAGAGCCGATCTTTACCCGGTCTTTACCGCTGAGGCGACAGTGTGACGGGGAGGGCGCGGATTTTCGGTTGAGAAGGGGGCGTGATGGCGGAACAGAAACGACCAGGGGTGCAGGCCGCAGCGGGTCTGGGCAGCCCGCTCGGCGTGGCGATCTCGGAAATGGATCGCGCCACCCTCTCCATGGTGCGGGAGGCGATCGACGCGCGACGGATGCGCCTCGCCTGGCAGCCGGTGGTTCTGGCGCGCGACCCGACGAAAGTGGCCTTTCATGAGGGGCTGATCCGCGTGCTCGACCCTTCTGGCCGGGTGATTCCCGCGCGGGATTTCATCGATGCCGTCGAAAGCCGCGACATCGGGCGGGAGATCGACTGCCTCGCGCTGGAAATGGGGCTTGCGGAACTCAAGCGGCACGAGAATATTCGCGTCTCCATCAACATGTCGGCGCGCTCCATCGGTTTTCCCCGCTGGCGGCAGGTGCTGGCGCGGGGCCTTGCCGCTGGGCCGACCATCGGGGAACGCCTGATTCTGGAGATCACCGAAAGCTCGGCCATGCTGGTGCCGGAACTGGTCATCGCCTTCATGGAAGAAAGCCAGAAGGCGGGCGTGGCCTTCGCGCTCGACGATTTCGGATCGGGCTATACGGCGATCCGTTATTTCAAGGATTTCTTCTTCGATATCCTGAAGATCGACGGCCAGTTCATCCGCGACATCCACCGTGACCCGGACAATGCGGCGCTGGCGGCGGCGCTTTTGTCCATCGGCAAGCATTTCGGCATGTTTACCGTCGCCGAAGCGGTGGAGCGCCCGGAAGAGGCGGCCTTTCTGCGGCAGATGGGGGTGGATTGCATGCAGGGCTATCTCTTCGGCGCGGCAACGCTCAAACCGGATTTTGAAGGGGATGAGATGCGAAAAGCCGGGTGAGATGCCGAAAGCCGCCCCTGCGACAGCTTGGTCGCGCAGAAGGCTTGCTTTTGGCTGGCGTCTTGCCTAGGCCATGCTGCAGAGCGGCGTTTTTCCCGCCGCATCGGCAATCTGGGAGAGGGGCAAGGCCATGACCAATGTGGTGATCGTTTCGGCGGCGCGGACGGCTGTCGGCAGTTTCAACGGATCTTTTGCATCCACCCCGGCGCATGAGCTGGGCGCTGCGGTGATCGAGGCGCTCGTGGCCCGCGCCGGGATCGACAAGGCCGAAGTGTCCGAAACCATCCTCGGCCAGGTGCTGACCGCCGGTCAGGGCCAGAACCCGGCCCGTCAGGCGGCCATCCGTGCCGGTCTTGCCAAGGAAGCCTCCGCCTGGTCGCTGAACCAGGTCTGCGGTTCGGGCCTGCGTGCCGTGGCGCTCGGCGCCCAGCATGTCCAGCTTGGCGATGCCGATATCGTCGTCGCCGGCGGGCAGGAAAGCATGAGCCTTTCGCCCCATGTCGCGCATCTGCGCGCCGGGCAGAAGATGGGCGACCTGAATTTCATCGATTCGATGATCA
>JAPUEK010000075.1 GCA_027492585.1 Paracoccaceae bacterium | reverse complement strand
TACATCATCTGCGTGCCATGGGTGCCGACGCGGCCCATGTAATCGGTCATCAGCCGGTAGCGGCCCTTGGGCATCACCGGCATCTCGGTTGCGCTCCATTCCGGGGCCGCACCGATGCCCATGAAGCGGATGCCGAGCGGCTCGGCGATGGATTTCACCTCGTCGAGGTGGTTCTGCAACTCTGCCGCCCCCTGGTGGAGGTCTTCGAGAGGCGCACCCGACAGCTCGAACTGCCCGCCGGGCTCAAGGCTGATATTGGCGCCCCTGCGGGTCATGCCGATGATGTTTTCGCCCTCGCGCACCGGCGCCCAGCCAAAGCCCTCCAGCCCGGCGAAAAGCGCGGAAATGGAACGGCTTCCGGCATAGGGCAGGGGCGCGCGGCTGTCTTCGAGCCAGCCGAATTTTTCATGCTCGGTGCCGATGCGCCAGTCGGATTTTGGCTTGCAGCCCGAAGCCAGCAGCTCCGCCAGTTGCGCGAAATCTTCGATGGGGCCGCCGCCAGACTGGGGAATCGACATCGGGACAGGCCCTTTCTTGACCGGGTTCTCGGGACGCAACTGGTGGCGAGGTGGCGGCGCCAAGTCAAGAGCCAGCCCGCCACAGGACTGCGCCAAGTGGCCCGCAGGCCCCCGTCTGCGCCCTGCAAACCCTTCAGCTTCCGGCGATGACGCTTCGTCCGGCCCGCCGCCAGATGACCCGCATTTCCGGTCCCGCAACCGCCGGAAGCCCGCCGCCCGGTGCCGCCTGCTGTCCCGTCTGCGGATCAAGGGCCGCCACCAGCCCCGCCGTATCCATCCCCGGCAGGGACGCGAAGGCATCGAAAAGCCGCTCCGCCCCCACGGCATCCACCGGCACCAGCACCGCCTGGCCGTCGGCCTGCTTCAGCCGCCAGACGCGACGCCCGCGCAGGGACAGAAGCCGGATCTCCACCAGTTCCGGCAGGCTGACATAACCGCCGATTTCTGGGCCGAGATAGCCGATCTGGCCCTCGTCCACCTCGACCACGCCGGGGGTGAGCACCGTTTGCGAAAAGCGCATCCTCCGCCAGCCGGTCACGCCCAGCACCGCTGCGATGCCCGACACCGCCAGCCCCAGCGGGATCAGCACCCAGCCTCCGAGCAGGAGGAGCCAGCCGCCGACCGCCGCCAGCCCGAGCGCGAAGATCACCTCGCGGGCGCGGAACAGGGCTGCAAGCATCTCGGGCCGGAAAAAGCCGGACATG
This sequence comes from Paracoccaceae bacterium, assembly GCA_027492585.1. GTDB lineage: Bacteria > Pseudomonadota > Alphaproteobacteria > Rhodobacterales > Rhodobacteraceae > JAPUEK01. Next base: position 7,268 of record JAPUEK010000075.1, on the reverse strand, counting down.
GTTCAGCCCCTCATCCTGCGGCCCTCACAGCCAGTCCCCGAGATGCGCCTGCCAGAGCGTCAGCGCCGCGACCGCCGCCGTATCGGCGCGCAGGATGCGGGGGCCGAGGCTGATCGGATGGACCTGCGGCAGGCTCCGCAGGCGTTTGCGTTCCTCTTCCGAAAAGCCGCCTTCGGGGCCGATCAGGATCGCCCAGGGGTCCGTCGCCGGCCGCGGCGGCAGGCCGATTCCGGCGATCCCGGCAACGGCTTCGTCGGCCCAGAGAAGACGCCGCCCGGCGGGCCAGCGGGAGAGAAGGCGGTCGAGCCCCTCCAGTTCCGCTACCTCAGGAACGAAGGTCGCGCCGCATTGCTCCGCCGCCTCGGTGGCATGGGCCTGCAGGCGGTCCTGCCGGATGCGTTCGGAATTGGTGTGCCGGGTCTGCACCGGCAGGATGCGCGCGGCGCCAAGCTCCACCGCCTTCTCGACGATGAAATCGGTGCGCGCCTTCTTGATCGGTGCGAAGAGGAGCCAGAGATCGGGGGGCATCTGTTGCGGGGCGCTCTGCGCTTGCGGCAAGGCGATGCCGCCGCGCCGCCCCACCTCGGCCAGATGACAGAGCCATTCGCCGTCGCGCCCGTTGAAAATGGCGATTGCCGCACCCTTTTCCAGCCGCATCACGGCAGACAGATAATGCGCCTGATCGGGGCCGAGGGCCACGGGTTGCCCCGCCGCCAGCGGCTGATCTACAAAGAGCCTGACTTTTGCCCGTTCCCGTTCCATGGAAGCGAACCTATGACCGACCAGCCGCAATTGCCAGAGGGAGACCCGTCTTCGGGCGAACCCTTGGCCGGGATCGTCTCCGATGCGCCGACGGACAACTGGGTGGACCGCTTTGCCCCGCCCGCAACCCGGCCCTATCTGCGGCTGAGCCGGGCGGACCGCCCGATCGGGACCTGGCTGCTGCTGTTCCCCTGCCTCTGGGGCATCGCGCTGGCCGCGCTTCAGGACGGGTTCCGGCCGTGGGATCTGTGGCTGGCCCTGTCCTGCGGCATCGGGGCTTTCCTGATGCGCGGGGCGGGCTGCACCTGGAACGATTTCACCGACCGCAAGATCGACGCGGCGGTGGCCCGCACCCGCAGCCGCCCCCTGCCTTCCGGTCAGGTGACGCCCAAGGCCGCGCTCGTCTGGATGGCGGTGCAGGCCGGGGCGGCGGCGCTGATCCTTTTCACCTACAATGCGCTGGCGATCTGGCTTGGCGTCGCCTCGCTGGCACTGGTGCTGATCTACCCCTTTGCCAAGCGCTTTACCTGGTGGCCGCAGGTCTTCCTCGGCCTTGCGTTCAACTGGGGGGCGCTGCTGGCCTATGCGGCCCATGCCGGGGAACTGCGGCTGCCTGCCGTTTTTCTCTATCTCTCCGGCATCGCCTGGACGCTTTATTACGACACGATCTATGCCCATCAGGACCGCGAGGACGATGCGCTGATCGGGGTGAAATCGACGGCACGGCTTTTTGCCGAGAACTCCCGCCGCTGGCTTTTCGGCTTTCTGGTGGTTGCGGTGGTCTTCATGGCGCTTGCGCTGATCGTCGCGCCGCCGGCGCCGCTGCCGCTGCTGGTGAGCCTTGCGGGGACCTGGGCCTTCGGCGCGCATATGGTCTGGCAGATGCGCGGGCTCGATCTCGACGCGCCGACCTCCTGCCTGCGGACCTTCCGGGCAAACCGCGATACCGGCCTTATTCCTGCGCTGTTTCTTGCCGTTGCCGCACTCCTCTGATTGATCCCCCCGCCGCCGCCCTCTAAGGAGCGGAGGCCGGTATTCCTGTTGAAGAATCTGTCCTTGGTAAAACTCACGTCCCTCCGACTGACGCCGCGACTGCTGGCGCCCGCCGCCTTCATTGCGGCGGCACTGGTCTCGACGGTGATCGCCTGGGGGGCGGCTCTGGTGATCGAGCGGGTGACGGCCTCTGCCGTGACCTCGCGGCTTCTGGAAGAGGGGATCACCTGGGCCAAGGCCGAGCCGGACGGTCTGCAGATCCACCTGACCGGCACCGCTCCGAACGAGGCCTCGCGCTACCGCGTCATCAACCTCACCGGCTCGCTGATCGACAGCTCGCGCATCCGCGACAAGCTTGACGTGACCCCGGCGAAGACCGTGGAGGCGCCGCATTTCTCGGTGGAGATGCTGCGGAACGACGATGGCATCCAGCTGATCGGCCTTCTGCCGCAGGGCGAGGCGAAGGAGAAGCTGACGGCCGACGCGCAGGCCATGCAGGCCGAAACCCCGGTGCAGGACATGCTGGAGACGGCGGCCTATGAGGCGCCGGAGGGCTGGGAGCCGGCCTACGACTTCGGGGTCAAGGCGCTTGCCCTGCTGCCGCGCTCCAAGATTTCGGTGTCCACGAACCGGGTGGCGATCACCGCGATTGCCGCTTCGGATGCCGAAAAGCGCCGCTTTGAGGCGGATCTGAAGGCAGCGGAGCCGCAGGGGGTGCGCGTCAGCTATGACATTTCCGCGCCGCGCCCGGTGATCACCCCCTTCACGCTGCGCTTCGTCAAGGATGCCAATGGCGCGCGTTTCGATGCCTGCGCGGCGGATACCGACCGCGCGAAGGCCCGCATCCTGGCGGCGGCCGGGGCGGCGGGCGCGACCGGCCGGCAAAGCTGCACGGTCGGCCTCGGCGTGCCGTCCCCCTCCTGGGCGGAGGCGGTGGGCGCCGGGATCAAGGCCGTCAACGAGCTCGGCCTTGCCACCATCACCTTCAAGGATGCCGATGTGACGCTTCTGGCGGCGCCGGAGGTCAAACAGGCCGATTTCGACCGGGTTGTCGGCGATCTCGATGCCGCCCTGCCGGAGGTCTTCTCGCTCGATGCCACGCTGGAGAAGAAGGCGAGCGCCTCCGAAGGTCCCGCCGAATTCACCGCGACCATTGCGGCGGGAACCGGGCGGGTGGAGCTGCGCGGGCGCCTGACGACCGAGATGCAGCGCGCCGCGGTGGACAGTTTCGCCCGCGCGCTTTTCGGCAGCAGCAATGTCTATCTGGCTGCGCGGCTCGATCCGGCGCTGCCGGACGGCTGGCCGGTGCGGGTGCTGGCCGGGCTTCAGGCCCTGTCGGAGCTGGAGGAGGGCAGCCTTCTCGTCCGCGCCGATACGGTGGAGGTGAAGGGCGTCACCGGCTCCCAGACCGGCAAGGCGCGGATTTCGCAGGTGCTGTCCGACAAGCTCGGCCAGGGCAAGACCTTCCGCGTCGATGTGCGCTACGACGAGGCGCTTGACCCCCTGGCGGCGATCCCGACCCCGGAGGAATGTGCCGAGGACGTGGCCGATGTGCTGGCCCGGCAGAAGATCAGCTTCACTCCCGGTTCGGCGGAGATCGACGCCAAGGCCGCTTCGGTGATGACGGCGCTGAGCAATGTTCTGGGCAAATGCCCCGGCGTGCCGATGGAAATCGGCGGCCATACCGACTCGCAGGGGTCCGACGAAGGCAACCGCGCCCTGTCGCAGGCGCGGGCCGAGGCGGTGTTGCTGGCGCTTCAGGGCCGGCAGGTCGATGTCTCTGCCATGGTCGCCAAGGGCTACGGCGAGGCGGCGCCGATTGCCGACAACGGCTCCGAAGCGGGACGCGAGGCGAACCGGCGCATTGAGTTCACGCTGATCGGCGGCACTCCGGCTGCGGCCGCGCCGCAGGCTGTGGCACCGGCGGCGAATGGCGCAGCCCCCGCGGCGGGCGCCGATGCGGCCACCCCCGCCGCAACGGGGGAAGGCCCGGATTTCTCCGGCGACACCAGCCCCTCGGTCGCGCCGAAGGACAAGACCCGTCGCCCCGAGCCGCGCCCGAAGTCGAATGGTTGAGAACAGGTCAGGACCCATCGCATGAACCGCCTCGAATTCATCGTCGCCACCGCGTTCATCCTGCTTCTTGCCTTTGCGATGGGCTGGTTCACCTATTGGCTGATGCACCGCTTCACCCGTGTCGCGGGCGGCGACATGGGCGAGATGGACCGGCTGGCGCAATCCCTGCACGAGGCGGAGGAGATGCGCGATCAGGCGATCATCTATCTGGAGAACCGCGAGGCGGAGCTGAGCAACCAGATCGCCCAGACCGAGGCGGAACTGCGCGCCGCGATGGAAGGTCTGCGCGATGCCCGCCACGAGGCGCAGGAGATGCGCGACTATATCGAGCGGATGCACGCCAGTTCGTGATCGCCGGTCCATCGCGCTTGCCTGAATCGGGACCGCAGGATTAGCGTGCCGGGGCATTTCAGCCCCGGAGTCTCCGATGACCAAAGCTTTCCCGTCGCGCATTCTGTCCCGACTGACCCTTGCCCTCGCGCTTCTCAGCCCGCTGCCGGCCCTGGCCGATGCGGTTTCCGATGCGATTGCCGCCGCCGCTTCCGCTTATGACAGCGGCGACATGAACAACACGGCGGCACAGCTCATCACCGCGACGAAGGAACTTGTCGCGCTGCAAAGCGGGCTTCTGGCGGCGAAATTCCCGCCCGCGCCGGATGGCTGGACCCGCAGCGACAATACTTCCGTCACCGAGGGTCTGGCCATGATGGGCGGCGGTGCCGGGGCGGAGGCGAGCTATTCCGGGCCGGACGGGGCCAATGTCACCCTCTCCGCCTATGCCGACAACATGATGGTGCAGAGCATGGCCTCGATGCTCGGCAATCCGGCGACCATGGCGCTGATGGGCAAGACCGCGGTGATCGGCGGCGTGACCTTCCTGGATCAGGACGGCGACTATTCCACGCTGGTCAACAACCGGGTGCTGTTGCAGACGCAGGGCGGCAATGGCGAGATGGCGTTGAAGCTGCTGGAGCAGATGGACCTGAGCGCGCTCGGCACCTTCGACGCGAAATAGCCTCAGCCGACGCAGGCCTCCACAAGCCCGGAGGCGGGGTCCGTCAGATCGTCGATGACGCTGAAATGGTGCTTGCCCGGCGCGACCGTCCAGGGGCAGGCCCAGTCCTCCGACAGCAGGCGCGCCTGCCAGAGGAAGGCGGGCCGCTCCTGCCCGCCGACCCAGACATGGGCCGTGCAATCGGGGCGCAACGCCAGCCGCGCCGGGCTTTCCGCCTGCGCCTCCGCCGCGTCGATCCGCAGGGAGAGGTTCATCTGTGTCGCCATCAGAGGCTCCAGATCGGCGAGGGGAGAGATCGGCACCACGCGGCGCACCTGAGGCAGGTCGATGTCCGTGCAGCCCATCCGCGCCGACAGATGCCCGCCCGCCGAATGGCCGGAGACCACCACCGGCCCCGGCACGAGGGCCGAAGCCGCCCGCACCGCGGCTGCGATCTCCTGCGTCATGGCTGCGATCCGCGCCTCTGGCGCCAGCGTGTAGGAAGGCATCGCCACCGCCCAGCCGCGCGCAACCGCACCCGCCGCGAAATGCGACCAGCTTTCGCGCCCGAAGGCCAGCCAATAGCCGCCATGGACCCAGACGAGCAGCCCCTTCGCCACGCCTTCCGGGCGGAAGAGGTCGAACCGCTGCCGCTGCGCCGGGCCATAGGAAAGGCCGGTTTCCGCCCTTGAGCCAAGGCTCACGCGGAACTCCGCCGCCGCGCGCTGCCACAGATCCGGCAGGGCCTCGCTGCCCGGAATGAAATCGCCATTGGCATAAGCGCGGCTGGCTGCGTCTTGGGAGGACATCTGATGACTCCAGTTCTGATCAACACCTCGGTCCAGATACCCGCCCGGAACTGGACTTTTCGGCCTCGCTCCTGCATTGCATGTGCAATCGAAAAATGGGAGGCCCACATGCTCGATTCCGCCACCGATCTGCGTTCCATCCTGAAAGACCCGAGCCTTCTGACCGAGAAGGCCTATATCGCCGGGGAGTGGGTTTCCGCCGAGGATGGCAAGACCTTTCCGGTCACCAATCCCGCCCGTGGCGACGTGATCGCCAATGTCGCCGACATGAGCCGCAAGGATGCCGCCCGCGCCATCGCCGCCGCCGATGTGGCCCGCCGCGAATGGGCCGCCCGCACCGGCAAGGAACGCGCCGCGATCCTGCGGAAATGGGCCGATCTGTGCATGGCCAATCAGGATGACCTCGGCGCCATCCTGACCGCCGAGATGGGCAAGCCGCTGGCCGAGGCCAAGGGCGAGATCGCCTATGGCGCGAGCTATATCGAATGGTTCGGCGAGGAAGCCAAACGCATCTATGGCGAGACCATCCCCGGCCATCAGCGCGACAAGCGCATCACGGTGATCAAGCAGCCGATCGGGGTCGCGGCCTCCATCACGCCGTGGAACTTCCCGAACGGCATGATCGCCCGCAAGGTCGCCCCGGCTCTGGCCGCGGGCTGCGGCTTCGTCGCGCGCCCGGCGGCCGAGACGCCGCTTTCGGCGCTTGCCCTCGCCCTGCTGGCCGAACGCGCCGGGGTTCCGGCGGGTGTCTTCTCCGTCATCACCTCCAGCCGGTCGTCCGACATCGGCAAGGAATTCTGCGAGAACCCCGCGATCCGCAAGCTGACCTTCACCGGCTCGACCGAGGTGGGGCGCATCCTGCTGCGTCAGGCGGCGGATCAGGTGCTGAAATGCTCGATGGAACTCGGCGGCAACGCGCCCTTCATCGTCTTTGACGATGCCGATCTCGACAAGGCGGTCGAGGGGGCGATGGTGTCGAAATTCCGCAACAACGGCCAGACCTGCGTCTGCGCGAACCGCATCTATGTGCAGGCCGGCGTCTATGACGCTTTCGCCGAAAAGCTGGCGGCGGCGGTCAAGGGCCTGTCCATCGGCGACGGCCTGAAAGCCGGGGTCAACACCGGGCCGCTGATCAACGAGGATGCGGTGGAGAAGGTCGAGGAGCATATCGCCGATGTGCTGGCCGGCGGCGGCAGGATCGTCACCGGCGGCAAGCGCCATGCGCTCGGCGGCACCTTCTTCGAGCCGACCGTGATGACGGGGGTGACCCCCGACATGAAGGTCGCCAATGAGGAAACCTTCGGCCCGCTGGCCCCGCTCTTCAAGTTCGACACCGAAGAAGAGGTCATCCGCCGCGCCAATGACACGATCTTCGGTCTGGCGAGCTATTTCTACGCCCGCGACATCGGCCGGATCACCCGCGTGCAGGAGCAGCTCGAATACGGGATGGTCGGGGTGAACACCGGGCTGATTTCGACCGAGGTCGCGCCCTTCGGTGGCGTCAAGCAATCCGGTCTCGGCCGCGAAGGCAGCCACCACGGGATCGAGGATTACATGGAACTGAAATACATCTGTCTCTCCGTCTGAGGGTCAGGTCGGATCGGCGAGCGGCGGGCGTTGCGCGCCGTCTGGCC
>JAPUEK010000074.1 GCA_027492585.1 Paracoccaceae bacterium | reverse complement strand
GGCTTCTGGCACAACGGCCTCTCCTCCTCCTTCACCAACATGGCCTTCAACAAATCCGAAGGCGTGGCGATCATCGTGGACAATTACTATTCCGCCGCGACGGGCGGGCAGGATGTGATGTCCTCCCGCGCCGAGAATGCGACGAAATCCACGAAGAACCCGATCTCCAAGGCGCTGAAAGGCATCGGCATCGACTGGGTGCGCCAGATCGACCGCACCTATGACGTGAAGAAGATGCGCGACACGATCCGCGAGGCGCTGACCACCGACGCGCCCGGTCCGCATGTCATCGTCGCCTCCTCGGAATGTATGCTGAACCGCCAGCGGCGCGAAAAGCCGCAGCGGGCGGCGGCGATCAAGGAAGGCCGCCGGGTGGAGGCGCCGCGCTTCGGCGTCGATGAGCAGGTCTGCACCGGCGATCACGCCTGCATCCGGCTCTCGGGCTGCCCCTCGCTGTCGCTGAAGCGGCTCGACGATCCTTTGCGTGACGATCCGGTGGCCTCCATCGACCAATCCTGTGTCGGCTGCGGCAATTGCGGCGAGGTGGCGGATGCGGCGGTGCTCTGCCCGTCCTTCTACCGCGCCGATGTGGTCCACAACCCCGGCAAATGGGAAGGCCGCCGCGCCGCCCTGCGCGCCCGCGCGATCGGCTGGCTGCAACGCCGCCGCGACAGCCGGCGGCTGGTTTTCGGAGAAGTGCAATGACCCTGCAAGAGGTTCTGACCCCGGCCAAGGCCGATCCGCGCCTGAGCGGCATCATCAAGCTGGCGGTGCTGGCGGTGGGCGGGCAGGGCGGCGGCGTGCTGACCGGCTGGATCGAGGCGCTGGCCCGCGCCAACGGCTATGTGGCGCAGGCGACGAGCGTGGCAGGTGTCGCGCAACGCACCGGCGCCACGGTCTATTACGTCGAGATGGCGCCGGCAGGCGCCCTGGTGCCGGTCTTCTCGCTGATGCCGGCGGCGGGGGATGTGGACATCATGATTACCGCCGAGATGATGGAGGCGGGCCGCTCGATCATCCGCGGCTTCGTCACCCCGGACCGGACCACGCTGATCACCTCCACCCACCGCGCGCTTGCGGTCAGCGAAAAGATGGTGCCGGGCGACGGGATCGCGTCGTCGGCGGAGGTGATGGCCGCCGCCGAACTCGCCGCCCGCCGTTTCATCGCCGCCGATTTCGACGCTCTGGCCATCGCCAAAGGCTCGGTGATCTCGGCCTCGCTCTTCGGGGCGCTGGCAGGCTCCGGGGCGCTGCCCTTCCCGCGCGAGGCCTATGAGGCGGCGATCCGCTCCGGCGGCAAGGGGGCGGAAGCCTCGCTGCGCGCCTTCGCCGCAGGCTATGAGGCGGCACAGGCGGGGGCGCCGGCCGCCCCCGCCGCCCCTGCGAAAACCGCCTTGGCTCCGCCCTCCGGCCCCGCCCGCCTGCGCGACCGCTGGCTCGCCCTCGTGCGCCGGGTGGAGGCGATGCCGGCCCCCGTTGCGGAAATGGCGCTGCCCGGTCTCCGGAAAGTGGTGGAGTTTCAGGATCTTGCCTATGGGGAGGAGTATCTCTCTCGGCTGGAGAAGATCCTCGCGCAGGATCGCGCCCCCCATGATCTCGGGCGGGAGGCGGCGAAATATCTCGCCAATGCCATGGCCTATGACGACATCATCCGCGTGGCGGACCTGAAGACCCGCGCCGGGCGGATGGACCGCATCGCCCGCGAGATGGGAGCGAAACCGGCCAATGTGATGCAGGTGACGGAATTCCTGCATCCGCGCGCCGAAGAGATCGTCTCGATGCTGCCCGCCGCCATGGGCGCGCGCTGGGAGGCGAACGCGGGCCGCATGAAACTGATCGACCGGCTCTTCAACAAGGGCCGCCGGATGCGGACCGATACGCTCGGCGCCTATCTGATGCTCTATGTCCTCGGGGGGCTGAAATCCTGGCGCCGCCGCACCCTGCGTCACCGGCAGGAGGTCGCCCATCTCGACCGCTGGCTCGGGCTGGCCATGGGCTATCTGCCGGTGAACTACGATCTCGCGGTGGAAGTCCTGCGCTGCCGCCGTCTGGTGAAGGGCTATTCCGACACCCACGCCCGCGCCCTGTCGAAATTCGACCGGGTGATGGCGGGTGCGGCGCTTGTCGCGGGCCGCGAGGATGCCGCCGACTGGCTGCGCCGCCTGCGCGAGGCGGCGCTCAAGGACGAAGAGGGCAAGGCGCTCGACGGCGCGCTGGCAACGATCCGCAGCTTTGCCTGACGCGCGGCACCGGGGGAAACCCCGGACGCTCCGCGGGGGATATTTGGAAAGAGAAGAAAGCCCTTTCATACTGGCCCAAATATCCCCGCCGGAGGCTTCCCCGGCGGGGCCAAGGGCTCAGCGGATGCCGGCTTCTTTCAGCTTCGGCAGCACCGTATCGCGGAAGTAGGGGAATTCCTTGACGTAATCGACGAAGGACAGCGTCGTCCCGGCGAAGCCCGTCGCGTGCAGCTTCAGGATGCCTTCGGCCACGTCATCGGGCGTGCCGATCAGCGGGAAGCCGCCATGGCCGAGCGCGAAGAGATGCTTGATCTGCGCCAGAAGGTCGTGGGGGAAGCTGTGGGCATGGGCGAATTGCAGGTTGACGAGGTTGTCGATCGCATCGGTATCGGCATTCTTCACCGCCGTCAGATCGGCGAAATCCTCCGCCTCCGCCCTGGTCGGCCGGCAGATCACATGCGAGAAGGTCAGCACGCCGACCTTGCGGCCCTTGGCCCTGGCCTGCGCCTTCAGATCGGCGATCTCGGTGACGGAACGCGCGAGGTCGATGGCCGGGGTGAAGAGGAAATCGGCATTGTCGGTGGCGAACTCCCGCCCCTGCGGACTGCCCGCCGCATTGAGGACCGGCACCGAGCCGCGCAGGGGCGCGGGATCGCCCTTGATCTTCTTCGCCTTGAAATACTTGCCGTTCCAGTCGAAATGCTCTTTCGAGGCCCAGAGTTTGCGGACGAGATCGAACCATTCCTGCGCGTAGCCGTAGCGGGTTTCATGGTCATCCGGCAGGGTGAGGCCGAGCGCCTCGTATTCCGGCTTGTTCCAGCCGGCGACGATGTTCAGCCCCGCCCGGCCATGGCCGATCTGGTCGATGGTGGCGATCTGCTTTGCCACCACGGCGGGATGGTTCGCCGCCGTATGGATCGTCGCAAAGACCGCGATGTTCTTCGTCGAGGCCAGCAGCCCCGCCGCCCAGGTCATCGTCTCCAGCACGTTGCCGTGGAAATCCGTCTCGCCGCCGTAGCCGATCCAGCGGGCGATCGGCAGCATGAAGTCGATCCCCGCCGCGTCCAGCATCTTCGCCAGCGCCAGATTGTTGTCCCAGGAATTGTCCCAGCGTTCGGCGATCTTCGTGGGGGTCATCCCAGACGAGCAGTTGGAGGAAAAGGTGCCAAGGCGAAAGTGGTCGCCCGACAGCATCGGGTTGGCGGTCATTCTGGTCTCCCTGTGTTATGGATTTATTTTATGTTTGAAAGTCTATCGTAAATTCGCATTGCGTCAACGGATTTGAACGGGAAGGATACCGGCAAAGAAGGGGGCCGGGGATGACGGGGAAAAAGGTTCAGGCTCAAAACGATGGCGGGGGGGCGCCGCTCGACTATCGCTGGCATCTGGCGGCGACGGCGGGGGAGGTGGAGGCGACCGAGCTCGAATTCGCGCTGATGCGGGCCTTCGAGGGATTCGGCCGCTGGCAGGCCGAATGCCTGGCGGGGGTCTGCGATCTGGCAGCGACGGGGCCGGAAAATGCGCTGTTGCACATCATCCGGATGAACGACCGGCCCAAAAGCATCAAGGATCTGGCGCGGCTGACCAACCGCGACGATGTGCCGAACATCCAGTATTCGCTCCGCAAGCTGATCGGGGCGGGGCTGGTGGAGCGCAAGGGCGCGGGCCGCTCCGGCGTCAGCTACGAGGTGACGGCGGAGGGGCGGCGCGTGACCGACGATTACGGGGTGCTGCGCCGCCGCCTGCTTCTGGCAGAGATCGACAGCCTGCCGGGCTTCTCCGCACGTCTCGCAGAGGCGGCGCGGACGCTGAACGTGCTGACCGGCATCTATGAGGAGGTGGCGCGGGTCGCGGCCACGCATCGGCGGGGGTAGGGGCGGGGTGCGGTTCCGCCGCCCTCCGCCCCACCCGGAGCCGACCCTACAGCGGCTCCAGCCGGTGGAACCGGCTCTGCTCATAGATCAGCGCCGCCCCTTCGCCAGACCGGATCGCCTCGATCTGCCCGATGAAGATGCTGTGCGATCCCGCCTCCAGCACCTCGCTCACCGCGCAGGAGAAGGTCAGCGCCGCAGTTGCCAGCACCGGCAGGCCATCGGTATCGGCCTCCCAGTCGCCGCTGGCGAATTTCGCCTCGCCAGTAACCCCTCCGGCCCCGGCGAAGGCCAGCGCCGTCGGCCCGCCTTCCCCCGGCAGGAGGTTGACGTTGAACCGCCCGCCCGCGCGCACCGCCGCACAGGTGCCGGTCTTGCGGTTGAGACAGACGAGCAGGCTCGGCGGATCGGCGGTGACGGAGCAGACGGCGGTGGCGGTGATCCCCCGCCGCTCCGCCCCTTGCAGCGCGGTGACGATCGTGACCGCCCCCGGAAAGCGCGCCATCGCGGCGCGGAAGGCCGCGGCGTCGAGGGCGCTCATCTCAGGCCGCCTTCAGCTCGGCCAGATAGTTCGCCGCCGCACCGGGATCGGCGAACCACGGGAAGAAGTCGCGCGGATCGTCGAAACCGTTGGCCATCCGATGCGCGAGCTTCGGCAGCCCCTGGGCATTGCCCATGATGTCCAGCACGAAGGGCGGCGGCGGCATCAGGAGCATGTTGGTCCAGCCCACCACCCATTGCGCGTAATCCCAGAAGCGGTCGAAGGTCCCCTGCATCCAGGCCTCGTCGAAAGGGGCATCGCCATGGGCGAGGATGCGCTCCAGATAGATCGCCGCCGCCTTGGCGGCATTGTTGGACCCCTGCCCGGTGATCGGATCGTTGAGACAGACCGCATCGCCGAGGCCCAGCACCTTGCGCCCCGAGGGCAGGGTGGCGACAGGATGGCGGATCGTCGGCGCGAACCGCCCGGCAAGGATGCCGTTGTCATCGGTCAGCTGGCAGTCCTTCGAGCGTTCGTATTCCCAGGGCAGAAAGGTCTTCAGGATGTTGAGCGAGGTCTCCAGATGCTGTGCGGGGCTTTTCACATCCGCCCAGCAATCCATCGGCCCGCCGGGGAGGCCCTCCATCACCATGATCTCGCAAGGCCCGGTGGTGGTCAGAGCCGGGAAGACAAAATATTCGCCGACACCGGGGATCAGGTTGAATTCCACCGCCGAATGGGGCGTGCGCGGCACCATCCCGGTCACATAGGTCAAGGCGAGCGCCCGCTGCGGCTTGTCGAAGGCCGATTTCTCCGCATCGCGGGCGAACATCCGCCCGACCTCGCCCTTGCCGGAGGCGACGATGACCAGATCGTCCTGCCTTGCATAGGTCTCGATCTCGGCAATGCCGGCATCGGCGATCACCATCTGGCCGCCGGCCTTGGCGAATTCCTCCATCCAGCGGGGGATCTTCACCCGCTGATCGACGGAATAGGCGTTGCGGTCGAGCCGCGCCGCCCAGTCGATCAGCTTCGTCCCCGACCCGTCCGGGTTCGGCACGATGAAATTGATCCCCTCCACCGGCGGACAGTCCGCCGACCAGAAGTCGAGCCCAAGGTCGCGCTCATGCTGCACGGCATTGGAAAACATGCACTGGCTGGACAGGACCTTGCCCGCCGCCACCTCTTCGCCGGTGCGGTTCTGGACGATCCGCACCTGATGGCCCGCCTGCAACAGCCCGAGCCCCAGTTGCAGCCCCGACTGCCCGCCCCCGACGATAGTGATCTTCCGCATCTTCATCTCCCTGTTTTTCTTCTCTTTTTCAAATATCCCCGCCGGAGGCTTCCCCGGCAGCCGCGTGCTTACGCCATCAGTTTCGGGATCGCCGGCACCGCCTGCTCCGGACCCATGGCCGTATAGCCGCCGTCGACGCAGATATCCGTGCCGGTGATGAAGCTCGCCTCGTCCGAGCAGAGGAACAGCACCGCCGCCGCCACCTCCTCGGGGTCCGCGACGCGGCCGAGCATGTGGAACGGGGCCGCCACCGCATCGGTCTTGGCGCGGTTGCCGCCGGTCAGCTGGTCCATGATGTTGCTCCAGGTCCAGCCGGGCGAGACGGCATTGACCCGGATGCCCTCGGGCGCCAGATCCATGGCCTGATTGCGGGTGAGCTGAAGGATCGCCGCCTTGGAGACCGGATAGACCCAGCGGCCGGTCTGCGCCACGCGGCTCGAGATCGAGCCGAAATTGACGATGGCCCCCCGGTTCGCCGCCAGATCCGCCCGCGCCGCCTGCATCAGCATCACCGAACCGACGATGTTGATGTCGAGCGCCGTCAGCCAGTCGGCGCGGCTCGTCTCCGCCCCGTTGTCGAGATAGGAACAGGCCACATTGACCAGAAAGTCGATGCGCCCGAACTTCTCCCTGGTCGCCGCGACAAGCGCCGCGATCTGGGCATCGTCGCGCAGGTCGCAAAGCTGGAAGCCCACGCCCTCCGCTTCCGGAGCCGGCGCGATGTCGGCCACCATCACCCGCACCCCCGCCGCCCGGAAACCCGCCACGACCGCCTGTCCGATCTTGGTGCTGCCCCCCGGCACGATCGCCACTTTGCCTTCCAGCCCGCGCATCCCGTTTCTCCCCGTCATTCTGGATTGCCCTGTTGATGGACAAGCCTCCGCCCGCCGCCGTCGGCGCGCTATCCGCAGGGCGGGGCGACTATCCGGAAAACGAAAAAATCGTCATGGGACCGCAGGAAACGGCTGGTGCCGCGGCAAAGCGTGCTAGGCTTTCCGCCTCACCCAGTGAAAGCGAGGGAGATGCCGCCCGTTCCCGCCCCGCCTGAAACCGCCCGGCGCGATCCTGCCGGCGCCGCGCCGCTCGGCAGCCATATGCTCTTCCGCTCCTCCGATCTCGACGAGGCGCGCGAAAGGGTGGCGGCGGTCTTCTGCCCGCACCGGCTCGACCGGATCGGCGGGGGGGAGATGGATGCCCGCCAGCACCATCTGCCGGGGGAGCGGCTCAGCCTCAACTACATCCAGTATGGCGCCAAGACCCTGATCGCGCCGGGGGAGCTGGAACGGTTCTACCTCGTGCAGATCCCGCTGTCGGGCGGCGCGATGATCGCCCATGGCGCAGAGCGGTATTATTCCTCGCCGGAGGCGGCGGCGGTGCTGAACCCGCATCTGCCGACCACGATGATCTGGACGGAAGGCACGCGGCAGGTGCTTTTGCAGATCGACCGCCGGGCGATGCAGGATCACCTCTCGGCCCAGATCGGCGCCCCGGCCCCGCGGACGCTGACCTTCTCCGGCCCGCTCGATCTCAGCCGGGGCGCGGGGGCGGCGCTGAAGCGGCTGGTGCTGTTCCTCGTGGCCGAGGCCGATGCCGGGCAGGCGCCGATCGGGGCCGGGCTGATGGGCCGCGCCGTCGAGGCCTCGCTGATGTCGGGCCTCCTCGACGCGCATCGCCATGACCACCAGGCCCATCTCGGCCGCGCCCGCGCCGCTCCCCGCCCGCGCCATCTGCGGCTGGCGGAGGGCTATATCGACGCCCATCTCGACCAGCCGCTGACGCTGGACGACATTGCCGCCGAAGCCGGCATCAGCCCGCGCGCCCTGCAACTCGCCTTCCGCCAGCATCGCGGCACGACACCGCTCGGCTTCTGGCGCGACCAGCGGCTCGCCCGCGCCCATCAGGATCTGGTGGCCGGCTCCGGCAGCGTGACCGAGGTGGCGCTGCGCTGGGGTTTCACCCATTTCGGGCGCTTTTCCGAAATCTACCGCAGCCGCTACGGCCTTTCCCCCCGCGACACGCTGCGCGCTGCGCGCGGGGAAGGCTATCACGACTGATCCCTTTCAGACTGGCTCAAATATCCCCGCCGGAGGCTCCCGAGTCTGGCCGGGGAAGCCTCCGGCGGGGATATTTGGAAAGAGAAGAAAGCCTTAGCCGAGAAGACGGGTGAGGGCGGCGATCAGGGTCTCGGTGCCGTCCACCGTGGTCATCACGCCGGGGGAGAGGCGCAGGGTCTGGCTGCGGTGGTCGGTGGTGATGCCTTCGGCGCGCAGGGCGCCGACGATGCCGGGCGCGGGGTGGCTTCCGGGCAGGCGCAGCATGATCGAACCGCCGCGCTTTTCCTCGGCGCGCGGGGTGAGGAGGGGCAAGCCGAGCTGATCGGCTCCCTCGATCAGCCTTGCGGTCAGGCGGCGGTTGTGGGCGAGGATCTCCCCCTGATCCTGCGCCGCGTGCCAGTCGAGGGCCGGCAGCGAGGCGAGGGCGGAGAGGGTCGAGGGCGTGCCATTGTCGAAACGGCGGATATCGGGCGCATAGTGAAAGGCCGTGATATCCCAGTTGAACGGGTTCTCCTGGCTGAACCAGCCGCGCAGTTCCGGCCGACACTCCCCGATCAGCCGGGGGGAGACATGGAGCATCCCGGCCCCCGGCGTGCCGCACATCCATTTGAGCGAGGTGGAGACCGAAAAATCGACCTCCGGTGCGGTCACGTCATAGGGAAGCAGCCCCGCGCCCTGCGTGATATCCGTGCCGATCAGCGAGCCCATCCGCCGCCCATGCGCCACCATGCGGGCCAGGTCTATGCGGTGCGAGGTGGTGGAGGACACCCAGGTCAGCAGCGCCAGCCCGACCTCTGGCGTCCAGGCGTCGAGGAAATCTTCGTCCTCCACATGGGCCGCCCCCTGCCGGAAGGGGACGGTGTGCAGGGTGAAGCCGTATTTCGCCGCCATCCCGTTCAGGAGGAAATGGTTCGAGGGGAAGCAATCGGCCCCGACCAGCACCTTGCGGCCGCGCAGATGGCCTTCGGGCAGGGCGGCCAGCAGCATGTGGACGGCGGAGGTGACGTTCTCGGTGGTGGTCACGCTGGCGGGAGGGGCGTTCAGGATCGCCTGCCAGCGGTCGATGAAGCCCTGCCGCTTGCCGAGCGCATAGGCCCATTGGCTGTCGTCCGTCCGGCCCCAGACGCCGGCGAATTCCGCCATGGCGCGGCTCAGGTCTTCGGTCTTGCCGGGATACATCCCGATGGAATGGTAAAGGAAGTAGGTTCCCGACATCTCAGACAGCCTCCAGCACCAGGGCCACACCCTGTCCCACACCGACGCAAAGGCTGACGAGCGCCCGTCTGCCGCCGCTTTCCCTGAGCCGGCGCGCCGCCGCCCCGGCGATCCGCGCGCCGGATGCGCCGAGCGGATGGCCCATGGAGATGCCGCCGCCATAGGCATTCACCTGCGCGGCATCATCGGCCAGGCCCCAGGCGCGGGTGCAGGCGAGGACCTGCGCCGCGAAAGCCTCGTTCAGCTCGATCACGTCGAAATCGGGCGCTTTCAGCCCGGTCCTTGCGGTGATCCTTTCAAGCGCCGCGACCGGGCCGATGCCCATCACCCGCGGCGCCACCCCGGCACTTGCCGCCGCGCCGATCCGGGCGAGCGGGCTCAGCCCGTGGCGCTTCACCGCCGCGGCAGAGGCGAGGATCACCCCCGCCGCCCCGTCGTTCACCCCCGCCGCATTGCCGGCGGTCACGGTGCCGGGGCTGCGGAAAGGGGTCTTCAGCGCGGCCAGAGCCTCCGCACTGGTGGGGCGGGGGTGCTCATCCGTGCTGACGACCGCATCGCCCTTGCGGGAGGGGATGGTGACCGGCAGCAGATCCGCCGCGTGCCAGCCCGCGTCATAGCGCTGCTGGCTGCGGAGCGCATAGGCATCCTGATCGGCGCGGGAGATGCCGTGGTCGGCGGCGAGGTTCTCCGCCGTCTCGGGCATGGAATGGGTGCCGTAGGTCGCGGCCATCCGCGCATGGACAAAGCGCCAGCCGATCGTCGTGTCATGGATCTCCGGGGCGCGGGCGAAGGCGCTTTCGGCCTTGGACATCACGAAGGGCGCGCGGCTCATGCTTTCGACGCCGCCGGCGATCACCACATCGGCAGCCCCGTCGCGGATCGCCCTTGCACCCGTGATCACCGCATCGAGCCCGCTGGCGCAGAGCCGGTTGACGGTCAGCGCCGGAACGCCTTCGCCCAGGCGGCTGAGGAGAGTGGCCATCCGCGCCACGTTGCGGTTGTCCTCGCCCGCCTGATTGGCGCAGCCGAAGATCACCTCATCGACCGGCAGGTCGTGCAGGTCGAGAAGCCCGTCGATCACGCGGGCGGCGAGGTCGTCGGGGCGCACCATGGCAAGGCTGCCGCCGTAGCGCCCGATGGGCGTGCGGCGCGCGGCGCAAAGGAAAACGTCGGTCATGGCAGCTCCAGGGCCGGGGCGGGCAGGTAGCGGGACTTCAGCGCGGGGGGGGCCTTGGCCTCCAGCCCGGCGAGGGTGGCAAGGACGCGGGCCTTGCCGTGGCGGGCAAGCGCCTCGAACGGGCCGCGCGGGAAGTTGAGGCCGAGTTTCATCGCCGTATCAATGCCTTCCGGCGTGGTGCCGCCTTCGGCCAGAAGCCAGCCGGCCTCATTGGCGAGCGTGGCTTCGATCCGCAGGGCGATCTCCTCCGCATCGGCGGGGGGATCGGCAGGCGCGGCGGCGGCCGCGGTGACAAACCCCGCCCCGGTCTTGCGGCCAAGATTGCCGCTTGCCACCTGCGCGCGCAGGGCGGCGAAGACATGGTAGCGCGGATGCCCGCCCATGGCGGCGCTCATCCCCTCGGTCGCGGCAAGGTTGATGTCGGCGCCGATCAGGTCGATCAGCGCGAAAGGGCCAAGCCGGTAGCCCGCCGCCTGCATCGCCGCGTCGATCTCCGCCGCCGTCCGGCCTTCTTCCAGCAAGGCGAGCGCCTCGCCGTAATAGGGCCGCGCGCAGCGGTTGACGATGAAGCCGGGGCGGTCGGGGCAGCGGATCACGGTCTTGCCCGCCGCCTCCGTCACCCGGCGGGCGAGGGCGAGCGCCTCGGGTGCCGTCCCGCCATGGGGGGCGAGTTCGACGAGCTTCATCGCGGCGGGCGGGTTGAAGAAATGCAGGGCGAGGATGCGGCCCGGATGCTGCGCCCCGGCGGCGATGGTGGCGACGGGGAGGGAGGAGGTGTTGGTGGCCAGCACCGCCTGCGGACCGACGATGCCTTCGAGAGTGGCGAAGAGCGCCTGCTTCGCCTCCGCCTTCTCGACGATGGCCTCGATGATCAGCGCGCAGGGGGCGAAGGCGGTGAGGTCCCCGGCGAGGGTCAGCCGGGCGAGGGTGGCGTCGCGGGCCTCCGGCGAAAGCTTGCCCGCCGTCACGCGGGCGTCGAGCGTGGCGGCCATCCGCTCTGCCGCATTGGCGCGGGCGGGCGCATGGGCATCGGTGGCGATCACCGGAAAACCGGCGGCGGCAAAGACCTGCGCGATGCCGAGGCCCATGGTGCCGAGCCCGACGATGCCGATGGTTTCCGTTCTTGCCGCCATTCTTGCCTCCATGTCAGGCCCCCCTGAACTCCGGTTTGCGCTTGTCACGGAAGGCGCGGATGCCTTCGGCCTTGTCGGCGCTGTCCATCAGCGCCTCGAAGCCCGTGCGTTCGGCCGCGAAGGCCAGCGCCGCTTCGTCGCCCGCGACCAGTGCCGCCTTGGCCGCCTGAAGGGCGAGGGGGGCGCGGCGGGCGATCTTGCCGGCAAGGGCCACGCCGGCCTCCACCGCCGGGCCGTCGCAAAGATAGCCCGCGATGCCCCAATCCTGCGCTGTCGCCCCGTCGATGATCTCGCCGGTCAGCACCATCCGCCCGGCCCGCGCCCGCCCGGCAAGCGCCATCAGCCGTTGCGTCCCGCCTGCGCCGGGGATCAGGCCGAGGTTCGTCTCCGGCAGGCCGAGCCGCGCCGTGCCATCCACAAGGATCAGATCGGCCATCAGCGCCAGTTCCAGCCCGCCGCCAAGCGCGAAGCCCTCGATGGCGGCGACAAGCGGCTTCGGAAAGGAGCGGATCGCCGCCCAATGGGCCTTGCGTGGGTCCTCGGCCGCTTCGGCGGTGGTCTTGGTCTCGATCTCGCCGATATCGGCGCCGGCGGCGAAATTCCCCTCCGCCCCGTGGATCAGCACGGCCCGGCAGTCCGGGTCCGCCGCCGCTGCCGCCAGAGCCGCGGCAAGCTCGCCCAGAAGCGCCGTGTTCAGCGCATTCTTCGCCGCCGGACGGTTCAGCACCAGTTGCAGCCAGCCCGCATGGGGCGTGATCAGAAGATGTTCCATGGCATCACTCTGCACCCCTGCGGCAAAAGTTCAAGAGAGAAATTTCAAGCTTGAAATTGTTTTCGGAGAGTGCCACCCTGTCTTCGACGCGCATATCGGAGGAATGGCCATGAAGGTTCTTTGCCTGGGCGGCGGCCCTGCCGGGCTCTACTTTGCAATCTCGATGAAACTGCGCGATCCCTCCCATGAGGTGGTGGTGCTGGAGCGCAACCGCGCCAATGACACCTTCGGCTGGGGGGTGGTGCTGTCGGATGACGCGCTCGGCCGGATGCAGAAGAACGATCCGGTCTCGACCGAGGCGATCCGCAGCCAGTTCGCCTATTGGGACGATATCGCCGTCGTGCATGACGGGGTGCGGACGGTTTCGGGCGGGCATGGCTTCGCCGGGATCGGGCGCAAGGCGATGCTGGTGCTGTTGCAGGCCCGAGCGCGGGAGCTGGGCGTGGACATGCGCTTCGAGACCGAGTTCAGATCGGCCGAGGAATACCGCAAGGATTACGATCTCGTTGTCGGCTGCGACGGGATCAACTCCCTCGTCCGCAAGGAATATACCGAGGTCTTCCAGCCCGACATCGACCTCCGGAAATGCAAGTTCGTCTGGCTCGGCACCCATCAGAAGTTCGACGACGCCTTCACCTTCATCTTCGAGAAGACCGAGCATGGCTGGGTCTGGGCGCATGTCTACCAGTTCGACGACAAGACCGCGACCTTCATCGTCGAATGTCTGCCGGAGACCTGGGACCGCTGGGGCTTCGAGACGATGACCAAGGAGGAAACCGTCGAGACCTGCCGCAAGATCTTCGAGGCGCATCTCGGCGGGCATGAGCTGATGTCCAACGCCGCCCACCTGCGCGGCTCGGCGGTGTGGATGCAGTTCCCGCGCGTGATCTGCTCGCAATGGTATCACGAGAACGTCGTGCTGATGGGCGATGCGGCGGCGACGGGGCATTTCTCGATCGGCTCCGGCTCGCGTCTGGCCTTCGACAGCGCCATCGCCCTGGCGGAATACCTCCATACCGAACCGACCATGCAGGCGGCCTTCGAGCGCTATCAGGCCGAGCGGCGGGTCGAGGTGTTGCGGCTGCAATCGGCGGCGCGCAACTCCCTCGAATGGTTCGAGGAAGTCGAGCGTTATCTCGACATGCCCTCGCCGCAGTTCGCCTATTCGCTGCTGACCCGCAGCCAGCGGATCAGCCATGAGAACCTGCGTCTGCGCGATCCGAAATGGCTGCGCGAGGCGGAGGACTGGTTCGCCGCGCAATATGGCGGTGCGCCGGGCCGCGCGCCGATGTTCGCGCCCTTCCAGTTGCGCGGGATGCGGCTTGAAAACCGCATCGTCGTCTCGCCGATGGCGCAATACAAGGCCGTGGACGGCATCCCCGGCGACTGGCATTTCGTCCATTACGCCGAACGGGCCAAGGGCGGCGCGGGGCTCGTCTATACCGAGATGACCTGCGTTTCCGCCGATGGACGCATCACCCCCGGCTGCCCCGGCCTTTACACGCCGAAGCATGAGGAAGGCTGGAAGCGGCTGGTGAAATTCGTCCATGCCGAGACGAAGGCGAAGATCTGCTGCCAGATCGGCCATGCCGGGCGCAAGGGCTCCACTCAGGTCGGCTGGGAAGACAGCGATGCGCCGCTGCCCTCGGGCAACTGGCCGCTGCTGTCGGCTTCGGCGATCCCGTGGCAGGACGGCAATGCGGTGCCGAAGGCCATGGACCGCGCCGATATGGACAAGGTGGTGCTGCAATTCGTCAAGGCCACCGAAATGGCGGCGGCGGCGGGCTTCGACATGATCGAGCTGCACGCGGCCCACGGCTATCTGCTGTCGAGCTTCATCAGCCCGGTGTCGAACCACCGCAGCGACGAATATGGCGGCAGCCTTGAGAACCGGATGCGCTTCCCGCTGGAGGTCTTCCGCGAGATGCGGGCGGTCTGGCCGGGCGAAAAGCCGATGTCGGTGCGGATCTCGGCCAACGACTGGCTGGGGGACGATGGGGTGACGCCCTCCGAAGCCGTTGAAATCGCGCGGATGTTCGCCGCAGCCGGCGCCGATGTGATCGACGTGTCGGCGGGCCAGACCTCCACCGAAGCGAAGCCCGTCTATGGCCGGATGTTCCAGACCCCCTTCTCGGACCGCATCCGCAACGAGGCGGGGCTGGCGACCATGGCGGTCGGCAACATCACCGAGCCGGATCATGTGAATTCGATCCTGCTCGCGGGGCGCGCCGATCTCGTCTGCCTTGCCCGTCCGCATCTGGCCGATCCCTATTGGACGTTGCACGCGGCCATCGCCATGGGCGATGCTGGCACCGAATGGCCGCTGCCCTATCTCGCCGGACGGGATCAGGCGCGGCGTCTGGTGCAGAAACAGCAGGAGCAGATCCGGGTATGACCATGCAGGGCAAGCGGGTGCTGATCACCGGCGGCGGTTCGGGGGCGGGGGAAAATCTCGCCCTCGGCTTCGCGGCCGCCGGGGCGGAGGTGGTGATCGCCGGGAGGCGGCTGGCCGCGCTTGAGGCGGTGACGGCCAAGGCCCGCGGCATCCGCGCCGTGCAGGCCGATGTGACCGACGAGGCCTCCGTGCAGCGGATGTTCGCGGAGGCCGGGCGCTGCGATGTGGTGATCGCCAATGCCGGTCAGGCGGATTCAGCACCGATGGTCAAGACCAGCCTCGCGCAATGGAATGCCATGATCGCGGTGAACCTCACCGGGGTCTTCCTGACCCTGCGCGAGGGCCTGCGGCAGATGGAGGGCTGGGGCCGGCTGATCTCCGTCGCCTCCACGGCGGGGCTGAAAGGCTATGCCAAGGTGGCGCCCTATGCGGCGGCCAAGCACGGGGTTGTGGGGCTGACCCGCTCCCTGGCGTTGGAAGTCGCCCGGCGGGAGGTGACGGTCAATGCGCTTTGCCCCGGCTTTCTCGACACGCCGATGACCGACCAGTCGGTGCAGGTGATCGCCGACAAGACCGGCCGGTCCCTGGCCGAGGCGCGGGGCGTGCTGGAGGCGATGAGCCCGCAGAACCGCCTGATCCAGCCCGCCGAGGTGACGGCGGCGGCGCTCTGGCTCTGCCAGCCGGGGTCCGAAGGGATCAACGGGCAGGCCTTGTCGATCGCCGGGGGGGAGATATGACCGATCTGTCCAAGCGCCGCCTGAAAATGTGGATCCGGATGCTGGGCGTGACCCGCGCCGCCGAAGGCTCGCTGCGCGAATTCCTGCGGGTCAACCACGACACCACCCTGCCGCGCTTCGACGTGATGGCCGCCCTTTACCGGCGCCGCGACGGGGTGACGATGAGCGAGCTTTCCCGGATGCTGCTCGTCTCCAACGGCAATGCGACGGCGGTGGTGGACCGGCTGGAGAAGGACGGGCTGGTGCGCCGCACCCCGTCCGAAACCGACCGCCGCACCGTCTTCGTGGCGCTGACGCCCGAGGGGCTGGCGAGCTTCGAGGGCTTGGCGGGCGATCATGAGCGCGAGGTGGATCGGCTGTTCGCTGGTCTCTCCGAGGCCGATCTCGACGCGCTGACCGAAATTCTGAAACGGATGGGCAAGACATGAAACTGGCTGGGCTGACCCCGAAGCATTTCCTCTGGGAGGTCAAGGACCGCATCGCCGTGGTGCGGCTGAACCGGCCGGACCGCAAGAACCCGCTGACCTTCGACAGCTATGCCGAGTTGCGCGACACCTTCCGCGATCTCGTCTATGCCGAGGATGTGGATGTGGTGGTCTTCGCCTCGAACGGCGGGAATTTCTGCTCGGGTGGGGATGTGCATGACATCATCGGGCCGCTGATCGGGCTGCCGATGAAGGAGCTTCTGGTCTTTACCCGCATGACCGGCGATCTGGTCAAGGCGATGATTTCCTGCGGGAAACCGATCATCGCCGCGGTGGACGGGGTGGCGGTCGGGGCGGGGGCGATCATCGCCATGGCCTCGGACCTGCGGCTGGCGACGCCGGAGGCGAAATGCGCGTTCCTCTTCACCCGTGTAGGGCTTGCGGGCTGCGACATGGGCGCTTGCGCCATGCTGCCGCGGATCATCGGGCAGGGAAGGGCGGCGGAACTCCTTTACACCGGGCGGGTGATGGCGGCGGCGGAGGGGGAGCGCTGGGGCTTCTGGAACGCGCTGCACGGGGCGGAGGCGCTGGAAGCGGAGGCGATGGCTCTGGCCCGCCGTCTGGCCTCCGGCCCGGTCTTTGCCCATGGCATCACCAAGACCCAGCTCAATCAGGAATGGAACATGGGGCTGGAGCAGGCCATCGAAGCCGAGGCGCAGGCACAGGCGATCTGTATGCAAACGCAGGATTTCGAACGGGCTTACCGGGCTTTCGTGGCCAGGGAAAAGCCGGTGTTCGTCGGCAACTGAAGGAGGCCGGGGGCTGCGCGCCTCCGGACCCCGCGGGATATTTGAGGACAGAAAATGGCAGATCAGACATTCCTTTCCTGGCCGTTTTTCGAGGATCGCCACCGGGCGCTGGCGGCGGGGCTGGAGGCCTGGGCATCGGGCCATCTGCCGGTGGGTCATGGCGATGTCGATGCGGCTTGCCGGGGGCTGGTGGCGGCGCTGGGGGCGGGGGGCTGGTTGCAGCACTCCGGCGCGGGGGAGGGCGAGCGGCTCGACGTGCGGACGCTCTGCCTTATCCGCGAGACTTTGGCGCGGCATGACGGGCTGGCGGATTTCTCCTTCGCCATGCAGGGGCTCGGCATGGGGGCGGTGTCGCTCTTCGGCACGGCGGAGCAGCGCGAATGGCTGGGGCGCACGCGGGCGGGCAAGGCGATTTCCGGCTTTGCGCTGACCGAGCCGGGCTCAGGGTCCGATGTGGCCGCGACGGCGACGAGTGCCGTGAAGGGGCCGCAGGGCTGGGTCCTGAACGGCGAGAAGACCTATATCTCCAACGGCGGGATTGCCGATGTCTATGTGATCTTCGCCCGCACCGGCGAGGCGCCGGGGGCGAAGGGGCTGTCGGCCTTCCTGCTGCCCGCCGACACGCCCGGCCTGTCGGTGGTGGAGCGCATCGAGGTGATCGCGCCGCATCCCCTGGCGCATCTGGCGCTGAAGGATGTGGTGCTGCCGGAAAGCGCGCTGATCGGGCGGGCGGGGGAGGGCTTCAAGATCGCCATGTCTGTGCTGGATGTGTTCCGCTCCACCGTCGGGGCGGCGGCGCTCGGCTTTGCGCGGCGCGCGCTCGACGAGGCTTTGGCGCGGGTACAGAGCCGGCGCATCCAGGGGGCGCCGCTCAGCGATTTGCAGATGGTGCAGGGGCATCTGGCCGACATGGCCCTTCAGATCGACGCGGCGGCGCTGCTGATCTACCGCGCCGCCTGGACCAAGGACCAGGGGGCGCTCAGGGTCAGCCGCGAGGCGGCAATGGCCAAGCTTTACGCCACCGAGGCCGCGCAGAAGGTCATCGACATGGCGGTGCAGCTCCATGGCGGCGACGGGGTGCGGCAGGGGGTTGCGGTCGAGGCCTTGTACCGCGAAATCCGGGCGTTGCGGATCTACGAAGGCGCATCCGACGTGCAGCGCGTGGTGATCGCCCGCAGCATTCTGGCATAACGAGGGAGAGAGACATGACGGAACTTGACGGCGGCATCACCCCGAACGGCACAGCCTATCACGGGCGGATGCTCAACATCCTTGGTCAGCGGTATTTCCCGAAGGCCTCCTGCGAAAGCACCTACAGCTTCGAGACCAACAGCGAGCCGGGCCAGTTCGTGCCGGTGCATGTCCACCCCACGCAGGATGAGTTCATTCTGGTGCAGGAGGGCCAGCTGGAGCTGAAGCTGGACGGCAAATGGTTCACCGCCAGGGCCGGCGATCTGGTGCGGATGCCGCGCGGCGTGCCGCATGGTTATTTCAACAAATCCGACAAGCCGACGCGGGCGCTGTTCTGGGTCTCGCCGGCGGGCAAGCTGGAAGCCCTGTTCGAGAAGCTCCATGACATGACCGATATTCCGGCGGTGATCGCGGTTTCGGCCGAGCATGACGTGGATTTCCTGCCGCCCGAAGCCAACGATTGAGCCATGCCGTATCAGCGCCTTGTCCAGATAGAATTCAACCACTGCGATCCGGCGGGGATCGTCTTTTACCCCCGCTATTTCGAGATGACCAATTCGGTGGTGGAAAACTTTTTCAACGATGTGGTGGGGCGCAGCTTCGCCTCCATGCATCTGGGCGCGCAGAACGGCGTGCCGACGGTGGCGATCGGGGCGGAGTTCTTCGCCCCCTCGCGGCTCGGCGACAAGGTGCTGTTTTCGCTGGAGGTGGAGAAGATCGGCCGCTCCTCCGTCGGCGTCGTCATCGAGGGACGGGGCGGGGAGGAGCTGCGGCTCCGCGTCCGGCTCACCCTCGTCTGGATCGACGGCATGAAGGCGGCAAGCTGGCCGGAAGAGATGCGGGCGCGGCTCGCGGCATACAAGGAGGGCTCGGCATGACCCATGAGATCTTGCATCCGAAGAACTGGAAGCCGGCGAAGGGCTATGCCAATGGCGTGGCGGCGACGGGGCGGATGATCTTCACCGGAGGGCTGATCGGCTGGAACGCCGATCAGGAATTCGAGACCGATGATTTCGTCGGTCAGGTCGAGGTGGCGCTGCGCTCCATCGTCGAGGTGCTGGCCTGCGCGGGGGCGGGGCCGGAGCATCTGGTGCGCCTGACGTGGTATGTGACCGACAAGCAGGAATATCTCGCCAATCTCAAGGGGTTGGGCGCGGTCTACAAGGAGGTCATCGGACGGAACTTCCCGGCCATGGCCCTGGTGCAGGTCGTCGCCCTCGTCGAGGACCGCGCCAAGGTCGAGATCGAGGCGACAGCGGTGATCCCGCAGGATTGAGACGCGACAGGAACAGGCAGGAAGGTTTGGGAGGACTGAACATGCTGGGACCCACGGGCCATATCGACACTTTCACCCGCGACCGGCTGCCGCCGGAGGATCAGCAGCCGGGCTTCCTGCTGGAACGCTTCGACTATCCCGATTACCTCAACGCCGCGGTGGAACTGACCGACCGCATGGTGGAAAAGGGCTTCGGCGACCATACCGCTCTCATCGGCAACGGGCGGCAGCGCACCTACAAGGAGCTGACCGACTGGTCGAACCGCATCGCCCATGCGCTTGTTGAGGATTACGGCGTAAAGCCCGGAAACCGCGTGCTGATCCGTTCGGCCAACAATCCCGCCATGGTCGCCTGCTGGCTGGCTGCGACCAAGGCCGGGGCGGTGGTGGTCAACACCATGCCGATGCTGCGCGCGGGGGAGCTGGGCCAGATCGTCGACAAGGCGGAGATCGCGCTGGCGCTCTGCGACACGCGGCTGATGGAGGAAATGGTCGGCTGCGCCAAACATTCGCGGTTTCTCAAGACCGTGGTGGGCTTCGACGGCACGGCCAACCATGATGCGGAACTGGACCGGGCGGCGCTGTCGAAGCCGGTGCGCTTTGCCGCCCCGCCGGTCGGGCGCGACGATGTGGCGCTGATCGGTTTCACCTCCGGCACCACGGGTGAGCCGAAGGGCGCCATGGCCTTTCACCGCGACATCCTGATCATCGCCGATGGTTATGCCAGGGAGGTTCTGGGGGTCACGCCGGAGGATGTCTTCGTCGGCTCTCCGCCGCTGGCCTTCACCTTCGGGCTCGGCGGGCTTGCGGTCTTTCCGCTGCGCTTCGGGGCGGCGGCGGCGTTGCTGGAACAGGCGACCCCGCCGAACATGATTGAAATCATTCAGAAATACAAGGCGACCGTCTGCTTCACCGCCCCCACCGCCTATCGGGTGATGCTGAAGGCCATGTCGGAGGGCGCCGATCTGTCCTCGCTGCGCGCCGCCGTCTCGGCGGGGGAGACGCTGCCCGCCCCGGTCTATGAGGACTGGATCGCCAAGACCGGCAAGCCCATGCTCGACGGGATCGGGGCGACGGAGATGCTGCATATCTTCCTGACCAACCGTTTCGACGATCACCGCCCCGGCTGCACCGGGCGTCCGGTGACCGGCTATGAGGCGCGGATCGTCGGCGAGGACATGCAGGAATTGCCGCGCGGCGAGGTCGGGCGGCTGGCGGTGCGCGGGCCGACCGGCTGCCGCTATCTCGCCGACGACCGGCAGAAGAAATACGTCCGCGATGGCTGGAACCTGACCGGCGACAGCTTCTGGCAGGATGAGGAGGGGCGTTTCCACTTCGCGGCACGCTCCGACGACATGATCATCTCGGCCGGCTACAACATCGCCGGGCCGGAGGTGGAGGCGGCGCTGCTGTCGCATCCCGATGTGCTGGAATGTGCGGTGATCGGCCGCCCGGATGAGGAGCGCGGCCAGATCGTCGAGGCGCATGTGGTGCTGGCCGAGGGCCGCGAGGATGATGCGCTGATGGTCAAGCTGTTGCAGGACCATGTGAAACGGGTGATCGCGCCCTACAAATATCCCCGCTCGGTGATCTTCGTGCGCGCCCTGCCCAAGACCCAGACCGGCAAGATCCAGCGGTTCCGCCTGCGCGACGGCACCTGAGGGGGAAGGGGAGGCGGAGCTTCCCCCTGTCAACCCCGCCGTACAGGGGATAGATCCCCCCTGCGCGGCGGGGGCCGCGGCCTTCGGGGGCTGCCATGACGGTTTATCCTTTGTCCTTTCTGCGGGTCGGGCGGCATGGGGCGCCGTCCGGCAAGCGCGTGCTCGACCTCACGCTGATCCTTCTGGCGCTGCCGGTGCTGCTGCCGGTCTTCGCCCTGCTGGCGCTGCTGGTCCGGGTGACGAGCCGGGGGCCGGTCTTCTTCGTCCAGACCCGGATCGGGCGGGGCGGGGTGCCGTTCGGCATGGTCAAGTTCCGTTCCATGGTGCCGGAGGCCGAGGCGCTGCGTGCCGGCCTTCTGGCGCAGAGCGATCGGGAAGGCCTGTGCTTCAAGTCCAGGGGCGATCCGCGCGTCACCGGCTTCGGGCGGTTTCTGCGGCGCTCCTCGCTGGACGAGCTGCCGCAACTGATCAATGTCTGGAAGGGCGAGATGTCGCTCGTCGGGCCGCGCCCGGCCCTGCCGGAGGAGGTCGCGGCCTATCCGGCCCGCGCCTGCCGGCGGCTGGAGGCCGTGCCGGGCATCACCGGCCCCTGGCAGGTTGCGGGCCGGGCGGAACTCGGCTTTGACGAAATGGTGACGCTCGACCTTGCCTATATCGACGGTGCGCGCGGGCTTCGCGGCGATCTGGCGCTGCTGGCGCAGACGCTGCGGGCGGTGATCTCCGGCCGCGGCGCCTATTAGATCCCTCGGCAGCCGCAGGGCAGGTCGCAAACCGGATGCGGTCCTGCGCGCGCGCCTTCTTCTTTCATCTTGCCTCAAATATCCTGCGGGGAGGTCCGGAGGGGTGCAAAACCCCTCCGGCGCCACAGCAAGGCGCGGCAGCGCGGGATTTCCCCTCAAGCCTGGTGCAACCCGCCGATGCGCTGCATCGGCCAGCCGGGGCGGGGGCCGCCGCCCGGCGGAGGCGGACGCAGGAGCGCGGTCAGCGCCGCCTCCCGCGCTTTCAGCCGGGCGATGTCGCGGCGCAGCTGGTCGAGTTCCGCGTCGGGGGGAAGACAGGCAGGAAGGTCGGGGGCGGTGATCGGCATGATCTGTTCCGGCTCGGGATGTGCTCGCCCGATCCTGCGGCAAAACAGGTAAAGAAAGGTTTACCCGCCACAGATGCCTCCTCGGGCGCTTCGCTCCGATGTTTCCGGCCCGCTTCCGCCCTTGCCACCAAATCGCTTGCATTGCGGCGGGGGAGCGGAAATCCTGCCGCCATTGCGATTTCCGGTTTCAGGAGCCTTCCATGTGGGATTTTTCCATCTCCTCCGCTCTCGGCCTGATGCGCCGGACGGCACCCTTTCTCCTCTTCCGCATCGTGGTCTATTTCGGGGTCACGGCGGCCTTCGTGATCGTCACCGGGACCGGCGCCGGCATCGGCTGGGGGGTGGGCGCCTTCGGGGATCAGAAGTTTCAGGCCAGCTCGGTCTTCTACGGCGGGCTGTTCGGCTTTGCCGCCTGTGCGGGGGTGCTGTTCTTCCTGCGCGACTACCTGCTCTACATCGTCAAGGCCGGCCATATCGCGGTCATGGTCGAGATCATGCAGGGCGGCGAGGTGCCGGGCGGGCAGGGGCAGATCGACTATGCCCGCAAGGTGGTGACGGAGCGCTTCGGGCAGGCCTCCGCGCTTTTTGCGCTCGATCAGGTGATCAAGGGCGTTGTCGGGGCGGTGACGGGGCTGCTGGAGGGCATCCTGATGATCCTGCCGATCCCGGGTCTCGACCGGCTTGCGGCGGTGCTGCGCGCCTATCTGCGGCTCGCGGTCGGGCTGGTGGACGAAGTGATCCTTGCCCATGCCATCCGCACCCGCGCCGGGAACCCCTGGACCTCGGCCCGCGAGGCGCTTGTCCTTTACGCGCAGAACGCCAGGCCCATGCTGATCAACGCCGCCTGGCTGACGCTGATCGTCTATGTCCTGTCCTTCGTGGTCTTTCTGGTGATGCTCGCCCCGGCGGCGGCCATCGTCTACATCCTGCCGGGAAGCTGGTCGGCGGGCGGCTTCGTCTTCGCGCTGATCTTCGCCTGGGCGGTGAAGGCGGCACTGATCGAGCCTTTCGCCATCGCCTGCCTGCTGCAGGTCTTCTTCAAGGTCACCGAAGGCCAGACCCCCAACCCCGAATGGGAGGCGAAGCTGACCGCCGCCTCGCAGAAATTCAAGTCGATGGGCGAGCGCGCCATGGCCTGGGCCGGATCGCGGTTCGGCGGGCGGGCGATGCCCTGAAGCCTGCAGGATCTCCGTCTGGCCGGGGTTTTGCCCCGGCTTTCGGCGCCGCCTTGCTCCAGCGACGAAAAAGATGCGGACGGAACGGGCTTTGGCCGCAAGGCCCGTTGCTCCGCCCTTGCAGTTGTGGCAAGACGGTAAAAGGAAAAATCAGACCGGCGAGTTCAGAAATGAGTGACTATGCCACCCGTCGAGTGACGATGGTTGACACCCAGGTGCGGCCCTCCGATGTGACGAAGTTCCCGATCATCGAGGCGATGCTGTCGGTTCCCCGCGAAGTCTATGTCCCGCAGGACAAGCGCGAAGCGGCCTATGTCGGGGAAAATACGGTGATCGGGCCGGGCCGGGTCGTGCTTGAGGCGCGGACCTTGGCCAAGATGCTGGACGCTCTCGACATCCAGCCGGGGGAACTGGTGCTCGATCTGGGCGCGGGCTACGGCTATTCGGCGGCGGTGATCGCGCGGCTCTGCGAGGCGGTTGTCGCCATCGAGGAAGATGCGGGGCTTGCCGCCGAGGCGCAGCGCCGTCTCGCCGATCAGGGTGTGGACAATGCCGCGGTGATCGCCGGGCCGCTGGCCAGGGGCAATGCCAAGCACGGCCCCTATGACGTGATCACGGTCGAGGGCGGCGTGGAAGAGATTCCCGCCGATCTGCTGGCACAGCTCAAGGAAGGCGGCCGGATCGGCGCGCTGTTCATGGAAGGCGCGCTCGGCATCGTGCGGATCGGCCACAAGGCCGAGGGCCGCATCACCTGGCGCTTTGCCTTCAACGCGACGGCGCCGGTGCTTCCCGGTTTCGCGGCGGCCAAGGCCTTCGCGCTGTGATCTTCGCCCGCGCGGATTGCGCGGGTGTTTCGGATGCGCCTGAACCCATCGGGGCCGGGCAGGTAAATTGGCGGCGGATATGCAGAGATTTGTGAAAGCCTTGGGTCTGGTTGCGGCGATGGTTTCCGCGCCGGTGATGGCAGGGGCGGAAACGCTGGCCGATGCGCTGGCCGCGGCCTACAAGAATTCCCACCTGCTCGACCAGAACCAGGCGGTGCTGCGCGCGGCCGACGAAGATGCGGGGATCGCGGTCGCCAACCTGCGCCCGGTTGTCGGTTTCGTGGTCCAGGGCGGCTGGCGCAAATTCGACAACGGCACGGCCAGCATGGCGATGCCGCAGGCGAATTACGAAGCCTTCAGCAGCTCCGCTTCGCTGACGGCGAGCATGGTGCTCTGGGCCGGTGGCCGGGGGCAGCTTGGCGCGCAGGCGGCGAAGGAATCGGTGCTGTCCACCCGCGAGGCCCTTGTCGGGGTGGAGCAGCAGGTGCTTCTCGCCGCCGTTTCGGCCTATGTGAACGTGCGCCTTCAATCCGAGATCGTGGCGCTGCGGGAATCCAACGTCCGGGTGATCACGCAGGAACTGCGCGCCGCCAAGGACCGGTTCGACGTGGGCGAGGTCACGCTGACCGACGTGTCGCTGGCCGAAGCCGCGCTCGCCGCCTCCAATGCCAATCTGGCGGCGGCGCGGGGCGAGCTGATGGTCGCGCGTGAGCGGTACAAGGCGGTGACCGGCGCCTATCCGGGCAAGCTCGCGGGGCTGCCGAAGCCGCCTGCGACGGCGAAATCGCTCGAAGCGGCGAAATCGGTGGCCGAGCGCACCCATCCCGCCATCAAGCAGATGCAGCACGAGGTGCGGGTTGCCGAGCTGAACGTGCAGATCGCCAAGACCGTGCTCGGCCCGACCCTCGGCGCCGAAGTGTCGGCGAGCGAGGATCTCGACACCGGCCTTGGTTCGGTCGGACTGGGGCTGAGCCTGAACCAGACGCTCTACGCCGGCGGCAAGAACGCCGCCACCTACCGCAAGGCGCTTGCCGGCAAGGATGCGGCACGGGCCGGGATGCTTCAGACCACGGTGCAGGTCGAAGAGGGTGTGGGGCAGGCCTGGGCCAATCTCGCCGTCGCCAGTGCCTCGATCGCGGCCAGCCAGCAGCAGATCCAGGCCTCGCAGAAGGCCTTCGACGGGGTGCGCGAGGAAGCGACCCTGGGTGCGCGGACCACGCTTGACGTGCTCAATGCCGAGCAGGACCTGCTTTCGGCCCGCGCCGCGCGGTTGCAGGCGGAGGCAGGGCGCTACATCGGCGTCTACTCCCTTCTGGCCAGCATGGGCCTTCTGACGGCCGAGCACCTGAAGCTCGGCGTGCCGACCTACGATCCCGAAGCCTATTACAATGCCGTCAAGGACGCCCCGGCGATGAGCGCGCAGGGGGCAAGACTGGATCGCATTCTCAAGAAGATCGGCAACTGAGCGCTCCGGCGCCCTTGCCTAATTCTTGTGTTGAGGCCCTGCTGCGGCTACACTCCGTTGCAGGGCTGGTGGGATTTCAAAGGGGCTGGCATGTCTGAACCACTGAGTTCGCTTGAGATTGAGGATGTCCTGTCGTCCATCCGGCGGCTGGTCTCCGAAGACATGCGCCCGGCCCCCCGCGGCCCCGCCGCTCCGCAGCGGCCGGAGCCTGCTGCCGGCGAAAAGCTGATCCTCACCCCGGCCCTGCGCGTCGTGCAGGATGACAGCGCGCCGATTGCGGATGTGGTCGCCACGCTCGGCGCCCGCGTCGCCGAGGCGCCGCAGGAGTGGGAATCCGAAACCGGCGATGCCGCGCCGGAGGGCATGGAGCCGCTGAGCCTCGGCGCCGAAAGCCGTTGGGCGGAGGCGGAGGAGGCCGGGTTTGCAGAGGTGGAGGTCGACTATTCCGATCCCGCCCCGGTGATCGCGGCGGAGCCGGAACAGTACCTCGCCGAAGCGGCCCCGGAGGTCGCCGATCCCGATATCCTGCCGCCCGAGGCGGAGCCCGAGATCCCCGGCTGGGCGCAGCGCCCCGCAACCGAAGAGGAAGATGCCCCGGCCCCCGACCCCTGGCAGGCGGCCACCATCGAACCCGATGCCGCCTGGGCCGATGCTGCCGAGGCGGAGGCGCTTCAGGAATTGCAGGCCGCAGCGCCGGCGCCGGCGCCCGAGGCTGCGGACCTGCTGACCGACGAGATGCGCTTTGAGGAAGAAGTGCTGCGCGAACTGGTGCGCGACATCATCCGCGAAGAACTGCAAGGCACCCTGGGGGAGCGGATCACCCGCAACATCCGCAAGCTGGTGCGGGCCGAAGTCGCGCAGGCGCTTGCCGCACGGGATCTGACCATGTGACGCAGGATGAGCTTCGTGCGCCAGGCCTGCCGATCAAAAACAAAAAACGCGCCCGCAGGCGCGTTTTTTGTTGAACTACCGTGACGGGATCAGGCGGCTTCGGCCTGTTCCAGCTCCAGGGCGTGGCGGCGTTCGCTTTCCTCGCGCGACAGCGCGACGGAGGTGCGGACCCCTTTGGAGACGAATTCCATCAGCCCCTTCACGACCCGTTCGTTCGGGTCGATCCCGGCGCAGGACAGGACTTCGCGCCCGTCGCGCGACCGCGCCCAGCGGGCGATCTGATCCGGGCCATTGCCATATTTCTTGTCGTCGGCGATAGCATCGTCGAGGGCAGCCAGAACCACCGCCGCAAAAAGCTTGCGTGCGCGTTGGCCCTGTTCAAAGTTGAAGGCTGTGCTGTCAACGGTATCGAGCATCACCTGATCCTTTTATTCTTGCTCTTGTCTTTCTCGCGTCCTGTGCTTGTAACGATTTAGTCACGATTCGGGATTTCGGGTTTGGAATGTCTGCCATGCATCAAACGCATGGCAAGGTCCCGAGCCCCACCGTATCTAGTCGTCTTGCCAGCAGGCGGCCCGCCAGATATAGGAGCGCGCGAAGTTCCTTCAACCTTTTGACAAGGTTTTGTCACAATGGCCAAGATCAACGGCAACGAGCTGAAACCCGGCACCATCATCG
Source organism: Paracoccaceae bacterium (assembly GCA_027492585.1). Lineage (GTDB taxonomy): Bacteria > Pseudomonadota > Alphaproteobacteria > Rhodobacterales > Rhodobacteraceae > JAPUEK01. The sequence continues at coordinate 26,604 of JAPUEK010000074.1, read as the reverse complement.
ACCATGACGGGGGGCTCTGGGCCGCCGTGAAGGTCAATCACGTCAAGCCCGGCAAGGGCGGCGCTTTCGCCCAGGCGGAGCTGAAAAACCTCCGCGACGGCCGCAAGCTCAACGAACGCTTCCGCTCGGAAGACAAGGTGGAGCAGGTCGAGCTGGAGATGAAGGACCAGCAGTTCCTCTATGAGAACGACGGGCGGCTGGTGTTCATGGATGCCGAAACCTATGAGCAGATCGAACTGGACGCCGATCTTCTCGGCGACCGCCGGCCTTTCCTTCAGGATGGCATGACGGTTTCGGTGCAATATTACGGCGAAGAGCCGCTGAACGTCACCATTCCGCAAAAGGTGCAATGCCGCGTGGTGGAGACCGAGCCGGTGCAGAACGGCCAGACCGCAAGCAAATCCTACAAGCCCGCCGTTCTCGACAATGGCGTGCGGATCATGGTGCCGCCCTTCATCAACGCCGATGAAGAGATCATCGTTCATACCGAACTGATGGAATACAGCGAACGCGCCTGAGCGCTGCGCGCCGGGCGGGCGCCGGAGGGGTTTTGCACCCCTCCGGACCTCCCCGCAGGATATTTGAGAAGAGAAGAAGATGTAGGGGCCGCCGTGCAGACGGCCCAAGCCCTTCAGGGCTGTTTGGCGCGGCGCGTTTACTGCACGGGGTCGGCCCAGATGCGCGCTTCGCCCGACCGCATCTCCCCCTGCGCCTGATCGAAGCGCAGCCAGGCGATCGCCTTGCCGCCGGATTGGGTGAAGACCCGTCCCACGGTCTTTTCCCCGGCGAGAACCTCCGCCCCGACCGGCGCTTCGCCCTCGATCCGCACCCGGACGAGACCCTTTCGCAGCTCGGTCTTATGCTTCATCCGGGCGGTCACTTCCTGGCCCACATAGCAGCCCTTGCGGAAATCGACGCCGTGCAGCCGCTCGAAGCCGCTTTCCAGAAGATAGCTGTCCTCGGGGATCAGCTCGATGCCGCTTTCGGGGATCACATGCGCGACCCGAAGCGCATCCCAGTCGATCTGCGGCGCCCCCCCCGGCGCCCCCCACATCCGCCAGCCGAGCGCGGGATGGCGCGGATCGGGCAGGGCGCCCGCCGGGGCCGGGCCGAGACCACGGGTCACGCTCAGACCGGTCGCGGTGATCTGCACATCGGCGCGCAGCCGGTAAAGCGTCAGCCGCCGGAGCGTGGCCTCGGCAAGGCTGTCCTTGATGTCGAGAAGGAGCCGCGCGCCCTGCGCCACCACGAAGAAATCGGCGAGATACTTGCCCTGCGGGGTCAGCAGCGCCGCCCAGACCGCCCCATCCGCCTTGGCGAGCCGCAGCACGTCATTGGAGACGAGACCTTGCAGGAAGCTCAGCGCCTCCGTGCCGGTGAGGGCATAGACGCGGCGGTCGGGGGCGGTTTCTCCGGGGTCCATCTCAGCCCTCCTTGAACTGCAACTGGTAGAGCTGCGCGTAACGCCCGCCCAAGGCCAGAAGATCGTCATGGCAGCCCTCTTCGACAAGGCGGCCCTGATCGAGCACCAGAATCCGGTCCGCATCGCGCACCGTGGCGAGCCTGTGCGCGATCACCAGCGTCGTGCGCCCTGCGGAGGCCGCGGCGAGCGCTTCGGCCACCGCCGCTTCCGACCGCGCATCAAGCGCGCTCGTCGCTTCGTCCAGCAGCAGCACGGGGGCATCCTGCAAGAGGGCGCGGGCAATGGCGACCCTTTGGCGCTGCCCGCCGGACAGGGCAGAGCCGCGCGGTCCGACCGCCGTTTCAAGTCCGAGGGGCAGCGCGGCCAGAAATTCCTGCACATGGGCGTCGGCAAGGGCGGCGGCAAGCTGGCTGTCCTGCGGGCTCCGGCCGAGGGTGACATTCTCGCGCAGCGTTTCGTCGAAGAGCGCGGAATCCTGCGTGACCGTTGCGAAAAGCCGCCGCAGATCGGAAAGGGCCAGATCGGCGCTGTCCACCCCGCCGATGCGGATGCGTCCCGCCTGCGGGTCGAGCAGCCCGGTCAGGAGGTGGAAGACCGTCGATTTCCCCGCGCCCGAGGCGCCGACGATCGCCGTCACCTCCCCGGCCCTGGCGGTGAAGCTCAGCCCGCGCAGCACCGGCAGATCGCCATGGGCGAATTCCACCGCCTCGAACCGGATCTCCGGCGCGCCTTCGGGCGGCGTGGCACGGCTCTGGGCGGGATGGCCGTCGGCGGGCTGGGTGTCGAACAGCTCATAGATCCGGGCGAGACTCGCCGCCGCCACCTGCCAGGAGCCGGACAACTCCCCCAGCCGCCGCAGCGGCTGGAAGGTCAGCGCCATGGCGGTGAAGAAGGACATGAACTCCCCCGTGGTGCGCGCGCCGCTGGCAAGCTGGTTGCCGGCCATCAGCAGCACCGCGAAGAACCCGAGCCCGGTCACGATGTCGAGCATCCCCGGCATCATCATCCGCCCGAGCGCCGATTTCACCTCTGCCCCCCGGATGCGTCCCAGAACCTGCGCGAACCGGCTGGTCTGATAATCCTCCATCCGGTTCAGCTTCACCGCCTGGATGCCGTGGAAGATCTCGTCGAGCCGCGTCGCCCGCAAGCCGGCCTGTTCGCGCAGGAGCTCCGATTTGCGGCGGATATAGCGTTGCAGCATCACCGAGGGCAGGATCAGGAGCGGCGCCCCGATGAGCGAGGCCAGCGTCCAGCGAAGGTCGATGGACAGCGCCACGCCGAAGAGGATGGCGAGCCCGAAAAGATCGCGGCCGAATCCGGTGACGAGGCTCGACCAGATGCCCTGCACGGCGAACGTGTCGCCCTGCACCCGCTCGATCAGAACGCCCGGCGCATTGCGCTGGAAGAAGGTCCCGTCGAGCCGCAGGATATGGCGGAGAAGGTCAAGCTGCATTGCCGCCGAGACCTTCTGGGTGACGGCCGCGATCAGGGTGCGGCCGGTCACGGTGGCCGCGGCGCGCAGGGCGAACAGGCCGAAGATCGCCAGCCCCACCGTCCAGACCGCGCCACCGCCGCCGGGGGCCAGCACCTGGTCGAACAGGGGCTCGATCATCCGCGACAGCGCGCCGAGCGTCGCCCCCTCGACCGCCATCAGGACGAAGGCGAGGACGATCAGCCACAGTTCGGGACGCAGATAGCTGCGCCAGAGCCGGGCGAAAAGCCGGGTCTCGGGCGCCGGAGAGACGGCAGGCAGGGGATCGGGCAAGGGGAAACCTTTCCGGTCGGGATGGGGCAAGGGTCTAGCCCGAAGGGAGGGGGCTGGCAAGCAGATGGGGCAGGGGAAGATTGCACCCCTGCGGGGCGCTGCCTCCGGCGGGGATATTTGAGAAGAGAAGAAAGGGGCAGGACGCCCTGCGGCAGGCGGCGGCGCGGCGCTTTTCCCTTGCGCCGGGAAACCGATGCCTGCCTGCGCGGCTTCGCTTTCTTCTCTTCTCAAATATCCCCGCCGGAGGCTTCTCCGGCCGGCCCCCGCGCTTCGGCGCGCCGGTCGTGCCACGGCCTTTCCCTCGGGACCGCGCCGCGTGCATTGACCTTGCCGGGGCCGCCGGATAGCCCTTGTCCATGCTGCGGGAGAGCCCGCGCGGCAGCGATGAGGAACCCCGAGATGAGCCTTGCCAACGGTCGCCCCTATCTTGCCATTCCCGGCCCCTCGGTCATGCCCGACCGCGTGCTGGCGGCAATGCACCGCGGGGCGCCGAACATCTATGCTGGGCCGCTGGTCGAGATGGTTCAGGGGCTCTGGCCGGATCTGAAGGCGCTTGCCGGCACGGCGCATCATGTGGCGATCTACATCGCCAATGGTCATGCGCTGTGGGAAGCGGCCGCGGCCAACCTGTTCTCGCGCGGGGACCGGGTGCTGTTGGTTTCCACCGGGCAGTTCGGGCTTGGCTGGACGGCGGCGGCGCGGGCCATGGGGATCGAGGTCGAGGTGCTGGATTTCGGCAGATCCACCCCTGCCGATCTCGGGCAGGTGGAGGCGGCGCTTCGGGCCGATACCGGCCACCGCTACAAGGCGGTGCTCAGCACCCATGTCGATACGGCGTCCTCGATCCGCAGCGATATCAAGGGGCTGCGGGCCGCTTTGGATGCTGCGGGCCATCCGGCGCTTCTGGTGATCGACTGCATCGCTTCTCTGGGATGCGACGAATACCGGATGGATGACTGGGGCGTCGATGTGACGGTGGCGGCGAGCCAGAAGGGGTTGATGACCCCGCCCGGCATGGGCTTCGTCTGGTTCTCGGAAAAGGCGCGGCAACAGAGCCGGGGCGGCGATCTGCGGACCCCCTACTGGGATTGGGAGCCGCGCGCCAACGGCACCGAATTCTGGCAGCACTGGAACGGCACCGCCCCGACCCATCACCTTTTCGGCCTGCGCGAGGCGCTGACCATGCTGCTCCATGAGGAGGGCCTGCCGGCGGTCTGGGCGCGGCACGAGGCGCTTGCCCGAGCCGTCTGGGCGGCGTTCGACGCCTGGGGGGCGGGCAACGAGGCGATCCGCATGAATGTCGCCGATCCGGCCTTCCGGTCGCGGGCGGTGACGGCGGCGCGGTTCGGCGCCCCCCATGCCACCCGCCTGCGCGACTGGTGCGAGACGAAGGCGGGCCTCACGCTCGGCATCGGGCTCGGCATGGCGCCGCCCGGAGATCCGGCGGCGCATGGCTTCCTGCGCGTCGCCCATATGGGCCATGTGAACGCCCATATGACCCTTGGCGCGATTGCGGTGATGGAAGCGGGGCTTCTGGCGCTCGGCATCCCGCACGGGCCGGGCGGGGTGGCGGCGGCGGCCGGGGTGGTGGCGCAGGCGGCCGGGGCATGACCGCACCGCAGATCCGGGCCGAGAAGCGTCCCGCCCTCGGCGTGGCGCTGATGCTCGGGGCCATGGCGGTGCTGCCCTGCATCGACGTGATCGCCAAGGTCCTCGGCCAGCAGGGGATGCCGATCCTGCAGGTGGTTTGGGCGCGGCTGGCCATCGGGGCCGCGCTTTCCCTGCCGTTCGCGCTGCGGATCGGGGGAAGGGCGGCGCTTTGGCCGGACCGGCCAGTCTATCACCTCGTCCGGGCGGGGTTTCTGGTGCTGGCCACCTTCTGCTTCTTCCTGTCGCTGACCTTCCTGCCGATCGCCGACGCGCTTGCGATCTTCTTCGTGCAGCCGCTGATCGTCACGATCCTCTCGGCGCTGATCCTGCGCGAGCAGGTCGGGCCGCGCCGCTGGGCGGCGGTGGCCGTGGGCTTCATCGGCACGCTGATCATCATCCGCCCCGGTTTTGCCGAGGTGAACCCCGGCAGCCTTCTGGCCCTTGCCGCGGGCGCCTCGCTGGCCTGCTATTTCGTGATGACCCGCCGGATCGCGGGGCGCACCGATGCGATGATCACCACGTTCCACACCAGCCTCCTCGGCGGGCTGCTTCTGTCGCTGGTGATCTGGAGCGTCTGGCAATGGCCGACCCCGGCGCAATGGGCGATGTTCGTGGCGCTCGCCCTGATCGCCACCTTCGGCCATCTGATGATCGTGCGCGCCTATGACCATGCGGAGGCCTCGCTGCTGGCGCCGCTCGCCTATACCGAGATGATCATGGCGACGATCCTCGGCTGGCTGTTCTTTCAGGATTTCCCCGATGGCTGGACGATCCTCGGGGTTTCCATCCTGATCGGCTGCGCGATCTACATCTCGGTCCGGGAGCGGGCGGCGGGGCGCCGTTCGGCGGTGGTTGAACCGCCACCGTGAGGCCTCAGGCCACCTGCCGCAGATAGGGCAGGCGGTGGAAGGCTTCCGTCGCCAGTGCCGCGCAGGCAAAGGTGAACAGCGCCCCGGCGATCGGGTCGATCTCCACCCCGAAGAGCTTGTAGGCGACCAGCATGAAGAACGGATGCATGAGGTAGACGCCGAAGGCATAGCCCGCCAGCACGGTCGGCCAGCTTCCCCGGATCGGCGCGCGCCAGGCGATCTCGAAGACGAGCGCGGCGAGCAGCATCTGCCCGGCCCAGAAATCCGGCCAGAAGGCCATCGAGACGATGCTGACCACCGCCGCGGCACCCAGCGTCATCCATTGCGCCCCGAGGCGGGCCGCAATCGCATGAAGGATGCCGAAAAGGAACAGCGGCAGCGAGAAGGCCCATTGCGGCATCGGCTCCGGCACCGTGCCATCGGCATGGACCCATTGCAGCGGCAGGCTCAGCGCGACAAGTCCGATGCAGGCGAGCGCGAGCTGCTGGCGGCCCCGCACCCAATGCGACAGCGCCGAAACCGCCGGCAGGGCGAGGGCGACGAAGGGCAGGAACCACAGATGGAAGGAGGGACCGATCAGCAGGCTCCAGGGATCGCCGAGGATCGGCAGCGGGCGCGGATCGTCGGAGACGACCTCATGGACCAGCCGGTAGACGGCGCACCAGAAGATCCACGGCATCAGCAGCCGCACGGCCCGCTTCTTCCAGAAGCCCGCGCCTTCGCCCCGCGCCTCGGACCGCTCGAAGCTTTGCAGCGACAGGAAGGCGGTCAGCATCAGGAACAGCGCGAGCGCCAGGTAGCCGATCTTCCAGCCGGGCGCATGGGCATGGTCCCAGACGATGAAGAAGGCGGCCGTGATCCGCGCGAGGTCTATCCCGCGCCGGTAGCCCGCCGCCGGACGTGCCGCCAATGTGGAGGAGCCGCCATCGGTGCTGGCCCCCGTGCTGATCGTCATGCCCTGTGTCATCCGCGAAACCCTGGCCTGGCCGCCGGGCATTGCCCGGAAACCTTCGCCCCCGGATTTTCTTGCGGCAAAGAAAGGGCGCTTTGCAAACGAAAGCCGCCAAAACACCGCGGAAACTGTTCGTTTCCGTTCTGAAGCCCACCTCTGGGGCAAGCTTCGGTGCGTTTATGCAATTCAGGGTTGTTTCAGCCGCCGTGCTTGTCCAGCCATTCCTGCATCCAGGTGATTTCAGCCTCCTGCGCGGCGATCACCCCTTCGGCGAGCTTCCGCACCTCCGGGTCGGTGCCATGGGCGAGCACGATCTTCGCCATCTCGACCGCGCCCTGATGGTGGGGGATCATCCCGCGGATGAAATCCACATCCGCATCATTGGTATAGGCGATCTCCATCTCCTGATGCATCCGGGCATTGGCGGCGCGGTAGGCGAGGGTCGCCGGGCTGTCCTCTGCCGTCGCGGCGGCCATGCCCGCCATGTCATGGCCGCTGTGATCCATGGTCTGGGCGGCGAGCGGCAGGGCAAGGCCCGTGGCGAGCAAGACGGCGGCGAAGGTGGCGGCAAAGGTGGCGGCAAGCGGGCGGATCATCTGCAAATCTCCTGTTTCTCGGGCAGAAGCTGACAGATTCCAGCAGGGGGAAGGCAAGTCACGTCCCGGTGAACCCTGCGCGCCTCCGGGGGGCTTTTCCTTCCCGGCGCGCAGCGTATGATACCTGCCAAGCCAACCGGATGGTTCCGCCATGTCGATACCCGCCCCCGCCGCCCCGAGCGTCTTTGCCCCGGGCCAGGCCCATACCCCCGCCACCCGCCGCCCGACGGTCGGGATCATCGGCAATACCCATCTGATGAACGACCGCTACCATGTCCATGCCTCGGGCCTGATCAACTCGACCGCCGTGGCCGAGGTGGCGGGCTGCCTGCCGGTGATCGTGCCGTCCGACCCGCGGCTCGTCTCGGTGGAGGAGCTGCTGACCCTCTGCGACGGCTTTCTCTTCACCGGCGGGCGGCCGAACGTCCACCCCTCCGAATATGGCGAGGAGGAAACCCCCGCCCATGGCGCCTTCGACCGCAACCGCGATGCGATCACCCTGCCGCTGATCCGGGCTCTGGTGGAGCGCGGCCAGCCCTTCCTCGGCATCTGCCGCGGCTTTCAGGAGCTGAACGTCGCCATGGGCGGCACGCTTCACCCCGAGATCCGCGATCTGCCGGGGCGGCTCAACCACCGGATGCCGCCGGACGGCACGCTTGAAGAGCAGTTCGCCCTGCGCCATGCGGTGCGCTTCACCGAGGGCGGGGTCTTCCACCGGCTGATGGGCGCGCAGGAGGTGATGACCAACACGCTCCACGGTCAGGGCATCGCCCGGCCGGGCGCGCGGGTGGTGGTGGACGGGCAGGCCCCGGATGGCACGCCCGAGGCGGTCTATGTGAAGGACGCCCCTGGCTTCACCCTTTCGGTGCAATGGCATCCGGAATGGAACGCCGCCAATGATCCGGTCTCGCGCCCGCTCTTCACCGCCTTCGGCGCCGCCGTCCATGACTGGGCCGCCGGGCATCAGGGCCTGCGCCGCAGCGCCTGAGGCGCGGCTGCCCTTTCTTCTCTTCTCAAATATCCCCCGCGGAGCGATCCCCGGTTGGAGGAGCGCCAACCCCGGCCGGATCGCCAAGGAACAAGGCCGCGCCCGAAAGCGCGGCCCCTTGATTTTCGCTGTCCCGAAGCTCAGGCCCGAGGCTCAGGGCGCCGGCGGGCAGACGCCATTCACGAGCGCGACGGCACAGGCCGGGGCAGCCGGTGTCGCGGGCGCGGCAGTTGCCGCCGGGGCGGCAGGCGCTGCGGGGGCCGTCGTCGTGCCGGTGGTCGCCGGCGCGGGCAGGGCCGGGGCCGCGACCACGGGCGCAGCGCTCGCAGGGGCCACCGTGGCGGCCGCCGGATCGGTCGCGGCTGCGGGGGCGGTGACACCGACCGAGGCGGCAACGACACCGGGCGAGCCGACGGCCGGAGCCAGCGGATTGGCCGCCGTCAGATCCGTCAGCGGAGCCGCCACGACCGGCGCGGGCGCGGGCTTTTTCTTCTTCGGTTGCGGCGGCGGCAGGGTCAGGCCTTTCGGCATCGAGCCATCGGCATTGAGCACGATCACCTTGGTCCCGTCCGGCACGCGCTCGAACAGATCCATCACATCCTGGTTGATCATGCGGATACAGCCCGAAGAGGCGTTCTTGCCGATGGAGAACCATTCCGGCGTGCCATGGATGCGGTAGCCGTAGTCAACGCCATTGGTGGTCAGATAGAGCGCCCGCGCGCCGAGCGGGTTGGTCGGCCCGCCGGGCTGGCCCTTTTCCCATTTCGACAGTTCGGGCTTGCGCTCGATCATCTCCGGCGGCGGCGTCCAGGTCGGCCAGGTCTTGCGCGAGGTGATCAGCGCCTCGCCCGACCACTGGAAGCCCGCCTTGCCGACCGCGATGCCATAGCGCGTCGCCTTGTCCTTGCCGGTCACGAGGTAAAGGAATTTCGCCGCCGGGTTGATGATGATCGTGCCGACCGGCTGGTCGGTCTCATAGGCGACAGACTGACGCTGGAATTCCGCCGGGACCTTTTCGACCGGCACCGCCGGCACGACAAAATTCATGTCGGACCGCTGGGTGTAGATTTCCGCCGGCGGCGGTTCCGGGGCCACGGGCGCAAGCACTGCTGCGGGATCAGCCACACAGGCGGCCAGCGTCAGGCTCAGGGCCGTCGCTGCCAGAAGTTTCATCACGATACGGGTCATCTAGCTGTCCATCGCAAGGAGAGGCACGGAGCACGCTCCGGACCTGATTGTTTCTCCTTCTAGGCTAAACGAGGGGCATGGTATCGTCAAAGCCCCTCGTTTCACGCGCTTGTGAATGTCAGAGCGTGGTGCGGAGCTGCCAGAGTTCCGGGAAAAGCTCCACCTCCAGCATCCGGCGCAGGTAGCTGACCCCGGAGGTGCCGCCGGTGCCGCGTTTAAGCCCGATCACCCGCTCCACCGTGGTCACATGGTTGAAGCGCCAGCGGCGGAAGTAATCCTCGAAATCGACCAGCTTCTCGGCCAGCTCATAGGCCTGCCAATAGCGCGTCGGCTCGCGGTAGACCTGCTCCCAGACGAGCCGAACCCCGTCATGAGCTACCCAGGGTTGCCGCAGGTCGCGCTCCAGCACCTCCTGCGGCACGGGAAGGCCCGCGCGGGCCAGATGATGCAGCGCCTCGTCGTAAAGGCTGCGCCGGGCCAGCTCCGCCTCCAGCTTCGCCATCAGGTCCGGACGGTGGGCATGGGGCTTCATCATGGCGAGGTTGCGGTTGCCGACCGCATATTCGATCAGCCGGTATTGCCAGGACTGGAAGCCCGAGGACTGGCCCAGCCCCTCGCGGAAGGTTGTGTAATCGGCGGGCGTCATCGTCCGCAGCACATCCCAGGCGTTGTTGAGCTGTTCGAAGATGCGGCTGATTCGCGCCAGCATCTTGAAGGCCTCCGGCGCGCGGTCCTCGGCCACGGCGCGGCGGGCCGCGTCGAGCTCATGCAGCGCGAGCCGCATCCACAGCTCCGAGGTCTGATGCTGGATGATGAAGAGCATCTCGTCATGCGCGCCGGTCAAAAGGCGCTGCGCGTCGAGGATGCGGTCGATCTGAAGGTAATCGCCATAGGACATGCGCCCGTCAAAGGACATCTGCGCGCCATCGCGGGAGGGGTCATAGGTGGTCATTGCGGTCTCCGGGAATGAAAGGGGAAGGAGGGGCCGAAGCCCCGGCTTTCAAACCCGGCTCTTCCGGTTCAGCACCGACAGCGTGCCGATCTTCCGCCAGTGGCAGATCCAGCCCGAGGGGCGGCAGAGCGGAGGAAGATCGGTCAGCATGGCGCCCATCCTGCCACGGCACAGACGCGCGCGTCGAGCCTGTAATCTGCCTGCCCGAACCGCATCGAGCCGCGCCAGTCCCAGAGCGCCCAGCCGAAGCCCAGCTCGGCGGCCACGGCGATCTTGTCCGAAAGATAGTGCAGATGGCCCGCCGCATCGAACTCGCGGCCCTCGGCATCGACCCAGACCGCGCCGAATTCATCATGGATCAGCCGGTTGCGCGGCACGCCATGGGCATCGGCCCAGGCCGCGGCCCGGTCCATCTCCTGCCGGACGATGCCGTCGCCTTCGTCGCGGTAGATCTGAAGCATCTCGCTCAGGGCGGCCGGACTGGCCTCGCTTGCCAGCGGCAGGCCGGAGGCCCTTGCGCGCGCGGCAGCCGCCTCCACCAGGGCCACCGCCGCGTCATCGGTCAGGCTGGAGGGCGGATAGGGGATGCCGGCGAAGAAGCGCAGGATGCTGCCGGTCCAGTCCGCGCCCTGATGGGAATAGGTGAATGGGTCGTAGCTGTGGAAGGACCAGAGCACATTGTCGTCCCCGATCGCCGCCGGGTCGAGGAAGGACAAGGCCCAGGCCCCGCCCCAGCAGGCGCCCGAGAGCACCAGCGGCAGATCCGGCGCCCCGGCCCGCGCCACATCATGCAGCCGCTTCAGCCGGGCAGGCCAGGTCGCCGCCGCCGGATCGGTGGAAAGCGCATCGCAGTCCTGCACCGGCTCGTTCATCGGCTGAAATGCGGTGCGGTCTGCCGGAAAGGCCGCCAGGGCCGCGGCGACCCTGCCCACCATCTCCGCATAGGCGGCGAAATGCGCTTCCGACCCGAGCGCCCATTCGACGCCGAAATCCTCCTGCCCGCGCGGAAAGCTGTGGAGATCGAGGATCACCTTCAGCCCCGCCGCCTGCGCCTCCCGCACGCGGGCCTGCACCTGCCCGATCAGCGCCGCCTGCCGGGGACTGCCGGCGGTGGCGAGCAGGGGGGCCGGATCCGCCGCGATGCGGATGAAATCCACCCCCTGACCGGCGATCTTCTCCAGCGTCTCCGGCGGCATGTGACGCGGATAATCGGGGTAGATGTCCAGAAATCCGGGACGGGCGAGCATCTCCTCCACCCCGAGCCATTCCACCCAGATCTCGGTATTGACCCCGCGCTTCGGATCGAAGCGGTCCGCCGCCGTCCCGGCCCCCATCGTACGGGCTCCCGCCGGAAGGACGAGAAGCGCGCAGAGCAATATCCCGGCCATGGCTTTCATACTGGTCCAAATATCCCCGCCGGAGGCTCCCCCGGCTGCGGCCGGAGCCTCCGGCGGGGATATTTGAGAAGAGAAGAAAGGCCTTGCCATCAGGTGACTTTGGCGCGGGTCTTGTAGTCGGGGCGGTCCCAGAGCGATTTTTCCATGACCTCGACGAGGATGGCCACCGCCTTGTCCACCTCGGCGGCGCCGATGAAGAGCGGGGTGAAGCCGAAGCGGAGGATGTCGGGCGCGCGGAAATCGCCGATCACGCCACGGGCGATCAAGGCCTGCATGATCGCATAGCCTTCCGGGTTGCGGAACGACACCTGCGACCCGCGGCTGGCGTGATCGCGCGGGGTGGCGAGGATCAGGCCGGGGCAGGCGGCCTCGACCCCGGCGATGAAACGGTCGGTGAGCGCGAGGGAGGCGGCGCGGAGCGCGGCCATGTCAACCTGATCCCAGATGTCGAGCGAGGCCTCCAGCGCGGCGAGCTGCAGGATCGGCGGGGTGCCGACGCGCATCCGCTCCGCCCCATGGGCCGGACGGTAGTCGAGATCGAAGGCGAAGGGCGCGTCATGGCCCTGCCAGCCCGAAAGGGCGGGGCGGGCGCGGTCCTGATGGCGGGGGGCGACATAGATGAAGGCCGGGCCGCCGGGGCCGGAGTTCAGGTATTTGTAGGTGCAGCCGCAGGCGAAGTCGGCGCCGCATTTGGCCAGCTCCACCGGGAAGGCGCCGGCGGAATGGGCGAGATCCCAGATCGTCAGCGCGCCCTTTTCATGCGCCCGCGCGGTGATCGCCGCCATGTCGTGCTTGCGCCCGGTGCGGTAATCGACCTCGGTGATCATGGTGACCGCGATGGTTTCGTCGATGGCCTCCAGCACTTCTTCCGGCGCCACCACCTTCAGCTCGTAGCCATCGCCGAGCGTCCGGCACAGGCCCTGCGCCATGTAGAGGTCGGAGGGGAAGTTGCCGCTGTCCGACAGGATCACTTTCCGTCCGGGGTTCATCTCCAGCGCCGAGGCGAGCGCCTGATAGACCTTGATCGACAAGGTATCGCCCATGGCGACCGAATTCGGCTCCGCCCCGATCAGCCGGGCGATGCGGTTGCCGACCGACATCGGCTTGTCCATCCAGCCGGCCTTGTTCCAGGCGGTGATGAGCAGATCCCCCCATTCCGCGGTCACCGTCTGCGCCACGCGCGCCGCTGCCGCGCGGGGCAGGGGGCCGAGCGAATTGCCGTCGAGATAGACCATGCCCTCGGGCAGGTGGAACTGGCTGCGGGTGGCGGCGAAATCGGTCAAGCTGGGACTCCTTCTGTGCGGCCATGACGCCACGGGGGAATGGGGTGGTCAATAGCTCCTGACATCAAAAATTTCAAGCTTGAAATAAAAAGCCGCTGCCGCCTATGCTCCGGAAGGCCGTCTTGTGCCTTGAAGCGGGGCCTGCACGGGAAAAGATGTGGATTTGATCATGTGAAAGCGGTTGCATCCTCGGGTGAGACGGGGAAGATGCAGGCGCAGAAAATCGGGGGAAGGGCAGGCGGCGCGCAGCGGGACTGTGGGCCGGGGGAGCTTGCCGCAAGGCGGAATTGCAACTTGATCTGGGGGATTGCGCGTGAAGATCGGGGCGTTGAAAGAGATTTTTGCGGGGGAGAACCGGGTGGCGATGACCCCGGATTCGGCTCTGCAACTGGCGAAGCTGGGCCATAGCGCCTGTATCGAAACCGGGGCGGGGCTGAAGGCCGGCTTCTCGGACGCGCTTTACGCGGCGGCGGGGGTGGAGGTTCTTCCCTCGGCGGCGGCGGTGGTTGCCGCGGCGGATGTGCTGGTGAAGGTGCGCGGCCCGGAAGTGGCCGAAGCCGAGGCGCTGCGCGAGGGGCAGACCCTCATCTCCTTCTTCTGGCCGGCGCAGAACGCCGAACTGCTGGAGATCGTCAAGGCGCGCGGCGCGACCGTGGTGGCCATGGACATGGTGCCGCGGATCAGTCGGGCGCAGAAGATGGATGCGCTGTCCTCGATGGCCAATATCGCGGGCTACCGCGCGGTGATCGAGGCGGGCAACAACTTCGGCCGCTTCTTCACCGGGCAGGTGACAGCCGCCGGCAAGGTGCCGCCCGCCAAGGTGCTGATCGTGGGCGCCGGGGTGGCCGGGCTTGCCGCCATCGGCACCTCGACCTCGCTCGGCGCCATCACCTATGCCTTCGACGTGCGCCCCGAAGTGGCCGAGCAGATCGAAAGCATGGGGGCCGAATTCGTCTATCTCGACTTCTCGGAGGCGCAGACCGACGGGGCGGCGACCGGCGGCTATGCCGCGCCCTCCTCTCCCGAGTTCCGCGAGGCGCAGCTCAAGAAGTTCCGCGAGCTGGCGCCCGAAATGGATATCGTCATCACCACGGCGCTGATCCCCGGACGCCCGGCGCCGAAGCTCTGGACCGCCGATATGGTGGCGATGATGAAGCCCGGTTCGGTGATCGTGGACCTCGCGGCGGAGCGCGGCGGCAACTGCGACCTGACCGTGCCGGACCAGAAGATCGTCACCGACAACGGCGTCACCATCGTCGGCTACACCGATTTCCCGAGCCGGATGGCCGCGCAGGCCTCGACGCTTTATTCTACCAATATCAGGCATATGCTGACCGATCTTACACCGAAGAAAGACGGTGTGATCAATCACAACATGGAAGATGACGTGATCCGCGGCGCCACCGTCGCCAGGGACCATGCCATCACCTTCCCGCCGCCGCCGCCGAAGATCGCCGCCATCGCGGCGCAGAAGCCGAAGGAAAAGGCCAGGGAACTGACCGTCGAGGAGAAGCGCGCCCAGGAGGTGGCCGCCTTCAAGGCCCAGACCCGCAATCAGGTCGGGCTTCTGGTCATCGGCGGGGTCGTGCTTCTCGGCCTCGGGCTGATCGCGCCCGCAAGCTTCATGCAGCACTTCATCGTCTTCGTCCTGTCGGTCTTCATCGGCTTCCAGGTGATCTGGAACGTCAGCCATTCGCTGCACACGCCGCTGATGGCGGTGACCAACGCCATCTCCTCGATCATCATCCTCGGGGCGCTGATGCAGATCGGTTCCGGCTCCTGGCTGGTCGTGCTGCTGGCGGCCCTGTCGGTCTTCATGGCCGGGATCAACATTTTCGGTGGCTTCATGGTGACGCGGCGGATGCTCGCCATGTTCCAGAAGTCGTAAGGGAGAGGCACCATGGAATACGGATTCACCACGGCTGCCTATGTCGTTGCGGCGGTTCTCTTCATCCTTTCGCTCGGCGGTCTGTCGGGGCAGGAAAGCGCCAAGCGCGCGGTCTGGTACGGGATCGTCGGCATGGCTCTTGCGGTCGCCGCCACGATCTACGGTCCCGGCTCGGGCAACTGGCTGATCTCGGTCGTGATGATCGCGGCGGGCGGGGCCATCGGCTGGGTCGTGGCGCAGCGCGTCCAGATGACCGAGATGCCGCAGCTTGTCGCCGCGATGCACAGCCTTGTCGGGCTTGCGGCGGTGTTCATCGGCTACAACACCCATATCGAGCTGGCCAATGTCGGCGCTCTTGACGAAGCCGCGCGGGCGGGCCTGGCCGGCTTTGCCAAGGTGATCGCCCACAAATCGCCGCTGGAAGTGTCGATCCTGCGGGTGGAGACCTTCCTCGGGGTGTTCATCGGGGCCGTGACCTTCACCGGCTCGGTCATCGCCTTCGGCAAGCTGGCGGGCAAGGTCGATGGCAAGGCCAAGAAGCTGCCGGGGGGCCATGTACTCAATGCCGCCGCAGCACTGATCTCGATCGCGCTGCTGGTGGTCTATCTGCAATCCGGCTCGACGCTGGCGCTGCTCGGCATGACGCTGGCGGCCTTCTTCATCGGCTATCACCTGATCATGGGGATCGGCGGGGCGGACATGCCCGTCGTCGTGTCGATGCTGAACTCCTATTCCGGCTGGGCGGCGGCGGCGATCGGCTTTTCGCTGTCCAATGACCTCCTGATCGTGGTGGGCGCGCTCGTCGGCTCCTCCGGGGCGATCCTCAGCTACATCATGTGCAAGGCGATGAACCGCAGCTTCATCTCGGTGATCCTCGGCGGTTTCGGCGGGACCACCGGCCCGGCGATGGAAGTGACGGGCGAGCAGATCGCCATCGACGCCGAAGGGGTGGCGGCGGCGCTGAACGATGCGGACAGCATCATCATCATTCCGGGCTACGGGATGGCGGTGGCGCAGGCGCAGCAATCGGTGTCGGAGCTGACCCGCAAGCTGCGCGCCAAGGGCAAGACCGTGCGCTTTGCCATCCACCCGGTCGCGGGCCGTCTGCCGGGCCACATGAACGTGCTGCTGGCCGAGGCGAAGGTGCCTTACGACATCGTGCTGGAGATGGACGAGATCAACGAGGATTTCCCGAATACCGATGTGGCCATCGTCATCGGCTCCAACGACATCGTGAACCCCGCCGCGCAGGAGGACCCGAATTCGCCCATCGCCGGGATGCCGGTGCTGGAATGCTGGAAGGCGAAACAGGTCTTCGTCTCCAAGCGCGGGCAGGGGACGGGCTATTCGGGTATCGAGAACCCCTTGTTCTACAAGGAGAATACGCGGATGTTCTATGGCGATGCGAAAAAGTCGATCGACGCTCTGCTGCCGATGATCGAGTGAGGGCAGGCTGGGGATGGGCAGATTGCCCATCCTACGCGCCGCCTCTGGCCCCGCCCCGGCGGGGCCTTTGCATTTCCGCCACAGGTGTTCTGCATACCCCGGTATGCTTGCAAATCGCTGGAAAGACGGGATTTTCAACCGCTAACTGCGCGGATCGCCGTCCCAGTCCCGAAGTCTCATGCCGCATATCACCGACCATCCGCAACGCTACGCCCTCGTCAACGAGTTGCACGCCCGCCCCTTTCCGGCCCTGACCGCGCCGTGCATGGCGGCCTATGTGGCGATCAAGGAGCCGGTGGAGGCCGCAAGCCGCGACCGGGCGGCGGATCGCGCCCATCTTCTGGCGCTGCTGGACCGCCATGCCTCCGCCCATCCCCAGCCCGAGGCCACGCATTTCTCCGGGCCGATCGGGCGGTCGGAGCTGAAATGGGAAAGCCATACCGAATTCGTGACCTATTCGGCCTTCACCCCGGGCCTCTCGGCCCGCCCCTTCGACCCGGAAGAGGCGAAGGTCTTCCCCGGCGACTGGATGGCGGCGGCGCCGGGCAAAAGGCTGACCTCGCTGCTGATCCGGGTGGAATTCCTGCCCGAGAGCGAAGCGGAGATGCTGGAACGGCTGGAGGCATGGTTCGTTCCCGAAAGCCTCGCCGTCGCGCGGGTCGTCGAGGGGGCGGCCGTGGTCGCAGGGGATTTCCGCATCGACGCGGCGGGCCACATGCGCTTTGCCGTCTTCGTCCGCCCCGGCACCGGCGCGCGCCGGGTGGGGCGGATCGTCCAGCGGCTCTGCGAGATCGAGACCTACCGCGCCATGTCGATGCTCGGCCTGATCCGGGTACGGCAGCTGTCGGCGCGGCTGAACGAACTCGACCCGCAGCTTTCGGCGCTGATCTCCGGGCTGGATGTCACGGGCGACGGCACGCCGGAGGCGGCACTCCACCGGCTCCTGACCATCTCGGCGGAGCTCGAAAGCCTGGCCGTGCGCTTTTCCTTCCGCTTCGGGGCGACGGCGGCCTATGAGGCCATCGTCAACCAGCGCATCGCCATCCTGCGGGAGGAGCGCATCCAGGGCCGCCAGACCTTCGCCGAATTCATGATGCGCCGCTATGATCCGGCGATGCGGACGGTGAAATCCGCCGAAGCGCGGCTCGCCGCCATGGCGGAACGGGCGCAGCGCGCTGCCGAGCTTCTGCGGACGCGGGTGGATGTCGAACGCTCCGCCCAGAACCAGCGGCTTCTGGAAAGCATGGACCGCCGCGCCGATCTGCAACTGCGCCTCCAGCGGACGGTGGAGGGGCTGTCGGTGGTGGCGATCAGCTATTACGCGGTGACGCTGGCGGGCTATCTGCTGGAGCCGCTCGCCCATCGGGTCCATCTGAGCCATGGCGGGCTGATGGCGCTGCTGACCCCGCTTGTCGTCACCTGCGTCTGGCTGATGGTGCGCCGCATCCGCAACCACCTGCACTAGCCACCTGCGCTGAGGCTCAGGCCTTTCATACTGGTCCAAATATCCCCGCCGGAGGCTTCCCCGGCTTCGGCAGGAGCCTCCGGCGGGGATATTTGGACCAGTATGAAAACCCCTCACCGCCCCCGGATTCTCGGGTCGAGCGCATCGCGCAGCCCGTCGCCGATATAGTTGACCGACAGCACGGTCAGCGAGATGGCAAGGCCGGGATAGACGACGCGGGCGGGGTAGAGCTGCATGTATTCCACCCCGTCATAGAGAAGCCGCCCCCAGGTCGGGAAATCCGGCGGGAATCCGAGGCCGAGGAAGCTCAGCACCGATTCCGTGATGATCGCCCCCGCGATGCCCAGCGTTGCGGCCACCATCACCGAGGAGACCACGTTCGGCAGGATATGGCGCAGGATGATCCGCCGCGCCGGCGTGCCGATGGACCGGGCGGCAAGGACGAACTCCCTTTCCTTGATCGCCAGCACCTGACCGCGCACGATGCGCGCTGCCTGCATCCAGCTTGTCATGCCGATGGCGAAGACGATGAGCAGGAAGGTTCCCGCCTCCGGCCCGAGGCTGCGAGCGAGGGCATCGCGGAACAGCATGACCATGACGAGCAGCAGGGGCAGCAGCGGCAGGGCGAGGAAGAGGTCCGTCATCCGCATCAGCACCCCGTCGAGCCGCCGGAAATAGCCGGCAAGCACCCCGATCAGCGTGCCGATGGTCATGGAGATGAACATCGCCACCATTCCTACGGCAAGCGAGACCTTTCCCCCCGCCATCAGCCGGGCGAGCATGTCGCGGGCAAGCTGGTCGGTGCCGAGGGGATGCGCCCAGCTCGGACCCTTGTTGCGGCCCTTGATCATCGCGGCGGCATCGGGGTTCACGGCGGAGCCGTCGAGCCGCCAGATCATCGGGCCGATCACCACGAAGGCCACGAGGAGCAGGAGCACGATCAGCCCCGCCATGGCGCCCTTGTGGCTGCGGAACTGGTCCCAGACATCGCGCCGGAGGCTCCGGGGGGCTTGCAGCCCGGTAGCGGTCGAAATGTCAGTCATAGCGGATCCTCGGGTCAAGGAAGCCGTAAAGCACATCGGCGACGAGGTTGAAGAGCACGATCAGCGTGGCGAAGATGAAGGTCAGCGTCTGCACCATCGGCAGGTCGTTGCCGTGGATCGCCCCGATCAGCGCAGCACCAATGCCGTTCACCTTGAACACCTGCTCGGTGATGATCGCGCCGCCGAAGATCGTCGGCATCCCGAGCGCGATGATCGTCACCACCGGGATCAGAGAATTCCGCAGCACATGCTTCAGCACCACGGTCCGCTCGGTCATGCCCTTCGCCCGTGCGGTGCGGACGTAATCCTGGCTCAGGTTTTCCAGCATGGACGACCGGGTGTAGCGGCTGATCTCTGCGGCGTTGAACAGCGCCAGCACGGTGACGGGCAGGGCCATCTGGTGGACCTGCTTCCAGAAGCTCGCCCAGTCCACCACCTTCAGCGTGGTGTCGTAGATCGAGGGGAACCAGCCGAGATTGACCGAGAAGATCACGATCAGCAGGACGCCGGTGAAGAAGGTCGGCACGGAATAGCCGACCATGGCGATGAAGGTGCCGAGCTGGTCGAACCACGAATATTGCCGGTAGGCCGAATAGATGCCGATGGGCAGGGCGATCAGGATGCCGATGGCATAGGCCGATCCGATCACCGTCAGCGTCTGGGGGATCCGCTGGCCGATGGTGGTGAAGACCGGCGCGCGCGACTGGTAGGAGATGATGCGCTGCATCCCCTCGGAATAATGGGTGCCGAAGAGGCTGTCCCAGCCGACCAGCGGTTCCACCACGAAAAACTGTTTCAGCCAAAGCACGTAGCGCACCCAGACCGGCTGGTTGACCCCCATGGCTTCGAGGATCTTGGCCTTGACCTCGGGCGGGACCGTCAGCGGAATCTCGGAGGCCGGCGAGCCGGGGGCGAGATCGACCAGCAGGAAGATCGCAAGGCTGATGAGCAGAAGCGTCGGGATGGCCAGTAAAAGCCGTCTCAGCGTATAGGTGAGCATGGGCATTGCCTCGGACCGGCAGTCCGTTTCGGGATCTGCAATCTTGGGGAAAGGTGCAGGATGGGCGTCTGGCCCATCCTGCGAGGGCAAGCCCTTACTTCACGCGGAACCAGTCCTGGGCGTTCCACAGCTCGGTGTCCCAGGTGTTCAGCACCACGCCGCCGAGCGAGTTCGAGGCCGCCGACAGACGGCCGCGATCCACCAGCGGCACCACGACGAAGCTGTCCTTGGTCAGCATGTCGTTCAGCTTCTTGGCGATCTCGCCGCGCTTGGACATGTCGGCGGTGACGGACAGTTCCTTGACGAGCGCGTCATAGGCCGGGTCGCAGAAGCGGTTGACGTTCTCGCCCTGCCACTGGTTGTCCGGGCCGGGGATCTTGTCGCAGAGATATTGCGCCAGATAGGGTTCGGGATCGGTGCCGTCGAAGTTGTTGGCATACATCTCCACATCGGCATAGAACTTCTGGAAGGTGTCGGGCGAACCCGCATCCCCGCCGAAGAACACCGAAGCATCGACGTTCTTCAATTCCACTTCCACGCCGATCTCGTTCCACCAGCCCTTGACGAGCGCCTGGAAGTCCTGACGCACCGGGTTGGTCGAGGATTGATAGAGGATGTGCAGCTTCTTGCCGTCCTTGTCGCGGATGCCGTCGCCGTCGCTGTCCTTCCAGCCGGCGGTTTCCAGAAGCGCCTTGGCCCCTTCCAGATCCTGCGGGATGCAGCCGGTGTTGTCGGAGGCGAACATCTCCGGCGCGGGGACGAGGTTGCAGGTGGCGCGGCCGGCGGTGCCGTAGCCCACATCCACCAGCGTCTGCCGGTCGATGGCCATCGACAGCGCCTTCCGCACGTTGATGTCCGACAGGATCGGGTGGGCGTGCTTGGTGGTCGAACGCTCGCCTTCCGCAAGGGCCGGATCGGGGTCGGTCATGTTCATCTCGATCCGCTCGACCAGCGTGCCGAAGCCGTTCACGAAGACGCCTTTGCCGCCGGCCGCCATGGCGGTCTGCTGTTCGGGGTTGATCTGGGTGTTCCAGGCATAGTCGAATTCGCCGGTTTCCATGACGGCGCGGGCCGCGGCCTGCGCGTCGCCGCCGCCTTTCAGCGTCATCGTGGCGAAAGCGGGCTTGGCCGGATCGCGGTAGTTCGGGTTGGCTTCGAGGCTGATCACGTCATTGGTCTTGAATTCCGTGACCTTGAACGGGCCGGTGCCGATCGGCATGAAGTTCTGCTCGGTGCAGGAAGAGGCCGCAGCGCCAAGGCAGTTGGCGAATTGCGCCGCCTGCAGGATCGGGGAGGTGGCGCCGACGAAGGCCTGATAGGGGTTCGGTTTCGGCCCGGTGAAGGTGACCTTGACGGTCAGGTCATCCGGCGTCTCGACCGAGGCGATGCCTTCATAGCGTGCCGCCTGCGCGCAGCCGCCTTCGGGATGGGTGCAGTATTCATAGGTGAACTTGGCATCCTTCGAGGTCACGGGGCTGCCATCGGACCACAGAAGGCCCGGCTTCAGCTTCCAGGTGATGGAGGTCAGGTCGGCGGAGACGCCGCCGTTGTCCACCGTCGGCACGGCTTCGGCCAGACGGGCGATGACCTCACCCTTTTCGTTGAAGCCGGCGAGCCCTTCGAGCACCAGCGAGGAAGCCTCCACATCCTTGGTGCCGGAGGACAGATAGGGGTTCAGCGTCGAGGGCGCCTGCCAGTAGAGCACGTTGACATGGCCGTCGGCGCCACGTTCTGCAAAGGCCGCCGGAGCGAGCGCGAAGGCCGCTGCGGCGCCCAGAAGCGCGGTTCTCAGTTTCATTGGGTCACTCCTTGTTGGTTGTGCTCTGTGGCCTCGCGCGGTCCGGTTGTTCCGGCCGGCGGTTTGCTGAAGAGATGGCAGGCGACATGACGCCCCGGTTCCACCTCGGTCAGGTCGGGTTTCACCGCGCGGCACAGGTCGAAGACCTTCGGGCAGCGGGTGCAGAAATTGCAGCCTTGCGGCGGATTGGCGGGGGAGGGGACATCGCCCTTCAGGATGATCCGCGCGCGCCGGGCGCGGTTCGGGTCCGGCTCGTTCACCGCCGACAGCAGCGCCTCGGCGTAGGGGTGCAGCGGGCGGTCGTAGAGCGCGTCGCGCGGCGACAGCTCCGCGATCCGGCCGAGATACATCACCGCCACCCGGTCGGCGATGTGGCGCACCATCGACAGGTCATGGCTGATGAAAAGATAGGTCAGCCCGAGCCGGGTCTGCAAATCCTCCAGCAGGTTCACCACCTGCGCCTGGATCGAGACATCGAGCGCCGCGATCGGCTCGTCGCAGACGATGAACTTCGGGTTCAGCGCAAGGGCGCGGGCGATGCCGATGCGCTGGCGCTGGCCGCCGGAAAATTCATGCGGAAAGCGGTTGGCGAAGCGGCGGTTGAGCCCCACGGCATCCATCAGCTCATAAACCCGCTCCAGTTTCTGCGCGCGGCTGAGCGGGGTGTGTTCGTCCAGCGGCTCGGCGATGATGGCGGCCACCGACATGCGGGGGTTGAGGCTCGCCTGCGGGTCCTGGAAAACCATCTGCATCGTCGGGCGCTTTTTTCGCAGCGCCTCGGGGGCGAGGGCGGCGACATCCTCGCCGTCAATGACCACGCGGCCCCCCGTCACCTCGTAAAGCCGCAGAAGCGCGCGGCCCACGGTGGATTTGCCGCAGCCGCTTTCGCCGACAAGGCCGAGCGTTTCGCCCGCGGGGATGGAAAAGCTCACCCCGTCCACGGCTTTCACATCGCCGGTATGGCGGCGCAGAAGGCCGGTGTGGATCGGGAAATACATCTTCAGGTCCTCGACCTGAACGAGCGGAGCGGGGAGGGCGTCAAGCATGGGCGGTCTCCGCTGCGGGCGACCAGTGGCAGGCGACATCATGGCCAAGCCCGACCGGCGCGCCATCGGTGCTGCGGCGGGCGGGGTTTTCCTCGGCACACCGCGCGAAGGCATGGGCGCAGCGGGCGCGGAAGGGGCAGGCGGCGGGGGGGGCGGTCAGGATCGGCGGCTGGCCCTCGATCACCTGCAACCGCGCCTCCCGCTGGCCGGAGAGGGAGGGGATCGTCTTCAGGAGCGCCCGCGTATAGGGGTGTTGCGGCCGCGCGAAGAGGTCCTTGACCGGGGCATGTTCCACCACCTGCCCGCCGTACATCACCATCACCCGGTCGGCGATGGCGGCGATCACGCCGAGGTCATGGGTGATCCAGATGATCGCCATGCCGAGCTTCCGGCGCAGGTCCTTCACCAGTTCGAGGATCTGGGCCTGGATGGTCACATCGAGCGCGGTGGTCGGTTCATCCGCGATCAGCACATCGGGGTCGCAGGCGAGTGCTATGGCGATCATCACCCTTTGCCGCATCCCGCCGGAAAACTGGTGCGGATAGGACTTGAGCCGGCGCCTGGCATCGGGGATGCCCACCAGCTCCAGAAGCTCCACCGCCCGCGCGTCGGCCTGCGCCCTGCTCATGCCCATGTGGCGGATCAGCGGCTCGGCGATCTGGTTGCCGACGGTGAAGACCGGGTTGAGGCTGGTCATCGGGTCCTGAAAGACGAAACCCACCCTGGCCCCGCGCACATCGCGCAGGTCATCGGCGCTGATTTTCAACAGATCCCGCTCGCCGAGCATCACTTCGCCGGCGCGCACATCGGCGGGGGGAGAGGGGAGAAGACCGATCAGCGACATCATCGTCACCGACTTGCCCGAGCCGCTCTCGCCGACCACACCCAGCACTTCCCCCCTTTGCAGGTGGAAAGAGACGGAGTTGACGGCATGGACCTCTCCGCCGCGTGTGCGGAATACGGTCGTCAGCCCCCGGACATCGAGGACGGGCGCAGCCCCATCGGGCATATGTAACTCCCCAGGTCTTTGTTATTCTTTATTCTTTTTGTCGTCCCGGTCGTTGCCGGTCCGTTTGCCCTTGCAGTCTTTCCGATTTCAGGATTCCTAGCAATCCTGATTTTCTGAGGCTGACGGATAGGAAACCATACCATCCGGCAGGATCGGCAGGGCAATTCTTCCCCCCGCAGCGAAACGCCATGTGCCATTGACAGGGATCGTGGGCGGCTCCACCTTCGCCCGCAAGATATGGGACAGAAGGGGGTCCGCGCCATGGAGCGGCTTACGCCACGTCAATTGCTCGACCGGCTGGTTGGCTTTCCGACGATCAGCACGGCATCGAACCTCGATCTGGTCGATTGGCTGGAAGCCTATCTGCAAGCCCATGGCCTCCGGGTGGAGCGGCACTGGAACGAAGATCGCGGCAAGGCGGCGCTGATGGCCCATGCCGGGCCGCTGGTGGCGGGGGGCGTGGTGCTGTCGGGCCATTCCGATGTGGTCCCGGTCGAGGGTCAGGCCTGGACCTCGGACCCCTGGGTGGTGACTGAACGCGACGGCCGCCTCTACGGGCGCGGCACCTGCGACATGAAGGGCTATGTGGCGCTCGCCGTCTGGGCTCTGGTCGAGGCGCAGCACCGCGGCGTGGCGCGGCCCCTGCAACTGGCGCTTTCCTATGACGAGGAACTGGGCTGCACAGGCGCCCCCCCGATGATCGAGACCATGGGCCGCGTCCTGCCCAAGGCGGAAATCGCGCTGATCGGCGAGCCTTCGGGGATGAAGGTGATCACCGGCCACAAGGGCGGCACCGGCTTCAAGGTGCATGTGAAGGGCTTCGAGGTCCATTCCTCGCTTCTGCCCTATGGCGTCTCGGCGGTGATGGAGGCGGCGCGGTTCATCCAGTGGGTGAACGAGCGCAACGAGGAAAACCAGCAGAAGACGGTGACGCCGCTTGCCGGCAGCTTCGATCCGCCCTTCACCACGCTGCATGTCGGCACGATCGCGGGCGGGACGGCGAACAACATCACCGCCGCCGATTGCCGCTTTGCCGTCGAGATGCGGGTGGTCGCGGGGGAGGATCTGGAACGCTGGGCGCGCGCGGTGGAGGGGGAGGCCGCGCGCCTGACCGCCCGGATGCAGGCGATCCGGCCCGAGGCCGGGGTGCATCTGGAACGCTTCTTCCGCGTGCCGGGCCTGCAACCCGAAAACGGCGGCCCGGCAGAGGTGCTGGCCCGGCGGCTTTGCGGCGACAATGCCACCGGCGTCGTCAGCTACGGCACCGAGGCGGGCCAGTTCCAGGAGGCGGGCTATTCCGCCGTCATCTGCGGTCCCGGCGACATCGCCCAGGCCCATCAGCCCGACGAATATCTGGAGGTCTCCCAGTTCGAGGCCGGGCTGCGCTATATGGAAACACTGCTGGAGGTGCTGGCATGAGCCGCTATTCCGGTCCCGCCTTCCCAATCTCCGAAGCCACCGCGATCCGCCATCCCGGCCCGCCTCCGGCCGAAACCGATGTCGTGGTGATCGGCGGCGGGATCATCGGGGTGATGACCGCCTGGCATCTGGCCGAGCGTGGGCTGCGGGTGGTGGTCTGCGAGAAAGGCCGCATCGCCGGCGAACAGTCGAGCCGCAACTGGGGCTGGGTGCGCCAGCAGGGCCGCGATCCCGGCGAATTGCCGATCATGGTGGAGAGCCTCGCGCTCTGGAAAGGGCTGGCCGAGGAATTCGGCGAGGCGCTCGGCTTCCGGCAGGAGGGGGTGCTCTACCTCGCCCGCAGCGAGGCGGAGATGGCGGAATATGAGGCCTTCCTGCCCCATGCCCGCGCCAATGCCGTGGATACGGTGATGCTCGACAAGGCCGGGCTGCAGGCGCGCACCGGGCTTTCGGGGCCGTGGATCGGCGGGCAGTTCACGGCGAGCGATGCGCGGGCCGAGCCCTGGGTGGCGGTGCCGCTGCTGGCGCAGGGGGCGGTGCGGCGCGGGGCGGTGCTGGTCGAAGGCTGCGCGGTGCGCGGGCTTGATCTGGCCGCGGGGCGCGTTGCGGGGGTGGTGACGGAAGCCGGGCGCATCGCCTGTTCGCAGGTGGTGGTGGCGGGCGGGGCCTGGTCCTCGCTTTTCCTGCGGGCGCAGGGCGTGGCGATCCCGCAGCTTCTGGTGCGCTCCACCGTGGCGCAGACCGCGCCGATGCCGGAGGTCTTTGCCGGCAATGCCGCCGATGACCGCTTCGCCTTCCGCCGCCGCGCCGATGGCGGCTATACGATTGCCCCCGCACAGCGGCACGACTTCTTCATCGGCCCGGATGCCTTCCGCAACTTCTTCACCTATCTGCCGGTTCTGAAACGGGATTTCCGGTCCACCTCCTTTCATCCGGCGGCGCCTTCGGGCTTCCCGGACGCCTGGGGGACCGCGCGGCGCTGGGCGCTCGACCGGATCTCTCCCTTCGAGCGGGTCCGAGTCCTCAACCCCGTGCCAAGCGACCGCTTCCTGCGGGAGATGGTGGCCGATTTCGCCGAGGCCCTGTCGCAGATCGGCCGCCCGGTGGTGCAAAGCGCCTGGGCCGGGATGATCGACACGCTCCCCGATGTGGTGCCGGTGGTGGACCGGGTGCCGGCGACCCCGGGTCTCGTCATCGCCACGGGCATGTGCGGCCATGGCTTCGGCATCGGGCCGGGGATGGGGCGGGTGGTGGCCGATCTCGTCGCGGGCAATGCGACCGGCCATGATCTGAGCCGTTTCCGCCTGTCGCGGTTCAGCGATGGCAGCAAGCTGAACATCGGCGGCGGGCTTTAGGGCCATTTGGCGCGGCGTGCGACCCGTGGCGGGCGGGGGGGGGGGGGGGGGGGGGGGGGGGGGGGGGGGGGG
>JAPUEK010000073.1 GCA_027492585.1 Paracoccaceae bacterium | reverse complement strand
TATTTCCACAACTGGACCGGCAACCGCATCACCTGCCGCGACTGGTTCCAGCTTTGCCTGAAGGAGGGGCTGACCGTCTTCCGCGACCAGCAGTTCTCCGGCGACATGCGCTCGGCGGCGGTGAAGCGCATCGAGGATGTGCTGACCCTGCGCGCCCGGCAGTTCCGCGAGGATGGCGGCCCTCTCGCCCATGCGGTGCGGCCCGAAAGCTTTGTCGAGATCAACAATTTCTACACCGCCACCGTCTATGAAAAGGGCGCCGAGGTGATCGGGATGCTGAAACGGCTGGTCGGCGATGCCGATTACGCCCGGGCGCTCGACCTCTATTTCGCCCGCCATGACGGCGAGGCGGCGACGATCGAGGATTGGCTGCGCGTCTTCGAGGATACCACGGGCCGCGATCTTTCCGCCTTCAAGCGCTGGTATTCCGAGGCCGGCACCCCGCGCCTGACCGTGACCGAGGACTGGCAGCCCGAAGCGCAGGGCGGCACTTTCACCCTCACGCTGGCGCAGGAGAACCCGCCGACCCCCGGCCAGCCGCAAAAGGCGCCGAAGGTGATCCCGGTGGCGGTGGGCCTGCTCAACCCCAATGGCGACGAGGTGCTGCCGACCACGGTGCTGGAACTGACCGGGGCGCGGCAGAGCTTCGCCTTCACCGGCCTTTCCACCCGCCCCGTCGCCTCGCTCCTGCGCGGCTTTTCCGCCCCGGTGGTGCTGGAGCGCCAGGTTTCGCCCGAGGAACGCGCCTTCCTTCTCGCCCATGACACCGATCCCTTCAACCGCTGGGAGGCGGGCCGGGCGCTGGCCAAGGAGGGGCTGGCGCGCATGGTGACCGAAGGGGCCGCCCCGCCCGCAGGCTGGCTTGACGGGCTGGCGGCGCTGGTCACGGATGACAGCCTCGATCCGGCCTTCCGCGCCCTGTCCCTGCGGCTTCCGGCCGAGGATGACATGGCCGCCACCCTTGCCGCGGCCGGCCATGTGCCGGACCCGGCCCGCATCCATGCTGCGCGCGACCGGCTGCGCGATGCCCTTGCCGCGCGCCTTGCCCCGCAGCTTTCCGGTCTGATGGAGCGCCTCGCCGAGCCCGGTCCCTTCACGCCGGAGGCGCGGGCGGCGGGGCGCCGCGCGCTGCGGCTGGCGGTGCTGGCGCTCCTGACCCGGCGCGACGGCGGGGTGGCGGCGGCAGGGGCCTTCGCGGCGGCGGACAACATGACGGAGGAGGTCGGCGCGCTCGCCTGCCTGCTCGACATCGGCGCGGGGCAGGAGGAGCTTGCCCGCTTCACCGCCCGCTGGGCCGCCGATCCGCTGATCCTCGACAAGGCGCGGGGACTGCGCGTCGGTCTCTCCGCCCCCGAAGCCGCCGCGACCGAGGCCGAGGCCCTTCTGTCCGCCCCCGGCTTCGACTGGAAGAACCCCAACCGCTTCCGCTCCGTCATCGGCGCGCTGTCGGCGCATCACGCGGGCTTTCATCTGGCCTCCGGCCAGGGCTACCGGGTGCTGGCCGACTGGCTCCTGCGGCTCGATCCTCTCAACCCGCAGACCGCCGCCCGCATGTCCACCGCCTTCGAGACCTGGCGGCGCTACGATGCCGACCGGCAGGGGATGATCGGTCAGGAGCTCCGCCGCATCCTCGCCACCCCCGGTCTCAGCCGCGACCTGTCGGAAATGGCCGGGAGGATGCTGGGCGGCTGACAGCCCGTCCGGGCCTGCCTTTCATCTTGCCGCAAATATCCTCGGGGGGAGGCCGCAGGCCGTGGGGGGCGGAAAGCCCCCCTCCGTCCTCAGCGGCAATAGCTTTGCCCGGAGGTCCAGGCCGCCATCGCCGCCCGCTTGCCGGCGTCGCGGAACGGCATCCAGTCGCGCCCGATGCCGCGCTTGCCGGAACCCGTCACCACGCCGTCATCCTCGACCTGTACGGCCATCATCTCGACCGCACATTCGAGATTGGCCGCGCCATCCTTCAGCGCCGAGGCCGTGGTCGCCGTGCAGCCATGCTGGGCGGCGGATTTCGGCGAGATCTGCATGATGCCGATATAGCGCCCGCCGCCGCCGGAGGCCTTCGGGTTCCAGCTGCTCTCATGGCGCCCGACCACCGACAGCACGCCGGCCCAGAAGGCCCGCCGGTTGCCGATGGAGGCCTTGGCATAGCCGGGACACCAGGCGGCGATATCCTCCGGCACACGGGTCGCCAGGACATCGTCATGGCGCGCGACGGCGGCAAGGGTGCGGGCGGTCCATTCCGGCGCCTCGGCGCGGTGATCCCAGGCCATGACGGGCCGGTCGCCTGAGGGCAGAAGCCCGCTCAGGTCGGGAACCGGCACTTCGACGCAGGCGGAAAGCGCCAGCGAGAGGGCCAGCAACGGGGCGGCGGGAAGGGCGGAGGAGGAGGGCAGGCGGGAAGAAAGCCGCATCGGGTCCGTTCAGGCTGCACCACGACCGATATGCGCGGCGGCGCGTGCTTGGCGCGGTGCAGGGCGGGCTGGCAAGCCGCCGGGGGCCATATCGGCGCCTATCGGCAGATTTCCGCCGTATCTGACCCTTGCAGGGCCTTGCCCGCCTGCCTAAGAAGGCTGGACCCCGCCGCCCCTTCTGCCACAGGCTGAAGAACCGTGCCGAAGACCTGAACGGAGCCCGCCATGCTGGACCTGACGACGACCGCGCCGAAGCCCAAGGTGATTGCCGGGGCGAAGCACGACTGGGAACTCGTGATCGGGATGGAGATCCATGCCCAGGTCTCCTCCAATGCCAAGCTCTTCTCCGGCGCTTCGACCCAGGTGGGGGCGGAGCCGAATTCCAACGTCGCCTTCGTCGATGCGGCGATGCCGGGGATGCTGCCGGTCATCAACGAATTCTGCGTCGAGCAGGCGGTGCGCTCCGGACTCGGGCTGAAGGCGCAGATCAATCTGCGCTCGGCTTTCGACCGCAAGAACTATTTCTATCCCGACCTGCCGCAGGGCTATCAGATCAGCCAGCTCTACCACCCGATCGTGGGGGAGGGCGAGGTGCTGGTCGAGATGGGGCCGGGTGTGGCGCGGAAGGTGCGGATCGAGCGCATCCACCTCGAACAGGATGCCGGCAAGTCGATCCATGACATGGACCCGACGATGAGCTTCGTCGATTTCAACCGCACCGGCGTGGCACTGATGGAAATCGTCTCCCGCCCCGACATCCGCGGCCCGGAGGAGGCGGCGGCCTATGTCGTCAAGCTGCGCCAGATCCTGCGCTATCTCGGCACCTGCGACGGCAACATGCAGAACGGCAACCTGCGGGCGGATGTGAACGTTTCCGTCTGCCGGCCGGGGCAATATGAGAAGTATCAGGAAACGCAGGACTTTTCCCATCTCGGCACGCGCTGCGAGTTGAAGAACATGAACTCCATGCGCTTCATCCAGATGGCGATTGATTATGAGGCGCGGCGCCAGATCGCGATTCTGGAGGATGGCGGCACCATCACCCAGGAAACCCGGCTCTACGATCCGGACCGCAACGAGACCCGCTCGATGCGCTCCAAGGAAGAGGCGCATGACTACCGCTATTTCCCCTGCCCGGACCTGTTGCCGCTGGAGATCGAACAGGCCTGGGTCGACGGGATCGCGGCGTCGATGCCGGAACTGCCCGATGCCAAGAAGGCCCGCTTCATGGGGGATTTCGGGCTGACCGACTATGATGCCAACGTGCTGACCGCCGATCTGGAAAACGCCGCCTTCTTCGAGGCGGTGGCGCAGGGCCGCGACGGCAAGCAGGCGGCGAACTGGGTGATCAACGAGCTTTTCGGGCGGCTGAACAAGGAAGGCCGCGCCATCGGTGACAGCCCGCTGTCGGCGGCCCAGCTTGGCGGAGTGCTGGACCTGATCGGCTCGGGCGAGATTTCCGGCAAGATGGCCAAGGATCTGTTCGAGATCCTGTGGACCGAGGGCGGCAATCCCGCCGAGGTCGCCGCCGCGCGCGGAATGAAGCAGGTGACAGATACCGGCGCCATCGAAGCGGCGCTCGACGCGCTGATCGCCGCCAACCCCGAGCAGGTGGAAAAGGCCAAGGTCAACGCCAAGCTCGCAGGCTGGTTCACCGGGCAGGTGCTGAAATCCACCGGCGGCAAGGCCAACCCGGCGGTGGTGAACGCGCTGGTGGCGCAGAAGCTGGGGCTCTGAGGCGGGGGCTTTTGCGCCGGGGCTGTTGCCGATCCTGCCTGGGTGTGGCTCTGAAGCTCTGAAGGGCAGGGGGCTTCGCCTTTCGCTCGCCGTCCCCCCGCTGTTCTCGGGCGGATCAGAAAACGCATCGCGTTTTCCCGCCTGCGTGGGAACGGCTCCCCGGACCGCTGATCTCACACGACCGGGAAGGCCGGCGCCGCCCCGGTGGGGGCAAAGCCCCGCCCTCCGGGGGGCGGGGGCTGGCCGGCGGCCTTTGGGGCCACCGGCGGGAGGGCGGGAACGGCACCGCATGGCAGAGGCGATGGCCTCTGCCAGATCGGGCGGCCCCCTCCCTCCCCCACGAGGGGGGAGGGAAGCGCCTTATCTCCGCCAGCCCGATCTTCGCCGCCACGGGAACGACACCCATCCGGAGGTCGCCCCGCTTCCTCACCTCCCGCGCACCGCCCCCGCCAGCCCGCGCCTCCCTCCCCCCTCGTGGGGGAGGGATGGGGAGGGGGGGTATTGCGCTTCGCCACCAGCCAAGCCTCGCCCCCCCCATCCCCCTACAGCTAGCCGCACGCCTTGCCGCCCCTACCAACCCTTGCGATGTGGCGAAATCCGCTCGCCATCCCGAAAAGCCCTTTGCCTGCATGGCCTTGCGAGGCGAATCTGAGTATCCTTGCGAAGTTGTCCTCTGGAGAGACCCGATGCTGCGCTATGAATTCAAGGTCGTTCCCGCCCCGAAGCGCGGCGAGAAGGCGCGGGGAGTCAAGACCACCGAGGACCGCTTTGCGCTCGCCCTCGCCAATCTGATGAACGATCTCGGGCGGGATGGCTGGGATTATGTCCGCGCCGATGCGTTGCCCGTGGAGGAGCGCGTGGGCTTCACCGGCAGCAAGACCACCTACCACAATATGCTCGTCTTCCGCCGTCCGCTGGAGACCGCCACCGAAGAGGCTCCCGCCTCTGCCGTCCGCCTTCTCGAACCGGCACCGGAGCCTGTCGCGGTGCCGCGTCTCGGCCCGGCGGAGCCGCCCGCCGGCGCCGCCCCGGCGCTTGGCCCGGCCAGCAGCGGGCTTGCCGCCGAGTAAGGGGCCGCGAGTGATCAGCCGAGCGACCTGAGCGCCGCCGCCAAAGCCCCCGGCAGGGCCGTCTCGAAGGCCGCAAGCGCCGTCTCGTCGCCAAGGCTCACCCGGATGCAGCGGTCGAGCGGCGCCACCCCCGGCATCCGCACGAAGATCCCCGCCTGCACCAGAGCGGCCAGCAGGACGCGGGCATGGTCCCCGTCGCGCCCGCAATCCATGGTGATGAAGTTGGTGGCCGAGGGCAGGGGCCGCAGCCCGTTCGCCTTTGCGATCCCCGCAAGCCGCACCCGCGCCGCGACCACCTTCGCCTGCACTTCTGCCAGCCAGCCCTGATCCTTCAGCGCCGCCAAGGCCCCGGCCTGCGCGATCCGCCCCATGCCGAAATGGTTCCGCACCTTGTCGAAGGCCTGCGCCAGCGGGGCCGCGCAGATCGCATAGCCGACCCGCAGCCCTGCCATGCCATGCGCTTTGGAGAAGGTGCGGAAGCGGATCACGCGCGGGTCCTCCGGCGCGATCTCTGGCGCGGTGCCGGGCGGGGCGAGGTCGATATAGGCCTCGTCCAGCACCAGAAGCGTCTCCTCCGGCAGGTGGTCCAGCATCGCCTCGATCACCGCCCCCGGATGATGGCTGCCCATCGGATTGTCGGGATTGGCGAGGTAGAGAAGCCGCGGCCTCACCTCGGCCGCGAGGGCCAGCAGGGCCTCCGGGTCTTCGTGATCGCCCTTGTAGGGCGCGCGGTGGAGCGTGCCGCCGAAACCCGCCACATGGAAGTTGAAGGTCGGATAGGCGCCGAGCGAGGTCACGACCGGATCGCCCGGCCCGATCATCAGTCGGACCAGATAGCCGAGAAGCCCGTCAATCCCTTCGCCGACCACGATATTCTCGGGCCGGCAGGAGTGATGGGCGGCAAGCGCCGCTTTCAGGTCGTGGTTTTCCGGGTCGCCGTACATCCAGACCTCCGCCGCCGCTTCGCGCATGGCGGCGAGGGCGGCGGGGGAGGGGCCGAAGAGCGATTCATTGGCGCCGAGCCGGGCGGTGAAGGGGCGCTGCATCGCGCGCTCCTGCGTTTCCGGTCCGACGAAAGGAACGGTCGAGGGCAGGGAGGCGGCGAGCGGGGTGAGGATCGGGGCTTTCATGCACGGCAGGAAAGCCGGAAAGGCCGGGTAAGGCAAGGGGTGGGCAAGGCGTGGGGTGGGCAAGGCATGGGGTGCTGGGGCGTGGGGTGGGCAAGGCAAGGAGTGGGCAAGGAAAAGGGGGCGCTGCCGCCCCCTCGGCCCTGCGGGCCTCACCTACCCGCAGGATATTTGACGACAGAAAATCAGCCGAGCTCGGCAAGGCGTTTCAGGGCGGCTTGCAGTTTTCCGGCTTCTTCCTGACGCGCGGCGAGGTTGGCGCGCGCCTCGTCGATGATCTCCTCCGGGGCGGAAGCGGT
The DNA here is from genome assembly GCA_027492585.1 of Paracoccaceae bacterium. Lineage (GTDB taxonomy): Bacteria > Pseudomonadota > Alphaproteobacteria > Rhodobacterales > Rhodobacteraceae > JAPUEK01. The sequence goes on along the minus strand of JAPUEK010000073.1, from coordinate 2,376 downwards.
GAAGTTCGGGTTGTTGAGCCGCCCCGAAAGCCCGCCGATTTCCTTGGCGAGCTTGTCCATCGCCTTCTGGAGCCGCGCCTTTTCCTCGGCGATGTCGATCACCCCGTCGAGCGGCAGGGCGAAGGCCGCACCCTCGACGGCAAGGCTGATCGAGCCCTTGGGGGCGGCGCCCTCGCTCAGGCTTTCGATCCGGGCGAGGCGCTTGATCAGCGCTGCGTTGCGGTCCCAGGCGGCGCGGGCCGTGGGGGAGAGCGTGGTCGCCACCATGTCGAGCTTCAGCCCGACCGGGACATGCATCTGGGTGCGGGCCGAGCGGATCTCGTCGATGAGGGTGGTGACCCAGTTCATCTCCTTATCGGCGGCGGGATCGACGAGGGCGCGGGACAGCTCCGGCCAGTCGGTATGGACCAGAAGTTTGGCGCGGGTGCCGGTGGTGGACCAGAGCTCCTCGGTGATGAAGGGCATGATGGGGTGCAAGAGGATCATGCACTGGTCGAGGACGAAGGCCATGGTGGCGCGGGTTTCCGCCGCCTGCGGGCCGTCGAAGAGCGGTTTGGCGAATTCCACATACCAGTCGCAGACCTTGCCCCAGACGAATTTGTAGAGCGCATCGGCGGCGCTGTCGAAGCGGTAGGCGGCGAGCGCCTCATCCACCTCGGCGAGGGTCTTGGCGGTCTCGCCCAGAATCCATTTGTTCACCGTGGCTTGCGGGGCGGGGGCCGGGCCGGTGACATGGCCTTCCCAGACGCCGTTCATCTCGGCAAAGCGGCAGGCGTTCCAGAGCTTCGTGCCGAAGTTGCGGTAGCCGGCGATGCGTTGGGTATCCAGCTTCAGCACCCCGCCGAGGCTTGCCATGGCGGCATTGGAAAAGCGCAGGGCATCGGCGCCGTATTCGTCGATGATCTCCAGGGGGTCGATGACATTGCCGAGCGATTTCGACATCTTCTTGCCCTTGGCATCGCGGACGAGGCCGTGGAGGTAGACGGTCTTGAACGGCACCTCATCCACCACGGCAAGCTGCATCATCATCATGCGGGCGACCCAGAAGAAGATGATGTCGGCCCCGGTGATCAGGGTGGAGGTGGGGAAATATTTCTTGAGTTCCGGGGTTTCATCCGGCCAGCCAAGGGTGCCGATGGGCCAGAGACCAGAGGAGAACCAGGTGTCGAGAACGTCGGGGTCGCGGGCGAGCACGATTGGCCCTCCCCAGTCCTTGGTTTTCTTGATGTCGTTGCCCTCAATGATCTTCATTTTTGCGGGCGACAAGACCGTCGTGTCGCGAGAATAGTTGAAACTTGTGTAGTACTCTCCGGCCAGTTTCGCTGCTTGCGAAAAGTCAGAGGCGCAGAAAGCAACCGGCGCACTGAAATCCATCAGCCAATCTGACTTGAACCCGTGATCCCAGTAGTCCGATTTGTCGGTCTTGATGATCCTCGGCCCATACCAAACCGGAATCTGATGCCCCCACCAGAGTTGCCGCGAGATGCACCACGGCTCGATATTCTCAAGCCAGTGGAAATAGGTCTTCTCGCCACTTTCCGGCATGATCTTCGTCGCGCCCGTCCGCACGGCGTCCAGAGCCGGGCCGACGATCTTGGCGGTATCGACGAACCACTGGTCGGTCAGCATCGGCTCGATCACGACCTTGGAGCGGTCCCCGAAGGGCTGCATGATCTTCTTCGCCTCGACGAAAGGCTCCCGCGTCAGGTGTTCGGACCCCGTCTCCGGGTCGATCTCCTTGACGAGGGTCGAGACGGCGAGGCCGAGGGCGTTGATATCCGCGACCACGGCCTTGCGGGCCTCAAGCCGGTCGAGCCCGCGGTATTTCTCCGGCACGAGGTTGAGGGCGTCCACCTCGTTTTCATCCGTGGGCGATCCCGCCGCGATCTCGCGGGCGCGGGCGACGGCCTCCGCATAGGGCGCGCCATCCGAACGCATGGCGCCCTTGGTGTCCATCAGCCGGTAGCAGGGCAGGTTCGCGCGCTTGGCCACCGCATAATCGTTGAAATCATGGGCGCCGGTGATCTTCACCGCGCCCGAGCCGAAGGTCGGATCGGGGTATTCATCGGCGATGATCGGGATCAGCCGGTCGCAAAGCGGCAGGTGGACCATCTTGCCCACGATCGGCGCATAGCGCGCGTCCGAGGGATGCACCGCCACCGCGCCGTCGCCGAGCATCGTCTCCGGCCTTGTCGTGGCGATGGAGATGTAGTCGCGGGTCTCGCGCAGGGTCACGTTGCCCTCGGCGTCCTTCTCCACATATTCATAGGTTTCCCCGCCGGCGAGGCGGTATTTGAAGTGCCACATATGGCCCGCCACCTCGATATTCTCGACCTCCAGGTCGGAAATCGCGGTCTCGAAATGGGGGTCCCAGTT
>JAPUEK010000072.1 GCA_027492585.1 Paracoccaceae bacterium | reverse complement strand
TTGCGCGCGATGGCGGCTCAAAGGCGCCTGTCGACACACAGCGGAAGGCGATGGGTGATTTGCTCGGCCACGCGGTCCGGTTCGGGCTGGCCAAAGAGGTCATGGCCGCGGGGGAGGGCATCGAGACCGTGCTCTCGCTCCGACAGGCCCTGCCCAAAATGCCGATGGTTGCAGCGCTGTCGGCCGGACATCTCGCAGCCCTCCTCTTTCCGACAAATCTGCGCAGGCTCTATATCGTCCGCGACAACGATCCGGCGGGGGACGGTGCAAGGGACAGCCTGGTCGCCCGGGCCCACGAGGTCGGGATCGAGGCAATCACGCTTTCGCCCTTGTTGGGGGATTTCAACGACGATCTTGTCACCCGCGGTCTGGATGCACTTCGGGCGCATATCCGGGTGCAACTCGCGCCGGAGGACGTCAGCCGCTTCCAGACGCAGGATCGTGTGACCCGTCGAAGCGGGTGATCCCAGAGGTCCGATCTCGTCACGGGCATACGAGGCTGCAGTTCCATCAGCGGGACCGCGCCTCGGCCTTTGAGAGGGCGAGCGGCCCACAAGCGGTCCGGTCAGGCAATGGCGGCGCCCGACTATTTTCCGCCGGCGGGGAAGACCCCGCCTTTGCATCGCGAGGCAAAATAGTCGGGCTTGGCCATCAAGGCCCTCGCAAAAGGCTCGGGCTGCCAGACCGGCCCGCTTGTCGGCTTTTCGTCGCCATGAAGGCCGCGACGGTCGCGGTCCAGACGATGGAGCTTCCCATGTACGCCCCCGATTTTGATCGCACCGACTTCGAACCCGATCACACCTCCTCGCCGACCGACACCATGATCCAGGACCTCCAGCTCTATGGCTACCGCCCGGCCGCGGGCGAGGCCGATCCCCGGATCACGCCCGAAGACCACGTCATCCAGACCGCCGTCGCCGATATCTTCGACGCCCTGATTTCCACCATGGCCGACACCAGCCTCGATTTCGACCTCGATGAGATCCTGTGGTCGACCGTCAACACCTTCCATCGCGCCGCCGAGCGGATCGAGACCAAGCTCGACGACAACGAGCAAGCGCAGAAACGCCTTCAGCGCGAACAAGACGGCTCAGAGGTGAAATCCGTCCAGCTTGAAACCCTGATCGACATCGGCCAGGGCCTGATCGACCGGCGCGAGAGCATGGAACTCTTCCGCGAAACCGCTGCCGACCTCTTCCTCAAGGCCACCGGAACCCATTGGTCACCGCGTTCTGGCTCGCGCACCAGCCATCGCCACCTGACCGCCGCAATGATCGATAGCCGCGACTTCATCGCCGCCAAGAAACGTGCGGAGACCGAGAGCCTGGTGCCTCCGGGACCGAAGGTTGCCTTCTCGGGCGGAGACACCATCGATCACCGCACGATCTGGGACCGTCTCGATCAGATCCACGCCAAACACCCCGACATGGTACTGTTGCACGGCGGCTCACCCAAGGGCGCCGAGCGCATCGCAGCCACCTGGGCCTCCAACCGCAAGGTGCCGCAGGTCGCGTTCAAGCCGGACTGGACCAAACATGCCAAGGCCGCACCCTTCAAGCGCAACGACCAGATGCTCGACTGCATGCCGATCGGCGTCGTGGTCTTCCCGGGCACCGGCATCCAGGACAACCTGGCCGACAAAGCCCGCAAGATGGGCATCCCGGTTTATCGTATGGCGACGGGCAGCGCGTGAGCGCTGCTGAAGCGTCTCGCCGTAAAGGTCTTGTTCTAGAATGGATTCCAGCTACGGTTGCACAAAAAATGTTGGGAGCAGTTCATGTTTGATCAGATCATTTCCAAGTACGGCGTAACCGCCAAGGCCAAGCTCTCGAGCACTGCCATCACTGGCGCCCCTGAGGACAACATCCGTGCGCCCCTCGAAGAACTGATCACAGCGTTGGCAGAGGCCGCAGGCCAGCAGCCCGGTTGGGTCACGCTTGTCGGCGAAAGCACCCTTTCCGCCCTTGGGACACGGCCTGACTACGCTGTCACCGTTCGCAGCGCTCTGACCGGCTTCATCGAACTGAAAGCCCCAGGCAAAGGGGCAGATCCGCGCAAGTTCACCGATCCTCATGACAAGCGTCAGTGGCAAAAGCTGAAATCACTGCCGAACCTCATCTACAGTGACGGCCAGTCATTCAGCCTGTGGCAGAACGGCGCGCTTGTGGGCCAGATCATTCATCTGTCTGGTGATCTCGACACTGCGGGTGCCAAGCTTACCGCCCCCCAAACGCTCGTCACCCTTCTGGCGGATTTTCTGAGCTGGAGCCCGATCCCGCCCGACAGCCCGCGCAAACTGGCCGAGGTTTCGGCTCGTCTGTGCCGCCTCTTGCGTGACGAGGTTCTGGAAGAACTGGAAAACGGCACACAAAGTCTGACCGATCTTGCTACCGAATGGCGCGGGCTCCTCTTCCCGCAGGCCGATGACGCGCAGTTCGCCGATGGCTATGCGCAGGCTGTCACCTTCGGCCTGTTGATGGCGCGGGCGCAAGGCATTCCTTTGGACAAGGGCATTGCTCACGCGGCCCTTGCCCTGCGCGATACCAACACCCTGATCGGCACCGCGCTGCGCCTGCTGACGGACGATCCGCAGACCCAGAAGGCCCTGTCCACCGCAATCTCGACCCTGACCCGCGTTCTGCATGAGGTGCAATGGCCGACGCTGTCCAAGGGTAAGCCTGACGCCTGGCTCTACTTCTACGAAGATTTCCTTGAGGTCTACGACAACGCCCTGCGCAAGAAGACCGGCAGCTACTACACCCCGCCCGAGGTAGTGCAGGCCATGGTTCGCCTGACGGACGAGGCCTTGCGCGACCCCGCCCTGTTCGGCCGCCATGAAGGCCTTGCGGCCAAGGATGTGACCATCGCCGATCCGGCGACGGGCACCGGCACCTTCCTTCTCGGCGTGTTGCGCAAGATCGCCGAGACGGTCTCCGATGATCAGGGTGCGGGCGCTGTTGGTCCCGCCTTAGGGGCTGCCGCACATCGGCTGATAGGCTTCGAATTGCAATTCGGCCCCTTCGCCGTGGCGCAGTTGCGGCTGATGGCGGAAATGCGCTCGCTGATGGGCGTCTCGGCCACGGGTAGCGGGACAGGTGCCAACCTGCCACAGCCCCGACTGTTCGTGACCGACACGCTTGGCGATCCCTATGCGGCGCAGACACAGTTCTCGACCATGCTGGCCCCCATCGGCAATTCGCGGAAGGAGGCGAATGCCATCAAGCGGGATGAGCCGATCACGGTCGTCATCGGCAACCCGCCGTACAAGGAGAAGGCCAAGGGTCGCGGAGGATGGGTCGAAAAGGGCAGTGATGGCCGCGCCGCGCCGATGAAGCATTGGGACTTGCCACTTGCGTGGGGCTTAGGCGCGCACGCAAAACATCTGAAGAACCTTTACGTATTCTTCTGGAGGTGGGCCTCTTGGAAGGTTTTTGCGCCTGACTTGTTCGAGACGACCGGGCAAGCGACCGATGATCGTGGTGGCATTGTCACCTACATCACCGTCTCGGGTTTCTTGAACGGCCCCGGGTTCGAGAAGATGCGAATGGAACTGCGTCGTGACTGTTCCGATATCTGGGTTATCGACTGCTCACCAGAAGGCCACCAACCCGAGGTTGCGACGCGAATATTTCAAGGTGTTCAACATCCGGTTTGCATCGTCTTGGCCGCCCGCAAGAAGGGCAAGGATCGGGCAATACCTGCACGGCTGCATGTTCGCCAACTGACAAGTGGCCCTCGAAAGGACAAGTTCACAGAGCTGGATGCGATCACCCTCTCGGGCCTGGGATGGGCCAATGGTCCAAGTGACTGGCGTGCGCCATTCCTAGCTGAAGCCAAGGATGAGTGGGCCAGGTTCCCTGCTCTTGATGCACTGTTCGAATACAACGGCTCGGGCGTGATGCCCGGACGAACGTGGGTCATTGCACCCGATGCCCAGTCTCTCACAGATCGTTGGGCAAGGCTGGTGCGCGAAAAGGACCCAAGAACAAAAGAGGCGTTGTTCTACCCGCATGAAGGCGGTGACAAGACGCTCAGCAAATCTACAAAGGTCGGACTGGCTGGGCATGAGTTTCGTGGGATTGCCGTAGACAAGGACACGGCGGGCCCAGTCAAACCCACCCGATACTCGCTCCGCTCGTTCGACAGGCAGTGGATCATCCCAGACAATCGTCTTTTGAACCGCCCAAACCCCGAACTCTGGAACGGATATTCCCACGGTCAGGTATTCTTCACTTCCCCAGAAGATCGCACGCCTGAAAACGGCCCTGCCCTCACGGTTACGGGGTTGTTGCCCGATCTGCACCACTATCATGGTCGTGGTGGTCGCGCTTTTCCCCTCTGGCGTGACGCCTCCGCGACGATCCCGAATGTCAAGTTTGCCCTGATCGCGCACCTAACCACCACCTACGGCAAACCCGTCACTGCGCCCGACGTCATGGCCTATATCGCGGCGCTTCTGGCCCATCCCTACTTCACGGCGCGCTTCAAGGAAGACCTGATCCGCCCCGGGCTGCGCGTGCCGATAACAGCAGATGCTGCCCTGTTCGACCGCGCCGTCACGTTGGGCCGCGAAGTGATCTGGCTGCACACATATGGCGAACGTTTTGCCGACCCCTCGGCAGGTCGGCCCGCCGCGCCCCCTCGGATGCCCAAGGTGCAGGGGCCGACGATTCCCGTCGGCGGCACCATCCCCGGCGCGCCGCACCCCTTGCCCGACACGATGCATCACGACCCCTCAACAGGCAGGCTGCATGTGGGGGAAGGGTTCATCGAGAACGTCCCAACCGTCGTGGCCGAGTATCAGGTTTCCGGCCGCAACGTTCTGCGCCAGTGGTTCAGCTATCGCAAGGCAGACCGCACTCGCCCGGTCATCGGCGACCGCCGCCCACCATCAGCGCTGGACAAGATCCAGCCCGATCACTGGTTGCCCGAATACACCGAAGACCTGCTGAACCTGCTGCACGTCCTTGGTCGATTGGTGGCATTGGAACCCGCACAGGCTACCCTTCTGGACGAAATCTGCGCTGCACCTTTGTTGACCGAGGCAGCCCTGACTGGCGCAGGGGCATTGGCGTCGGCACCAGTGGTCAAAGGGAAGAAGGTGAAAGCTGCGGCCCAACCCGGATTGTTCGACTGAACGAAGCACCATGCAGGGTTCCGTCATGGGAGGGCCAAGCCGGCTCGCTCCGCCAAAGCAGAATGAGGCAGCATCGATCCGCAATCAGTTATACTGCAAGCGAAAATGGACTTGAACCGTCCCCGGAAAAGTCCCGACCGAAAGGCCGGGACAAAAAATCTTCGAGCTAGACCTGGAGAGGATCGAAGGGACTTTGGTCGCCCAACGCAACCAGGTCGGGAAAGTAGCATCCCTCTTTGCATTGCAACCCCTCACCCCGATCCAGACTCGCAGTCGCAAAGTGGTAGTTCAGTGGTCCTGCAACGGCCATTCCGGCAGGTCGGACGACCATGGACAGAAACTGAAGCATTTGCAGCCCAGCGGCATTCATGCCGAACGAGAAGACATTTTCGTTGCGAAGAGCAGGATGATCTTGTGGCAAGCCCGCAATATAGGTCGGGTCATCTAGCAGCCCGGTGCGTTCCAAAGCCACATCGGCCGGATCGTACTGACCGATGCACGCAAGGCACGCGTGGCCAGGCAAGACGGAGTGCGCGCGCCAATCGGCACCCCGCATGTTGCCCTTTGCCGTCAGCGAAACCCGAACGCCTCCATCAATCACGGGAATAAGGTGGGCAGTTGCTATCGTGTTTAGAACGTATCGTGGCCAGGGCCGATCAACGCAGCTGAAGAGCACGTCGCAGTCCAGCGCCGCGCGAAAGCCATCTTCATTCGTGATCGACAGGGGCAGGGCCTCGACGCGAAAATTGCTGGAAGTTGCGCAGGCAACCAGTCGTGCGGCCGATGTCTCAACCTTGAGATTGCCGATGTCACCGGGAGTCGCGTGGACAAGCCGGTCAAGGTTGTGCTTTTTGACCATGTCGAAGTCGATCAGCATCAAATCCTCGGTCCCCTGACGGCACGCTGCTTCAGAAACCAGCCCACCAACGCTGCCGACACCTATGACGCCAATGCGCAGCCTTGCGAGATCGCGCTGCTTTGCTTCACCCCAGGCTGAAGTTGTGCGCCGGAGTTCTTCGCGATACGGGGGAGGCGGGGCCAGCTTGTCATGGAACGTGCAGGCAAGCCCATCACCAACAGTGCGTACGCTGCCACACCATTGCCTGTCATATTGACCACGTGCCCGCCGAAACCAGAATCGGGCGCTCCAGGCTTCATCGGTCCCAAGCGTCATACCGAGCAGAGGATACCCTGTGGCGGCAAATACCCGAGGTGCGAGGCGCTCCTCTGCAGCAACATCGTCGCGGCTCATTCCCTGCCAGCCAGGGGAAGGGTGACTATGCAGGAAGACAAGCCCGGCACCGGCTTCGATTGCCATCGAAAGGGCGCGCTCAAAATAGTGGCCTTGGAAGCTGACATTGCCATGCAGCATCCGATCGTTGTCCGCCGGGAGGATGACTTCGGACACAAGCGCAGTGAAACGGCTGCGCCCTTCGCTCGGTCGCCATAGTGCAAAACAGAGATCCTCTTGGCGGCGATGCACGTAGTGCTTCAGCAAATGCGCCGCCAAGGTGCGATGTGAATTCGTGGACATAGCCACGCTGTGGGTGACCCGGCTCATTGGGTGGCCCACAAATGGCGAATAAACGCGAGATAATCGCCGACCGACTTCCGCGATTCATTCCAGCCAGGGAAGGGGCGGCTCCAGTATTGGAAATCATCCGGCAAACCGCTGTGCCCTGAACTCGGATGGATCCCCCCAGAAGGATGTACCCCGCCGCCCTGCATCGCGTGGATATGGGGCTTCACATGCGGACCGGACGGAGGGTTAAGCGGGAAGTCAGGCGGCACCTTCAAGCCCATGGTGACCAGACACCCCTTATGGATGCCGACCTCAACGACATACTCGAAGGTCAGATTGCCGTCACCCAAATCGGTGCCGGTGTACCCAAGGACTTCGAGGCCAGACATGAAGTTGGCAACTCCAAACTGGCGGGGCAGATCGGAGACCGTGGTGGGGCCGGTGAACACGCTGACGAAGGTGTCGCCCTTTTGGATATGGATAACTTCGTCATCTTTCCCCTGAAAGCTCACCTGCTTCTTGTTCTTCACCTCGATCAGGTAGTGATCCGCAGACGTCAGACCCGCCAGTGCGAGGAGCTGAATGGGCGTCAAAGTGCGATCTTCGATCTGGAATTCTTCACCATCGATGGTGATCGGAAACTCCTTGGCGGACGGGCCACGCTCGGTTTGAGCAGTCATAGCAAGTACCTCATTGTTGACCTCATCGCCGCGGCGTGAGAGGGTGGTTTACACGTAAGACATGTTGCCAAGATTTGGGCATCATGTCAACCAATGTCTTACTTGTGAACCAACCGGGAGGTAATCGGATGAAACTACTGGAGAATCTCGGCCGTCGAGTACTCGAACGGCGGGGGGATCTTGGAGTTCGGGCCGCAGCGAAAGATATTGGAATCAGTCATGCGACACTTTCCAGAGTGGAGCGCGGATTCCATCCAGACTTGGCGACACTGCAGAAGATAGCTGCTTGGCTCGGGGAAGAGATGCCAGCGGCGCCGGCAATGGAAATGGCGCTACCGCAAGTTCATTTTCGCAGGCAAAGAGAGATCAGCGCCAGCGCGGCACAATCCATTGCACAGATGATCTTGCTGGCAGACAAGGCTTGGAAACGTGGCCCGGACAATCCCGAGGCGAATGAGTAACTCGCATGACGTTGAAGCGCGGTTTCAAGACTTGGTGTGAAAATGCTGCAAGGGGGTTTCGTCGCGAACTCGGCCTGGATGCTCATGGACCAATGGACCCGATGATCTTGGCGCGACATCTCAAGATCAGGGTCTGGACGCCGAATGATGTTCCCGGCCTAAGCCAAGAGCATCTCTACTGCCTGACGGTGACAGAGAAGGAATGTTGGTCTGCACTAACCATGCGAGACGGGAATGAAAGCCTGATTATCGTAAACAGCGGACATTCTCCAGCGCGTGTGAACAATTCGCTGGCACATGAGCTCTCTCATGTAATCCTACGTCACGAGCCACCACGAATGATGCAGTCATTCGACGGCGGTATGATCATGACTGACTACGACCAGACTCAGGAAGAAGAGGCAGGCACTCTGGGTGGAGCCTTGCTTGTCCCCAGAGATGCTTTAATGCGCCTAATTGATGTCGGCACGCCCGAGCAAGAGATGGCTGATTTCTTCGGTGTGAGCACAGCATTGATCAGGGAACGCAAGAACAAGACTGGTATCGGTATCCAGCTTGCCAGAAGAGGCACGTGGAGACCCTAGCTGGGAGCCTATCGATCAAGAGCTTCGACTCAGGAGTGGCCAATGTATTACATAATCTCTCTTATCGGTCTTTTTCTAAAGCGTTGATAATAAACATAAAAAATCTATTTTAGCGAGTACCAGGCTCCCCGCCCGGCTCCATTCAGCGCAAGGTGACCGTCGGTGACAAGCCCCCTGAAATGCTGCTTCAGCGTGTTCCGGTTCTCGCCGGTCAGCCGCTCTGCATCGCCGATGGTCAGGCGGCCGTGGTCACGGACCAGATCGAGCAGCCGTGCAGAGATTTCCGGCAGACTACCCAGCATAAGCTTTTCGCGCTCGACCTTGGCCCGCAGGCGTCGCATCTGGCGCTGAAGGGCCGTCAGGAGGAACGCCAGCCACGGACCCCAATCCGGCTCCTCCGAACCCATCGTGCCTTGGGTCTGTCGGAGCGCCAGATAGTAGGCCTCCTTGCTTTGCTCGATCACGCTTTCCAACGACGAAAACGGTACATAGGCATAGCCTGCCCGCAACAGAAGCAGCGTGGTCAGGACGCGGCTGAGACGCCCGTTGCCATCCTGAAACGGATGGATTTCCAGAAAGACCACGACGAAGATCCCGATCAGCAGCAGCGGATGCAGTTCGCTGTCGGAAAGCGCGGCGTTGTACCAATCCACCAGTTCAGTCATGCGCGCCGGCGTGTCAAAGGGGCTGGCGGTTTCAAAGACGATGCCGATCTGATGACCCGCTTCATCGAACGCGGCGATGGAGTTTGCAGAGGTCTTCCAGGCCCCGCGATGACGTTCGTCTTTGGTGCTATGGCGCAAGAGGTCGCGGTGAAGCTGCCGGATGTGGTTCTCGGTTACGTCGATGTCACGCCAGGATGCGAATATCACATCCATGACCTGCGCGTAGCCGGCAACCTCCTGTTCGTCCCGGGTCTCGAAGGTCTTGATTTCGAGGTTGGACAGAAGCCGTTGCACGTCCTGGTCCGAAAGCTTGCTGCCTTCGATCCGTGTTGAGGATCCGATGCTTTCGATGGTCGCGACGCGGCGCAGGGCAGAGAGGCGTTCCGGGGCGAGACTGCCGAGGGCCCGCCACGCCCCTTTGAACTCGTCGATTTCGGCGATAGCAGCCAGGATGGCCGGGGTGATACGGAGCGACTGGGTGCGGATCATGAACCAATTCTCTACCCAATTACACCCGATTGCGCCACCCCATTTATGCACCCAATTACACCCATTTGTGGTGGTCGTTCTGACTACAGACGAATTTGGAGGCCCACCGGCCATCGACGGCTGGCTTCATGGGGCCGGGCTGTATCCGCGCCGTTCCTTGGCACGGACCAAACCGGAAGCCGCCGCTTCCGCAAGCGGGATCGAGGGATAGGACGCGGCCCGGCACTGACCCCTGCCCCCGATCCGGCCCCAACGGCGTTCAACAATGATTTCGCCGAAGAGATCCGGTAGCACTTCGACCCGGTAAAACCGGGCCATGTTCAGATCGGGATCGACACGGTGGAGCAGTTGGCACGACATCGGGGCCTCCTGCCACCAGAATGTGCCCGCAGCCCTGCCCTGTCCAATCAGAATTCTGAATCACTGGCATGCCTAAGATTCAGGATGGTGATGCTTCCTGCCCGATGCCAATGTCCTCGATCCACACCATTCCAAGGATGGACTTCGGGTCGACATGCCAGATCACGGCGATGCGGCCATTGGCTTTGCGAAAACGCTCGCCGATTAGCACTTGCCGATCCGCCTCCTTGAGCCAGACCCGCACTTCCAGGATGCCAGAAGTCTCATCGCGCATGCTCGCGCCTCCGGCAGAAAACGCGTTTCGTCGAGGTGGACAGGCCGCCTGTCAGAACATATCTAGCGGCGCTGATAGTGGTGATATGATGTTGCCGCGCTTCATTCGGAAGGCTTCCCTGTCGATGCATGTTCTGTCTCCCTCTCTTTGCGCATTGGCGCTGATGTCTGTTGCTGGTCCGGCCCTGGCACTCGACAGCTGGACGGCCACCACGGAACGGGGCCTGCCGGTTCTGAGCCTTGCGCAGGGCGAAGGCTCCATCCGGATCGTCTGCGACCCCGATCGGGTCTTCGGGCCGACGCCGAATGGCGCGGTGATCGTAGTGTTGCCGAAGGACAAGACCCCGAGCACCGTGGTGTTCCTGGCGAAGATGGGCGAGCAGGCCCGCTTGGCGGTCACGAACGGCAGCGCCGCGCAGTCCAAGGCAGATGCCGCAGAATGGGCCAAGATGGTCGACATCCTGCGCAAGGGCGGTGAATTCGCGGTCGTGTCGAGTCTCGACAGCCTGAGCTTCGAGACAGCACCACTGCCCGACCTCGCCTGCGAGTGACCCCGGGCAACTCCAGATCCTGTTCTGCATCTTTGAGGTCTACCCGGCCCGGCGCGCCTTGATCAGGCGCGCCACGATGGCCGTAAAGTAGCCGCCAACGACCGTTGCCTTTGGCAGTGCGCACCAAGGATCTCCCGCAGCGCGATGCATGGCTTGTAGCGCGTCGGACCGAACATAGACTGTCATCGGATTGCCGATGACAGTCACTCCCTCCGTCAGGCCCTCAAATCCTTTGGCCTCCTCGGTCAGAAGCTTGACGTCTTCCTTTCCGGCCAAGTTTCTCAGGCGCTCACGGCCCTCTCTGGCAAGAGCGCCCAAAACGTATTCCACCGTGACCGCATCCCGTGCGGCAATGCCGGCCAGATCTGGCTCAAGACTCAGTGGCAGGCGATAAAGCAAGACCAGCTTCACTTTCGCGCCTTTCGCTGCGCTCACCTCGGTTGGACGATCTGAACCCAACCGCTCCGCCTCCTCTTCCCTCTTTCCGGGAATTCCTGGCATGTCCGCAGGAATAGCGGTCGCAGATGGATCGGGGCGCTCGGGCGCGTCGCCCGCAACTGCGGCCTCGCCGCGCCGCTCGGCCAGAAGGCGCGACTGCGCTTCGCGGGAGGAACGCAGACGCGACACGGCGTTTTGCTGCCCGGGCTCCTCGGCCGCGGGCGAAGGGGCAATGCGGGGTGGCATGCGGAAGCGGCTCAATCGAGAACCACCTCATCGACACCTGCGAGGATCAGCCGCGCCACTTCGAGTTGGCGATTGATCGCATCCGCAATCAGTCTGCCGCCCGGTGCGCGGGCGTTGGCCGCTGCAGCCGGACCAAGGGGGCCATGGAAGCCCATCTGCTCGAGGATCTTCGAATGCGGCACGATCACATCGAGATGGTCGAGCCGCAGGATTTCAATCAAGACGTCCTGGTCGCGCTTCGGGAGAAGGCTGAGACCCCCTTCCCGCGTGGCGGCATCGATGATCTTCGGACGCATCCATCACCAAGACCCGCACCGCTGGAAAACGCTCGCCCTCGGCGATCGAGGCACGCAGATCGTCCATCCAGAGGACGGCGCGGTGGGTCATCTCCCATTCGGCGAAGACGGGTCGCGCCGGGATCAGCACGAGGTCGGAGATCAGGCAGAAGTCTTCGGTGTCGGTATGGGTACCCGGACGCGTGTCGATGACGACGAGATCGACACCTCGCGCTTCTTCCCCCTCAAGCAGCGAAAGCAACCCTTCGACGGTCTCGGGCGGCGACAGGATCGAGAGGGCCTCAGGCCAGGCAGGTTTCTTGACGGTCTCCCAGGCGGCCAGTTCGAAACTGTCGCGCCAGCGGCCAAGCTGGGCGTTCACGTCCCCATCGATCAGCGTGACGCGGCGTCCGGCATCAAGGGCGGCCGAGGCCAGAAGCATGGCGGTGGTGGTCTTGCCGCTGCCACCCTTGGTCTGGACGATGGTAATGACTTGCATGCAACCGACCCTTCGAAATCACTACACCTTCCCAAGACCGGGCCGCGCCGAAGCAGCGCAAAACGAACCCGCCGAAATCCGAACGATTGCGCCGAAGCCATTGGTTCGGCGGCACTTTCCTCGGTTTCCGGGCCGCTCTTAAGGCATAGGGTTGTGAGAAGGTCAAATGCCTTATGCCTGCGGTTGCGCCAGTCCTGCCCAAACATTCATCATTGTTGAAGATTTTTGCGGAACTGCCACAGGTTGCATGCCTCGCCCGTGAGCCTATTCTTAGGAATAGGGCAAGCAGCCTGCCATTCGGCCTGTTTGCCTGTTTGCCTGTTTGCCTGTCGGCATGGAAAACCGGTTGCCAGCCGACCCGTTTGACTAGGTGCCAATCTGCCTGAATGGCTGTCTGCATGAATGGTAGCAGTACAAGGCGACAGGTAGCCTGACCGCCTGTTTGACAGGTTTCCCGTCTGCCTGAATGCCTGCCAGCCTGTTCGCATGTGGCCGCCCACATTGCTCAGATCGAGGCGCAGAATGTCTGACCGCGCCCAGGCTCGCCAGTTCTTTCGTCTGCGCGGAAGACCCAGGACGGTCCCGACGTCTGGCGTCGTCCCGCCCTCCCCTCGTCCCGGATAATTCCCCCGCGTTGGCCATCTGAGTGCCCGCCGACCGGCGAAATCCCCGACACGCCAACCTGCCACAAAACTGTACAAAATCAATGCGCTCACCCAGAGGGCTCACCGCAAATTGAGGCCTGACGGCCGGGCGCAGGGGGGTCTGTCGGCGGGCAAGCCGCCGACCCCTGACGCCATATGGAGTCCTCACCGGCTGTCCGGTTTCCGCACGCGGGCTCCCCTTCGGAGGAGCGGAAACCGGCCGGTGAGGACGGTTGGCTGGAAAGGTGACCTGTGGTACACGGGGTGCTGCGACGCTGATAATGGTGTAATGACAGCATGAATGGTTCACGCCTCTCCGAAGACGACCGCTCCCGGATCCGGGCGCGACTGGCCGCTGGCGAGACCGTGGGGGCTGTGGCCCGCGCCCTGGGACGGCACCGTCAGACGGTGTCTCGGGTGAAGGTGGACCTCGACCGCCAGGACGGAACCCGGCTGGCGGTGAAGCTGAACTTCCGCGTGACCGAAGCCGAACATGCACATTTGCTGGCAGCTATCCGGTCAACCGACCTGACGGTTTCCAAGGCAATCAGGCATCTTGTCAGGCAGGCAGCCAGCCTTCTGGCCTTGCAGTCAGCCGAGATCGAGGCAATCGCCGCCGCACGGCGCGATCTCGCAGCCGTGGGCAACAACCTCAACCAGCTGGCCCGGCTCGGCGCCGTGGGTCGTCTGCACTGGAAAGCGGGGGACGCGGCCCTTGTTCGCAAAGTCGCGGCGCGGGTCGATGATCTGGTAGACGAAGTCGTGGGCCTGATCGCGGAGGCGCAGGGGCGTGCCAGCTTTGATCCTGCTGCTGCTCCGACTAGGGCGGCAACGAAATGACCCGGACGAGCGTTGAAGATCTGGTTCTGGGCCATGTGCTGGACGGCAAGCGCCGGGGCCGCTCGGGCGGTGGCGGGGCCGAGGGTCGCCTTGGCTCGCCGAAAGAGCGTCGGTCGCGGGCGCTTCTGCGCAATGCTGCCGCGCCGCGCAGCTGGCAGTCTGTCGTCAAGCGCATCGTGGGGGGCAGCACCCGCACGCCGCAGGAGTTGAAACGGCTTCTGGACTATGTCGCCCGGGAAGAGGGGGTGCAGAGCACCTGGTGCAATCTTGCTGGCTATGACCGTGACTTCGATCCCGAGCGCACGGGGCGGATTGCCGAAGTCTGGTCATCGACCTGGAACGGTGCGCCGAAGCGCGGTCATACTGACCACATCATCCTGAGTTTTCCGCGCGGTGTGGACGCCGACCGGGCAGAGGCCATTGCCCGTGACTGGGGTCAGGCGGTCTTTGGGTCGGGCGAGTATGGCGATGTCTGGCGCTATGTCGCGGCGCTGCACAAGGACACCGACCATCTGCACGCGCATTTCGTGGTGGACAAGCACGGCATCGATGAGGGTCGCTTCATGTCGATCTGCCGTCACGCCGCGCTGAACTTCGATGTGATGCGCGAGTTGCACGCCGAGATTTCTCAAGAGCATGGGCTGAACATCGTCGCCTCAACGCGGCTGTCGCGCGGGCTGATCGAGAATGCCCCGCGTGAGACCGAAATGCGCGCCGCCCATGCTTCCGGCAAAACCACGCCGCCTCCCCCACCACCGATGTCGGATGGTGAGCGGGCGCGCAGGCTCGATACCTTGCGGGGCTTTGCCCGCGATTATGACGAGCTGGCCCAGATCGCGGGCCTCGCCTCGGCCTCCGGCGCTGAGCCAAGCGCCACAAGTTTCATGACCCGCCTTGCCGCAGCGCTTGGCGCCTCAGCTTCCGCTTTAAGACAAGGAGTTCCCCAGATGCCCGATGCTACCCTTCACGCCGAGGGCGATGCCGCAGCCCGCATCGAGGCGGCGCGCGCGGAGATGATTGCTTCGGCGACCGAGGCCTGGGAGGCGATCCGGGCAATGGAGCCCTCGGCCGGGCGGGTCGAACTGGAGCGCAGCTTTGCCGATCAGGCGCGCGCCTCGCTGAAACTCGCCCCCGACAACTTGCTTCTGGCCGAACATGCCCGCGCCGCCGAGCGGAATGACGATCCCTATCACAACCCGGCCCTCGCTTCCCTGGCGCGGCTGGATCAGGGCATCAGCGAAGGCATTTCGCTGGATGCGGGTCTACGCGCCACTCTCTCGCATGTTCGCGACGAAATCGGCGAACGGCTGACGGCGCTCTTCTCGATCCGAGAAGACGAGCTTCGCATCGCAGGCACCTCCGTTGAAGAAATGGTCGCCCGCTTCAGTCTGGCCGAACGCAGCGAAGGCCAGCGGGCGAGCTGGATCGCCGAACAGCCGAACACGAT
Organism: Paracoccaceae bacterium; assembly: GCA_027492585.1. Lineage (GTDB taxonomy): Bacteria > Pseudomonadota > Alphaproteobacteria > Rhodobacterales > Rhodobacteraceae > JAPUEK01. The sequence continues at coordinate 39,610 of JAPUEK010000072.1, read as the reverse complement.
GCAAAAGGTATTCTGGATGGAAACCGAGCGCGCCCTCGGTCAGGAGGTCGATGCCGCGATCAAAGGACTCGATCTGGCCCCTGCCCTTTCCGAAGCCTTGGCGAAGGATCAGCTCCTCTCCGCCGATCGTCATCTCCGCTTGTCCGAGGTGCCCGCGCTTGAGGCCATCGTCGACCGCATGCAAGAGAACCTGCGGCCGGAAGATCTGGAGCGCGTGCGCGCCGGCGATCTAGCGCCCCTCACCGAACAGGTTCGCGATCCCGCGCTCAGGGCGGCCGTCGCGCATGAGCTGAAGAATGAGGGCGATCTCAGTCAGACGGGCTCGGCTGGGCATTGGGCCGACCTGGCGCGCAGCCAGTCACGGGCCGCCGAACTCGGTCAGCGCGAGCGCACCTTCGAGCGCGATCACGGCCACGAACTCTAAAGGATAACAGCCTTGCTTTCGAACCTTGAATCCGCCTGGCGGTATCCGCTTGCTGTCGTCCTGGGTCTACTGACCGGCCTTTATGTTGGCGGCATGCTCGCGACGATCTACCTCATCGTTGCTTTCCGCGAGAGCCTCGACACGCTCAGCCCGTTGGGCCTATGGTTCATCCGCTACCCTTGGGAGGACCTTGAAGCCCGCCCCGCAACCTTGCAGGGCGCGCTCATCATCACCGGTGCGGTGACGATTGCCCTGACGCTGGTCGGTCTCGCCGGCGTCCATCGCGGGCGGCTCAACCAGTATGATGACGCGCATTTCCAGACCAGGCGCGAGCTGAAGCGTAACAAGATGATCGGCAGTCTCGACCAGAACGGCTTCATCTTCGGCAAGCTCGGCGCCCCGAAAACTGACGCGCCTTTCGTCATGGCACCGCCCGATCGCTTCCCCCATGCGATGATGATTGCCCCCACCGGGCGCGGCAAAGGCGTCGGCTTCGTTATCCCGAACCTTTTGCATTTCACCGGGTCCGGGATCATCCTCGACGTGAAGGGCGAGAACTTCGCCAAGACCTCGATCCACCGACAGCACGGGCTGAAGAACGCGATCTGGTATTTCTCGCCTTTCGACGACGAGCGCGGCTCACACCGCTTCAACCCCCTCGCCCGCATCGCCGCCCTGCCCTCGGCCGAGCGTCAATACACCGCGCTGAACTCGATGGCCGATCTCTTCCTCATCCCGGAAGGCGAAAGCGCGCAGAGCTTCTTCAACGCCGGCAAGCGTCTCTTCATCGCCTCTTGCCTCTACGCCATCGAGCAGCGCCGCCCGACCCTGGGCTATGCCGGCGAACTCATGGCCGGCGGGGGCGACAAAAAGAAGACCTACACCACCATCGCCGAGGACACGCAGATCCCGATCGTCTCACGCACTTTCCTTGAAATGGCCGACGTCCCTGAAAAGACCCTCGGTGCTTATGTTTCGGTGATCCAGGGCTCGGGTCTCGAGCTCTGGAACGACCCTACTGTCGATCGCGTGACGTCAGCCAGCGACTTCGACTTCTCGACGTTTCGGGCCAAGCCGCAGAGCCTCTACATCGTGGTCCAGCCCGAGCACCTGAAAACCCTGGCCCCCCTTGTGCGTCTTCTCTTCGCGGATGCCATCGCCTCGCTGCAGCGCAGGGAGCCGGGGCCGGACGAACCACATGCGGTGATGTTCCTGATGGACGAGTTCGACCAGCTTGGGCGGCAGCCGCTGGTCCTCTCCTCGATCAAGACGATCCGCAGCTTCGGGGGGCGGTTCTTCATAATCTCGCAGACCATTCCGGGGCTGGACGACATCTATGGCGAGACCGGGCGCAGGTCGTTGCAGGGTGGTGCCGGGGTCCAAATCTACATGACGCCGCAGGATGATCGGACGGCGGATGTGCTTTCCAACGCGCTCGGGCGGTCGACCGTCACGGCAGTGACCGAGAGCCAGTCGCGCATCCGGGCGCTGGAGGACAGCGCCAATGTCAGTCGGCGATCCGAGGAGCGGCCGCTGATTTCGGCAAACGAGTTGCTGCGGTTTCCGCTGGATGAGGTGTTGGTGCTGCCCGAGGGGCAGTATCCCATCCGGGCGAGGCATGTACGATACTATGAGGATCGGTGGTTTGGCCCAATTGATCGGGCCAGGCCGACGGGGGAGGTGAAACTGGATATTCTCGCGAAGAATAAAGGAGCAAATGGAAATCACGCGATGTTGGCGGGTCTGAGTTCTGCTCGTGCGCCGTCGACTGTTGAATCCGTTGCGCTTCCTCTGGCCGCCGCCGCCTTTGATAAGATCGGGCTTGCCGCAAAGGCGACCAGAAAAATTCCGCCAAGGAAGTGAGCGAAGCGGGCGGCCACGAGATCTGCCTATTTGGAGTGCTTTCCGGGCGGGCGCTCCGACGAGGGCGCTCGGCCCATCTCAATAATGTCTAGACAATAATTTCACTTCCGCTAGTCTTCCAGAAAACACCAACGGGAAGGAAAGCCAAATGCTCACGCGCCGCCATCTGCTTGCCCTGACGACTGCCACCCCTCTCTTTGCGATGTTGCCCCGCATCAGCCTCGCCGACGGCCACGGTGACACGCTGCGCGTGGCCATAGCCGGCGAGACCGGCGATCTTGATCTCTTACAGAACGTCTCGACCCTTTCCTCTTACACAATCGTCTTCGATGGGCTGATCCACTACGGCCCCGGGGGCACGCTGGAGCCGGGGCTGGCGACAGCTTGGGCCGTGGCCGGGGACGGGCTGTCGATCAGCTTCGACCTGCGCGAAGGTGTCGCCTTCTCGGACGGCACGCCCTTTGATGCCGATGCGGCGGAATGGAACCTGAAGCGCTGGATGGGGGTGGCCGATTTCTCGTGGATCGGGATTGCCGATGCCTACGATAGCGTCGTCAAGGACGCGCCCAACAAAATCACTGTCAAGCTGAAGCGCCCGGTTCCCGCAGCGCTCTTGGAACTGACCATCGTGCGCCCGGTGCGGTTCCTGTCGCCGAAGGCCGCAGCAGGCCAGCCGATCGGCACCGGCCCGTGGATCGTCGAAAGCCATGACGCGACCAAGACGGTTCTGGTGCGCAATGACGCTTGTTGGGGCGAAAAACCTGCCTTCGGCCGATTGGAACTGCTGGTGGTGCCGGACGAGCTGGCGCGCGCCAACGCGCTGAGGGCCGGTGATCTGGACGTGATTGGCGGCGACTGGGTGGCAGCCCTTTCGCCGCGCCGGGCCAAGGCGCTGGCTGGCGAGGGCATGACCGTGGTGGCCGAGCCAGGCACCGCGACCACCATCCTGGGCTATTCGCCGAAATCGCCGATGATGCAGGACAAAGCCGTGCGCGACGCGATCTTCCTCGGGATCGACCGAGCGGCCGTGGCGGCGGTGCTGTTCGAGGGCTATGCCGATCCGACTGCCGACATCTTCCCGACCACGGTTCCGACAGCCGGCAAGCGCCATGACGTGCCCTCCCGCGATGTCGCGGCGGCGCAGGCCGCACTGACTGCGGGCGGCTGGACGGGCGATGCTTCGGGCTGGACCAAGGGCGGTGCGGCGCTGGAGATCGATTTCCTCGTTTCGGACGAAAGCTTCCCCGGCTCGCGCCGCATCGCCGAGATGATCCAGGGCATGCTGGGCGAGGTCGGGCTGAAAGTGAACATCTCCTCGGTGGACAATGCCACGATGCACGAACGTCGTCCGGCCTTCCAGTATGACCTCACCTTCTTTGCTACCTATGGCGCGCCCTATGATCCGCACGGCTCCCTGGGGGCTTCGTTCGTCACGGCATCGGATACCGGGCCGGATGGCAAGATCTACATCCACCCCGACCTGGATGTCTTGGTCGCCAAGGCATTGGAGACCGGGGGCGATGCCCGCGAAGGGGCGATGCAGGCGGTCTATGACTGGCTCTACGACAACACGGCCGCCTGCCCGCTGGTGGTTACCCAGCGCATCTGGGCAGTGAACCCGCGGGTCAAAGGCTTTGCCCTGCCGGTCACCGATTACGACATCCCGTTCAAGGGCATCACGCTGGGCTGAGGCCGCAACCCGGGGGGACCCATGCAACAGATGTTCCTGCGCAGGATGGCTTTGGCCGTCCTGCTGATGCTGGCTGCGACGGCGCTGACCTTCGCGCTGGTGACCGCAGCGCCCGGCAATGTGGCCGCGCTGATCGCCGAGCGCGCGGCGGGTGCGGGCGCCGATGGCGAGATGATCGCCAGGATCGCCAATGACCTTGGCCTGAACGACCCCTTGCCGCTGCGCTATATCCATTGGCTTGGCAATGCGGTGACGGGCGATTTCGGGGTTTCCCTGCGCTCGGGCAAGCCGATGGCGGAGGAATTCGCCGACCGAATTCCGATGACGCTGTTGCTCCTGCTTGGCGGCGGAGTGCTGGCCCTGCTTTTGTCCCTCGCCATGGGGCTGGCGGGGGCGATGTCGAATGGCGGAGTTGTGGACCGGGTGCTGCATGGATTGGCGCTGGTCGGAGCCTCGACGCCGAATTTCTTTGTCGCTGCCATGCTGGTGATCGTCTTTGCCGTCACGCTCGGCTGGCTGCCTTCGTTCGGCACCACGGGGCTGAAAAGCTGGATCATGCCCTGGATCACCATCGCGCTGTTCCCGGCATCGGTTCTGGCGCGGGTGGTGCGGGTCAACCTGCAAGAGGCGATGTCACGCCCCTTCGCCACCACCGGCTTTGCCAAGGGCCGGACGCGCGGCGCGGTTCTGTTGCGCGAGGCGCTTCCGAACATCGCCATTCCCTACATGACGACTTTCGGGGCGCAGTTCACCCTGATGATCATCGGTGCCATCGTGGTCGAGCGGGTCTTTGGTCTGAACGGCATCGGCGCCTTCTTCATCGAGGCAATCCGGTTTCGCGATTTCGTGGGCATGCAGGCGGTGCTGACGCTGTTCGTGGTGTTCTTCGTCTCGGTCAACCTGGCCGTGGATCTTCTGGCGATGCTGGCCGATCCGCGCCTGCGTCGTCCGCGCAAGGCTTGAGGGGGGAATGCGATGAAAAACTGGCCCTGGGCGGTGCTGGCCCCCGCCGTGATCTTCGTTCTTGTCGGGCTGCTCGCGCCGCTTCTGATGACGCATGATCCTGTGGCGCAGGACTATGGTGCGCTTCTGGCCCCGCCGGGCTGGAGCCATTGGCTTGGCACCGATTACCTTGGCCGCGACATGTTCAGCCGCATCATCGGCGGGGCGCGCACCTCGCTCGTCGCGATGGTCGTCGTGCTGGTGGTGGCACTGGCGATCGGCGTCGTCATCGGTTCTTTCGCGGGCTATGTCGGGGGCAAGCTGGAACTGGTGCTGATCTCGGTCATCGACATCGCGCTGGCGCTGCCGTCCCTGGTGATCGCCCTGGCGCTGATGGGGGTGTTCTCGGGCGAGAATTTCGCCTGGATGAGCGATTACTGGAAGATGATCGTCGCCCTGACCCTGGCCTGGTGGGCGAACTACGCAAGGATGAGCCGCGCCGTCGTGGTGGCGGAACTTCAGCAGCCCTATATCGAGGCGGCAAGGGTGATGGGCGCCTCGCATCTCTGGATCTTCACCCGCCACATCCTGCCGCATGTGCTGGGGCTGGTCGTGGTCTATGCCTCGGCCGATGCGGGGGCCTTGGTACTGGCCATCGCCACCCTGTCGTTCCTTGGTCTGGGGGTGGCACCTCCGACTCCGGAATGGGGCCAGATGCTGGTCGACGGCATGTCCTATATCGAGGAATATCCCAGCCTCGTCATTATCCCCGGTTTGGCGCTGACCGCCGTTGTCGTTAGCTTCAACCTCTTGGGCGAGGCCTTCGCGCTGCAAAAGGTGCCGCGCGCAGTGCGCGGGCGGCTTTTGGCCCGCAAGAAGGTGGCCCGTGCTGTCGAGGAAACCGCACGCAAGGGGGCCGAGGCATGAGCGCAGTTTACGACGTGAAAGATCTGGTGATCGACCTTTACACTCCCACCGTCTCGGTGCGGGCGGTGGATGGGGCCGGGTTCCATGTGGATGCCGGCGAGACGCTGGCCATCGTCGGCGAAAGCGGGTCCGGCAAGACGGTGATGACGCTGGGGCCGTTGGGGTTGCTGCCCGAGGGCGTGGCGGTGGACCTGCGCGGGCAGGCCTCGGCGGATGGGCAGAACATCCTGGACCTCTCGCCCCGCGACCTATCCGCCCTGCGCGGCGGGTTCTTCGGCGTGATCTTCCAGGACCCGATGTCGGCGCTGAACCCGATGCTGAAGATCGGCCCGCAACTGGCCGAACAGGCGCGGCGCTTTCAGGGCCTGTCGGCCGAGGCGGCGCGGAAGGAGGCCGTCTCGTTACTGGCGCGGTCGGGCATTCCCGACCCGGAAGACCGCTTTGACCGCTATCCGCATGAACTCTCGGGCGGGATGCTGCAACGCGCGATGATCGCGCTGGCTCTGGCGGCGCGGCCCCGCGTACTGATCGCGGACGAGCCGACCACCGCGCTGGATGCCACAGTGCAGGCGCAGATCCTGGCGCTGATCCGCCAGATCCAGAAGGAGGATGGCATCGCGGTGATCCTGATCACCCATGACATCGGCGCGGTCTCGGTTCTGGCCGACCGGGTGATGGTGCTTTACGCGGGCCAGGTGGCCGAGGAAGGCCCGGCGCTCGATGTGCTGACCGACCCGGTCCATCCCTATACGCGCGGGCTTTTGGCCTCGGTGCCGGATTTCCGGTCGGAGAATGCGACGGGGACGCGGGAGATCCCCGGCCTACCGCCCAATCAGGCCCGGCTTGCCGCCGGTTGCCGCTTTGCCGAGCGGTGTGACCGGGTGCAACCTGCCTGCCACAAGCGGCGGCCCGCGTTGGTGGCGGTGCATCGCGGCAGCGACCCGCGCCGCGTCGCCTGTCCCGTGGTGCTGGCAGAGGAGGTCATCGCCCATGGCTGATGCGCCGATGATCGAGGCCAAAGGCCTGAAAGTGCATTTCCAGACTGCCGCAGGGCTGGTGCGGGCGGTGGACGGGGTGGACCTGACCGTGCCCAAGGGCGCCTTCCACGGCATCGTCGGGGAGAGCGGCTGCGGCAAGACCACGCTCGCCCGCGCCGTGGCCGGGTTGCAAAAGGCCACTGCCGGAACGGTGAAGATCGCCGGGCGCGACCGCGCCGAATGGCAGGCCGCCGACCGCAGGGGCTTTGCCCGCTCGGTGCAGTTCGTCTTTCAGGACCCATTGGGCAGCATGAGCCGCCGCCAGACGGTAGGCCAGACGCTGGAAGAGCCCCTGCTTATCCACGGTCTTGGCAATGCCGGTGCCCGCAAGGCGCGGGTGGCGGAACTTCTGGACCTTGTGGCCCTGCCCGAAACCGTTCTGGATCGGCTGCCCCGGTCCCTGTCGGGCGGGCAGCGGCAAAGGGTGTCCATCGCCCGCGCGCTTGCACTCGATCCGCAGCTTCTGATCGCGGACGAGCCCCTGTCGGCGCTGGATGTCTCGGTCCGGGCGCAGATCGTGAACCTCTTCGCGCGGTTGCAGGAACGGCTGGGGCTGACCATCGTCATCGTCGCTCATGACCTTGCCATCGTGCGCGAGGTCTGCTCCTCGGTCACGGTGATGTATCTGGGCCGGGTGGCCGAGGAGGGCGCGGCGAAACCGCTGTTTTCTGATCCCGCTCATCCCTACAGTCAGGCGCTCCTCTCCGCCGTCCCCTCTCCGGATCCACGGATCGAGGCCACGCGCCCGCGCATTCTGTTGCAGGGTGACCCGCCCAGCCCCCGCAATCCACCACCCGGCTGCCGGTTCTCCACCCGTTGCCCGGTGGCCGAAGCGGCCTGCCGGGCCGAGGAACCTGCCTTGCGCCCTGTCGCCCACGGCGGTCGCGCGGCTTGCCTTCTGGCAAATGCTGCGCAACATGCCGTCATAGATCATGCATGACCACACGCCCGAAGAACCGACATCCCTTCACGCCCGCATCCGCGCGGCGATTGCCGGGCGCATCCGGTCGGGCGAATGGCCCCCCGGCACCCGCATCCCGCCGGAACATGAGTTGATGGCCGAATGGTCCTGCGCCCGGGCCACTGTGAACAAGGCCCTGTCAGCGCTGGTGGCCGAAGGAATGGTCACGCGGAACCGGCGGGCGGGAACAGTTGTGGCCCATCCGCGCATCCATTCGGCCATGCTGACCATCCCCGATGTCCGCGCCGGGATCGAGGCGCGCGGCGGGGCCTATGCCCATGTCCTTCTGGCTGATGAACTGCGCCCGCCTTGCTGCGTACATCTGGGCGAAGAGGGGCATCATCTGGGCCGAAGCCGCTTTCTGCGGGTGCTGCACCTCTCGGACGGTCGCCCTCTGATGGTTGAGGACCGCCACGTCTTCCTGGATGCAGTGCCCGAGGCGCAGGTTCAGGATTTTCTGGCCGAGCCGCCAGGAAGCTGGCTGGTCCGTCTCGTCCCCTGGACCGAAGCGGAACACCGCATCGCCGCAGTCCCCGCCGAAGGCACCGTGGCACGCGCGCTGGAGGTTGCCCATGGTGCGCCGGCGCTCCTGATCGAACGCCGCACCTGGCGCGGTGCCGAAACGGTGACCATGGTGCGGCAATGGTTCCGGGGCGATGCCTTTGACCTGACGGCGCGCTTCGCCCCGCAGGGGTGATGGGGGCGACCCTGGCCGCCCCCATGCGGGACATCAGGGTTTTTTCATCGATTCGTAATCGCCGCCGGTCCAGAGGTTCAGCGTGACCGGAGCATCCCCCCGGTTGCGCCAGAACCAGCCGTGATTGCCGGTGAAGGCCGCAACCAGTTCACCCCGTTGGTCGGCAACGCTGCGTCCCTGCTCATAGGTGATCTTCTGGCCCGGTCCATCGCCATGAGTGTCGTGATTCACCACCGCACCATTGGCCGTCCAGTAGAACTGCGCCACTTCGCCCTCGGTCATCTTCAGCTTGACCTCGATCCCCTCGCCAGGGGCAAGGGTTACACTGTACTCGTCGCGCCATTCGCCGTCAGGGGCTCCGGCGATGGCGGGTTCCGTCAGCGCTTCGTCAACGGCCGCCTCGACCGCCGGGGCGGTGGTTTCGACGACAGGCTCGGGGGTGGGCAACGGGTCGGGCTCTGCTGCGGCAGAGGGTTGCTCTGGCTCGGGCGGGGCCTCGGCTGTGGTTGCGGGCGTCGCCGCTTCCGCGCCGATTACCGCGCCGATCGCGGCAAGCTGTGCTTCGATCCGGTCAAGCCGCGACAGGGTTTCGGCATCCGCCACCATCTGGACTGGCTGAGGGGCCTCACCTGCCGCTTCGGCGTAGAGTTGTTGTTTGATCTTGCCCATCTCGGTCAGGCCCAAAACCCCGCCCAGCCCGGTGGGATCGACGCCATACTCGGAAGGCAGGTAAAAGACAGTCAAAAGCACGACGGCGACTCCCGCCGCCTTTGCGGTTGACCGCAAAAGACCGCCGGATGTTGCATCAACCCCCTGGATATGCCCGACTGACAGGGATTGGCGGGGATGGCGCGGCTCGGCCCGCAAGGGGGTTTGCGGAGCGGTGTGAATATCAAAACGGTTCTGTTGCATCTTATCGTCTCCGCGGTCTTACGAGTTCACAAGTCCGATGAGCTGGAAGCCCATCAGGTAAAAGCCCATGCCCATCATCACGACATTCGCGGCATAGGCCTGCCGCGCAAAGGCGGGAGTCGCCCGCCAACGGGTCATGAAGATCAGGATCAGGCTCAACGCAATCAACTGGCCGATCTCGACGCCCACGTTGAAGGCCAGAAGGTTCGGCACCAACCCGTCGGGCGAGATGTTGTAGTCGATGATCTTGGAGGCGAGGCCGAAGCCGTGCAGGAAGCCGAAGATCAGCGTGGCCGCCTTGGTCGAAGGTTGCACCCCGAACCAGCGCGGGAAGGCCCCCAGATTGTCCAGCGCCTTGTACACCACCGAAAAGCCGATGATCGCGTCGATGACATAGCTGTTGATGCCGAAGTTGAAATAGACGCCGATCAGCATCGTCGTCGAATGGCCGATGGCGAACAGGCTGACATAGGTGCCGATCTGCTTCATCCCATAGAGGAAGAAGATGACGCCGAAGAGGAAGAGCAGATGGTCATAGCCTGTGACCATGTGCTTGGCGCCGAGATAGAGGAACGGGATGATCTTCACCCCGGTCACTTCTTTGATATAGCCCTTGTCGCCCAGCGTGACCGCATGGGCAAAGGCAGCTTCAGCCCAAAAGGCAAGGCCAAGGGCTACGACAAGTGCCAGGGCCAGCGTCCCCGACATTTGCATCACCCCGGCCCGCCTTGGGGCGGGTAGGTCGTATTTCATGATTGTTTTCCGAATGGTTGCCGTTCATCTGTCAGGGGCGCGGAGCTCCTATTAGAGAACGGCCCCACGGGGCGGTCTTCGCGGTCCTTCGCGATGTGACCCCCAGGCCGCGAAATCTTCTATCGTCAGGTGCATCGCGCGCAGGTCCATGATGAAGCCGACGGCAGCCTGTTCGACAAGCGCCGAGCCGGCGTGGTCGTGATCCGATACATTGTGCCCCGTGCCGGCCAAGTCGAAGTCATGCACGTGACCATGGGCAGAGACAGCCGCCTCGGCGCGTTCTGCGGCGACATAGGCCGCTGGCCCGTGCGAAAATGACGTAAGGGCTGGAGCAACCAGCATGACCAGGCAGACAAGCAATGCCAGGGCACATCTGGTGCCAACGCAAAAATGCCTGCCGGTCTGCCAACTTCCCGCCATTTGTCCAGTCTGATCCTCGAAGTTCCGCTTCTGCGGATTGCCGGTGATCCGGAATAGTCCGGTCCCGTTTTGGCTGCAACACGTCTTTCCAGGGCGGCGACTTCTTGCCACATCCTATCCAGGGGGATAGGTTAAGTCCATGAAAAACGAATCTCCCCCGGCCGAACACAGACATGCCTCCCATCCCGAGATCGCGGTGCGACTGCGCCGGGCCGAGGGGCATCTGCGGTCCATCATCGCGATGATCGAAGCGGGCCGGCCCTGCCTGGAAGTGGCCCAGCAGCTGCTGGCCGTGGAAAAGGCCGTCGCCCAGGCGAAGAAGACACTGATCCACGACCATATCAACCATTGTCTGGATGATGTGGCTGGCCCCCTTGGCCGCGAAGACCGGGCGCGGGTCGAGGAATTCAAACTCATCACCAAATATCTGTGAGGCCGAAGTGAAGAAGACGATCCTGGATTGGCTCGGTCTGGGTGCGGGCACCGTTTCCTTCGGCGGCCATGGCCATTCGCATGATGGAGGCGACCATGGACATGTCCACGGCGTCGTCGATCCGTCCATCGTCACAACGGCGCGGGGCATCTGGGCGATCAAATGGTCGTTCGTGATCCTCGCCATCACCGCGGCCTTGCAGCTGGTGGTTGTGGCGCTCTCGGGCAGTGTGGCGCTGCTGGCCGACACGATCCACAACCTCGGCGATGCGGTCACCGCCGTTCCCTTGTGGATCGCCTTCCGCCTCGCGCGCCGCAAGCCGTCGCGCCGCTTCACCTATGGCCTCGGACGGGTCGAGGATCTGGCCGGGCTGTTCGTCGTGGCGATCATCCTTTTTTCGGCCATCGTCGCGGGCTGGCAGGCCATCGACCGGCTTTTGAACCCCCAGCCTGTTTCGCATCTGGGCTGGGTTTTCATCGCCGGAATCATCGGCTTCCTCGGTAACGAGGCTGTGGCGATCTTCCGCATCCGCGTCGGCCGCGAGATCGCCTCGGCGGCATTGGTAGCCGACGGCTACCATGCCCGCACCGATGGATTCACCAGCCTGGCCGTGGTCCTGGGCGCGGCGGGGGTTTGGTTGGGCTTCCCGCTTGCCGACCCGCTCATCGGCCTTTTGATCACCATCGCCATCCTCGGCATCGTCTGGCAATCCGCCCGTGCGGTCGTCACGCGGATGCTGGACGGGGTGGAACCCGAGGTCTTGGCCGAGATCGACCATGTGGCCGAGCATGTCTCGGGCCAGGCGACTGTCCATGCCGTTCAGGCGCGCTGGATCGGGCACCGGCTGCATGCCGAAATGTCGGTGCAGATCGACCCGACCCTGCCCTTGTCCCGGGCACAGGAGATCGTCGGCAAGATCCGCGCCGCGCTCTTCGACCATCTTCCGGTCCTGTCGCAGGTCTCGATCCGCATCGAGGCGCCTGGCGCGGCTGCGGCCCCGGCTGGTGGCCATCATCATGCACCCGATCCTTTCAACTTCGACACAAGCCTTGCCGCAGGCCGGGTCGAGATCATCGACACGCCCGGGGGCGAGCGGATGCGCGTCACCCTGTCGCGGCATGTCGAGGGGCTGCGCGCCCGCGTCGTGATCGACCGTCCTGCCGGACCCGAGGTGCTGGACCTGACGCCCGACCCGGACGATCACCATGCCCTGACCAGCGCCACAGCCCCGGCCGAACCGCATGAATTCGATGCCACGCTGGCACTTTCGGCGGGGGATCAGATCGAAGAGATGCGCTTCCACATGGCCGAACCTGACGGCCACCACCACTGAGACACACATGCTTTCCACGCTCCGAAACCCGACATTCCGTCACCTCTTCGCCGCGCAGGTCGTGGCGCTGGTCGGCACCGGCCTCGCCACCGTGGCGCTTGGCCTTCTCGCGTGGCATCTGGCGGGCGACAACGCCGGGGCGGTGCTGGGCACGGCACTCGCGATCAAGATGATTGCTTATGTCACCCTCGCCCCGGTGGCCGCCGCCATGGCGGAACGCCTGCCGCGTCGAGCCTTCCTCGTCGCACTGGACCTGATCCGCGCCAGCGTCATCGCCTTCCTGCCCTTCGTCGATCAGGTCTGGCAGGTCTACCTGCTGATCTTCTTCCTGCAGGCGGCTTCAGCGGGCTTCACCCCCGCTTTTCAGGCGGTGATCCCCGATGTCCTGAAGGACGAGGACGATTATACCAACGCGCTCTCCCTCCTCCGTCTGGCCGAGGATCTGGAGCAGCTTGCCTCGCCGATGCTTGCCGCCGCGCTTTTGACGGTGGTCAGCTTTCCGGTCCTGTTCGCAGGCACAGTGGCAGGCTTCCTCGGCTCGGCACTGCTGGTCGCCACAGCGCGGCTGCCGTCCCGACAAAAGGCCGGGGACGGGCATTTCTGGGCTGATGTGACCAAGGGCATCCGCATCTACACGGCCACGCCGCGGCTGCGCGGGTTGATGGTGATGGAGGCCGCCGTCGCTGCGGCCGGGGCCATGGTCTATGTCAACACGGTGGTTCTGGTGCAGGACAGGCTGGGTTTGGGCGAAGAGGCGGTGGCATTGGCCTTTGCGGGCTTCGGCGCGGGGTCGATGCTGGCGGCTTTCCTTCTGCCCCGCATCCTCGACCGGCTGGCCGACCGCCCGGTGATGATCGGCGGCGCGGGCCTGATGGTGGCGGGTGTGGCACTGGTGCCGCTGGTCGGCCAGCTTGCCGCGCTGATCGCCCTCTGGGCGGTGATCGGCTTCGGCTTTTCCCTGACCCAGACCCCGATCGGGCGGATCATCAACCGTTCCGCCCGCGAGGTCGACCGGGGCGCGGTCTTTGCCGCACAATTCGCGCTTTCCCATGCCTGCTGGCTGGTGACCTATCCGCTGGCGGGCTGGATCGGGGCCGGAGCGGGGCTGAGCGTCGCGGCGCTGGTTCTCGGAGGCGTAGGTGCGGCTGGACTGGTCGCGGTCCTGCGTCTTTGGCCCGCCGCCGACGCCGCGGAGTTGACCCATAACCACCCCGATCTGGCCCCCGACCATCCGCATCTGGCCGACCACGCAGCCACCCATGCCCATGTGTTCGTGATCGACGATCTGCATCGCCGCTGGCCGCGCGCTTCATAGACCGTGGCGGATCTTGTTGGCATGTTCCTCGCCGCCCTCGTCGCGGCGACACTGATCCCCGCGCAGTCGGAGGCGGTGCTGGTGGCGCTGATCCTCTCGGCTAGCCAGCCGCCCTGGCTCCTGGTCACCGTGGCGACCTTTGGCAATGTGCTCGGTTCGGCGATCAACTGGGCGATAGGCCGGTTTGCCATCCGTTTCGCCGACCGTAGGTGGTTTCCGGTCTCCCAGCCGGCGCTGGATCGCGCTTCGGCCTGGTATGGCCGTTGGGGACACTGGAGCCTTCTGGGCGCCTGGCTGCCCGTGGTGGGTGACCCACTGACGCTGGCCGCCGGGCTGCTGCGCGAACCCTTTTGGCGGTTCGCCATGATTGTGACGCTGGCCAAGGGCGGGCGTTATCTGGCGCTGGCATGGGCAACGCTTCGGTTGTCCTGAAATCTCAGGTCAGCCCGCTTTCGAAGACCGGCAAGCGCCGCCAGCAGGACGCAGAACCTGACCCACCCGTCATGACACCCCTGCCAGCAGCCGGTCGGCGTTGTCCCAGCGGATCGCTTCCATCCAGGTTTCGACATAGGTCGCGGCCTTTGCGCCGTAGTCGATGGCATAGGAATGTTCATACATGTCGAGAGCGAGGATCGGCGTGCCGCCGGCGAGCGTCGTCGTGTGGTCCTGCGCCCATTGGTTCACCAGCCGCCCGTCGCGTGGCGAACGTGTCAGCAGCACCCAGCCCGACCCGCCGCCCTGGGCCTTGCCCATGGCGAGGAACTCGGCCCGCCAGCGTTCGTAGGATCCGAAATCCCGCTCGAAGGCGGCGCGCAGGTCCGCGCCGGGTTCGCTCGGCTCGCCGAGCCCGTCAAAGAACAGCTCGTGCAGGATCATTGAATTGGTGGCGATGAGCTGCTCGCGCTTGAGGCCGTTGATGAGGAACCCCGAGGCGCTGGCGAAATCGAGGCCAGCGAGTTGTTCCTCGATCAGGTTCAGGCGTTTGACCGCGCCGCCATAATTGTTCTCGTAATGGCTGATGATGAGCTGCTCCGACATTCCCGCGATCCGGGCGGGATCGCAGCCGAGCGGTTTCAAGGCGTAGGTCATCGTCGGTCTCCTCTGTTGCACGGGGGGGCATTCACCGCCGTTCCTCCGGTGGCCGGACGTGCCGAAATGTCCAGAGGAGCGCGAGATCATAGAAAATCTTCAGCACGCCGCAGATGATCAGCGGCCAGGCCGCGTGTCCGGCGGCGAAGAGCGCCCCGGCCAGCGCCGGGCTCAGCGCCGCCGCCAGGCTGCGCGGCACCGAGGTCACGCTGGCGGCGGCCGGCCGTTCGGCCGGGGTGACGACGGCCATCACATAGGAGGAGCGGGTCGGCACATCCATCTGCGACAGCGCGGCGCGCACGAGCAGCAGGGCCAAGGCCACCCAGAGGCTCGGTGCAAGCGCCGCAAGGATCAGGGCGAGACTGGACGGGATATGGGTGAAGACCATGGTGTTGACGAGGCCGATGCGCTGCGAGAGCCAGGCCGCCACCGGGAAGGAGAAGGCCGACAGCACCCCCGTCCAGAAGAAGAACAGGCCCGCAGCCGGCAGCGACAGGCCGAACCGCTCGAAGAGCCAGAGTGCCAGCAGCGACTGCACGACGAAGCCACCGGCAAAGGCGTCGATGCTGAAGAGCGCCGCCAGGCGCCAGACGATGCCGCGCGAAGCGCCGAGCGGCGTGGCCGCTTTCCCCCCGGCCGGCCTCGGATCGGGCGGGAGGCGGGCATAGACCCAGCCGCCGAGGAGGCCGAGCGCGGCATAGAGGACGAACATCCCCCTGAGCGCGGCGAGTTGCGAGAGGCCGAACCCAGACATGAGTGCGGGGCTCGCCGCAGCCAGCGCGCCAAGCGCCGCCGCCAGAGCGCCGATGAGACTGTAGCGGGCGAACATTCGCGTTCGTTCCGCGTCGGCGACGAGGCCCGACAGGACGGCATGCTCGAGGGGCACAAAGATGCTGACGCTGCCGGCCGAGGGATTGATGGTGCCGACGCAGGCGACCATCAGCACCACGGCAAAGCTGTCCGCCGCCGCAAAGGCCAGACCGGTTGCCACCATTAGGCCCGAGGCGCCGATGAGCAGCCGGCGCCGGTCGGCCCTGGCGCCCAGGAGGCCGATCCCGAGCGTCATGAGCGCCGAGCCGAAGAGGGCCAGTGTCGCCACGAGGCCCACCTCGAAAGCCCCGAGCCCGAGAGTGGCGAGATAGACCGGCAAGAGCACCGCGACGAAGCCGTCGCCGAAATCGCGCAAGGCGCGGGCGCCGTAGACACAGGTCGTCAGTGGCGGCCGGGTGACCGCTTCGATGTCGGCGTTGTCTGAGCCTTGCTGCATCGTCCCTCCCCGCAGAAGAAGAGCGCCTGTCCCCGGATCGGCGCCGGTCGGCGTTCGGCCGACCGGCGCTGCAAAAGCGTCAGGCCAAGCCCACCAGATGCAGCGCCAGCCCCAGAACCGCAGCGCCGCCCAGAACCACCGCCATCCCCAGCTTCAGCCGGAAGACCGCGATGATTGCCAATGCCGACAAGGCGGCCGCCATCCAGTCGATCGAGCCCATCACCGGAATGTCAAAGGACAGCGGCCCGGCCTCGACCTTGGCCACTTCGCGCCAGACCACATGCAGCGCGAACCAGACCGCAAGGTTCAGGATCACGCCCACCACCGCCGCCGTCACCGCAGTCAGCGCCGCCGAAAGCGCCTTGTTGGCGCGCAGGCCCTCCATGAAAGGCGCGCCAAGGAAGATCCAGGCGAAACAGGGCGCAAAGGTCACCCAGGTCGCCAGAAGCCCGCCCAATGTGCCCGCCAGCATTGGCGCGGCCCAGCCCGCTTCGCGGAAAGCGCCCATGAATCCCACGAATTGCAGCACCATGATCAGCGGCCCCGGCGTGGTTTCCGCCATGCCGAGCCCATCGAGCATCTCGCCAGGTTTCAGCCAACCATAGGTACCAACCGCCTCTTGCGCCACCCAGGCCAGAACCGCATAGGCCCCGCCGAAGGTCAGCACCGCCAGTTTCGAGAAATAGGTCGCGATATCGGTGAAGACGCTGCCGGGCGCCAGCAGGACAAGCGCCGCCACCGGGACCAGCCACAGGACCAGCGCCACCAGCCCCGCGCGAAAGGCGCCGGACCGGGCCTCGCCAGTCAGCGGGCCATGCTCTTCGCCCAGCAGCGTCGCGGCATCCTCGACATGGCTCTTGCCGACCGCGCCATGGCCGCCGCCGCCGTGGAACCCCTTAATCCCGGCCTTGGCCCCGCCCCACCCGATCAGCGCAGCAAGCGCGACGATCAGCGGAAAGGGCGCTGCCAGAAAGAAGATCGCCACAAAGGACGCCGCCGCAATCGCCCGCATCGCATCGTTCTTCAGCGCGCGCTTGCCGACGCGGAACACCGCCTGCACCACGATGGCCAGCACCGCCGCCTTCAGCCCGAAGAACAGCGCCGAGATGAAGCCCACATCGCCAAAGGCGGCATAGATCCAACTCAGGCCCATGATGGCGAGGATGCCGGGCAGGATGAAGAGCCCGCCCGCCACCAGCGCGCCGCGCACCCCATGCATCAGCCAGCCGATATAGGTCGCCAGTTGCTGCGCCTCGGGCCCCGGCAGAAGCATGCAGAAGTTCAGGGCGTGCAGGAATCTGCCATCGCCTACCCATTTCTTTTCTTCCGCCAGGATGCGGTGCATCACGGCAATCTGCCCCGCAGGGCCACCGAATGACAGGGCCGCAATGCGCGCCCAGACTTTCGTCGCCTCGGCCAGGGTCGGATAGGGGATCGTTTCGGTCATTTCGCGGCTTTCCCCGATGCGGGCCAGTTGTGGATCTCGTCGGTCGCATCCCGCGCCCAGCGATAGAAGGCGTCATAGAGCGCCATGCCGGCGTCGAGTTGCGCCAGATCGTCGGAATGCATCCGCGATAGGCCAAGCGAGGCGGCCAGAAGTCCGGCGCATTCGGGCGCAAGCTCCGGTCGGGCGGTGTCAGCCCCGCGCACGATCAGCGCGAGCCTGTCGAGCGCCGGGGTCGACAGGCCGAATTCCGCAAGCAGCACGTCGAAGGTGCAAAGATCACCCCGATGGCTCCAGAACACGCCCTCAATGTCATAGGGCATGGCACCGAAGCGGTCCGCCACCCCACGCACCTCGGAGGGCGCGACATAAAGAAAGACCGCGCGCGGGTCAATGAAACGACGGATCAGCCAGGGGCAGGCGATGCGGTCGATCTTTGGGCGCGAGCGCGTGACCCAGAGGCTGCGGCCCTGACCGTCGCGGGAGGTGATCTTGCCCGGATCCACCATGGGCAAGCCCGCCTCAGCCCAGGCCGCCTGCCCGCCCAGAAGATATTCGGCCCGCACCTCCTCATGGCGCAACCAGGCCGCAGTGCCCTGGCTAAGGCGGTGGCCCTCAGCGCAAACCACGACGACGGGCTCCGACCACTCTCGGGCCAGGACGGCCAGCCGCTCGGGCGAAAGGTCAGCCTCGGCCAGAGCGCGGGCGCCCGGCAAGAGGCGCGGGTCCGCCGCGCGCACGGCATCGCGGCGCACGTCCAAAAGGATCGGCCCCTTGGGCGTGCCGATCAGGCGCGCCAATTGTTCACAGGAAATGGCATCAGGCGCAGGCATCTGCGTTCCTCCCAGTTTGGAAACATGAGATCAGAACGCGAACTTCAGCTGGCGCCTCGTGGGGTGTCGCGTGTCCCCATGAATGCTGTGTCCGGGATTCAACTCAGGGTGTCAAGGTCATCAATCGGCCGCGCGCTGGATAAGGATCTTGTCGATCCACCAGCCACCTAGCCGGAAACACGCGCCGCCCTGGGGCAGGCTGCCGATTTCGTCCAGGATCAGTCAAGTCACCGTCTCGTTGCCGCCGTCCACACTCAGCGCCAAGTCAATCTGGGCGGCGAGTAGTGCCGCTACCACCACCGGCTTCCAATGGCGAAAAGTCGTAACTACTTGTGGCTCCTACGCAGTGCGGCAACGCAAGGGAAGTGAGGCCAATCGGCTTTCCCAGATTAGGAAACGGTTTTGGAGTCAGGTCTCACTTGCATCGGCCACCCAAATCTCCGCCACACCCCTTACCCCACCCCGCCGCTCAAGCTGCACCACCAGATCCACCGACCCATCACAATACCTCTTTACCTCCCCAAACCCCATTCCAAGCCCTGCCGCCATCACCATGATCGCCAGCCGATCAATCGCCTTCCGCGCAGAGTCGGCATGGATCGTCGTGAGCGACCCACCATGGCCAGTGTTGATCGCCTCCAGAAACGTCCGGCTCTCCTCCCCGCGCAACTCGCCCAGGATGATCCGGTCCGGCCGCATCCGCAGCGAGGCTTCGAGCAGGCGCGCCGGTGTCCGCTCCCCTTGGCTGTTCCGATCTGCCTTCAGCGCCACGACATTGGCTTGGGTCGGAAAGAGCTCATAGGCATCCTCGATCGTCACAAGCCGCTCAGCCGGATCGACCATCGCCAGCAGCGACCGGGCAAAGGTGGTCTTCCCTGTCGATGTCCCCCCAGATATCAGCACATTCAGCCGCTTGCGCACGCAAAGTCGCATCGCGGCCTCAACATCACCGGCTTCAGCCAAGCCCAAGACTTCCTTCCCAAGCTCGCGCTTGCGATGATCCAGATCGATGAGCGATCCGTGTAGAAGCGTCGGCTTTATCGGCGCATCCGCCGCCAGCTTGAACGGCCTCAACGTAATCGCCATCCCACCTTCGACGATGGGCGGCGCCACGACCTGCGCCCGGATTGCCGTGGCACCCCAAGTGATCTTCCCGGACACCGTCGGCTTCTTGTCAGAAAACTGTACCCCCACAGAGGAAGCGATGGCCTGCCCAAGATTGACCGACAGCGCCCGGTCGATCACCAGATCCGGGACCAGTTCCATGTGGCTGCCGCCCTTGCGCTCGATCCAGACCCTGCCGTCTGGATTAATGGCGATCTCGACCAGATCCTCGCGCTGCAGGATGGGCGAGAGAGAGGAGAGATAGGCTCCGAGAAAGGAGGGCTGCCCGTCCATCATTTTGCCGTCCTCACCAGAATTCCAGGTCGCGGTCGACCATGACGGTGATTGCGGCGCCCGGGGCGACCGTGATGATCGGCGGCAGGCTGGTGTAGGCCTCGACTGCCGAGCCCATGGCGGAACTCAGATCCTGCCCGATGTTTTCGGCGGTGTCGGAGGAGATTTCGGTCGTGTATTTCGCGGCGGCGACGGCGGGGGCAGCGCCCAGAAGCGAGATCAGCGCCGCTGATCCGAAGCGTTGCCCAAAACGACTGTTCACCTTGCCGGTAATGCCGGAGCGGCCTTGGGCATCGCCGCCGAAGGCTTCCATCTGAACCGACTGACCATCCGGCGTCACAAGGCGGGTCCAGGCCACGAGGATGCGGCCCTGACCGATGGCCACTTCCGAGGAGTATTCGCCAAAAAGCCGCGAACCTGCGGGGACAAGGATCTGCGCCTGATCAAAGGACCAGACCGGCCGCGTGACGATGGCCGTGATCTGGCCGGGCAGGCTCGAATCCACCGCGTTCTCCAGCGTGGCTTCGATCATCGTGCCCTGCAGCACCGTGTCCGACGGATTGGCGATGACCTGGCTTGCTTCAACCTCCGTCGCTTCCCGACCCGACTGCACGAAATCCCGCCCCGCCGCATCGCGCGATCCGGAGGTGGCCTCGTCGGGCATCCCCATACCCGGCTCCCCTGCCCCGGACTTGTCGCCGCCATCATAAACGACGGAGGGCGAGGCGATCCGGGCGGCCAGTTGTTCTTCCCGCTCGGCGCGCTTTGCGGCCAATTCAGCTTCGCGTGAGGCATCGGCCGCGCTGGTGCTGTCGGCTGTGGCCTTCAGGGCAGCGATCTCGCGGTCAAACTGGGTCCGCATGTCTTCCATCAGCGCAAGGTTTTGGGCCTGCGCCTTTTCGAGAGCGAGGGCCAGTTCCTTGGCCGTGGCGTCTTTTTCAGAATCCGCACGGGTGGCGAGATCGGCAAGTTCCTTCTGCAGGCGTTCGACCTCCCCCTGCAGGGCAGCGTTTCGGGTCTCAAGGCTCTCGCGCTGCTCCGCAAGCGCACCTTCGATGTTGGCAAAGCCATCGCCACTCTCTGCTTTGGGGGCAGATTCAATGGCACCAAAGGGCGAGCCGCCCTCCTGGTCCTGGAATTCCTGCGCCGCAGAGGTCTCGACCTCCGGGATCGCCTGGGTCGCGGGCAAGATCGTCCAGAGCGCGGCTATGCTTGCCCCGGCAAGCAGCGCGCCCATGCCGATCTTTTGCTGCCGGGTCATCTTCGGCTTCGGACGCTCAACCTTATATTCTGTCTCTGGGCTCAAAGGCACATCGGTTTTCTGGGGATCGGTCATGTCAGAACTCCCAGGCCTGAAGTTTGGCGAGAAGGGCTGCATCGGTCGTGATGCCGCCTTCCGCGCGCTCGATGCAGAGAACTTGGGTGCCGATGCGGATCGAGTATTCGTCGCGCAGGCCCGGCACGCGCACGATGCTGCCGCGGGTTCCAGAGTTCAACGTGATCTCGCGCCCGGTGGCATCGACCCCGAAGATCGACGGCCTGACGCCCGGCGCGAAGGCGAAATACGTTGCTTGCCCATCGTTCCAGATATGGACGGGCTTGAGCTTCTCGTCGCCCGACCAGGCATAGCCGATGTCGCGCGCGCCGGACGCGACGGCGGGTTTGGCAGCTCTGCCGGTTCCGGTCTCCGGATAGCGCAGCACCAGCCGGAAGGTCGGGTTCTGCGAACGGCCCTCGCTGATTGCCAGCGTGATGGTGCGCCGGCCGGTATAGATCGTCATATTGGTCTCGGCCCCGCCGATCACCGGCTTGATCGACACCGTGGTGCGGTTCGACAGGACCTCGACCTCGAAGGCCTCGCTGTCACCCAGAAGCACGGAGTCGATCCGCTCCCCGGCCCCAAGCTCGATGGCGGTGTTGACGCGGAGCTGGGTGTCGAGGCGGATCACGTCGACTGGGCTGTAAAGCACTGACCTCACGCGGGCGTCGGCCCCCATCGAGGCGGGCGCCACTTCAGCAAAGGCGGGCAAAGCGACGGCGAGACTGGATGCCAAAAGCCCGGGAAGGAGGAAAGACGTGCGGGTCATGGGTTGGACTCCAGGGTTTCGGCATCGACGCGGTAGGAGGAGACGGTGAAGCCGAGAGGGTTTTCCCAGACATGGGCGAGAGAGCGTTCGGTCTTGGGCGCGAAGGAAAACTCGACCGTCGCCACGAAGGGCTGGGTCACCGGCTCCTGCTTGGTCTTGCGCAGGGTTTTCAGGAAGCGGATCTGGGCCACGTTCGGCGCAAGGAAGGTGATCCGGCGCACCGTCACGGAGACTTCCGCGCCGGAGCCATAGACATCAGGCGGATAGGCCGTATTGCCGCCGCCCTTGGACCAAAGGAGCCGCAGGCTTTCCTCGGCCCCCGCCGTTGAGCGGCGCTGCACGCTCTCGAGCCTGGCCTGGATTCCAGCGAGGAAATATCCCTCCCGGTCGGAGACATAGGCGACGAGCAGGCTTTGCTTCAGCGCCTCCTGATCCTCGATGCCGGTCGGGGCGACGGTCATCACCTTCTCGGCATCGCCGGTCTGGCGATCCACCAGCACGGTGAAGACTTGCGTCTCCTTCAGCGGCAGAACCAGCACGAGGGCAGTGGCCAGAATGAGGCTAAGGGCCCCTGCCCCGCCGGCGACCACCCAAGCCCGGCGGGCCGAAAGGCGCGGCTCGAGAATGAGATCGACATCAAATCCATGCGCCTCCATCGGCGTTCCTCCGTAACTCGGCATCTTTGGGGCTCAGCTTTTGTCGGGGGTGCGGCTGGCCAGGCGCATCGCGGTTTGCACCGCCGATCGCCCGATCTGGCCTGCGGTATTGCCGTTGAGCCGCGCGTCCGATGGCCGCCGCCCGCCCGCATCCAGCCCCGCAGCACCGCGCCCGGCCCCGATCATCCCGGCGGCCCCCGAGCGGCCGTAGGACGCCATGCTGCCACCGGTGCGGAAGGTAGAGCCTGCGACCCCGCCAAGCCCGGTGGCGGTTTGGGCCAGCGATTGGGCAATGGTCGGGACCATGGCCATGAGACCGGTGCCGAGCATCATCACCACGACGAAACTCAGCACATCGCCGATGGTTTCGACATTGGTGAGCGAGGCGGGGGTGAGATCGCGGGCGATGGCGATGGTGAAGGCCGCCATGCCCGAGGTCAGCATCGGGTAGAAGGCAAAGCCCAGGGCCAGGTTCACCCAGCGGTCGAAGAGGGCGGACGTCACCTTGAAGAGCGTGCAGGCGATGGCGATCGGAGCGAAAATCACCAGCACGCCGATCATGATCTTGGCCGCCGAGATCACGATGATTGACACCGTGGCCATCAGGGCCGCGACGAGGAACATCAGAAGGCCTGCGAGGGCGCCGGTGATGTAGCTGCCGTTCTGGCTGATTGCCTGACCCACATCGAGGGCCTGAAGATAAAGCGAATCCAGCCCATCATAGAGGTTGCCGGTCCCGCCACCGAAGGCGTTCATCACCACGGCGCCGATCTCGCTCGGGGCATTGGTCAGGACACTATAGACCGCGTTGAAGTTGGTCCAGGACGAGAGAAACGCCGAGGCCACGGCGATACGGACCATCAGGCCGAGCCCGTTTCGGAGCGTCATCGGCACGGCCTGGGCCATCAGATTGACGCCGACCAGTGCCACCACCAACACCGACCCGATGCGGAAGACCGGCACAATCTCTGCGGCGACTGCGTCAAAGGCTGTCGCACCAACCGCTGTCGCGGCGGCGTCCACTTGGGTCAGGATGTCGGCGATAATGGCCATGGATCACTTCGCCCGACAGGACTTTTCATGCGCGCGAAACCGGGTTTCGACTTCGCGCTGCTCGGCGGCGAGATAGGTTTCCAGCGCCGAACGATCGGCATTGGTCAGATCGGCCGGGGACTTGCCCAGCTGCTCGGTGGTGAAGGCATCGAATGGATAATCCGTGAAAAGGCAGCCGCAGGCCTCGCTGGCGAGCTGCTGCTTCTTGGCCGAGGTGATGTAGGCCTGCCGGACGGCACCCTTGAACCGCCAATCCGTGATCCCGTCCGGAAGATCGATCACCTCTTCGCAGACAGCCTTCTCGGCGCCTACAAAGATCCCCGTCCCGCGCCGCTGCATCTCGGTCAGAAGGTCCAGCACAAGATCAGCATCCTGCGCCCCTACCGCTTCCCGGGTCTGTTCCATCAGGTCAAGATCGCTGACGGTTGCCAGATCTTCCGCTCCAGCGAAGCCTGTGAAGGAGAAGGTGATGGCGGCAGCTGCCGCCAAATGGAGGCCGCGCCGCATCAGTTTGCCCCCGAATAGTCGAAGAAGCTCTTTTCCTTGGCCTGTTCGGCCGCCCAGTTCACGCCGGTTTGGCCCGTGGCAAGGCCGGTTGCCGCATTGAGCCGCCACATCTGACCCAGCATGTAATTGGTCTCGGCCGCCATGCGGGTGTTGAGGTCGATGCTTTCCTTCAGCGTGTCCTGGCTGGCGATTTCGGCGACCAGCCCGTCGATCCGTTCGAGGCTTTGCGCCGCCTCTTCATAGGAGAGCTGCGCCACCCCCATCGCCGTGGCACTCGCCGCCGCCGTCTCGGCGATCCGCTTGTCCTGCGGATTGGTCGAGGAAGAAAGCCCGGCCAGTGTCTCGGAGGAAAGGCCGGCACTTGCGAGCGTGTCTTCCATGTATTCGGCGGCCATCTTGTCGCCCATGGTCACATTGCCGTCGAGCAGGCTGTCCATGAGGCTGTCGAAATCCCCAATCGCAATGGCATCGGTGAAACCGGAGAGGTCGGTGATCTTCGCGGCCCGCGACCGCAGATCCTCGGCCGAGTTGTAGAGGCTGGCGATCTCGTTGAGTCCGGAGATCGAGCCCAGGATGCCTTCCAGATTGGTGATCTGTTCGAGGCCGTTTTCGACCTGTTTCTTCAGCTCCTCGATCTGCGCGATCTGGTTTTCGGCATCGCGGAGCGCGGCCTGCAACTGCTCGATATTCTTGGCGAGGTTGGTGCCATCGATGACCGGCACACCCTGGGCATGTGCCGCCGAGCCGAGAAGGCAAACACAAAGCGCCGCCGTGACGGCCAAGCGGTTACGGTGCATCGGAATACTCCCAGAATGTCGAATATTGCAGGGCTTGGGCGGCGTCGGAGAGGCCGTGGGCCGCCTCTACCTTCACCGCGCCAGCCCGAAGTCGCAGCGTCAGGGCCATCAATCGGGCCCTCTCGGCCATCATGTAGGTGTTCTGGTCGACCGCCTCTTTCGGGGTCTGGGGCTTGGCCGATTCCAGAAACCCCTTAATCCGCGCCATCGCGGCTTCGATCTGCCCCGACTGCTGGCCCGAATAGCCGAGGAAGGCGGAGGACATGTTGCCCCATTCGGCACTGGCCCCTTCGACGCCTGCCAGCGTGCCGGTCACATCGGCGCCGGTGATTTCCGAAAGGTAGGCATCATAGAAGCCCGAAATCCGGCGCACGTAATTCTGGGTTTCCTCGAAGGGCGGGATGCCACCGTATTTCTGGACGTTGCCGGGCCCAGCATTGTAGGCCGCGAGCGCGAAATCGATCCGGCCGAAGGCGTTGAGCTGCGTGGCGAGATAGCGCGCGCCGCCATCGAGGTTCTGCACGGGATCACTCGGGTCCACTCCGAGATCGGCTGCGGTGCCCGGCATCAGCTGGCAAAAGCCGAGCGCACCCACCGGGCTGATCGCCGCGTTGTTGAAGGCGCTTTCCTGTTTCACCAGCGACTGGAACAGGATGCGCCAGGTCGTCGGCGTCAGTCCGACCTTTACCACGCCGGGGTGGCTCTCATAGCGATGCGCCGTGGCGATGATCATCGCCTCGACCGTCTCGCCCTCGCCGAAGAGCCGCTGGCTTTCCGGGCTGGTATCCTCGATCGGATATACCTCGTCTGCCGGTGGTAAATTCGCGCCGCCGTCCTCAAACTCGCTCAGATCGGTCGTGCCGGTCGTATCCGCCAGGAAGCGCTCATAGGCGGCGAGTTGTTCGTCCTCGATCTCATTGAGGCGGGTCTGTTGCCCGAGCTTCTCTTCCTGCTTCAAGGCATCCTGCGCCTGCTCGGCCAGGCGCGAGACCAGGTTCGACAGCCGCGTGCCGTCGATGATCGGCACGCCTTGCGCGAGGGCGATCAGCGGCAGCGCCGTCGCGCAGGCAATCCCGAGAAGGAGGGCGGAACGCATCGAGGGTCAGCCCCCGCAGGCCGCAGTCGGGGCGCTCATCGTGCTGACCACGACCCGACTGCCGTCGCTTTGGGTGCGGGCCGCGAAATACTTGCCCTCGGCGCGGAATTGGCCGTGGCAGGGCGAGATGGCCCCGGTTTCCACGCCTTCGCAGGCCGACAACGCTGCGAGGCCAACAAGGAGAAGCAGCGGGCGAAGCGACGGGCCCAACGTCAATCTGCGGGTGTTCATTACATATCCTTCCAGAAATCAGGGATGTCGCGCCAACCGAAGGGTGCGCGGTCTTCGCCGGAACGCCCGCCGCCAAGCACGGCGAGGTGCGGCCCAAGGGCTGAGAGGTCCATGTTGACGAACACCGAGTCCCCTGCCGACCGCAAGAGTGCGAGGCGCAAGCCGCCGGTCGGGGTGCAGAGGAACTCGGATTCCTTCTCGTTCAGCCGCAGGATCCGGTAATCCTCAGGGTTGGCCCGCGGGTTGGGGTAGAGGAGCTGCGTCACCACGCTTTCCGCGATGATCTGGCCGACCTTTGACTGCGTCAGGTGCGTCGGCGTCTGGGTCAGCATCATCACAGCGGCGTTCTTCTTCCGCATGGTGACGAGCCAATCGTGCAGGCGTTTCTCGAAGATCGGATCGTCGAGCATCTTCCAGGCTTCATCGATCACGATGAGGGTCGGACGGCGGTCCTCGATCACCCGTTCAATTCGGCGGAAGAGATAGGCCAAGAGCGCCGAGCGTTCGGTGCCGAGATCGAGGATCTCCGACATGTCGATGCCGACCACATCTTCGGCGAGGCTGATTTCGGAGGCCGCCCCCGGCCCGAAGAGCCAGCCGTAGCGGCCCCCCTGCCCCCATTCGCGGACGCGGGAGACGAGATCGCCCTCGTCATCGGTCGAGGCGACCAGCGTGCCTAGGCCATCGAAGGTGCGCAGGCGTGGATCGGCTGCCACGATCTGGCGCACGGCGGCATTGAGGCTGACCGTCTGCGCGGTCTCAAAGCCTCGCGTGCTGGCCAGAATGTCGCCCAGCCAATCGGTGAGCCAGGCCGCACCCCGTTCATCAACCTCGGTCTGGAACGGGTTCAGCCCTGTGGCCTCGCCGATGCGGATCGCGGAATAGCTGCCGCCCAAGGCACGCACCGCCATCTCAAGGCCCCGGTCCTTGTCGATGACGAGGATGCGGGCATTCACCCGCCGCGCCTGCGCCATCAGAAACGCCGTGCCGAGGGTTTTGCCGGAGCCGGTGCGCCCCAGAACCAGCGTATGACCGGCGCTCGGTTCTTCACTCCGCGTGCCCTTGTCATGAAAATTGAAGCGGTACAGGCTCGAGGTCACCGTCGGCAGACCGGTGATCACCTCGCCCCAGGGCGACTGCGCTCTCGGACGGCCTTCGGCCACCCGGTGCAATGCCGCGAGATGGGCAAAGTTCTGCGCCGAGATCAACGCCGTGCGCGGGCGGTAGGCCCAATTGCCGGGAGCTTGCGCGAACCAGGCGGCACGGGCGGCAAAGCTTTCCCGCACCAGCACCGCCCCGCAATCCTGTCCGGCGCGCCAGACTTCGGAGGCGGCTTCCTCCAGCTTTTCCGGGGTCTCAGCTGTGACCATCACCGTCAGGTGGTGCTTGCCAAAGACCTGGCGGCCCGAGGCGACATTGTCCGCCGCCTCGTAAAGTTCCTGCCGCAGGGTTTCTGCGGCATCTTCGGAGGCCCGCATCTGCCGCGCGGTGCGCTTGATGCGTTCCTCGATCTCGTTGTTCCGCGCCGGGGTGAAGCTGTTGGTGATGGTGATGTCATAGGGCAGTTCCAGCGCATCCAGCATCCGCGCCCAGGTCCGAGCCGGATAGCTCTTGACGCCGAAGATCGCCCCGAAGCGCCGCGTGCCCGAGGTTTCGATCTCGACGCGCTTGCCCGTGAAGAGGAATTGGCTGCTGGTGATGCCTTCCGCCAGAAACTGCCCCTTCATCGGCACGGACTTGACCACCGGCTGACCGATGAGGCCGCCCAAGAGGCCCAGCCATTCCCCCGAACTGACGGTCAGACGCCGGAAGCCCATGCCTTGCGCAACCCCGGCCAGAAGTCCCATCGCTTCATTGAGCCGTTCAGCCCGAGCGACCAAGTCATCGGTGAAGGCGGCCTTGAAGAGCGCCCCCATTAGCGGCAGACGTTTCAGGGCAGTCGGGCGCAGGATGACCGAGATCATCAACACCCGAAGCTTCAGGTCGCGCGAGACCAGATGGGTCTGCCAGCGCCGGTCCACTGCGGCGGCAAAACCATCCGCCCCTGCGATTCCCCTGGCGTCCAGATCCGCATCGAAACCCTTGAACTGCGGCCAATCCGGCAGGGTGAGTTTCGAGATGTGAAAGCCAAAGCCTTCGCCCAACTGCCCGATCAGCCGCGCGAGCGAGGCCGGGACGAGGGACAGCTCGCCCTCTTCCACGGTGAAGCTGTCGAGGCCGTCGACCACGGCTGAGGCGATCAGGTCACCTTGCCGGGTCAGGATCAGATCGTCGGCGGATGACGACAACCAGGGCAGATGCCGCGCCAGCGTCTCTGCACCAAGATCTTCGGGGCGGAGGGTGGATTTCAGAGCGGGTGTGGCCGGGAAGAGGGATTTCAGATCAGCTGACATGGCGGTCTCCGCCAAAGGCCGATTTGCCCCGCGTGCGCGGGGTGCGGGAGAAGACCACCGCCGCCGTCTCGAAAAGGTTCGGATTGCGGTCCGCCACGAACCACAGCACCGGATATCCCACGACCCCGATCAGCAGGAACCGCCAGTCATTTGCGCCCACAAAAGGGATGACCGAGCCCAGCATCAGGCTCACGAAGTACCCGATCGGCAGGCCGAAGATCTTCGGCGGCCGGGTGAGGCCGAGAAACAATGGCGCGTCATGCATGGGAAATGATCCGGATCGGGCCAGAGGGCGGGGGCGTCACGCGCCCCCTGCCCTGCTGCCCCTTGCCTCAGGGAGCGGCGAAGCCGTCGATGATCGTCGCGGCCGAGAAAACCAGAACGACACCGAAGAAGATCGCAAGGAACAAGGGCCAGTTCAGACGGCCGGTGAACATCATGTAGCCCGCCGCCACCACGGCGAGGATGGCGATCAGCCGTCCGATCGGGCCGGTCAGGGCGTCTACGACCGTCTGCAGCATGTTTTCCAGGGGATCGAGGTTCTGGGCGAGCGCGGGCTCGGCCAGCACGGCGAAGAACGGCAGGGCCAGAAGAAGGGTGCGCCAAGAAAGGCGCGGCAGATGCGCGCCCGAGAGAATTCGACCCATCAGGTTACTCCAATGCAAGGGTGGTTGTGGTCAGCCGCAGAACCTTGGCCACATGGCCCTCGGTCTCGGCATAGGGGGGAATGCCGCCATATTCCCGGACCGCCTCGGGTCCGGCGTTATAGGCGGCGAGCGCCAGATCGGGCGCGCCAAAGGTTTCAAGTTGGGCCAGGAGATACCGCGCCGACCCGCGCAGGTTCTCTTCGGGATCATAGGGATCGACGCCAAGCACGGCCGCCGTGTCTGGCATCAATTGGCCGAGGCCAATCGCGCCGACCGGTGAACGGGCGTCGGGGTTGAAGCCCGACTCCACCGCAATGTTCGCGCGGAAGAGGGCCAGCCACTCGGTGCCGGTCAGCCCGGCTGCTTTCAACGCAGGGTGGCGCAGATAATCGTCACCGACATCCAGCACCAGGTCTTCGATGGCGGCAGTTCCGGTCGGGCCACGCCCGGACCTCTCGCTGCCGTATGACGCGCGCCAGAGGATCGCGTCGGGATTTTCGGACGGATCGGCTTCCGTCTCGGGGTCCTCGCGCGTCTGCCGCGCGGGGATGGTTTTGCCGAAGTCGAGAACGCCGGATTGGACGCGCAAATCGCTCCCGCCTGCCCCGAGGTCGATGACCTCTGCGGTCCCTTGGCCAGCGCCCAGACCCGATAGGGTCAGGCCGCCGCAAAGGGCCAGGCTAGCTCTGAGGATTTGCCTCCGTTCCATGGATCCAGATCGCCTTCTCACCCTTCTTCAAAGGCACGGGCACCGTGGTCAGACCCAGTTCCACCCCGAAGGAGATCAGACCTGCTATGGTCTTGAACTCTCGGGGTTGCAGCGTGCGTTGGGTGACGAGAAGAGCCGCCTGGTCGCCGATGCGCAGATAGATGCGCCAATCGCCTGTCCAGGTGTTTCCGACCTTCTTCGCATCCTCGACCGCATGGGCTTCGACGATACCGCCTTCGTTCCGGGCCTCCATCAGTCCGGCCTGAAAAATCACCGGGTATAAGTTCCTCATGGCTCAGCACGCTCCGAAGCAAGGTCGCTCGGCGCAACATAGTGCATGTCGCGCCGTTGAGAAACCTGTCACGGCGCGCCTTGAGGGGGACAACTACCGATAGAATCCAGTTGCGTCAATAGTGGTGTTTAGGCATTTATTCACCACCATCGACGGCGAGGACTCACCATGCCTGACTATTCCGTGAACCTGCCTGTGGCGGGACTGTTGTGCTGCACCCTACTCTGTCCCGGCTGGTCGGCGCTGGCAGCGACGGCGCTTGATTGCCTGCCGCCGCTGGCCCCTGCCCCGGTGAATGACGGCGCAACACGCGCGACCTATGCCGCCGAGATTCGGGAAGAATACGTCGCCTATTTCGACGAGGCACAGGCCTACCTGCACTGCCTCGAAGCTGCCCGCGCCGAGGTGACGGCGGAGGTCAACCGCGCGATCGGCGACTACCAGGCGCTCGGCCCCGCGCCGGACGATTGATGTCGGAGCGGTCCAGCATCTGAGCCCCCTCCCCTCTTCAAGGAACCTGTCCCATGACCCTTCGTAGCCTTGCCGCAGGCTTCGCCGCCTCTACCGTAGTCTCGCTTGCCGCCCCCGGCGCCGCCTATCCCGTCGACTGCGCGATCCTGCTTTGCCTCGCCGGAGGCTGGCCCGCCTCGGCCGAATGCGCCCATGCCCGTGCAGTCTTCATCGCCCGCATCACGCCCTGGCCCGTCGAGCCACCGCTGCAGATCTGGAACTGCCCGATGCATGCGGAGTTCCGCCGCGAGACGCCGGTCGAGCGCCTCTTCGACATCGCTTTCCGGCCGTCGCCGCAACCGCAGTTGTCACTGCCCGCCCTGCCCTTCCCGGCCCCGATTCCCGTGGTGGATCAAGCGGACATCGACATATCCGATCCCGCCTATGACTTCGCGCGCTCGATCCGGGTCTATCAGACCGAATACCGTCGGCACCGCAGCAGCGACGGCGACTGCAATACCTGGTCGACCGTTCGCTTGGGCACCTATGGCGAGCAGGGGGACTATGCATGGCACCGCAGTTCGGTGGCCAGCCTGCCCCCTGCGTCCAGCTTCAGCCCCTCATCGGACTGCAACGATTACTATTTCCGCAGCGTCTTCGTGGACTGGAAGGACTACGAGGGCACCTACGGCTTCGAAGAGGTTCGGTACTGAGGCGGTTTCCGCCGCGCCGAGACATCCCTGATCATCCCGAAAGAATCGCAACCCCAGAAAAGAAAACGACGCCAGACCATAGATCCGACGCCGCCCTAAATCCTTCGTAGCACAAGGAATTTAGCGCGTGCATCGGATCTGTTCAACCGGCAACTGCATTGCCGGAGCAATTTTTTTGTTGCCCGACGGTCCGGCGTCCTTGGAAAGAAGGACGACACCCCATGGAACTGACGACTGGCGCCATCCTGCGCCGCATCGTGGAGACCGAACTCTCAACTTCGGCACACATGCTCGCCACCATCATCCTCGACGGCATTGCCTGGAAAGAGGGCTACAGCGGGCTCGAGCGTGGAACCGCCGCCTTCACTCTGGCCGACTTGGCCTCGAAAACGGGCGTCTCGCGACAGTATCTGTCCGAGCTTTTGTCTGAGCTGGAGGCGTCACCTCTGCGGCTCGTTCGCTGGAAGCCCAACGGCAAGTTCGCGCCTTGGCTGTTCCGATTCGGGCCTGTGGATAAACCTGTACCAGACCCAAATGACGTGTCGGCCAAGTCTGACACATCACTATCTAGAGATTCTAAGAACAAAATGATGTTCGCTGGGAAGATCGAAATCGGGGCTGTGTCCAACGTCCACCGCACGCCCTGGGGCGATCTGATCAAGGCGGCGAAGGCCGCCCTGCCCTGCTGGAATGTCGATACCCAAGCCATCTGGGACGCGTTCCGCGCGTTCAACCGGGCGAGAGGCAACGCCGAAGTGCCGGCGGGTTACCTCCTCGGCTTCATGCGGAAGTGGCGGAGTGCGGGGGCGAATCCGACCCAGCGAGAACCAGAACGGGTGCTCAGTCCGAAGGAGCAGGACGCCGCAGATCTGATCCGCTCGGCGCCTGTGACGAACTGGCGTTTCCACGAGCAGGACTTGGAACGACGCATCGGTCGTGAAGCCTACGCCGAGCGGGTCAGGGCTATGCAGGCAAGACTGGGGTTGAACCGCTTTGCGGCGGCACTGGCAGTACATGGGGAGGCTGCGAGAATGCGTGAAATTCTCGTGTAGGAGGCGTCACACCGAAACGCGTACAAGCTGAACTGCGGGGAAAGCCGCGTCACTCTGCACGATTGATCAGCCACCCCCAGCCGGTGCCAACATCACGCAAGTATCTAGCCCAGCGACCCTCCCTGCTGGTCTCAGGACCAGTTTGACGCTCTTTGGGGATGTGGATAAGTTTCTCCACCATATCTAGATTCTTCTTGATGGACTCACGCGTTCATGTCATTTCGGTTCTGACGAGAGAACGCGTCAGAACGGCCAAAAGCCGTCAGAACGACAAAGAGCCCTGACAAGGGCCTGAGGGCAGCAAATGGGTGATCAGGGTAAGAAGCTCAATCAAGGTGTCGGTTCGGCCGACATCGGCGCATTTGCCGATAGCTTGGCGGAGTCACTGAACCGACAGATGAAGGCTACTCTCCAGCCGGAAGATCGCAAAGCTTTGCGGCGTTTCAGTTCCACCGAGGTTGCCGAATTGCTTCGCGTCAGCCCGTCGAACTTGCGCAATCGTCACAAGGATGGAAGTTTTCCTGAGGTTTATTCGGACAATCGTGGACACCGGTTCTACACTGCCGAAGAGATCGACGACCTACGTGGTATTTTGGCCCGAACCGGCAAGAACGCCGACGCCTATCGGCCTGGCCGCCGAAATGGGGACAAGCGTCAGGTCATTTCCGTGGTCAACTTCAAGGGCGGGTCGTCGAAAACTACTGCCACAATCCACCTTGCACAGCGGTTTGCGCTTAGAGGCTATAGGGTACTGGTACTCGACCTTGACCCGCAGGCAAGTCTGACCACCTTCTTCGGCTTCCGGCCAGAGCTAGAGTTTGCCGAAAGTGGCACGATCTATGACGCGCTTCGATACGAGGGCCGGGTTCCACTGTCTTCGGTGATCCAGAAGACCTACTTCCACAATCTCGACATGGTTCCCGCAGGGTTGTTACTCTCCGAATACGAGACGGAAACCGCCAACGCACTTGCACGGCGTCAACAGCCGATTTTCGCAGAGCGCTTGTCCCTGGCTTTGGACGAGGTCGAGGCGGACTACGATCTCATCATGATTGATTGCCCTCCCCAACTGGGCTTTCTTACGTTGACCGCTTTGGCCGCTTCGACTGGCCTGTTGGTGACGGTTGTTCCCGGAATGCTGGACATTGCCTCAATGAGCCAATTCCTCAAACTGGCATCGGAGACGGTGCAGGCGGTCGAAGAAGCGATCGGGCGGAGAGTGACTTGGGACTTCGTCAAGTTCCTGATCACGCGGTATGAGCCCTCGGATGGGCCACAGACCCAAATGGCCGGCTACTTGCGCTCTATCCTTGCCGGCCAAGTCATGACGGAACCGATGCTGAAATCGACCGCCATTTCAGACGCAGGGATGACTCAACAGACAATCTATGAAGTCGATCCAAGCCAGCTCATCCGCAAGACTATCGACCGCGCGTTGAGCAGCGTGAACAACGTGGCGGACGAGTTGGAACAGACGATTCAGATGGCATGGGGTCGACGCTGATGGGCCGGAATATCTTCAATCAGCCCCCGAAAGACGATGCAGCCGTCCCCCCTGCCCCGTCGAAGCCTGTGAAGTTTGGCGGCTCGGTCGGGGGCTTGCGCGACTCGCTCCGCGAGATCACCGCCAACTCGATCCGCGACATCGACCCCGAGATGATCGACATCGACGGGCTGCGCGACCGGCTAGCCTTCGACGACGACGGAATCGAGGATCTTGCCGAGAGCATCCGCAAGCATGGACAGCAAGTTCCGATCATGGTTCGTCCCTCCGACAGGCCGGATCGGTATCGCGTCGTCTATGGACGGCGCCGGCTGGCTGCCATTCGGAAGGTCGGGGGCCCGGTCAAAGCCATCGTGCGGACCTTGGACGACGATGCTTCGTTGATTGCGCAAGGGCAAGAAAACAACCTGCGACTGGACCCGTCCTTCATCGAAAAGGCCTTGTTCATCAAGGAGATGCAAGAAGCTGGTTACAAGCCCGCCGTCATCCAGGATGCACTTGGCCTGACCCGGCAGGGCGTGTCCAACCACAGGGTGGTGGTCGAACAACTCCCCGAAGAGTTGATCCGGCTGATCGGCCCGGCCCATGGTACGGGGCGTCGTCAATGGGGCGACCTCGCTGACCTGTCGGCGAAGATCTCGCTTGTCGAGGTTGCCAGGACCGCCTTGAGCGCCCTGCCCCAGGAGGCGAACAGCGCGGAACGGTTTCAGATCGTCTTTGACGCCTGTTCGCGCGCGGCGAAGGAGCCCAAGGCCAAGTCATCGACCACGAGCCTTGTCGTGAAGGCTCCAAGCGGCCACGTCGTTGGCCAAGTTTCCCTCGATGCGAAATCCGTGGCGATCAAGATCCTACGGAAGGACAGTCCGGAATTCGGCCTTTGGCTGGAAGAGCGTGCTGAAGCGGTGCTTCAGGACCTCTTCGAGCAGTGGCGGAATGAGAGCGGCCAGGGGGCTCAACCCCCGGCCAGAATGAGGCAACCCCGAGCAGAAGGAGAGTAGCGAAGGCCAGAAAGAAAAGAGCCCCCCAAGGTTTCCCTCGGAGAGCCCATCATCGATTAGCACCTGTGATGTAGCAATCTCCCACATAACGGTCAAGAGTCACCGATTCGGTGGACAAGATTTTTGTTGTCTTTTCGCGTGAAAAACCGCGAAGGGGCTTGGGAAGCTACGGGCCGACGTGGCCGTCGTTCAGCAAGAAATGGCATTCAATCAGCTTTCTACAAGCATCACCGGTCGTCGCGTTGGCGACCGGAACCAAGAGAGCACGCCTCCAGACCTGTGGGGAGTATTCCGCGCTCTTCGTAATGCTCGAAGCATGTTCGGGCTCAAACCGGGCCACATTCAAACCCTTCAGGCCCTCCTTTCTTTTCTCCGGCCTGGACACGGGGATACGGTGTTCGCCTCGAACGTCGAGATCTGCCGCCGCATCGGCGGTGTCGACGAGCGGACGCTTCGCCGACATGTCGATAAGTTCATCGAACTCGGCTTCATTGCGCGCCACGACAGCCCGAACAGAAAGCGTTATCGGGTCCGTTCATGCGATGGCCAATCCCTCAGCTTTGGGCTCTCCCTCTCACCACTTATGGACCGCGCAAGCGAACTTATCGCCGCGGAGATCGAGTTGGAAGACGAACATCGCGATCAGGTTTTCCTGCGTAAGCAGGTCCTTGCAAAGCTATCTGCCATGGATGGAATCAGTGCTCACAACGAACTTGTCATGAGCATTCGGAAGGTACTGCGCCGAAAGCTCGTCACTGCTGAATATCGTGATCTGCTGGCGAAAATTGACTTCGAGCTAGACCAAATGTCCACCACGGTGGACGTCGCTGTTCCCACCAAAATGCCCGTCAGCGACGGACAAATTGTCCGGCACCATTCTATGTCTAAAAAAATAAATAAAGACTCTGAAGAGGCACAAAATGCAAAGCTGCCCGACGTTCAAACTCTTACCGCTGTTTGCACTGAAGCCGCTGAATTTGCCACGAGTCCACTCAAGACTTGGGAGGACGTAGGAAAGCACGCCCAAATGCTTGCCCCAATGATGGGCATCGCTCCCGGCACCTTTGCTGAAGCGCGAAGGAACATCGGCCTAGAAAAGGCGGCATCCGCCGTATTTCTTCTTCTGCAGTTCGGACAGCGGGTGAGAAACCACGCAGCATATTTCCACAGCATCACCATCGGTCGAAAGACTGCTGATTTCCACCCAACGCAGCTGCTCGAGAGGCTTACACGATCAGAAAGGTTCGCAGCCTGATGTCCACCGCGGTGGACGTTTGGAATGGTGCTTGTGCTCAACCGCTACCATCAAGCCGATCGCATCTACAAACTATACAGCCATCGACAGGGTTCACGATGTGAGTTCCTTGGTCCTACGTCATCACCCCCTGCCAATCAATGAACGCCTTCAATAGCTGGGTCACCCCAGAAACCGAAGGATGGAAAATGAAATCAACATCTTCTGCATTCACACCGCTCAAGATTGCCGAGTACTGCAAGGGCCGGTTCACACCGGTCTTCGGCGAAAGTGAAGTCCGTTTGCTCCATGGCTGCCTGGTCGCCCTGCTTGAGCGAAGCGAATATCCGCCCTACCGGGGCAGCGGGCTCGACCTGCAATCGCTGTCTGCCAAGCTCGGCATAGATGTCGATCGGCTCCGTGCCCATCGGGCGATCTTGCAACCCATCTTCGACGCCGTTGCACGCGAGGTTTCGAATGTGACCTTGCGTCCGGCCCGCGCCGGCAGCCGATCAACACGCTACAAGGCCACCGCCCCTTCTACGAATTTCGCCGACGTTTCAGCGACCAGCACCGAGAAGGTTCGCAAGAAGCCAGGCGTGCGACCGAGGGCGATCGTCGAATTCCCCGAGCCGCTGCACACGACATGGGATGATCCTGCGGCGTTTGGAGAAGCCCTTCAACTGCATGCCCGCCGTCATGGCGAAACCATCTACCACCTATACAACGCGGTGGTGCAACCTGAGGACGGCGTCAATCGCAGCACGCTGATCAGTTGGGGGCGCGGCAAGAAGGTCCCGCGCGCCGCGATCAGCCTGGAAGTTCTTGGGCGCATCGAGCGGCGCTATCGCCTACCGGCAGGCTACTTCCTGACCCTGTCTGGCACACCCGACCGAGCGCCAGGCGATTTTGATCTGGACGACATCTCGCCGTCTGAGCGCCGGCGTTTGGCGTGGCACCTCCCCGAAGATTTCAACCGTCGGCCAAGCCAGGAGAAGGCAGAAATCCTGAATTGGGTCCGCACGGTGGTTGTCAGCGGATCAACTGACTATCGCAGGTATCAGGCTGCCGCACTCCGCCAGCGCTATGCGGTTCGTTTCACCTGTACCTCAGGGCCGGTTCGCAAGACTTCGCCCGCGAGGACACCGGACGAGTCCGGCATTGTCATTGCGCCCAAACGGCTGAACGACGAGATGGCCGAACTCCTTCGCTTCAAGACCTCGACCTTCGCCGCCTTCGGCATGCAGCGGAACGGGGTCTGGGGCACTGAGACCGCTTCCCAGAAGGTGGAGCATTTCGGGCTATGGTTCGGGGCGTTCGTGGCCCCACCCGAGAGCGAAGTACAGGGCCTCGGCGTCGATCCGAAGCTTCTGACTTTCGCGATGATGATCTTTCCGCAGGTCTGGGATTGGTACCTTCACTGACGGGAGCGTCGGCGAGGATTCTACACCAAATGGGAGATAGACTTGCTCTCGGTCGCCGCGGCGATTTGTCGGGAAGAGACCGGTTGGCTGCGCCAATCACCCCGCATGGGCAGCAGCCTTCGTCCCATTGAGGGCCTGATCACCGAGGTTGACATCAGCGCCGTGCAGTCGGATTGGCCCGCCGCCTGCGACCGCATGTACAAACACGCCCGTCTCCGGATCAAGGAGATCGACCGCGTAGCGCGCGTCCATCGCGATCCCTTCGAGCCAATCCTGCCAGTGCTAGAAGCGCCAAGTCCAGTCGGCGAGTACCGCAAAATCACTGAAGAGATCCTGCAGCGGATACCAGATGAACGGCACAATGCCCGCGCGGCCGCAGAAGCTGTTCGGGCATTCTTGATGTTGCGCATCGGTCTTCACACTGGGCTGCGCCAGAAGAACTTGCGCGAACTGATGCTGTGCCAGCCTGGGACCTTGCCGACGTCAGAGCGTAAGCTGGAGGACATGAAGCGAGGCGAGTTGCGTTGGAGCAGCCGCGACCAAGGGTGGGAAATCCTGATCCCGTCGGTCGCCTTCAAGAATGCCAATTCCTCGTTCTTCGGTTCCAAGCCGTTCCGCCTGATCCTCCCAGACCTCGGGCGGCTCTACGAATTGATCGAGGCTTGAATCGAGCGCCATCGCGCGCGTCTGATCGGCGAGGCGGCCGACCCGGGCACGTTCTTCGTCAAGACGGCGAAGATGACTAGCACGAATGCGGCTTACTGTCAGAACACGTTCTATGAGGCATGGCGCACTGCGATACAGCGCTACGGGATCTATAACCCCTGGACCAAGCGCGGGGCGATTGAAGGCCTGTTGCCGCACGGACCGCATAATGTGCGCGATGTCCTTGCCACCCATATCCTCAAGCGGACCGGGTCCTACGAGCAAGCGAGCTATGCCATTCAGGACACCCCGGATATGGTCGCACAACACTACGGTCAGTTCCTGCCGCAGGACAAATCCGAGATCGCGGCACGGATCCTGAACCAGGTTTGGGAAGCGGCCTGATCAATCAAGAAGAGCTGTGGGCCAGAAGCATCTCGGTCCACAGCCCAGAGCGGCGCGGCTTAGTGGCCGGTGATAGTGGCACAAACTTGCTTTTCCGTAGATTTTTCCAATGTATGAGAATACGTTGCTTCAGACTGTTAGTGGCATTCTGGAGACCGCTTGACCTACATCGTGTCCCCATCGCGGATCGAGCCAGCTCGGCTCGAAGATGGCATCCCGCTCGACCTGGTCGAGACGTCAAACCGGCTGATCCAATCCTCGCGCGGTTTGGGTCGAAATTTGCCTGCCCGCACCCTGGCCGATTTGGCCGCGATGGTGCGGATGATGAACAGCTACTATTCCAACCGTATCGAGGGGAACAACACCCGTCCGCGCGACATCGAACGGGCACTCGCTGGTGAGTTTGACGCTGATCCAGGACGCCGGGCGCTGCAACAAGAACATGCGGCGCATGTCCGCCTGCAGGAAGAGATCGACCGCCGGGCGGTCGAGGGCACTCTCCCAGATCCGAGTGACCCGTTGTTCATCAAATGGCTGCACGAATCCTTCTATGAAGGTGCTACTGAAGAAATGCTGACCCTGCGCCATGGCGGCCAAGTGGTCCGGATCGTGCCCGGGGAGTGGCGGCAGGGTGATGTGGAGGTCGGAGCCCATGTTCCGCCCCCGTTTGACGCCGTTCCCTCGTTCATGGCGCATTTCCACACCCGGTTTCGGTTGGACTGGCTGCATGGTCAGGTCACGCGCACACTCGCTGTGGCGACGGCGCACCATCGCTTCAACTTCATTCACCCGTTCTACGATGGAAACGGTCGCGTCAGTCGCTTGATGTCGCATGCCATGGCGCATCACGCCGGAATCGGGGCAGGCGGACTCTGGTCGGTATCCCGTGGCTTGGCGCGAGGTCTTCAGGATGGTCTCCCGGGCCGCGATGAATACCGTGAGATGATGCAACTCGCCGACCGTGTCCGTCAGGGCGATC
>JAPUEK010000071.1 GCA_027492585.1 Paracoccaceae bacterium | reverse complement strand
GTGGCCACCCCGTGCTGGCCCGCCCCGGTCTCGGCGATGATCCGGGTCTTGCCCATGCGGCGGGCGAGGATGATCTGGCCGAGGACA
The DNA here is from genome assembly GCA_027492585.1 of Paracoccaceae bacterium. Classification (GTDB taxonomy): domain Bacteria; phylum Pseudomonadota; class Alphaproteobacteria; order Rhodobacterales; family Rhodobacteraceae; genus JAPUEK01. Next base: position 9,171 of record JAPUEK010000071.1, on the reverse strand, counting down.
TTGTTGATCTTGTGGGCGCCGGTGTGGTTCAGCTCGTCGCGCTTCATGTAGATCTTGGCGCCGCCGAGATGCTCCGTCAGCCGCGCCGCATGATACAGCGGCGAGGGCCGCCCGACATAATGCTTCCAGAGATCGTCCATCTCGGCCCAGAAGGCCGGATCGGTCTTGGCGAATTCGTAGCGTTCCTCAAGATCGAGGATCAGCGGCATCAGCGTTTCGGAAACGAAGCGCCCGCCGAACATGCCGAAGCGCCCCGCCTCGTCCGGCCCGGTCATATAGCTGTTCAAACCGTCTTCGGCCATGTCGGATCTCCCCTTTGCTCCGCCCCGATGTAGCGCCCTTGCGGAGCCGGGGAAAGGGGGCTGTCTGCCCCCTCGCCGCTCCGCGGCTCACCCCCGAGGATATTTCCGCACAGGGGATGGGAAAGAACAGGGGATGGGAAAGAAAGGTCCTGGTCTTCTTCTCTTTTCAAATATCCCCGCCGGAGGCACGGAGACAAGCGGCGGGACGCCGCGCAGGCGACCCGAAAGGCCTGCGCCGCAGGCGCCCCTGCCGATCAGAGGGTTTTCTTGTAGCCGATATGGCTCGGCTCATAGCCGAGGCGGTCGTAGAAGGCATGGGCGCGCAGGCGGCTGCGGTCGGTGGTGAGTTGCAGGACGGTGGCGCCGGCGGCCTTCGCCCGCGCCTCGACCTCGGCCATCAGGGCGGCACCGATACCCTGGCCACGCAGGTCGGAAACGGTCCGGACCGCCTCCAGCAGGGCGCGGCGGGCGCCCTTGCGGCTCAAGCCGGCGAGAAGGGTGAGCTGGCAACTGGCGACGAGACGGCCATCCAGTTCCCCGACGATCAGGTGATGGGCGGGGTTGGCGGCGATCTCGTCGAATGCGGCGAGATAGGGGGCGGGATCGCTCCCTTCCCTCCCCTGCCCCAGGCTGTCGTCGGCCAGCATGGCGACGATTCCGGCCACATCGGCCCGCGTCGCGTCCCGGAAGATCAGAGCCATCTGTCCCGCCCCGTGCCGACCGCCGCCGCAACCGTGGCGAAACCGTCGCGTTGCAGAAGCGCGTCGAGCCCGCGCGCGATGCGCCCGATCAGGGAGATGCCCTGATAGACCATCGCCGTATAGACCTGCACTGCCGAGGCCCCGGCGCGGATCTTCTCGTAAGCGTCCTCTGCCGAGGAAATCCCGCCCACCCCGATCAGCGGAAGCCGCCCTTCGGTCAGGCGCGAGAGCTGCGCCAGCACCCGCGTCGATGTCTCGAAAAGCGGCGCACCGGAGAGACCGCCTTTCTCCTCGCGCCAGCGGCTCTTCAGCCCTTCCCGCGCGAGCGTCGTATTGGTGGCGATGATCCCCGCGAGGCCGGAGCCAAGCGCCACCTCGGCAATCTCGGCCAGCTCCTGCGGGCCAAGATCGGGGGCGATCTTGAGAAAGACCGGGATCTTGCGGGAAAGCCCCTCACGCACCTCCATCACCCCCGAAAGCAGCGCCGCAAGTGCGGCCTTGCCCTGCAGGTCGCGCAGCCGTTCGGTATTCGGGGACGACACGTTGACGGTGGCGAAATCGACATGCGGGCCGCAGATCGCCAGCACCCGCGCGAAATCGGCGGCGCGGTCGGCGCTGTCCTTGTTCGCGCCAAGGTTCAGCCCCACCGGCACCGGCCCCGCCGGACGCGCGGCAAGGCGGGCGGCAATCGCCTCCGCCCCGTCGTTGTTGAAACCGAAGCGGTTGATGGCGGCGCGGTCCTCGCCCAGCCGGAAGAGCCGGGGCCGCGGATTGCCGGGCTGGGCGCGCGGGGTCGCCGCCCCCACCTCGACGAAGCCGAAGCCCGCGCGGGTCAGGGCGGCCACCGCCGTCGCATTCTTGTCATAGCCCGCCGCGAGCCCGACCGGGTTCGGCATGGCCAGCCCCGCCACGGTGGAGGCGAGCCGCGCCGAGGTCACCAGCCCCGGCAGCGGCGCAAAGCCCATCCGGAGCGCGGTCAGCGACAGGCCATGCGCCCGTTCCGGGTCGATCCGATGCAAAAGCGCGAGGCCGAACCGTTCCAGCACCTTCAGAACACGCCTTCCGGAAAGATGTGACCGCTGGCCCCGAGCGGCAGGGACTTGTCCCAGACCACATCCTCGCGCCGCAGCACCCGGTAAAGATGCGGAAAGAGCGCCCCGCCCCGCGACGGTTCCCATTTCAGCGCCTCGCCCAGACGCGAAGCCTCGCAGGCCACCAGCACCAGATCGCTTTCGGTGGCGAAATGGCGCGCGGCGGTTTCGGCGAGCTGCGGGGCGGAGGAAAAATGGATGAAGCCATCGGCCAGATCAATCGGGGCGCCGGCAGTTTCCCCGGCGGCACGGAATGCATCCCATTCGGGGCGGCGGAAGATCTTGTAAATCAGCATGGCGCCTTCCATGCACATTGCAGGCCGCCCGGTCAATGGCGGCATGATCAAGTCCCCGCGCAAAGCTCCCGGCACAGGCTCTTGAGCCTGCCGGAGCGAGGTGGTATCAGAGCGCCAGCGCGGGCGTTGTGTAATGGTAAGACCTTAGCCTTCCAAGCTAAAGACACGGGTTCGATTCCCGTCGCCCGCTCCAGATTCCTTCAGCCACCGATCGCCGCAGGGTCCATCCAGACCGGCTCCAGCACGTTGCCGTCGGGGTCCATGAAGGTCCGGCCATACATGAAACCATGATCCTGCGCCGGCTTCGGCTCGCTGCCGCCCGCACCGAGCGCCGCCGCTGTGATCGCATCCACCGCCTCGCGGCTCTCGCGCGAGAGGGAGATGAGCACCGCCGTCACCTTGCCCGTATCGGCCATCGGCAGCGTGGAGAACCCTTGGAAGCGTTCATGATTCAGGATCATGAAGTAGATGCTTTCGGAGACGACCACGCAGGCTGCCGATCCGTCCGAAAACTGCTCGTTGATGGTGAAACCGAGCGCCTCGTAGAACGCGCGCGAGCGCTTGATGTCCTTCACCGGGATATTCACGAAAATCATCTGGACCATGATCGCACCCTCCTGAGACCAGGCCATCCTGACAAGGCCCGCGGAACCGGGCAAGAGACACTTAGCGCATAGGCTAAGTCTTGCCTTTCATACTGGCCCAAATATCCCCGCGCGGAGCGCTCCGCCGCACATGGCAAGGGCCGCCCCCGCAGGAACGGCCCGCCTCATTCCCCCTGCAAGTGGCTCACAGGTTCTCCTGCTGCGGCATCCCCAGCACATGATAGCCGCAATCGACATGCACCACCTCGCCCGTGGTGCAATTGCCGTAATCGGAGCAGAGCCAGACCGCCGTGCCGCCGATCGCCTCCAGCGTGGCATTGGCGCGCATCGGCGCATTGGCCTCGGTATGGCGGAAGGTGGCGCGGGCGCCGCCGATGGCCGCCCCGGCCAGCGTCTTCATCGGGCCGGGGGAGATGGCATTGACCCGCACCTGCTGCGGGCCGAGGTCATTGGCCAGATAGCGCGTCGCCGATTCCAGCGCGGCCTTGGCCACGCCCATCACGTTGTAGTTCGGCGTCACCCGGTTCGAGCCGCCATAGGTCAGCGTGATCAGCGAGCCGCCATTGGGCATGAGTTCCGCCGCGCGGCGCGACACGTCGATGAAGGAAAAGCAGGAAATTGCCAGCGAGTTGGAGAAATTCCCCCGGCTGGTGTTGATGAACCGACCGGTCAGCTCGTTCTTGTCGGAAAAGGCGATGGCATGGACGAGGAAATCAAGGCTCCCCCAGCGGTCCTTCAGCGCGCCGAAGCAGGCATCGAGGCTTTCGTCGTTCATCACATCGACATCGACGAGGAAATCCGACCCGACCGAGGCCGCGAGCGGTTCCACCCGCTTGCCGAAGGCTTCTCCCTGATAGGAAAAGGCCAGCTCTGCCCCCTCGGCCGCAAGGGCGGAGGCGATGCCCCAGGCAATGGAGCGCTCATTGGCGACGCCCATGACAAGCCCGCGCTTGCCCTTCATCAGATCGGCCATATCGGCCCCCCTATGACTTTGTGAAAAAGTTTTCAGTCCTGATACCGGCTCATCAGCAGGGTCGCATTGGTCCCGCCGAAGCCGAAGGAATTCGATAGGACGGAATCGAGTTTCACCCCGTCGCGCCGCGTGGTCACGATCTCGGACGGATCAAGTTCCGGATCGAGCGTGGTCACGTTGGCCGAAGCCGTGATGAAATCGCCGTTGAGCATCAGCAGCGAATAGATCGCCTCATGCACCCCGGTCGCGCCAAGGCTATGCCCGGTCAGCGATTTGGTGGAGGAGATCGGCGGGGTGGAGCCCTGACCGAAGACGCGGCGGATCGCCTTCACCTCGGTCACGTCGCCCACGCCGGTCGAGGTGCCGTGGCTGTTGATGTAATCCACCTTGCGGCCCTGCGGCAGGGTCGCAAGCGCCAGCCGCATCGACCGCTCCCCGCCCTCTCCGCTGGGCGCCACCATGTCGTAGCCGTCCGAGGTCGCACCGTAACCCGTTACCTCGCCATAGATTTTCGCGCCGCGCGCGAGGGCGTGGTTCAGCTCCTCCAGCACCACGACCCCGCCGCCGCCGGCGATCACGAAGCCGTCGCGGGTGGCGTCATAGGCGCGGGAAGCGGTCTCCGGCGCATCGTTGTATTTGGAGGACATCGCCCCCATGGCGTCGAAAAGGCAGGAGAGCGTCCAGTCCAGTTCCTCGCCGCCGCCGGCGAACACGATGTCCTGCTTGCCGAACTGGATCAGCTCCGCCCCGTTGCCGATGCAATGGGCCGAGGTGGAGCAGGCCGAGGTGATCGAATAGTTGACGCCCTTGATCTTGAAAGGCGTGGCAAGGCAGGCGGAGGTGGTGGAGGACATGCCCTTGGTCACCCCGAAAGGGCCGATCCGTTTCGGGCTGCCGGTCTCCCGGACGATGTTATGGGCCTTGAAAAAGCTTTTCGTCGAAGGCCCGCCGGAGCCGACGATGATCCCCGTCCGCTCGTTCGAGACATCGGAGGGGTCAAGGCCGCTGTCCTTGACCGCCTGTTCCATCGCAAGGAAGTTGTAGGCCGCGCCATCGCCCATGAAGCGCAGGTCGCGCTTGTCGATATGGTCTTCCAGCACGATCTGCGGCTGGCCATGGACGCGGCTGCGGAAGCCGTGCTCGGCATATTCGGGGGCAAAGACGATGCCCGACTTGCCGGCGCGCAGGCTCGCCTCCACCTCGGCGGCGTTGTTGCCGATGGATGACACGATGCCGATGCCGGTGATGACGACGCGACGCATGGCCTGTTCCTTTCCTTAGCTTGCCGAAAGGGCAACCTTCATGTCCGTGACTTGGTAGATGACCTCGCCATCCGCAAGGACGATGCCATTGGCAACACCCATGGTCAGGCGGCGGGTCTGGATGGCCTTGGTGAAATCGACCTTGTAGGTCAGCATCCTGCGGTCGGGCCGCACCATGCCGGTCAGTTTCACTTCGCCGACACCGAGCGCATATCCCCGCCCCTGCCAGCCGCGCCAGCCGAGATTGAAGCCGGTGAGCTGCCACAGCCCGTCCAGCCCGAGGCAGCCCGGCATGATCGGGTTGCCGGGGAAGTGGCAGGCGAAGAACCACAGGTCGGGGTGGATGTCGAATTCGGCGACGACGTGGCCCTTGCCATGCTCGCCCCCGTCTCCGGAAATCTCGGTGATGCGATCCATCATGAGCATCGGGGGTTCGGGAAGCTGGGCATTGCCGGGGCCGAAAAGTTCCCCGCGCGCGCATTTCAGCAGGTCTTCCCTGTCGAACGAAGTCGGAAATCCACCCATGCCTGCCCCGTTTCCCCCTGTGGCCAATCCTCCCTTCCTCCTAGCATCCGGCGGGAAGGGGAAGCAAGGGCGGGGGCCGGCCCCACAGCCGCCCGGCGGGTTTTCGTTTGAAATTCCCCGCGGCGCGGCGGTATAAAGCCAAAACGCTGATGGAACCGAGATGAACACTGGCACCGCAGACACCGGCACCACGGACACTGGCACCGCAGATACCGGCACCACGGAAAGCTGCACCGCTTGGCTGGCGCGCGGGGGACTGCGCCCGACGCGGCAGCGCCTTGCGCTTGCGGGGCTTCTGGTCGGCGACGGCGAGAACCGCCATGTGACGGCCGAGGGGCTCTATGCCGCCGCCGGCCGCAGCGGCGAAAAGGTGAGCCTTGCCACCGTCTACAATACCCTGCGCGCCTTCTGCGAGGCGGGGCTGCTGAACGAGGTCGTGGTCGATGGCTCGCGCAGCTATTTCGACACGCGCATGGATGACCACCCGCATTTCTACTGGGAAGACAGCCATACGCTGACCGACGCCCCCGCCGATGAGCTGCACATCACCGGCCTGCCCGCCACACCCGAAGGCATGGCCGTCTCGCGCGTCGATGTGGTGATCCGTCTGAAACGGGCCTGAGCGGCCCTCTTGTCATGTGACATTTAAACTTGCCGCAACTGAAAATGGATGTCCAGAATATCGTTATAGTTTCAGCGTGTTACGCGACAGGCCAAGGTTATGGTATCGCCAAGCGGTCCGCCTGAAGGGAGGCGCGCGCCCCTGCCACAGAAACCAAAAGCACGCGCAGAACGTGCTGCATGATCGACGCGGAGAATCGAAAAACTATTTCGATTCAATTGCCTGAAAACGGGCTGATTGGCCGCGAAAAGCAATAGCCTGCGCAGGAAAGGAATAACATGCGCAGACGTAAGGCATTGATTATGCTTTGTTATCATAGGTTAATGGGCAGGTAGTCCCTCTCAGATTCCGCGATTTGATCGCACTGGTAGCTTTTGCCGCGTTTTGCGGCAGGTGGGCGGGGTGACCACCGTCTATTCGCCAGGGCTTCGCCCATGAGAAACCCCGCGATGCGGTGGTGACCGCCCACCCCGGCTGGCGTAGGTCCTGCTTGCCCTCTGTCCGATCCCGGTCTCGGGGGGCGCCGTGAGCATACTGGCGCGAAGCAGCTGGACAGCGGGGCTTACCTCGCCTGAGTAAGCCCTTCCGTCTTCGTGGCTGTGATCCGTTCATGGCTTCGCATTATCGGGAGGAGGCGCAACCCGGACGCGCGGGTGGGTTTTCTCTGAACTCGGGCGCGTTATGGCCACTGGGGTGGGCAAAGGGAGCGATCTTCCTGTCTTCTTGGTCCGTATGCCCACGCCAGCAACGCTGAAAACCGCCGTGAGGCCGTGATGGAGGAAGTTGGCTATCCGGTGAACGTAACGGCAACCACCGAGGCAAATGCAACGGGCCGCTGGGAGCAGCTCCGCGGGCTGCTCAAAGCCAAGCGTGTTACTGTGCTGCACTTCGATGAGGCACAGGACATCTGGGGAAATGCCAATCAACCTCAGCGTCGAGCGGTTATCAATACCCTGAAATCCTTGTCGCAGAACAAGGAGTGGCCTTTCATCGTCCTGCTTTTCGGCACCGAGGAGCTGAAGGAAATGGTGAACCAAGACTACCAGCTCGGCCGCCGCCTCAAGCCGACCGAGATCCGCCCTTTGAAGAAGGCCACGGACGCCACAACCATCCGCAGCGTGATCTCGACCTATGCCGAGGTTGCAGGTCTCGGCACGTTTGAAGCGGTTGATCCGCAGTCCTTGGATCGCTTCCTCATGGCTTGCTGCCATAGGCTGGGGATCGGGATCGACCTCGTCATCGGCGCGATTCAGCAGGCAGTCCTCCGCGGGAACACTCAACTCACCGACCGGCATTTTGCTAGGGGCTTCGCCCATACCACGGAATGTGATGCCGCGATGGACCCTTTCATCCCTGATGATTGGAAGACGATCAAAGCCTCTGTTCTCTTCGCGCGGCAGGAGGATGCAGACGAGGACGAACACGACAGCAAGCGCGAGCGCAGTCCCAAGCTCCGCCGCGCAAGCTGATCCTCGATCCAGCCTTATCGACCATACCACACCAAACCCGGCCATCATGGCCGGGTTTTTCATTTTTATCAGGCTGTTAACGTCAGAATGGCGCGTGAAACTGCCGAAATTTGCGGAAGTGGGAAATGGCAAACGCGGCATGATCAGGCGGCACCTTGCAGCGGTCTTGCGGCATCGCGCCTCCCGCCCCGGCATGGCTCTCCCTGCAGAGCCTGGAATGTGCCCTCTCCAGCGGAACCGACGGGACGGAAACCGCCTCCCTCTCCTTGCAGACAGACACCGGCAACCCCGGCCCGCCGCCTTCCTGGCTTTCGCACAGGGCCACCAGGGCCGGGCGCCCCCCGCCTCCCGCAAGGCTCGCAGCCCCCTTGGGATCACGCGGCCCCGCTCCTCCTGCATCCTTGCGCGCCCTGCGTGCCGGGGAACGCTCCGCGGGGGATATTTGAGAAGAGAAGAAAGCCCCTTCTTCTCTTTGCAAATATCCCCGCCGGAGGCTCCGCCGGCTGCCGGGGCGATCCCGGCAGCCGGCGTTCAGACCGAAAAGGCCGCCCCTACTCGTCCAGCTCCCAGCCGTCGGGGAAGAATTCGAAAGGCAGGACGGTTTCCGTCGCCAGATGCTCCCAGGTCCAGACCGTCTGGGCGTCGATGGCGATCGGGCCGATCCGCGCCTCCAGCACCTCGCTGTCATGGCTGGTGCGGAAGCCCTTGGCGCGCAGGGCTTTCTCCACCCCGGCCCAGTTCGTTTCCACCTCCTCGGCGACGAACTGGTAGACGACCACCGCCTGTTTCGGCAGCTTCACCCCCTTGCCGACCTTGGCAAAGGTTTCAAACGTATCGGCGCGTTGGCTGCGGTAGTCGTGCATGGGGAACCCTCCGCCGCCCTTGAACCTGCGCGGCAAGCCCCCAACTAGGGAAAACCCCTCCCCTCTGGCAAGCGCGAAATGCGCCGCCGCTTGATCTTCCGCCGTCCGGCTTGTATCCCGTGCCGTCCCGTCTAGAATAGCGGCCATCAAGGCCCAACCCCCGGAGTTTGCCATGTCCTGGACCGATGAGCGCGTCGAGACGCTCAAGCGCATGTGGGCCGAAGGCCAGTCGGCCAGCCAGATCGCCAAGGAACTCGGCGGCGTCACCCGCAATGCGGTGATCGGCAAGGTTCATCGGCTCGGTCTGTCGAACCGCGTCGGCCCCGGTGGCGGTGCCGATGAGGAAGAGGCGGCTCCAGCCCCTGTCGCCGCCCCGCCGAGGGCGGAGCCGGCCCCGCGCCCCGTGGTGGCCGAGGCGCCCGCCGCCCGCGTCCGCGTGCCCGCCAGCGGCATGTCCTCCCC
>JAPUEK010000070.1 GCA_027492585.1 Paracoccaceae bacterium | reverse complement strand
CCGAACTTCGGCCGCAAGTCGCTGAACGAGATCAAGGAAGTGCTCTCGGGCATGGGCCTGCATCTCGGCATGGAAGTCGAAGACTGGCCGCCGGAAAACATCGAGGATCTGGCCAAACGCTTCGAGGACCAGTTCTGAGGACTGCCGGGATGGGCGGCCAGCCCATCCCGAAAAATGCCCGGACGACCGGGGAAGACTGGCGAAAGCCCAAGGTGAGCGGGACCAGAAGCAGGTCCTGCCGGACAAAGCAAAACACGCGTTAGGAGATAGAAATGCGTCACTCTCACGGCTACCGGAAGCTCAACCGGACCCACGAACACCGCAAGGCGATGTTCGCCAACATGGCAGGCTCGCTGATCGAGCACGAGCAGATCAAGACCACCCTGCCGAAGGCCAAGGAACTGCGCCCGATTATCGAGAAGCTGATCACGCTGGCCAAGCGCGGCGATCTGCACGCCCGTCGCCAGGCTGCTGCCCAGCTCAAGCAGGACCAGTATGTCGAGCGTCTGTTCGCCATCCTCGGCCCGCGCTACGCCACCCGTCAGGGCGGCTATGTCCGCGTTCTGAAAGCCGGTTTCCGCTATGGCGACATGGCGCCGATGGCGATCATCGAATTCGTGGACCGCGACCCGAACGCCAAGGGCGCTGCCGATCACGCCCGCACCTCCGCTGAGGATGCCGTCGAGGCGTAAGCCAAGGCTCCCGTTTTGACGAAAGGCCCGCCCCTCCGGCGGGCCTTTTGCTTTGCCCCTCTGGCCTCGCCCCCCGCCTGCGCGTAACCTGGGGCATGGCCGATCTCTTCGACTCCCCCTCCGCGACGCCCGCGCCCAATGCCGGCCCCCGCCCGCTGGCCGACCGCCTGCGCCCGCGCAACCTGTCCGAGGTCATCGGTCAGGCGCATGTGCTCTCGCCCGACGGCCCGCTCGGCGCGATGCTGGCGGCGAAAAGCCTGTCCTCGCTGATCCTCTGGGGGCCGCCCGGCGTCGGCAAGACCACCATCGCCCGCCTCCTCGCCGCCGAGACCGATCTGGCCTTCGTCCAGATCTCCGCGATCTTCACCGGGGTCCCCGACCTGCGGAAGGTCTTCGAGGCCGCGAAACTCCGCCGTCAGAACGGCACCGAAAAGGCGCGCGGAACGCTCCTTTTCGTCGATGAGATCCACCGTTTCAACAAGGCCCAGCAGGATGGCTTCCTGCCCTATATGGAGGATGGCACCATCCTCCTCGTCGGTGCCACCACCGAAAACCCCTCTTTCGAGCTGAACGCCGCTCTCCTCTCCCGCTCACAGGTGATCGTGCTGGAGCGTCTGAACCTCGCCGATCTCGAACGGCTGGCGCAGCGGGCGGAGCGGGAGCTGAACCGCGCCCTGCCGCTCGACGGCGAGGCGCGCGAGGCGCTTCTGGAGATGGCCGATGGCGATGGCCGGGCGCTCCTGAACCTGATCGAGCAGATCATGGCCTGGCGCACGGCCAAGCCGCTCGGCCGCGACGAACTGGCCACCCGCCTGATGCGCCGCGCCGCCAAATACGACAAGTCGGGGGAGGAGCATTACAACCTCATCTCCGCCCTGCACAAATCCGTGCGGGGATCGGACCCGGATGCCGCGCTTTACTGGTTCGCCCGGATGCTCGAAGGCGGCGAGGACCCGCGCTTTCTCGCCCGCCGGATCACGCGGATGGCTGTGGAGGATATCGGCCTCGCCGATCCGCAGGCCCAGCAGGTCTGCCTCGAAGGCTGGCAGACCTATGAACGCCTCGGCTCCCCGGAGGGTGAGCTGGCCCTCGCCCAGGCCCTTGTCTATCTGGCCCTCGCCCCGAAATCGAACGCTGTCTACACCGCCTACAAGGCCGCCCGCGTGGCCGCGCGCGAGACCGGCAGCCACCCGCCGCCGCTCCATATCCGCAACGCGCCGACCCGGCTGATGAAGGACATCGGTTACGGCGCGGGCTATGCCTATGACCATGATGCCGAGGATGCCTTCTCCGGTCAGGACTATTTCCCCGAAGGCATGAAGCGCCCGGTCTATTACACCCCGCCCGAACGCGGTTTCGAGCGCGAGCTGAAAAAGCGCGTGGAGTATTTCGCCAGGCTGCGCGCCAAACGTCAGGGCGACTGAGAGGCAGGGACGCTCCGCGGGGGATATTTGGAAAGAGAAGAAATCCCCTTCTTCTCTTCTCAAATATCCCCGCCGGAGGCGCAGGCCAGCCGCGGCGTTCCCGCGAGAAGGTTGACAATTCCGCCCCCCGCGCCCAAGGAAAGCCGATGTTTGCCAGCCTCACCCAAGTTGCCCTCGGCGGTGCCATCGGCTCCGTTCTGCGCTTTCTGATCGTTGTCGCGGTCGGGGCGCCCCTGGCGACGCTTGCCATCAATGTGGCGGGGAGCTTTGCCATCGGCGTGCTCTTCGTGCTGCTCGCCGGGCGGCCCGGCCTGTCGCCCCTGCTGATGACCGGGGTGCTGGGCGGCTTCACCACCTTTTCGGCCTTCTCGCTTGATGCGATGAAACTCTGGAACTCGGGCCAGAGCCTTCAGGCGCTCGGCTATGTGCTGGCCTCCGTCCTTCTGTCCCTTCTTGCTGTCGCCCTCGGCGCGGCCCTTGCCCGTGGAGCCCTGCTATGAGCGGCGTCAAAACCCTGACCGTTTCCGCCGATGAGGGCGAACAGCGGCTCGACCGCTGGTTCAAGCGGCGCTTTCCGCAGGTGACGCAGGGCGCGGTCGAAAAGATGTGCCGCACCGGGCAGGTGCGCGTCGATGGCGCGCGGGCCAAGGCTTCGGACCGGGTGATCCCCGGTCAGACCATCCGCGTGCCGCCCCTGCCCGACAGCGAGGCCCCGAGCCGCCCGCGCGAGGGCGGGGTCTCCGCCGCCGATACCAAGATGATCCAGAACGCGGTCCTGTGGAAGGATGAGCATATGATCATCCTCAACAAGCCGCCGGGTCTGCCCTCGCAAGGCGGGTCGGGGCAGGGCGACCGCCATGTGGACGGGCTGACCGAGGCGCTCAAATTCGGCTACAAGGAACGTCCGAAGCTGGTTCACCGGCTCGACAAGGACACGTCCGGGGTGCTGATGCTGGCGCGCACCGACCGGGTGGCGCGGGCTTTGTCGGAATCGCTGCGTCACCGCAACACCCGCAAGATCTACTGGGCGCTGGTCGCCGGGGTGCCGAACCCCCGTGCGGGCAGCATCAAATACGGGCTGATGAAGGCCCCCGGCCATGGTCGCGGCGGCGAGGGCGAGAAGATGCAATGCGTCCATCCCGCCAAGATGGCCGATTACCCCGATGCCAAGCGCGCCCATACCGATTTCTTCACGCTCTGGTTCCTTGGGACCCGCATGTCCTGGATGGCGCTGGAGCCGATCACCGGGCGCACCCACCAGCTCCGCGCCCATATGGCCGAGCTCGGCCATCCGATCATCGGCGACGGCAAATACGGCGGCTCCGGCACCGAGAATCTCGGCGATGGCTGGGGGGCGGGGCTTGGCGGCGAGATTTCGCGCAAGCTGCATCTCCATGCCCGCTCGCTGACCGTCGAGCATCCGATCACCAAGGAGCTGATGACCTTCACCGCCCCCCTGCCGGAGCATATGGCCAACACCTGGAAGCTGCTCGACTGGAAGGAAACCGACATTCCCGCCGACCCCTTCGGAGAGGCGAGATGAGCGCCTGGAAGGCGAAGCGCTTCTGGACCTCCGCCGCGGTGGAACCCTGCGAAGGCGGCTTTACCGTGACGCTCGACGGGCCCGCGGTGAAGACGCCCGCCAAGCAGCCGCTGATCCTGCCGACGCTGGCCATGGCGCAGGCGGTGGCGGCGGAATGGGACGCGCAGGAGGGGCTGATCAGGCCCGACACCATGCCCGTCACCCGCGCCGCCAATTCCGCCATCGACAAGATCGGCGCGCAATTCGCCGAGGTGGCGGAGCTGCTGATCGCCTATGGCGACACCGATCTTCTGTGCTACCGCGCCGAGGGGCCGGAGGGTCTCGTGGCGCGGCAGGCGGCGGGCTGGGACCCGCTTCTCGACTGGGCGGAGGCGGAGCTGCAGACGCCGCTCGCCGCCACCGCCGGCGTCATGCATATCCCGCAGCCGGGCGGCAGCCTGATGCGGCTGGGCGATCTGGTGCGCGGCTTCACCGCGTTCGAGCTCGCGGCCTTCCATGACCTCGTGGCGATCACCGGCTCGCTGGTGCTCGGCCTTGCCGTGACCCGTGGCCGGCTGGGCGTGGAGGAGGCCTGGACCCTCTCCCGAATCGATGAGAGCTGGCAGGCCGAAATCTGGGGCGAGGATGAGGAAGCGGCGATTCTGGAGGCCGCCCGGCGCAAGGCCCTGACCGAGGCCGGGCGATTCTTCGGATTGTGCCGGTAACAATCTTTCGCACAAAGCCCCGGCAGGAGATCAAACTTTGTGCATCTCCCGGCCAAGCCCTTGAGTTATCGCTACCATCTGACATCTCAAGGGTTTCGCTTGACCTTTCAAACCGCTTTGTCCGAAGATGCCGGGTACTGGCGGCATGACCGTCATCGGCACATGCCCTCGCAGCCAATGCGAGGCACCAAAATCCACCCGCAAGGGGTGGACCACAGGAAGAGGTAAGAATGAAAAAATCCGTATTCCTCGGCACGCTCGCGGCCACCACGGTTCTGGCTGGCGTCGCCTTCGGCGGCACGCTGGACGACGTGAAAAAACGCGGCGAGCTGATCTGCGGCTCCAACACCGGCCTGACCGGGTTCGGGATGCCGGATGCGAACGGGAACTGGGTCGGCTTTGACGTTGACCTGTGCCGCGCCATTGCCGCGGCGGTTCTGGGCGATGCGACCAAGGTGAAATTCGTCCCGACCACCGGCGAAACCCGCTTCACCGCCCTGCAATCGGGCGAAGTGGACGTGCTGGTGCGGAACTCCACCTGGACCTTCTCGCGTGATACCGAGCTGGCGCTCGATTTCGTCGCGGTGAACTACTACGACGGCCAGGGCTTCATGGTGAAGAAGGACCTCGGCGTCTCTTCGGCCAAGGAACTTGATGGCGCCACCGTCTGCATCCAGACCGGCACCACCACCGAGCTGAACCTCGCCGACTTCTTCAAGCAGAACAACATCAGCTACACCCCGGTTACCGTGGCTGACGACAGCGAAGCGCAGCGTCAGTATCTGGCCGGCGCCTGCGACGCCTACACCACCGACGCTTCGGGCCTGGCCGCGTCGCGCGCCACCATGCCGGATGCGGCGAACCACATCATCCTTCCGGAGATCATCTCCAAGGAGCCGCTCGGCCCGGTCGTCCGTCATGGCGACAACAACTGGGGCGATGTCGTCCGCTGGACCTATTTCGCGCTGCTGATCGCGGAAGAAAAAGGCGTGACCAAGGCCAATGTCGATGAGGTTGCCGCTTCGACCGCCGACGAGGAAGTGAAGCGTCTGCTCGGCGTGTCCGGCGACATGGGGCCGAAAATCGGTCTGTCGAATGACGCCTTCAAGAACGCCATCAAGGCGGTCGGCAACTATGGCGAGATCTTTGCCGCCAATATCGGCGAAGGCACCACCATCAACCTGGCGCGCGGTCTGAACGCGCTCTGGACCCAGGGTGGCCTGCAATACGCTCCGCCGCTGCGTTGATCTGATCATGGGGCGCGTGCCGAAAGGCCCGCGCCCCTCTTCTTCTTGAAGACGGCCTGCCCGGCCAAGGGACGCAGATCCCGCCCAAATCAAACAATATCCGGGCAGTAACAGGGGGTAATCCATGGCGCTGGCAACAGATGTGCCGAAAGAGTCATTTCGGCTCTCGATGCTGATTTACGATTCGCGTTATCGCGCGGTCACCATACAGGTCGTTGTTCTCCTGTGTTTCGGGCTCTTCGTGGCCTGGCTCCTGAACAACGTCGTCCAGAACCTCGCCGCGCGCGGCAAAGTGTTCGACTACGGCTTCCTCTGGGCGCGGGCCGGCTATGACATCAACCAGCAACTGATCCCCTACACCAATGACAGCAACCACTTCCGGGCGCTGCTGGTCGGGCTTCTCAACACGCTGGTGGTGGCGTTTTTCGGCTGCATCTTCGCAACCATCCTCGGCATTTTCGTCGGGGTCCTGCGGCTGTCGAAGAACTGGCTCGTCAGCCGGCTGATGACCGTCTACGTCGAGATGTTCCGCAACGTGCCGCTGCTGCTGTGGATTCTGCTCAGCTATGTGATCTTCTCCGAGGCGATGCCGGAGCCGAAGGCCTTCCGCGTCACCGACGAGATGGTCGCCGCCGGGCAGGAGCCCGCCGCCTCCATGCTCTTCTTCGACAGCGTGGCCATCACCAACCGCGGCACCTCGATCCCCGCGCCGCTCTTCTCGCGCGGGCTCGGCTCTGTCGATCTGGGCTTCGTCTCGCTGAACCTGACCTTCCTGGCGACGACCGTCGTGCTCGGCCTTTCGATCTGGGCGAACCGGCGTCTGCGCGCCTCGGCCCGCGCCACGCAGGAGGCGACCGGCATCCGCCCGGTGATCTGGTGGAAATCGCTGCTGATCCTCTTGGCGCCGATTGTCCTTCTTTTCATAGCGATGGGCTTCCACCTCGATTATCCCGCGCTGAAGGGCTTCAACTTCCAGGGCGGGCTTCAGGTGGCCCATTCCTTCACGGCGCTCCTGATCGCCTTGACGCTCTATACCGCCGCCTTCATCGCCGAGATCGTGCGGGCGGGCATCCAGGCCATCAGCCGCGGCCAGTCCGAGGCGGCCTTCGCCCTCGGCCTGCGTCCGGGACGGACCATGAGCCTCGTCATCCTGCCGCAGGCGCTGCGGGTGATCATCCCGCCGCTGATCAGCCAGTATCTGAACCTGACGAAGAACACCTCGCTCGGCATCGCGGTCAGCTATCTCGACCTGCGCGGCACTTTGGGCGGCATCACGCTGAACCAGACCGGGCGCGAGCTCGAATGTATGCTCCTGATGATGGTGATCTACCTGATCATCAGCCTCTGCATCTCCGCGGTGATGAACTTCTACAACAAGACCGTCCAGTTGAAGGCGCGCTGACATGGCTGAAAACTTCGTCCGCTCCCAGATGCTGCCGCCCGAGGCGCCCCCCGCCTCGCAATCGGGCGCCCTGTCGTGGGTCCGCGAGAATCTCTTCTCCGGCCCGCTCAACACGATCCTGACCCTGCTCGGGCTCCTGTCGCTCTACTGGCTGGTGTCCTCCTCGCTGCCCTGGTGGCTCAACAGCGTCTGGCACGCCTCTTCTCTTGGTGAGTGCCGCACCATCGTCGCCGCTTCGGCGGGCGAGGGGGCGACAGGCGCCTGCTGGGCGGTGATCCGCGAGCGCTGGCACCAGTTCCTCTTCGGTTTCTATCCGCAGGATTCCTACTGGCGGCCGGTGCTGGCGCTTGGCCTGCTCTTCGCCGCCCTTGCCCCGGTTCTCTTCGCCGGACAGAAGCGCAACCTTGCCATCATCCTTGGCTGCGTGGCGGTCTTCCTTCTGATCACCCTGCCTCTGGGAGGGGCGGGGCTTGTTGCCGGTCTCCTCGTCGCGGTGCTGTTGGCAGCACTCCTCGCTCTTTCGCAAAGCCGGCCGCAGGGCCTGCTGTGGTTCACCGCGATCTATCCCGGCCTCTGCTTCTGGCTCCTCTGGGGCGGCCCGATCTGGACGCCGATCGCGGCCCTTGCCGGCTTCGTGGTGCTCTGGGTCGTGTTCCGGCTGCTCTCCCCGCGGATCGGGGTTCCGGTGGCCGCGGGCGTGGGTTTCGTCGCGGCGGTGCTCTGGTGGCTCTTCGCCATGGGGCCGGTCGTCGGCACCCTTGCGGGCCTTCTGCCCATGGGCCTGCCGAAGGTGAATTCCGACCAGTTCGGCGGCTTCCTTCTGGCCATCACCATCGGGGTCACGGCGATCAGTTGCTCCCTGCCCATCGGCATCCTGCTGGCGCTCGGTCGGCAATCCGACATGATCATCGTCAAGGCGCTTTCCGTCGCCTTCATCGAGTTCATCCGGGGCGTGCCGCTCATCACCCTGCTTTTCACCGCCTCGCTCCTGCTGCAATATTTCCTGCCGCCGGGGACCAACTTCGACATCATCCTGCGCGTGATCATCCTCGTGACGCTCTTCGCCTCGGCCTATATCGCCGAGGTGATCCGGGGCGGCCTCGCGGCGCTCCCGCGCGGGCAGTATGAAGCGGCGGATGCGCTCGGCCTCGATTACTGGCAGGCGCAGCGGCTGATCATCCTGCCGCAGGCGCTCAAGATCTCCATCCCCGGCATCGTGTCGAGCTTCATCGGTCTCTTCAAGGACACCACGCTCGTCGCCTTCGTCGGTCTGATGGACCCGCTCAAGGGCGTCACCCAGATCGTGCGGGCCGACATCAACTGGAAGGGCATCTACTGGGAGCCCTACATCTTCGTCGGCGCCATCTTCTTCGTCATCTGTTTCAGCATGTCGCGCTACTCCATGTACCTGGAGCGCAAGCTGAAGACCGACCACCGTTAAGGGAGCCAAACCATGGCAGAAACCGCAACCGCAATCGACCGCAGCAAGATGCATGTCTCCGATGAGGTGGCCATCCAGATCACCGGGATGAACAAGTGGTATGGCACGTTCCACGTCCTGCGCGACATCAACATGACCGTGATGAAGGGGGAGCGGATCGTCATCTGCGGTCCCTCCGGCTCCGGCAAATCGACGCTGATCCGCTGCATCAACCGGCTGGAGGAGCATCAGCAGGGCCAGATCATCGTGGACGGGACCGAGCTGACCTCCGACCTCAAGAACATCGACAAGGTGCGCTCCGAGGTCGGGATGGTCTTCCAGCACTTCAACCTCTTCCCGCATCTGACCATTCTGGAGAACCTGACGCTGGCCCCGATCTGGGTCCGCAAGGTGCCGAAGAAAGAGGCGGAAGAGACCGCCATGTATTTCCTCGGCAAGGTGAAGATTCCGGAACAGGCGCATAAATATCCCGGCCAGCTCTCCGGCGGCCAGCAGCAGCGGGTGGCCATCGCCCGCTCGCTCTGCATGAGGCCGCGGATCATGCTCTTCGACGAGCCGACCTCGGCTCTGGACCCGGAGATGATCAAGGAGGTGCTCGACACCATGATCTCCCTCGCCGAAGAGGGCATGACCATGCTCTGCGTGACGCATGAGATGGGCTTCGCGCAGGCGGTGGCGAACCGGGTGATCTTCATGGATCAGGGCCAGATCGTGGAGCAGAATTCGCCCAAGGAATTCTTCTCCAATCCCCAAAGCGACCGGACGAAGCTGTTCCTCAGCCAGATCCTCGGTCACTAGCTCGGCGGACGTCGCGCCCTTTGCAGGCG
>JAPUEK010000069.1 GCA_027492585.1 Paracoccaceae bacterium | reverse complement strand
AGCCCGTCGCGCAGCCATTGCACCACCGCCCCTGCGATGAAGATCGAGCCTTCCAGCGCATAGGTCGTCTGCCCGTTCAGTCGATAGGCGATGGTGGTCAACAGACGGTTCTGCGACGGCACCATCTGATCGCCGGTATTAAGAAGCGCAAAGCATCCGGTGCCATAGGTGGATTTCATCATGCTGGGATGGAAACAGGCCTGACCCACGGTCGCCGCCTGCTGATCGCCCGCGACGCCCAGGATCGGGATCTCGCGCCCGAAAAGATCGGCCCGCGTCACCCCGAAATCGGCGGCGCAATCCCTCACCTCGGGCAAGAGCGCGGCCGGGATGTCGAGAAGCGCAAGGATTTCGTCATCCCAGCGGTTTTCGGCGATGTTGTATAGCATGGTGCGGGCCGCATTGGTGGCATCCGTCGCATGCACGCGCCCGCCGGTCAGGTTCCACATCAGCCAGGTGTCGACCGTGCCAAAGGCCAGCTCGCCACGCCGCGCGCGGTCGCGGGCGCCCCCAACCGTGTCGAGCAGCCATTTTAGTTTGGTCCCCGAGAAATAGGGGTCGAGCAGCAGGCCGGTGCGGGCGGTGATCATCGGCTCATGCCCGGCCTCTTTCAGCGCGGTACAGAGGCTCGCGGTGCGGCGGTCCTGCCAGACAATCGCATTGTGAAGCGGTTGGCCGGTGGACCGGTCCCAGAGCAGGGTGGTCTCGCGCTGATTGGTGATGCCGATGGCGGCGATATCCTCCGCGCCGATACCGGCGCGCTCGATCGCGGCGCGGGCGGTGCCGGCGACGGTGGCCCAGAGATCGGCGGGATCATGTTCGACCCAGCCCGAAGCCGGGTAGTACTGGGGGAATTCCTCCTGCGCCGAGGTAACAGGCTTCAGCGCCTGATCGAAGAGGATTGCCCGCGACGAAGTCGTCCCCTGATCTATGGCAAGAATATGGGACATCGCTCGGGATTCCTCGATTGCGGAAGAAAGGCCGGGCGGCAAGTTACGCCGCCCGGCCACAGGTCAGTTTACTGCCAGGACTTGATCAGCTCATCATAGGAAACCGTCTCGCCCGCAGGCTTTTCGTTTTCCAGCTTCGCCACCGGCGCGCCCGGGGCATCAAGCCATTCCTGCGGGTCCTTCGGTTCGTTCATCTTCGGGCCCAGATCGCCCTGGACACCGGCTCGCTCGAGGCGTTCCAGCACACGTTCCTGTTCGGCGCAGAGGCTGTCGAGGGCTTCCTGCGGCGTTTTCGCGCCCGACATCGCATCGCCGATATTCTGCCACCACAGCTGAGCCAGCTTCGGATAGTCAGGAATATTGGTGCCAGTGGGCGACCATGCCACACGGGCCGGGCTGCGATAGAACTCGATCAGGCCACCGAGTTGCGGAGCCCGCTCGGTGAAGCTTTCGTCCAGGATCGTGGATTCACGGATGAAGGTCAAACCGACATGCGATTTTTTCACATCGACCGTCTTCGAGTTGACGAATTGTGCATAGAGCCAGGCGGCCTGTGCCCGGTCAACCGGGGTGGATTCCATCAGCGTCCAGGAGCCCACATCCTGGTAGCCGATCTTGGTGCCTTCAGACCAATAGGCGCCATGCGGGCTGGGGGCCATACGCCATTTCGGCGTGCCATCCTCATTCATCACCGGGGTGCCGGGTTTGACCATGTCGGCGGTGAAAGCGGTGTACCAGAACATCTGCTGTGCGATGTCACCACGCGCAGGAACCGGGCCGGCCTCACCGAAGGTCATGCCTTGCGCTTCCGGCGGAGTGTATTTCTGCAGCCATTCAACCGCTTTGGTCACAGCATAGACTGCTGCGGCGTCATTGGTCGCACCACCGCGGGCCACGCAAGAACCGACCGGACGGCTGTTTTCGTCGACCCGAATACCCCATTCATCGACCGGCAATCCGTTCGGCTCGCCCTTGTCGCCGCCGCCGGCCATCGAGAGCCAGGCATCGGTGTAACGCCAGCCGAGGCTCGGGTCTTTCTTGCCGTAGTCCATATTGCCCCAGGCCTTGGCGGGGCCGCCCTCGATATAGGACATATCGCGGCCGGTAAAGAATTCGGCGATGTCTTCATAGGCCGACCAGTTGACCGGAACGCCCAGATCATAGCCGTATTTGGCCTTGAAATCGTCTTTTGTTTTCTGATCGTTGAACCAGTCATAGCGGAACCAGTAGAGGTTGGCGAATTGCTGGTCGGGCAGCTGATACAGCTCCCCATCCGGGGCGGTGGTGAATTTGATCCCGATGAAGTCGTTCAGATCAAGCCCTGGGTTGGTAAAGGCCTTGCCGTCGCCCTCCATCCATTTCGTCAGGCTGCGGGCCTGCTTGTAGCGCCAGTGGGTGCCGATCAGGTCCGAGTCATTGATATAGCCGTCATAGATGTTTTCGCCGGTCTGCATCTGGGTCTGCAGCTTTTCGACGACATCACCCTCGCCGATCAGGTCATGGGTGATCTTGATCCCGGTGATCGCGGTGAAAGCCGGGGCAAGCACCTTCGCTTCATATTCATGGGTGGTGATGGTTTCCGAGACGACCTTGATTTCCATCCCGGCCAGCGGTTTGGCGGCGTCGATGAACCATTGCATCTCGGCCTCCTGATCGGCGCGGGAGAGCGACGACAAATCGCCGATCTCGGCGTCGAGGAACTTCTTTGCGGCGTCCATGTCCGCCCAGGCGGGTGCGCCGAAGACCATCAGCGCAAGCGCCATGGCGGTGGTTGTGTTTTTCAGTCTCATGCTTCTCCTCCCTGAGAATGCTTGTCAGTTTGCCCGGCCCGGATCATTCCGGGAGACGGGGTACTCAGACCCAGCGGAACACCGCTGCGGCGTAGAAAGGGCAAAGGACCAGGGCCCACCACACGGGTGTCCCCAGGAAGAACAGCCAGATCAGGCAGATGAAAGCCGAACCCAGCAGGGTAATGAACAGCCGGTCGCCGCGCGTGGTCTCGATCTGCAGAAACCCTTTGCGCGGGGTTTCCGGGAAACGGATCGCGAGGATGGTGAAGGTCACGAGCAGGCTCGCGATGCACCAGAAGAAGAGCGCCACCGGGAAGGTCCAGGCCATCCAGCCGCCCCGGATCATCGGGTCGGTCCAGGCCTTTGCACCGTCGCGCACCGGCGTGGCCCAGATCAGGAAAGCCAGCGCGGCACCCAGGAGCAGGACGACGGTCAGCGTGATCAGGGTCCAGTTGGCGCGGCGCGGCGCGAATTGGGTAGCGGTGCTCATCAGACCCTCCCCAGGGCAAAGCCCTTGGCGATGTAGTTGCGGACAAACCAGATCACCAAAGCGCCCGGAACGATGGTCAGTACCCCGGCGGCGGCGAGCACGCCCCAGTCCATCCCCGAGGCGGAAACCGTGCGCGTCATGGTCGCAGCGATGGGTTTGGCGTTCACCGAAGTCAGGGTGCGAGACAGCAAAAGCTCTACCCAGGAGAACATGAAGCAGAAGAAAGCCGCGACCCCGATGCCCGACGCGATCAGAGGCATGAAGATCTTCACGAAGAAGCGCGGGAAGGAATAGCCGTCGATATAGGCAGTTTCGTCGATTTCTTTCGGCACGCCGCGCATGAAGCCCTCAAGAATCCAGACCGCCAGCGGGACATTGAAGAGGCAATGCGCTAGTGCCACTGCGATATGGGTGTCGAACAGCCCGACCGAGGAATAGAGCTGGAAGAATGGCAGCGCGAAAACCGCAGGCGGCGCCATCCGGTTCGTCAGCAGCCAGAAGAATAGATGCTTGTCGCCCATGAAGCTGTAGCGCGAGAAGGCATAGGCCGCCGGCAGCGCCACCGAGATCGAGATCGCGGTATTCATCACCACATAGATGATCGAATTGACGTAACCCATATACCAGCTCGGGTCGGTCAGGATCACCGTGTAATTGCGGAGCGTGAAGTCCGCTGGGAACAGGGTGAAGGCGCCGGTGATCTCGGCATTTGTTTTGAAGCTCATGTTCACGAGCCAGTAGATCGGGATCAGCAAGAAGAGCAGATAAAGCGCCATGACGATTGCAGAGGATTTGATCCGCATTACTTCGCCTCCTTGTCCATATTGGTCATCACGGTGTAGAACACCCAGGAGACGAGCAGGATCACGAGGAAATACATCAGGCTGAAGGCCGCAGCCGGGCCGAGGTCGAACTGCCCCACCGCCATCTTCACGAGGTCAATCGACAGGAAGGTGGTCGAATTGCCCGGGCCGCCGCCGGTGACAACGAAGGGCTCGGTATAGATCATGAAACTGTCCATGAACCTGAGCAGCACCGCGATCAGCAGCACGCCCTGCATCTTGGGGAGTTCGATGTAGCGGAACACCGCCCAGCGGGAGGCCTGGTCAATCTTTGCCGCCTGGTAATAGGCCTGCGGAATGGATTGCAGCCCGGCATAGCACAGCAGTGCAACGAGCGAGGTCCAGTGCCAGACATCCATCACGATGACCGTGGCCCAGGCGTCGATCGGGTCATTGGTGTAATTGTAGTCGACGCCCAGTCCAGCCAGCGTCCTGCCCAGAAGGCCGATATCCACCCGGCCGAAGATCTGCCAGATCGTACCGACCACGTTGAACGGGATCAGCAGCGGCAGCGCCATCAGCACGAGGCAAAACGAGGCCCAGAATCCCTTTTTCGGCATGTTCAGCGCGACGAAAATCCCCAGAGGCACCTCAATCGCCAGGATGATCGCCGAGAACATCGCCTGACGGCCAAGCGCGCCGTGCAGGCGTTCGGAATGGATCATCTCGTCGAACCATTCCAGACCCGCCCAGAAGAAATCATTGTTCCCGAACGTATCGTTGAAGGCGTAGTTCACCACCGTCATCAGCGGGATCACCGCCGAAAAGGCGACCAGCACCAGAACCGGGATCACCAAGAACCAGGCGCGGTTGTTCTGCGTCTTTTCCATCAGGCCGCCCTTTCCGCAGGACCACGCGGAGCAACCCGCCATTCATTCGCATAGATATTGATCTTGTCCGGGGCGAAGGCGACGCGCGGCAAAGCAGCAACCGCCTGGCCTTCGGGCACCACCACATTCAGCGGTTTACCCAGAACCTCGCCGCGGATCAGGCGGTGACGGCCGACATCTTCGATCCTGTGGATGGTCAGCGGCAGCCCGCCCTCATCCGTCAGCCCGACATATTCCGGCCGGATGCCGATCTGGCCAGAGATCGGCGCGTAATCGGCGCCGAGCGCAATCATAGTGCCGTCCGGCAGCGTGGCGCGATTGCCCGAGACCTCGGCATCGAAGAAGTTCATCCCCGGCGAGCCGATGAAGTAACCCACGAAAGTATGGGCCGGCGCCTCGTACAGCTCTTCCGGCGTGCCCATCTGCACGACGCGGCCGTCGTACATGATCACCACCTTATCGGCGAAGGTCAGCGCCTCGGTCTGGTCATGGGTGACATAGATCATCGTATGGCCGAACTCGCGGTGCAGCTGTTTCAGCTGGGTGCGCAGCTCCCATTTCATATGTGGGTCGATCACCGTCAGCGGCTCGTCAAACAGGATCGCGTTCACGTCTTCGCGCACCATACCCCGGCCAAGACTGATCTTCTGTTTCGCATCGGCGCCCAGACCGCGCGCCTTTTTCGACAGCATCGCCTCCATACCGATCATCTGCGCGATCTGATCGACGCGGGCTTTGATGTAACCCGCATCCATGCCGCGATTGCGCAGCGGGAAAGCCAGGTTGTCGCGCACGGTCATGGTGTCGTAGACGACCGGAAACTGGAACACTTGCGCGATATTGCGCTCGGCGGTGGCGGCATCGGTCACATCGCGCCCGCCAAACAGCACCCTTCCATGGCTGGGGCGGATCAGCCCCGAGATGATGTTCAGAAGCGTGGTCTTGCCGCAGCCCGAGGACCCGAGCAGCGCATAGGCGCCGCCATCCTGCCAGATATGATCCATCTCTTTCAGCGCGTAATCCGCATCCGAGGTCGGGTTGGCAAGATAGCTGTGTGCCAGATTTTTCAGCGTGATCTCTGCCATGGGTCAGGCCGCCTTTGCATAGGCCGCAGGCGCGGCGAGCCGACCTTCGGTGTCGAACAGATATACATGGGCGGGGTCGAGCCAGACCTGCAGATCGGTCCCGGGTTCCAGATTCTGGACGCCCTCGACCAGGCCGACCCAGCGATCAGAGCCATTGTCGAGATGAAGGAAGGTCTCCGATCCGGTGATCTCAGACACCGCAAGGCGCGCGGTCAGGCCGACCGATGATGCGGAATGCCGGCGCAGAAACAGATGATCGGCGCGGAAACCCGCCATGTAGTTCCCGTCGGGCAGTGTGGCCAGACCTCCGTCGACCGGGGCATGGGCGGTTTCGCCGAAGGTCAGCCGGTTGCCTTGTTTTACCACCGGCAGGAAATTCATCGGCGGATCGGAAAAGACCCGTGCCGTGGTGGCATCGACCGGCTGGCGATAGACCTGCGGCGTCGGACCGAACTGGGTGACACGGCCTTCCCACATGGTCGCGGTATGCCCCCCCAGAAGCAGCGCCTCTTCGGGTTCCGTGGTAGCATAGACAAAGATCGCACCCGAAGCCTCGAAAATACGGGGGATCTCGACGCGCAGCTCCTCGCGCAGCTTGTAGTCGAGGTTCGCCAGCGGCTCGTCGAGCAAGACTAGTCCCGCGCCCTTGACCAGAGCGCGCGCCAGTGCGCAGCGCTGCTGCTGGCCGCCCGAAAGCTCGAGCGGCTTGCGGCCCAGCATCGGCGTCAAGCGCAGCATGGCGGCGGTTTCCTGCACCTGGCGGTCGATCTCGGCCTTTGGCCGGCCCAGGATGCGCAGCGGCGAGGCGATGTTCTCGTAAACCGTCAGGCCGGGATAGTTGATGAACTGCTGATAGACCATCGCCACGCCGCGATCCTGGACGCGCTGGCCGGTCACATCCTGGCCGTTCCACAGAATGCGTCCGGCATCTGGGCGATCCAGCCCCGCCATCAACCGCATCAGGCTGGTCTTGCCCGAAAGCGTCGGCCCCAGCAGGACATTCATCGTGCCCTTTTGCAATGTCAGGCTGGTGGGGTGGATATGGATCCGCCCGCCCACCTGCCGCGACATGCCTTGCAGTTCCAGTGTCATCCATCCTCCCCTTCAGGCCAGCGGTCGCCCCTCTTCCGGCTTCCGCGCCCGATCCCTTTCTCAGGCCGCCGGAACTTCCCGACGTTTCGCGCGCTCCATCCAGGATGCAAGCGCCGCGACATCTTCTTCATTCATATGCAGTCCAAGCCGCGTGCGGCGCCAAAGCACATCCTCGGCGCTCCGGGCAAATTCGCGGCGCATCAGCCAGTCGACCTCTGCCCCGGTCAGGCCGGCGCCGAAATCAGGGCCCAGATCCGCCCATGCCTTCGCTTCGCCCAGAAGGGCGAAACTGTCGGTCCCATACGTGCGGACCAGCCGTATGACCTGCGCGCCGGTCAGGAACGGATAGGCGCTGCCAAGCCTGAGCCGCAGATCTGCCACGCCGTCATGTGGGAAATCCCCGCCCGGCAGCGCCACGCCCGCCGTCCAGTTTGCGCCGGCCTGCGGAAAATGACCGGCGAGCTTTGCCAGCGCGTTCTCGGCCAGGCGGCGATAGGTGGTGATCTTGCCACCGAACACATTCAGCAGCGGCGCCTCGTCATGGCCGGCACCATCATCCAGGCTGAGCACATATTCCCGCGTCGCCGCCGTCGCCGATTTCGCCCCGTCATTGTAAAGCGGGCGGACGCCGGAATAGCTCCAGACCACATCCTCCGCCGTGACCGGCTTCGCGAAATATTGGCTGGCAAAGGCACAGAGGTAATCGCGTTCCTCATCGGTGCAGCGGGCGTCAAGCGGGCTGCCCTGATGGTCCTTGTCGGTGGTGCCGATCAAGGTAAAATCGTCCTCGTAAGGAATGGCGAAAATGATCCGCCCGTCGCTGCCCTGAAAGAAATAACAGCGGTCATGATCGTAAAGCCTGCGGGTGACGATATGACTGCCCCGCACCAGCCGCACCCCTTCGGTCGAGGGCACACAGGCCACGTTGCGGATGATATCCTCGACCCAGGGTCCGCCCGCATTCACTAGGCCACGGGCGCGCCAGGTCTTCCGCCCGCCCTCGCCTTCGGTGACGATGTCCCAGTACCTGCCGTTGCGCGTGGCCGAGACCACCCGTGTCCGGGTCAGGATCGTTGCGCCACGCGCCTCGGCATCGCGGGCATTAAGCACGACAAGCCGGGAATCCTGCACCCAGCAATCGGAATATTCCCAGGCAAGGCCGAAGCCCGGCTTCAGCCAACGCCCGGCTGGATCGGTGTTCAGATCAAGCTTGCTAGTGCCCGGCAGGATTTTACGCCCACCCAGCGTGTCATAGAGGAACAGGCCAAGCCGGATCAGCCAGGCCGGGCGGCGCCCCTTCATCCAGGGCATCACCACCCCCAGCAGCCGCGAGGTCGGCGTTTCACTTTCGAACCGCATCCCCGGGCTGTAGGGCAGCACGAACCGCATCGGCCAGCTGATATGCGGCATGGCGGCCAGCAGCGTCTCGCGCTCTTTCAGCGCCTCGCGCACCAGATGGAATTCGAAATATTCCAGATAGCGCAGCCCGCCATGGAACATCTTGGTCGAGGCCGAAGAGGTCGCCTGGGCAAGATCGCCCTGCTCGGCCAGAATAACCGAAAGCCCGCGCCCGGCCGCATCGCGGGAAATCCCGCAGCCATTGATGCCGCCGCCGATGACGAAGAGATCTGCCATGTCAGACTCTGTCGATGCCATGCGACCCCTCCCTTCGCTTTGCGTCTTCCGTGCTTTCTTACGAGTAACAGCTTCGCGAGGTCGGTCAAGAACGATTTTCGTTTAGCTTTCGTTATTATGAAAAACGAATGCTTGGTTCTGCAATGCGGCAAGAAAGCGAACCAAATCCAAAGAAAGTGAGGGAAATTGCCGCCTTGCATGCGCGGGCTCGTTGCGTAAAATCCGCAGGAAACCGAGCAAAAGCGAACATGACGCGAACCCGCACGGGAGAGGAGGCCATGATCCCCAGCGTCCGCCAGAACCAGATTCTCGAACTTGCCCGTGCCGAAGGCAGGGTTCTTGTCGAAGACCTCGCCCACCGATTCGAGGTGACATTGCAGACCATCCGCCGTGATCTCGGCGAATTGGCTGAGGCCGGCCTGCTTGAACGCGTGCATGGTGGTGCTGTGCCCCGGACCGGCATGGTCAATCTGGGCTATGAGGCGCGAAGGAAGATGAATTCCGGGGCAAAGGCAGCAATCGCCACCGCCTGTGCCGCAGCGATACCTGAGAATTCCAGCCTGATCCTGAATCTCGGCACGACGACCGAGGCCGTGGCGCGCGCGCTGATTCATCACCAGAACATCACGGTGATTACGAACAACATGAATGTTGCCAATATTCTTGCGGACAATCCGGGCTGTGAGATCATGGTAGCCGGCGGAGCTCTGCGACGCTCGGATGGCGGGCTGGTGGGAGAGTTGGCCACCCAGTTCATTGAGCAATTCAAGGTCGATTACGCGGTGATCGGCACGTCTGCGATGGACCTGGACGGTGATCTTCTTGACTATGATCTGGCCGAGGTCAGGGTAAGCCGTGCCATTCTGAAACAGGCAAGACAGGCTTTTCTGGTGACCGATTACAGCAAGCTTGGCCGCTCCGCACCGGCGCGAATCGCCAGCCTGGCGGAGATCGACATATTGTTCTGCGATCATGCGCTGCCCGAGCCGCTGAGCGAGCGTTGTGCAGAGTGGAGAACCAGTGTTCGAATCTGCGATCACGGCTAGGTGTTTGATCCCACGGTTTGATGGTGCGATCCTTTCTCTGGAATGGAAGGACGCCCTATGGGACAAATTCGTCATGGCAGCGCCACGACCACGCACGCCGTCAGAGCAGCAATACAGCGATCGCAAGCTTCGCTCGCGCAG
>JAPUEK010000068.1 GCA_027492585.1 Paracoccaceae bacterium | reverse complement strand
GCCTACCGGATCCGGGGCCATCTGGCCGCCGATCTCGACCCGCTGGGCATCGTCGAACGCGGCAACCATCCGGAGCTGGACCCCGCTTCCTACGGCTTCACCGAAGCCGACATGGACCGCCCGATCTTCATCGACAATGTGCTGGGCCTGACCCATGCCTCCATGCGGCAGATCGTGGATATCGTGAAGCGCACCTATTGCGGCACCTTCGCGCTGCAATACATGCACATCTCCGACCCCGAGCAGGCCGCCTGGCTGAAGGAGCGGATCGAGGGTTACGGCAAGGAAATCGCCTTCACCCGTGAAGGGCGCAAGGCCATCCTCAACAAGCTCGTCGAGGCGGAGGGCTATGAAAAGTTCCTCCATGTCAAATACATGGGGACGAAACGCTTCGGCCTTGACGGCGGCGAAAGCCTGATCCCGGCGATGGAAGCGATCATCAAGCGCGGCGGCGCCATGGGCGTTCAGGACGTGGTGGTGGGGATGCCGCACCGCGGCCGGCTCAACGTGCTGGCCAACGTGATGCAGAAGCCCTACCGCGCCATCTTCAACGAATTCCAGGGCGGCAGCTTCAAGCCCGAGGATGTGGACGGCTCCGGCGACGTGAAATACCACCTCGGCGCCTCTTCGGACCGGACCTTCGACGGCAACACCGTCCACCTGTCGCTGACGGCAAACCCCTCCCACCTTGAGGCGGTGAACCCGGTCGTGCTCGGCAAGGTGCGCGCCAAGCAGGACCACCTCAACGATACGGACCGCCACATGGTCCTGCCGATCCTGCTGCACGGTGATGCGGCTTTCGCGGGTCAGGGCGTGGTGGCGGAATGTTTCGGCCTGTCGGGGCTGAAAGGCCACCGCACCGGCGGCACCATCCACATCGTCGTGAACAACCAGATCGGCTTCACCACGGCGCCGTCCTTCAGCCGCTCCTCCCCCTACCCCACCGACATCGCCCTGATGGTCGAGGCCCCGATCTTCCACGTCAACGGCGATGATCCGGAAGCGGTCGTCCATGCCGCCAAGGTCGCCACGGAATTCCGCCAGACCTTCCACAAGGATGTGGTGCTCGACATCTTCTGCTACCGCCGCTTCGGTCACAACGAAGGCGACGAGCCGATGTTCACCAACCCGGCGATGTACAACCGCATCCGCAAGC
This sequence comes from Paracoccaceae bacterium, assembly GCA_027492585.1. Classification (GTDB taxonomy): domain Bacteria; phylum Pseudomonadota; class Alphaproteobacteria; order Rhodobacterales; family Rhodobacteraceae; genus JAPUEK01. Next base: position 8,984 of record JAPUEK010000068.1, on the reverse strand, counting down.
AGAAGACCACGCTCCAGCTTTATACCGACCGTCTTGTGGCCGATGGCCTGATCCCCGAAGGCGAGATCGAGGATATGAAGGCCGCTTTCCAGGCCAAGCTGAACGAGGAATTCGAGGCGGGCAAGGACTACAAGCCCAACAAGGCCGACTGGCTCGATGGCCGCTGGAAATCGCTGACCCGCGAAGACCAGCAGAATTACCAGCGCGGCGACACCTCGATCAAGCCGGAAACCATGGCAGAGGTCGGCGGGGCGCTGACCCGCGTGCCGGAAGGCTTCGACATCCACAAGACCGTCGCCCGCCAGCTTGAGGCGAAATCGAAGATGTTCGCCACCGGCAAGGGCTTCGACTGGGCCACGGCCGAGGCGCTCGCTTTCGGCTCGCTTCAGGTCGAAGGCTTCCCGGTCCGCCTCTCCGGGCAGGACTGCACCCGCGGCACCTTCAGCCAGCGGCACTCCGGCTGGGTCGATCAGACCACCGAAGAGCGCTACTATCCGCTGAACCACATCCGCCCCGGACAGGCGCGGTATGAGGTCATCGATTCCATGCTGTCGGAATATGCGGTTCTGGGCTTCGAATACGGCTATTCGCTGGCCGAACCGAACGGGCTGACCATGTGGGAAGCGCAGTTCGGCGATTTCGCCAATGGCGCGCAGATCATGTTCGACCAGTTCATCAATTCAGGCGAAAGCAAATGGCTGCGGATGTCGGGCCTCGTCTGCCTGCTTCCGCACGGCTTCGAGGGCCAGGGGCCGGAACATTCCTCCGCCCGGCTGGAGCGCTTCCTGCAGAACTCCGCCCATGACAACTGGATCGTGGCGAACTGCACCACGCCCTCCAACTACTTCCACATCCTGCGCCGCCAGCTGCGCCGCGACTACCGCAAGCCGCTGATCCTGATGACGCCGAAATCGCTTCTGCGTCACCCGATGGCGGTCTCGGAAGCATCGGATTTCACTGATGGCTCGACCTTCCACCGCGTCCTCTGGGATGACGCGCAGAAGGGCAATTCGACGCTGAAGCTCAAGGCGGACGCCAAGATCAAGCGCGTCGTCCTCTGCTCGGGCAAGGTCTATTACGACCTTCTGGCGGAACGCGACGCCCGCGGTCAGGATGACACCTACATCCTGCGGGTCGAGCAGCTCTACCCGCTGCCGGCGCAATCGCTGATCGCGGAGCTGGGCCGCTTCAAGACCGCCGAGATCGTCTGGTGCCAGGAAGAGCCGAAAAACGCCGGTGCCTGGTTCTACATCGAACCGGAGCTGGAAACCCTTCTGGCCGGGATCGGCGCCAAGCACGGCCGCGCCCGCTATGCCGGCCGGGCCGCCTCCGCCTCCCCGGCGACGGGCCTCGCCTCGCGCCACAAGTTTGAACAGGAAACCCTCGTGAAAGAGGCTCTGGGCTGATCGCCCGGACCTCCAGGAGCAGAAGAATGACCGATGTTATGGTGCCCTCGCTGGGCGAAAGCGTCTCCGAAGCCACCGTCTCCACCTGGTTCAAGAAGGTGGGCGATGTGGTGAAACAGGACGAGATGCTCTGCGAACTCGAAACCGACAAGGTGTCGGTCGAAGTGCCGAGCCCCGTCTCCGGCGTGCTGGCCGAAATCATCGCGCCGGAAGGTGCGACCGTCGCCGCCTCCGCCCGGCTGGCGATCGTGATCGAAGGGGCCGTCGGGACCATCCCCGCCAAGGCGGAAGAGCCGAAATCGGTTGCCGCAGCCGCAGTCGGCTCCCCCGGTGCCGGGCCGGAAGTGCTGGCGCCGCGTGACGTGGAAAACGCGCCCTCCGCCAAGAAGGCGATGGCCGAAGCCGGTCTTTCCGCCGATCAGGTGCAAGGCACCGGCCGCGATGGCCGCGTGATGAAGGAAGACGTGGCCCGTGCCGCCGCCGCCGCTCCGGTGACGGCCGCCCCGGCCCCCGCCGCCATCCCGCGCGCGCCGGTCCCCGCCGACGATGCCGCCCGCGAGGAACGGGTCAAGATGACCCGCCTGCGCGCCACCATCGCCCGCCGCCTGAAGGACGCGCAGAACACCGCCGCCATGCTGACCACCTATAACGAGGTGGACATGTCCGGGATCATGTCCCTGCGGAACGAATACAAGGACATCTTCGAGAAGAAGCACGGCGTGAAGCTCGGCTTCATGTCCTTCTTCGTGAAGGCCTGCACCCATGCGCTGAAGGAAATCCCCGAGGTCAATGCCGAGATCGACGGCCAGGATGTGGTCTACAAGAACTATGTCCACATGGGCGTCGCCGTCGGGACGCCTTCGGGCCTCGTCGTGCCGGTCGTGCGCGACGCCGACCAGATGTCCTTCGCCGCCATCGAGAAGAAGATCGCCGAACTGGGCCTTCGCGCCCGCGACGGGAAACTGTCGATGGCCGAGATGCAGGGCGGCTCCTTCACCATCTCCAACGGCGGGGTCTACGGCTCGCTGATGTCCTCGCCGATCCTGAACCCGCCGCAATCGGGGATCCTCGGGATGCACAAGATCCAGGACCGCCCGGTGGTGGTGAACGGCCAGATCGTCATCCGTCCGATGATGTATCTGGCCCTGTCCTACGATCACCGCATCGTGGACGGCAAAGGCGCCGTGACCTTCCTCGTGCGGGTGAAAGAGGCGCTCGAAGATCCGCGCCGCCTGCTGATGGATCTCTGACGATCCCGCGGGACGGGCAATCTTGCCCGTCCCGCCTTTCCTTCGGAGCGACCCATGCAACTCCTCATCCAGACCAAGGCCCCCGACTACACCGCCTGGAAGACCGCCTTCGATGCCGAGGCGGAGAATATCGCCGATGCCGGCCTGTCCACGCTCCAGATCTGGAAGGGAGAGGCCGATGCCGTCCTCCTCCTCTTCGAGGTGGCCAGCCGCCCGCGCGCCGAGGCCTGGCTCGCCAAGCAATCCGCCTTCGGTCACGGCCTGTCCGCGCAATTCCTGCAAACGGCCTGAGGAGGCATCGCCATGATGACCCCGGAGCTCACCACACTCGCCCTTGCGGGCCTGCTGCAAGCGGTCCAGCTCTGCCTCTACGCGATCCCCGCAAACCGGCAGATCGGCACCGGCTACACCTCCTCGCCCCGCGACCGGCCACCCTCGCGTGAGCTTTCGGTCGGCACCGGCCGCTTGCAGCGCGCGCTGAACAATCATTTCGAGGGGCTGATCCTTTTCACCCTCGCGGTCGTCGTCGTGACGCTCGGCCAGAAATCCGGCCCCCTGACCCAGTATTGCGCCTATGCCTATCTCGCCGCCCGTGTCCTCTACATCCCCGCCTATTACTTCGGCTGGAAACCCTGGCGCTCGGCGATCTGGGGCGTGGGCTTCCTCGCCACCCTGGCGATGATCCTCGCCGCCCTCCTCTAGCCTTTCACATTCGCAGAAATATCCTCGGGGTGCGGCAGTGGTTGCGCCACCGGTTCCCGCCCGAAAACGGAGAAGACCATGGCAGATTTCGACACCATCATCATCGGCGCCGGCCCCGGCGGCTACGTCTGCGCCATCCGCGCCGCCCAGCTCGGCCTCAGGGTCGCGGTGGTCGAGGGGCGCGACACCCTCGGCGGCACCTGCCTGAACGTCGGCTGCATCCCTTCCAAGGCGCTTCTCCACGCCACCCATCTCCTCCATGAAACCCACGAGAATTTCGAGAAGATGGGCCTCATGGGCGGCACGCCGACCGTCGATTGGGGCAAGATGCAGGCCTACAAGGCCGATGTCGTCACCGGCAACACCAAGGGCATCGAATTCCTCTTCAAGAAGAACAAGATCACCTGGCTGAAGGGCTGGGCGACGATCCCCGCCGCCGGCAAGGTGCAGGTCGGCGAAGAGGTCCATACCGCCAGGCATATCGTCATCGCCACCGGCTCGGAGCCGTCGAGCCTGCCCGGCGTCACCGTCGATGAAACCATCGTCGTGACCTCCACCGGGGCGCTGACCTTGCCTTCGGTCCCGAAAACCATGGTGGTGATCGGCGCCGGCGTGATCGGGCTGGAGATGGGCTCGGTCTACGCCCGGCTCGGCACCGAGGTCACGGTGGTCGAATATCTCGACGCGATCACCCCCGGAATGGATGCCGAAGTCGCCAAGAGCTTCCAGCGGATCCTCGCCAAACAGGGGCTGAAGTTCATCCTCGGCGCCGCCGTGCAGGGCGTCTCGACCGAGACCGGCAGCGCGAAGGTCACCTACAAGCTGCGGAAGAACGACACCGAGGCCACGCTCGACGCCGAGGTGGTGCTGGTCGCCACCGGGCGCAAACCCTTCCTCAAGGGTCTCGGTCTGGAAGCCCTCGGGGTGGAGATCCTGCCGCGCGGTCAGGTCAAGACCGACGACCATTTCCGCACCAATATCCCCGGTCTCTATGCCATCGGCGATGCGATCATCGGCCCGATGCTCGCCCACAAGGCCGAGGATGAAGGCATGGCTCTGGCGGAAATCATGGCGGGCAAATCCGGCCATGTGAACTACGGCGTCATTCCCGGCGTGGTCTATACCACCCCGGAGGTCGCCAGCGTCGGCGCCACCGAAGAACAGCTCAAGGAACAGGGCCGCGCCTACAAGGTCGGCAAGTTCCCCTTCATGGGCAATGCGCGGGCGAAAGCGGTCTTCCAGGCGGAGGGCTTCGTGAAGCTGCTCGCCGATGCCACGACCGACCGCATCCTCGGCTGCCACATCATCGGGCCGGCTGCGGGCGATCTCATCCATGAGGTCTGCGTGGCGATGGAATTCGGCGCTTCCGCGCAGGATCTGGCGCTGACCTGCCACGCCCACCCCACCTTCAGCGAGGCCGTGCGCGAAGCCGCCCTCGCCTGCGGCGACGGCCCGATCCACGCCTGAGGGTTCAATACTCCTCCGGCAGGGCTTTCATCTTGCCTCAAATATCCCCGCCGGAGGCACCTGACCACCGGCGGCACGCTCCTCTGGCAGAGGCCATCGCCTCTGCCAGGCGATACCGTGACCGCGATCCCGCCGGAGCCCCAAAGCCTCCGGCCAGCGCCCGCCCCGGCCGCATGAGACTGACGGTCCGGGGCGGCGTTTCCACGCGAACGGGAAAACGCGGTGCGTTTTCCGATCCGCCCGCCCCTGCCGGCTTCAGACGGATAGCGGCGGCAGCGCCACGCCGGCAGCCTCCGCCAAGGCGCCGGAGCCGATCAGCGCCGCAGCCCTCGCCAGATCCGGCGCCATGTAGCGGTCGTCGCCAAGCGTCGCCACCTCCTGCCGCAGCCGCGCCACCACCGCCTGCAACGGCACCGAGGTCGCCAGCGGTGCGCGGAAATCCACCCCCTGCGCGGCACAGATCGCCTCCACCCCGAGGATCACGTTCAGGTTGGCGATCAGCCGCCCGAGCCGCACCGCCCCATGCGCGGCCATGGAGACATGATCCTCCTGATTGGCCGAGGTGGGTGTGCTGTCGGTCACGCAGGGCATGGCGATATGCTTGTTTTCGCTCATCAAAGCCGCCGTAGTCACCTCGGCGATCATCAGGCCGGAATTCAGGCCGGGGCGCGGGGTCAGGAAGGCGGGCAGGTTGAACGACAGGACCGGATCGACCATCAGCGCCACCCGCCGCTGGGCGATGGCCCCGATCTCGGCCAGCGCAAGGGCGATCATGTCGGCGGCGAAACCCACCGGCTCGGCGTGGAAATTCCCGCCCGAGACGATCATCCCCGCCCCGGTCAGCACCAGGGGATTGTCGGTCGCGGCATTGGCCTCGATTTCCAGCGTCCGGGCCGCCTGCCGGATCACATCCATCGCCGCCCCCGTCACCTGCGGCTGGCAGCGGATGCAATAGGGGTCCTGCACGCGCTGATCGCCCTCGACATGGCTCTCGCGGATCTCCGATCCGGTCAGAAGCTGCCGCATGAAGGCCGCCGCTTCGATCTGGCCGGCATGGCCGCGCAGCGCGTGGATTTCCGGTTGCAGGGGCGCGGTGGAGCCCATGATCGCATCGGTGGACAAGGCCGAGGTGACAAGCGCCGACTGCGCCGCCACCCAGCCATCGAACAGACCGGCCAGCGCGAAGGCCGTCGAGAACTGCGTGCCGTTGATGAAGGCCAGCCCCTCCTTCGGGCCAAGCGGGATCGGCGCCAGACCCGCCGCCGCCAGCGCCTCCGCCCCCGGCAGGACGCGGCCCTGATACTCCGCCTCGCCATGACCGATCAGCACCGCCGTCATATGCGACAGGGGCGCCAGATCGCCCGAAGCCCCGACGGACCCTTGTTGCGGCACGACCGGCGTGACACCGCGCGCCAGCATCGCCTCGATCAGCTCGATCAGCGCCCAGCGCACGCCCGAGGCCCCGCGCCCGAGGCTCAGGAGCTTCAGCACCATCATCAGCCGGGCATGGGCGCGCGGGATCGCCGGACCGACCCCGCAGCAATGCGACAGGATCAGGTTGCGTTGCAGGGTGGCCGTGTCCTCGGGCGCGATCCGCAGCGAGGCGAGCTTGCCGAAGCCGGTATTCACGCCGTAGACCGGCGCATCCCCCGCCGCCGCCGCCGCAATCGCCGCCGCCGCCGCCTCCACCGCCGGGCGGGCGGCGCGGTTCAGGGTGACGGGCAGCTCCTCCCGATAGACGCGGGCAAGATCGGCAAGGCTGGTCTGGCCGGGGGTGAGGATGAGGGCGGTCACAGGACACCTCCGAAGATGCGCTTGGTCAGCGGGTTGAAGCCGATGCGATAGGCAAGCTCTGCCGGATGGGCGACGGCCCAAAGGGCGAGATCGGCGCGGGAGCCGGGGGCGAGGCTGCCATGATCGGCAAGGCCGAGCGCGCGGGCGGCATGGCAGGTGGTCCCGGCGAGCGCCTCGGCCGGGGTCATGCGGAAGAGCGTGCAGGCCATGTTCATCGCAAGCAGCAGCGAGGTCATCGGCGAGGTGCCGGGGTTCATGTCGCTCGCCACCGCCATCGGCACGCCGGCGGCGCGCAGGTCGGCGATGGGCGGCAACTGCGTCTCGCGCAGGGTGTAGAAGGCGCCGGGCAGGATCACCGCCACCGTGCCGGCGCGCGCCATGGCCGCGATCCCCTCGGCATCGAGATATTCGAGGTGGTCCGCCGACAGCGCCCCATGCCGGGCCGCAAGGGCCGCGCCGCCGAGGTTCGAAAGCTGTTCGGCATGAAGCTTCACCGGCAGCCCGAGTTCGGCGGCAAGGGCGAAGACCCGCGCGATCTGGGCGGGCGAAAAGGCGATGCCCTCGCAGAAGCCGTCCACCGCATCGACCAGCCCCTCGGCATGGGCGGCGCGCAGGGTCGGCAGGCAGATCTCGTCGAGATAGGCGTCCGGGCGGCCCTTGTACTCCGGCGGGATCGCATGGGCGCCAAGGAAGGTCGTCCGCACGCGGATCGGTCGCAGCCGCGCGATCGCACGGGCGGCGCGCAACATCCGAAGTTCGGTTTCCCGGTCGAGGCCGTAGCCCGATTTGATCTCCAGCACCGCGACGCCCTCGGCGATCAGCGCATCGACGAAGGGCAAGGCGGCGGCGATCAGCTCCGCCTCGCTGGCCGCACGGGTGGCTTTGACGGTGGAGGCGATGCCGCCGCCCGCCCGCGCGATCTCCTCATAGGAGGCGCCGTTCAGCCGCATCTCGAATTCGGCGGCGCGGTTGCCGCCATGCACGATGTGGGAATGGCAGTCGATCAGCGCCGGGGTGACGAGCTGGCCGCCGAGCGCATGGCGCGGCAGCGCGGCATGTCCGGCGGGAAGCTGCGAGGCCTCGCCGACCCAGAGCAGGCGGTCGCCCTCCACGACGAGCGCGGCATCCTCGATCAGCCCGAAACCCTGTCCGAAATCCTGTGTGGGCAGCATCCGCGCCGCGCGGCACTGGTGGAGCGTATAGGCGGATGCCATCGGAAACCTCCGGGATAGGTCGAGTCGTTATGTAGGGCGCAATCACTATTATGTCTATACATAAAATCGGAGCGCCGGGGGAAAGGGCGATGCCTCCGGCGGGGATATTTGAGCACAGGGGATGAGGAGGGCAGACAGGAAAACGCCCGCCGGAGGGGCGGGCGCGCGGGTTTGGCGATGGCTCAGCGGTTCAGCCGCATTTGGAATGGCCGCAGGAGCCGCAGGTCATGCAGCCTTCGACCATCCGCATGTCATAGCCGCCGCAGCTCGGGCAGGGTTTGGTCTTCGGGCGGGTGCCGAGTTCCACCACCGAGGCCTTCGGGTCGGATTTGAGGCCAAGCCCCTCGCCCTCGATGAAGCCGATGGAGATGAGGTGGCGCTCGATCACCCCGCCGATGGCGGCGAGGATCGAAGGGATGTAGCGCCCTTCCATCCAGGCGCCGCCGCGCGGATCGAAGACCGCCTTCAACTCCTCCACCACGAAGGAGATGTCGCCGCCGCGCCGGAAGACCGCCGAGATCATCCGGGTCAGCGCCACCGTCCAGGCGAAATTCTCCATGTTCTTGGAGTTGATGAAGACCTCGAACGGGCGGCGGTGGCCGGCGATCAGGATGTCGTTGATGGTGATGTAGAGCGCATGTTCGCTGCCCGGCCATTTGACCTTGTAGGTCTGGCCTTCGAGCGCCGCCGGGCGGTCGAGCGGCTCGGAAAGGTAGACGACCTCGCCGCCCTGCAATTGCTCGGGCGCCTCGGAGGGGGTCTTTTCGGCGCTTTCCGAGACGGTGAGCACCGAGCCCGTCACCGCATTGGGCCGGTAGGTGGTGCAGCCTTTGCAGCCCTGATCCCAGGCGGCCATATAGACCTCCTTGAAATCGTCGAAGGAGATGTCCTCGGGGCAGTTGATGGTCTTGGAGATGGAGCTGTCGATCCATTTCTGCGCCGCCGCCTGCATCCGCACATGGTCGAGCGGCGGCAGGGTCTGGGCGTTGACGAAGTAATCCGGCAGCGGCGCATCGCCCTTCAGCTCGCGCCAGAGGCGGACGGCGTAATCCACCACCTCTTCCTCGGTGCGCGAGCCGTCCTTTTGCAGCACTTTGCGGGTATAGGCATAGGCGAAGACCGGCTCGATCCCCGACGACACATTGCCCGCG